>CAYWJO010000093.1:0-2275 GCA_964458565.1 uncultured archaeon | reverse complement strand
GCATGGCGACGGGCTCCAGATCTGGGCTCGATTCGAGCCTGGTACTACGGGGTCAATAATGGACCGTCGTCTAGGCGAAACTCGTCGATCGGGAGTTCAAATCTCCCCGTCCCCACCACTCATTCTACAACTCTAGTCATGCTGCAAGGTTTGTGTATAACCGAAGATTCGACCACCTACAATGGAGAACGCAGTTAGAACAAATAGGTCTGAAATTGTCATCTGTACGTACCCATGAATAGCAACCCAGTAGCCATACCAACTAAATGGGGTGACAATACACATTACTCCCAGAAGATTGATGCCCGTCCAAAGATACTTGTATTTTAAGTGCGGTTTTTCAGTCTCCTTCATACCTAGGTATAGCAGCAATGCTGCAATTAGATAACCAAGCAATAATAGACTCGGGATATTAATACTGAACATTACTTCTTGCATAGCGAATACATTCCCTCACTTATACTAATTATTGAATACAAAAAAGTCTATGTGAGAATGAAGTTTTATCTTCATTTTTTATCACAGTTTAAAATTGCTGGTACCACAAGTCCCTTTTATACAAAAGATATTGGTATCTATGCAATTCGAGGTGTTTAGAGAATGCTGAATCGGACATGGAAGATGGCAGTACTGATACTAGGACTGACTATGATTGGAATAATGGTAGTACCGATTAGAGTCAATGCAGCACCTTCAACAATGTCCGATGGTTTTACTGCAAAACTTCAATCATTTGATGTGGATGAATTCACATACAGAGTGTCATTTCACCTGGAAGATGGAACAGAGAGCTTCTTGATTCGCTCCCGGTTTGGTCTGACGTATCTCTATCAACACCATCAGCCAACAGTGACTCAACATCATATGTGGGGTCTGATAGGGTTCTACTATGGAAAGACTGCATTAGGACGCAGTATCATCCAGAATCTGGAATTCGATTCGATCGCATTTTACCCCATCTGGCAGGATATCAAGGGTGTATATCACAATCTTAAAGGTGAGAGGGCACTTTTTGAGATAACTGATTCAATTGCAGATGGCAAGATGATTGGTGGAAGTATGCTGCTAGATGCTTGGGCTCCGTCAAAGTTCGTCCATCTCATGGGCGGCACACTAGTCATCAATAATCTTGTTCTCGATATGGGAGGCGGAGTAGAAATTGCAATGGGAACCATCGAGATTGAAATAATCAAACATTATAATGAAGAACTCCCATATGCTGCAACAATGGAGTCTGAACAGAACCTATCATACTCCTCAGACTTCTCTTATCTGATTGCAGTCGGTAGCGGAGTGGCTCCATTCTTGGTTGCATTGGATGCCGCTCTTGGTGTTTCAATCTTTGGCGCAATCATAGTCTTTGCTGCACTCATCGTATTACACGTAAAAGGAAGAATAAGACTTCCAGTTGATAAATTGGGACATCTCCTGTCACGGACGTCAGGCTGAGTTGAATGAATTTAAAATAATTTGACTTTGCTCTAAGACAAGCGTAATTCTTCCTAGAGGGTTTTTATATCGCGGATAATTCTCAGGATGGTCGCTATATCCGGTTTCTCATTCTAATCACCACTATAACAATAGCGAGTGTCACGAATCCGATACCGACACCAGCAACGATGACAGTTAAAGTATCCAGAGTCCAACCGGGGGGTATTTCTTCTAGTTCTAATCTGAATACAAACCCATCATTGTCATATTCAGAGCCTATCTTTTCAGGTTCCAGTGCATTATAAATCGGAATATCTAACGATCTTGTTCTGCCAGCTGCGACGATATCACCTTCTTCATTCACAGCAAGTCCAGATATAGAATCCAAATCACCCCCCCCAAAGAAACTCGAATAGTTCAAGGTGCAGCTCACCGGGTCCACCATTGCTATGAAACCTTCGTCCTCCTGGAAAGTTCTATCGAAGGCATCCTCGGTGGTTGGAAAACTCCCGCATTCAGTGTAACCTCCAAGCCATAGTTCGTGCTCAGATATCACGACGAGATTAGACGCACCCGAGAAGTCATCCTCGGTGGCTGAATTGGTGAGAACACCGGAGAAGATTATCTCTGTTCCCATCGAGTCCATGATGAGAATGAAGATACCTCGAGTAAAATTGAAGATTTGGTTTTCAACACCTACGAGGGGAAATGATCCTCCATATGTTCCTCCAGTTATGTAGATCTGTCCTGAATCACCGATTGATACCGCACGAGTAAAGTCGGTATCAGAACCCCCATAGAATGTTGAGAAGATGATATGACCACTTGCATTTACTTTCATTAT
>CAYWJO010000092.1:0-2454 GCA_964458565.1 uncultured archaeon | reverse complement strand
GCAAGCGCCTCCCATGAAGTCAACTTAGGTAGAGCTCTTCCAACCATCATGTCAAGAGTTTCATAGTCCTTACGCCTCATGAAATCTAGAAGGTCTTGAGACATTTTCTTGATAATACCAAATCCATGCCACATCACTGCAGTGCAAATCTGCAGAGTCTTCGAACCCACCATGAGATATTCTGCAGCACTACGCCAATCTTCGATTCCACCCATACCAGAAACGGGTGTGTTTGGGAACGCACGTGTAATCTGAGAAACAATCCGTAGGCCTATAGGGCGTACTGCAGGACCACAAAATCCACCGTATGTACTCATTTCCTCTCCTGACTTTGATCCATAAGCTAGAGGGAGCGGGTTTGCAGTTTCCACGTCTATACCAACTAATGACTGTACTGTGTTTATTGCGGACAATCCATCAGCACCACCTTTTACAGCTGCTTCAGCAATTGACACCACATCCGTGACGTTAGGAGTCAATTTCACCAATACCGGAAGATCTGTACCTTTCTTTGCAGCCTTGGTTACCATCTCTACGAGGTCAGGATTTTGCCCGATGAATGCACCCATATGTCTCTCGGGTGAACCATGCGGACATGATACATTGAGCTCGATAATGTCAACGGGAGATTGTGACATGGCCTCTGCCATAGCGGTCCATCCTTCAGGTTCAGGGTCACTCATAATGCTTCCAACAATGACAAAGTCTTCTGGTGATTCTTGTCTTATCTTTGGAATATAGTCCTCTATCCAAGTTTCAAGAGATGCTCGAGAAATCAGCTCGATATTGTTCATTCCAATCAAACGTTCGCCTTGATACAAAGCACCCAATCGTGTACGTGGATCAACTGTAGGAGATTCAGCAACTGTTTTTATCACAGCTCCGCCCCAACCCATTTTTGCAGCTCTTATAATGTGACGTGCATCCATCGTTGGGGGAGCTGATGATAGCATAAACGGATTCTTAAAATGAACTCCTACAAACTCTATTTCAAGCGAATATTCAGTCAATGGATTCAGCATCTCCTAGAATTATTCGATAGTACTCCTTCCCCTAAAGTCTTTAGGAAGACTGTATATTCGTTAATCCATCAAAATTGATAATGGTGACCGATCTTGAAAGTGCCTGAAGAACTGCAAAAGAAGTACACACGCGAAGAAATTCTTGAAATCGAGAAAAAGCATATTGTTCCAGCTGTTGGACATTATTATGAAAAACCAGTTTTGTTTGTTGAAGGTAATGGAGCAATTTTAACTGATAGTAACGGGAAGGATTACATTGACTTATTTGCTGGAATCTGCACAACAATCACCGGCTATTCGCATCAAAAGCTTGTAGACACTATCAAGTGGCAAGCAGAGCGCTTGATTTACACAAGTACGTTATACTCAACAATTCCCTATGCAGTCCTAGCTAAGAAACTAGCATCCATTGCGACAAAAGGCTTAACACATTCATATATAGTTAATAGTGGTTCAGAAGCTAACGAAGCAGCTTTGTTCATGGCGAGAAAGTACACCAACAATCCATACATCGTTGCATGTTCTAGAGGCTATCATGGACGAACCACACTTGCAAGAGAGATAACAACTTCAGGTTGGAGAACTGTATCCGAAGCACATCCACCAGGTGTACGTTTCACTCCGTATGGCTACTGTTATCGGTGTCATTTTGGGAAAGAATATCCTGACTGTGATTTCGAGTGTGCAAGATATCTACGTGAGGTTATTCGAACACAAACAAATAACGCACTATCTGCATTTATTGCAGAACCAATCCAAGGCGTTGGAGGGATAATTCAGCCTCCATCTGAATACTTCCAGATAGTTCATGAGATTGTTAAGGAGTATGGAGGTCTCTATATCTCGGATGAGGTTCAAACAGGTTTTGGAAGAACTGGTGGTAAATGGTGGGGTATCGAACATTCAAATGTCGAACCGGACATCATCACTATGGCTAAGGGATTTGGTAGTGGTCTTCCGATCGGAGGATTTCTTACACGTCCTGAATACGCAGCTGGGTACACTATGACAGATGCCTTTGCTACTTTTGGAGGAAATCCACTATCATGCGCTGGAGCTGTTGCAGTAATAGAAATCATTCAGGAAAATGATTACTTGGGTAAGGCGATAAAATTAGGGGAATACCTGAAGAGTCAGCTTGAGAGTCTTAAAGAAGACCATAAGATAATTGGAGATGTTCGAGGTCAGGGTATGATGATTGGCATTGAACTCGTCAAGGATAAGGAATCCAAAGAGCCAGCGAGCAAAGAGATACTCAAAGTAATGGAAAGTGCAAGAGAAAAGGGTGTTCTAATAGGAAAAGGTGGTTTAGATGGGAATGTCATTAGGATTCAACCGCCTCTAGAACTCTCGATGACCGAAGCAGATAGAGCATGCAGTATTCTAAATGAGGTATTCACAGAAGTTGAGAAGAGTCTGTGATATCATCTAT
>CAYWJO010000091.1:0-2994 GCA_964458565.1 uncultured archaeon | reverse complement strand
AATCCAATAAACAGATGCTATGAATGCAAGGCTTTGATGGCAAAGACATGGTTGAAATATGCCAAAGAGAAAGAAGTTGATTTTGTTATCGAAGGTACCAATGCAAGTGAACTCAAAGGATATAGACCCGGTGCAAAGGCATTAGAAGAGTGTGATGTTATATCACCTTTCAAGGATGCAGGAATCACTAAGACTGAGATTCGAGAATATGCTCGTCACGTTGGTCTTTCTGTGGCAGATACTCCATCAATGGCATGCATGGCCACACGCTTTCCCTACGAAACAAGAATTGATGAGAACATGCTGGATAACATCCAGAGAATAGAACGTGAAGTAAAGGCACTCCTCAAAGTAGATTGTATCAGAGCAAGATATCATGGAGATGTAGTGAGAATAGAGCTAGATCCAAATGATATCAAAAGAGTGTTCGAATCAGACATACTAGAGGAGTTGGTGTCTATAGGACATGATTCTGGATTCAAATACGTTACTTTGGACCTTCAAGGGTATCGAACTGGCTCAATGGATGAAGGTAATCTTATTGTGGAGGAGTAGAAACATCCACTTCTCCGGTCCAACGTTTTATCATACCATAGAGTAATTCCACTTGTTCTTGTGTCAATTTTTCTGGCTTTGAAGAGATCCACTTTCTCATTATGAATGCATTGAGATATTCCTCTCTCAATCGTTTCGTAGCATCTGACATCTTCTCACCCACAAGACAGCTATAAACTAATGTGACTATGCAATGTAAATGTTTCGAAGCTTATTTTGTCAAATATTTAATTATATTAAATTATATAAATCAGCTCAACTTGGGGCTTTGATAGAAATTCGCATCCGGATTTCGTAACAAGGATGTCTTCTTCGAGACTGAGCTGTCCATAGTTTTTCGTAGTCACATAAAGTTCGAGTGTAAACACATTTCCAGACTCAACTACGCCCATTGGAATGTCGCCATAACGTTCCCACATGGGACCAAGAATTGTTCCGCCATCATGTGCCCTTCTTCCTATTTGGTGACCCAGTGCATGCTTATATTCTTCATAACCCGCATCTAGCACATAATTACGAGCAACGGCATCTACTTCATGACCTTGAACACCCGGTTTAATGAATGTTCCAGCAGCTTGAATTGCATCTCTTACGGTTTCAAATGCCTCTGCGATTTCACCCGGGACATCCGATTTGGAACCAAAAAAGAACATCCGTTGGATATCAGAGCAATAGCTATCATACATGACACCAAAATCAAAGTGAAGCAGATGTCCATGCTTAGTGATATTCTCTGTCGGGCCAGCGTGTCCAAACTCTTTGTTAGGTCCTGCATCAACAGCGGGATTATGATCTTCATTCCATGCAGATGTGACATTATATTCAGACATTTGCTGATGGAAATAATCGTATATCTTGAGTTCGGTCATCCCGACTTTTACAAATTTCTGCGCTCGTTCAAATATCTCTTCAGTTATTTCAACAGCTTGACGAATACGATCAATCTCTCCTCCCGTCTTTCGACCTCTCAAACGTTTTATAGTACCCTCAGCACTCACCAAGCGATGCAACAAGGGAGTATCTCTCAAATAATCTCGAAGCAACATATGCATGCCTACGCTCAAACCATCAGCTGAAACATCATTCTTACTATAGTTGATTGCTATCTGACGAGGATTAATCCTGAGCAATTCTTCCAATAATGTGTCCTTGATTCCCTTTGTATACGGTATTATTGTATCAAAGATTCCCTTTACTTGAAGTCCTTCATGATCCCCCTTTCCAACAATAGCAATCTTCGCACCACTCCTGGTATAGATGAGTGCAGATTGCCAGACTAGGTCACCACCGAGAATTAGTTCCAATACGGGATCTGCCATCTGAGACGTTTCTCGAACCCATACAAGCCAACAATCTAGATCAAGTTCTGAGATAATTCTAGTGACTTGTTCGTTTTTCTCTAGATATAGCTCCTTATTGTTTCCCAAGATATTGTCGTCTCCTTTTCGAAAAATATGATTAATAATACCACCATAAATTGGTTTGTTATCCACTAGAAATCTTCAGAAGTTTATTTTGAGAGTGAGTAGTATGATGCATCAGAGGGTTCCATCAGGTAGTTCAATTTAAGTGGCGAATTAGATTCGTAATTGATGCCATGGATGTTACATTCGTACTAAACATAGATCAAATACAGCCTAGTCAGCTATTTATCAGCTCATCCAAGCTGAAGAAGATTATGCAACGATTTGATACCAGTGAATCCTTCAGACTCCCACCAATTCCAATAAAGATGCTAGATGGCGAATATGTAGCAACTGATGGTCATACCAGACTACTCGCATGGTTCCTTAGTGGTTATACGAACATTGATTGCGTGTGGGAGGATATCGAAATGGATTGGGACGAGTATCGCATCTATGTCCAGTGGTGTAAAGAAGAGGGGATAAGATCCATTGTAGACCTTGAACATCGTGTGATTACTCCTAATGAGTATCAATCACTCTGGCTAGATAGATGCAGAGAGCTCCAAATCTCAAGAATGCAGAAATGAACGAAGAGTAGTGGAATTCCCTAATCCAATCCATAGAGTTATAAGCTAATCATTAGAATTATATGCAAAATTAACAATAGTTAGGTTGATAGAGATGATTGAGGAACCAAAACTGAGCTTAGATTGTGTTGGTCTATATTGCCCACAACCTCTCTTCCAGACACGTGAATCGATTGATTCCATTGAAGTTGGTGAAATTCTGGAAGTCCTTGCAGATGATCCTGCAGCAGAAGAGGATTTGAAGAGATTCTGCAAAAGAACAGGACATGAACTCTTAGCATATGAAAAGGACAGAGATGGAACTCAGAGGTTTCTGATTAGAAAAATGAAATAAGGAGAATGAAGAATGAGTTCGATTTTGTATGTTCAAACCAGTGATGATCCCGAGCGCCAATATTCACCACTAGTCTTAGCACAAAGTGCAAAGGCAATGGATATTGATGCAA
>CAYWJO010000090.1:0-3206 GCA_964458565.1 uncultured archaeon | reverse complement strand
AAGATGATTTCCGCACTTGGGTCGTTATCAACATCTGCAATCTGTATTGGTCGAGCTGACTCTTGTACTGAAGTATACCTAAATTGCTGGGTAGTACTCGTGCATCTAACAAGCGCTCCTGCTGAATTTAGAATTGTGAGATTATATTCTCCAATATTCATGATTATCTCTGCACAGCCATCGCCATCTAAATCCCCCATCTCGGCATAGAAGATATTCTCACTACCAATCGTCTTATCCCAAAGGATGCCTCCATTAGGTGCAAGAAGCACTGCTCTAGTCCCCTCATAAAGGAGAATCTCATCTTTTCCATCATTGGTAACATCTCCTGCTGCGTAGTTCGTGTAGGCGTTCCAGGTATCAGAGAGCGTGGTAGTCCATAGAACAGTACCATTGTCATCACCACAATAGAGTATATCTGCAGGGAATGAAGGCTCAGCTCTAAGGAGTTCTAATTCTGGATCATCATCGACATTAACAAATAATGGGCGTGAATATTTCGCTATAGCTGTACACATACTGTATGTATAGTCAAAGATGATTGACCCATCTTGGTCTACGAGAACGTTGATGCCCGTTGCCCAAATCTCATCTAGACCATCATTGTCTTGGTCTGCAGCTCGGATCCAATACAACTCCCCCCAACCAAGATCCCATGTCCTCTGATAGTATGGAGCTGAAGAGTCTTGGTCGAAGGCATTCAAGTAATGATATGTTGAGAGGACAAATTCTTCCTTAGGATCTGCATCCAATTGAGCTGGTACAATATCATGGAGATGACCCTCTGTTGGAACTTCAGAATATACTAATCGCATCCATGAGAAAATCAGGCTTCCATCACTTTCATACATCTCTAAATGCAGTTCGTCTAAATCATCAATCACTTGTACAGTGTAACCGATCAGAATCTCGTCTTTACTATCTCCGTAGAAATCTAATGTTCGTATCAAGGGTCTGTAATCATGAAGGTCAGAGTAGGTTGTCTGCCAAGCGTTAACCAATGAGATGGTATAATCAATATTTACAAGCACAGAGTCTTCATGCCAGCTTCCTCCTGATGCATATCCCCTAACAGTGATTGTATGCCATGATGGGTCTAATTCAATTTGCGTAGTCAGTCCAGTCGTTGTAAGATTCAGTGCACCATCAATATACACTTCCGAGTTGGTGTATATTAGTGTTGAATACCATGTCCAAGAAAGCGTTACTGTTGAGGTTCCTACTTCGGTTCCATTTGTTGGACTATCGATTACAACACATGGATTTGCTGTTTTAACGACAAATACAACCACATCTTCATGGTCAAGGCCAGCTAAATCAATTGCCATTATCCGAATCTCTCTGACTCCTGAAGCAATATCAAGAGTGGTTTGTCGTATTGATCCGCCAACATTAGACCTCAAAACTCCATCAACATAGATATCAAAGTGATCTAGACCATTATCATCTTCTGCATTCCATTGAATTGTAACATCATTGTTGTTGAGGATTTGACTATCCACTGGCGAGGTTAATGTCACTGTTGGTGATTGACTATCAACTGTAAAGGTAACGGTGGCACAATCACACGATGTCCCATGCCAGGCTCTGACAGTGATTATATACTGTCTTGCGTCCGATAGAAACATACCTAGGTTTGTTAACATTGGTGTCACATAATCTTCGTAAATTTCTCCATCAAGTAGAATGTCATAATAATCAATTGAAGACGTACCGCTCCATTCCCAAGTCAGGGAAAAACCACGAGGCGTATAATCTCCGTTACCTGGAGTGAGGATTGTAAGAGGATGGTCAGCATCAACTTCGATATGGATGTAGTCCCCTCCTTTTACATCACTTCCATAATATAGGTATACACGAATTGTATGATCTCCCTCACTCAACGGATATGAGGTCCATTCTGTGGTTCCTGCAGGAAGAAAGACCTTTGGATCATAGTCGATCCAGAATGCTACTTGGTCATATGTGATACCGTCAGCAATTTCAATAGTGAAAGTAGGTGTAGATGTACTAACAATGTCTCCTGTTTGAGGTGATACGAAATTCACAGAATCAACTACAAGTCGAATTTCATTCTCGCTGACTGCTGCATCATATGTGTAATCTCCTTTGAATGCAGCTCTGAAATAATGGTCCCCTCCTTCAATATCTGCAGGTACAACCCAGTCGGTAGCAGCATGGCCCCAACCTTCAGTAACATCAGTACCAATGAATGTCCACCTCATTCTATCATCTGATGAAACAAAGAAGGAAACTGGTAGTCCTATTATTCCTCCAACTCCTGGTTCCGTTACATATGTGGAGATATGAATCTGTTCACCCGGTCGAACAACAAGATAATCATCCCCTGTTCCGAAACCAAGATCATATATTTTAACTTCTTTCAGATTCAGTTCGACTATCAGTGATTTTTCGTATGACTGTGTTGGTTCATGGACTCCTGAAACACCCTCATAGATTGCATGGATTTGATATGTGCCGTTTGGGAAACTGCATACCCATGTGTAATCACAATAACCATCTATATTTGTTATCGCTGTTCCAATGTCATACCAATAACCACCGTCTTGGTACTGGAAGATTATACTCTGTGCATCTATACCAATTTCTTCTGAGTCAACAAGTATTGCTTCCAGCTTAATGGAATCTCCTTGGGTACATACTCCTTCATCATTTCCAACCTTCAGGTCACGTATCTCAGTGGTTCTGTCGATTATCTCTTCAAAAAATACGTGGTTAAACAGGGTCCATCGATAATCTCCTCCAAGGAAAAGTGCTCTCCAAGAGAAATGAGCCTCGATATTCAAATCCAGAGACCGTTCGATTCTTCCTGTTGAGAAAATCTCGTGTTCATAAGTTCCTAACGTGTCCAGTCCACCCTTGATTTCCAGAAGGTGGAAGTCAACATCATCTTCCGGGATTGCAACATATAATTTAGCAAAAGGCTCAATAATTAATTTCTGGGAATCACCTGTCTTTGTATATTCGAACTTAATCCCAAGACTCGCTTCTGCAGAACCAAGATTTGATAACAATGAACCTGATATGGCATCTATTATATCATAGACTCGGTTGCCTATCATGGGTGCGAATCCTGTTAATAGCAGCTTTATCAGATTCGCTCTAGCTAAATAATAAGCTCCACCACTTATCATAAACTCGGGAATATCCCAACTATCTTCTTCCCAATACCAGAGAAATACAAT
>CAYWJO010000089.1:0-3260 GCA_964458565.1 uncultured archaeon | reverse complement strand
CGAATAATAGAAGAGGGAGTTAGGAAATACTACATCGCTAATACAATAGAAACCACTATGAATCTGACACTCACATGGCAAAATGGACCACTCAGTGTTGATGTTCGTTCACCTTCAGAGGTTCTGCTACACCACCTGGATATAGTCAATAGCTCGGGGAATAATAAGAAACTCATCAGTTTGGAATTAGTTGATGATGGGCTTCATGAAATTATTTTCTCTAGTGAAAATGAAGTGGAATTTTCTTTTGAGGCAGAGTATGAGAGTGATATTGAAGGCGATGATATACCAGATAGTGAACAGTATTGGTTCGATGTAGAGCTATTTACTATCGATCATGATGCAGATGGATTGTCTGATGCAGAAGAAATGATTCTGGGTACTGACATATGGTCTAGAGACACAGATGGAGATGCGATGGAAGATTTTTGGGAAGTTGAGAATGGTTTTGATCCCCTTTCTCCAAGTGATGGCCTAGAGGATGAAGATGGTGATGGAATTTCAAATACAAATGAGGCACGCAATGGTACTTCAGTATTCAATAATGATACAGACCTAGACCTGATGCCTGATCTATATGAGATTGTCATGCAGCTAAATCCATTAATTGATGATAGCTCCGGGGACGCAGATAGCGACCTCGTTACGAATTATAATGAGTACATTCTAGGGACTAACCCTCAACTGAGTGACTCGGAAGGTGATTTGATGCCAGATGGATATGAGATTGCAAACTCATTGAATCCATTGGTTGATGATTCTTTTCTAGACCCAGATGGGGATACATTGACGAATTTGGAGGAATTTCTAATTGGGACGTCACCCCAGTCCGATGATTCGGATTCCGACACAATGCCAGATAATTATGAGGTCGAGAGGGGATTGAATCCGATATTTGATGACTCAGCAGATGATCTCGATGATGATGCTCTCACTAATAAAGAAGAATATGAGTTGGGAACCTCTCCAATAAACAACGATACAGATTCAGATCTGATGCCTGATGGATGGGAAGTCACCTATCATCTAAAACCACTTGTGAATGATTCTCTACGAGACCCTGACAAAGATGGCATAACAAATCTTGACGAGTATCTTAATGGTCTCAATCCACGAGTGTCAGACAGGCAAGTCGTACCAATAATCATTGCAACATTTTCAATTGGACTTGTTGCGATAGTTATCCCAGCAGCAATTGCATGGAAAAAGCTAGAAGCAGGTTAAAGACTCATAAGTCACGCTGCAATCAGAAGAACCTATGTCACTCATACTCTACGGCATCATCTTCTGGGTATTTGCAGCAATTATCATTTTGTTCAAATATGCAGAAGCATTGCAATCCAGATTCGCTCTAAGAGTACTCATTAAAATAGTCCCAGCAGTAGCAGCTGCAATTTTTCTCCTTTGGATGCGACCCTCAGATTCAATCTTCTATTATCTATATTCAATAGCTCTTGTCCTCTGCGCTTTGGGTGACTTTGGCATGGAGGTGAATCTCCTACCCGGGCTAGGTCTCTTTCTGATATCACACGTAATCTACACGCTGAATTTTCTCCTACAATCACTCGTGGTCGGGATACCTCTGATTGCATTGGCAGGATTTGGAGCATGTCTGATTGCCATGCTTGTCTATATCATGCTGTTCCGAAAATATCTAAGCACATCCGAGATTGAAACACCAAAGCAAATGCTACAGGCAGTCTATGTCTATGCGCTGATAATCTCACTCACACTCAGCACATCCTTGCTCCTTTGGTTTACAACAAATATCCTACTAGGTTTTATTCCAGTCCTTGGAGCTATCTTTTTTGTCATCTCCGATTCCATGATTGGAATTCGAGAATTTCATCACCAATTTCAATATGAAGGATATCTCGTATATGTGACGTATTATCTCGCAATCTTTCTTCTATCACTTGGAGTGCTCATTTACGTGTTCTAAAGATAGAAAATGAGTAATGAGGAACACATAATGTGTTCCTCGCGGATAATCATGTAAAGGTCTTTATGATTAAGTCCCAACGGTGCTGGACATAGTCCTGAAGATCCTGTATCTTCTTCTCGTCCCTCGTTGGTCTGAACAGCCTTGAAAATCGTCCCTGTAATTTCAAGAACTCCTCAATCGGTTTTCGGTTTGCAGGATCCTGATATCGCTTACTATGTTTTCCGAGAATAAACTCTTCACCAACACGTTCCCATTGAATCCAATATCCAGTTTCAACGGCAAGTTTTCCCATCTCAACTCCCTTCTCTACAGGATAATTCCAAGCCTGAGGACATGGAAGAAATATATGACCAAACTTGGGCCCTTCAATTTCCTTAGCCTTTTGGAACTTTTCAAAGAGGTCTCTTGGATAAGCTGTGTTTGCTGTGAATTGGTAGACAGGTTCATGAGCCGCTACAATGAGATCCAACATCTTCTCAGGTTCAGTCTTACCATACCATGTCGTTGTAGTTTGAGCATATAGAGGGGTCGCTCCTGAGCGCTGAGTGCCTGTGTTACTATACACTTGGTTATTGTAACAAATGTAGAGAAAATCGGTTCTTCGCTCAAGAGCTCCGCTCAGAGCTTGGATACCAATATCGAATGTACCTCCATCACCAGCCCAACACATTACGGTAGTATGATTATTTCCTTTTGCTCTCAGGGCAGCTCTAACACCAGATGCAGTAGCTGCAGCAGCAGGAAAAGCTGTATTTAGAACAGGAATCGCAAGACCGGTTTTTGGCCAGAGCGACTGTACAACACTAGTACAACAGGCAGGTACAACTTGAATTACGTCACCTTCGAGAGCTTTGTGCGCATGACGTAGTGCCACCATGTCCTGACAACCGGCACATGCAGCATTTCCCTTCAGTACATATTCCTTAAGGGGCATTTCTTTTGTAGTTACCATCTTCACCACTCCATTAAATCATGCCAGGTCTCTTCGGGACCAAGCTCTCCACTTTCAACAACTTTCACAGTATCAAGAATGACTTCTTTTATGTCTGTGATAGTTATATCACGTCCACCAAGACCACCAATGTAGCTCTTGATCAATGGACGATACTTCGTTGGGTACATCGTTGAGCGGATGTCATTCGCCACATGACCGCCAAACCCGTAGGACACTCCACGATCGAAGGAAGCAAATGCCTTGACTTTGGCACCGAGCTCCCGTATCTTTTCCTTGGGAAATGGGCGAATCATTCTCATTCGAGCGTTACCTACCTTGTAACCCTCCTCTCGTAACTCTGTGACCGCATCTATAGCTTCA
>CAYWJO010000088.1:0-3644 GCA_964458565.1 uncultured archaeon | reverse complement strand
GGAAATGAAGAGAGCTCCTGGTAGGGGGAAAAAAGAGGGAGTCACTCGATGGTTAAAGAGTGTATTGAGAGAATTGAAGGAACCTGATGGGGGATACAGTTACATCATAGAGAACTCAGACTCGAGATTAGTTAAACTACTCAAGAAATTAGAAAAGAAAATAGAATTGAAGAAGAGGAAAGCAGATATCTCTGGAATTGACATCATCTTGAAAGGTATGGATAAGGGGGGAAAGAAAAAGGAGTACAAATTCACCAAATACCTCCCAGAAGACATTACTAGGATTGATCTAATTAATAAAGGTTTAACAAGCATAGACCTGAGTCCCCTGTCCTCCTGCAGCAACCTACAGACCCTCGATCTACGAGAGAATCACCTGCAGAACATCGACCTAAGTCCATTGACTTCCTGCACCAATTTGCGGTATCTATATCTTTCAGAGAACAAACTGACTGATGTCAATCTGAGTCCTCTAGTTTCAAGCACTCGACTGAGGGAAGAAGAGCATCCCAAAATTGAAGAAGCGAAACATAGTGCACTACAACAAGTTATGGACCAGATCAGACGTGAACAGACACTCGCACAACAAGTTAGTGACCAGATCAGACGTGAACAGGCACTCGCACTAGGTGTGAGTGAACAGGAACTTATCAAGACGATATCGAAGACAAGGTCGAAGAAAAAAAGTGAGGATGACATCGTATTTGTAGTTATCACTGATAAAGAGAAAAAGAGGAAGGTTTTCTACATAGATAGGAGAAGAGGGGTGATTGATGGAACAAGTGATTTCTGACATACTATCAGATTAGATTACCCCTTGAAAATAACTAGAAAGACTTATCGCGAAAGCATGTTGTGTATCGGTGACTGATTATGTGGGGTGAAGGTTCTGATATGGTCACTGCAATATCATACAGTGATGATGAAGATTGAGGGTGATGATAATGAGAAAGGTGAAAATCTGTGATAGAATATTGGATGATATACCAATCACTGAACAACTCAGAAAATATATTTCTGAACGTCAACTAGGAGCTTCTGACGAACAGATAGAAAGAAAGATCAGAAGATATCAATCGGAGCTAGACTTTGAAGAAATCCTGAAATGGGATGTTTCTCAAATTCAACAAGTACTAGATCTAAATCTTGGTTGGTATATCATTCCTGAGAAACTTTTAGTTGATAGAACTGCAATTTTTAATGATGCTGAATTCTTTACATTTTTTATTGACTGGATTAAACACACTAGTGGTCCTATTTCTAGATTATTTGGGGATGAGTCCTTTCATCGAATTATGACTTTGCTCTTGAACAGTGAGGATAAAACTCACAGAGTCATCTTGGATGATATCATAAAATCTAGAGCAGGTTACGCTCTCATTTATTCCGTGAATGAGTCACTTATGCCTGATCTGGTCTCTGTACCATCATTTCTTCAAACATGGGCAACTTTGATTGAAGAGAAAGATGATATTCTTCATGATGCGACTGATATGATAGTGGACATCCTTGTTCTTTCCAAATACTCTCAATTCACTCAATCACCTTTGATCTGTTCAGCTCTTTCGAAGCACATTCCCAGTCTATTAACCATAATGGAGTGGGAATATCTCCAAACACCGGTGAAGATATATTATCCGTGGGAGTTATACTTGCTATTATCTGAATTTCCCTGTATCTCTGCAACCTCTGAGTTTGGAGCGGGTCTTGAAACGCAAATTCCATTGATTGCCTATTGCTGTTATGAGGAGTTAATTGGTCCAAACATCCAGGGAATCAATCCAGATTCTATTATTGAGCAGGTTCTAAAGATACCACCCCTAATCAACAATGAGGATATCCAACTCTGTATTGCACACTCATTACGGATGAGGACAGGTCAAGAATGGATAGAGCAGATCAAGTCTGAAAGTTTCATGAGAAATAATCCCCTCATCCTGGTCGCAATGGGTGTAACAGAGGATCTTGACAATCAAATCAAGAGAATTGTTACACACATCAAGAATACTAGAGTACCTCTATTAATGGTAAAAGAGGTTCTAGCTACACCCGAGTTTCAAGGCAATGAGGAAATACTTCTTGCGATAAAGAACCGTGTTCCTGATATAATAGACCTTATTGAGAATGCACAAGACACTTGGAGTGCCAAATTGCCTATAGAGCGTCTTAAAATGATACTCAGGTTAGCTTATGATGATAATCTGTTGAAGTTCTCAGAAATCAGGAGCGCCTTACTGAAACGTCTTCCAGAATATAAAAAATATTTCACATGGGATTCGGAGTATTATGAAGCCCAGAAGAAATTAACGGATCCGAACGATCCAGCAGATGCAGTCTGGATAGAATTTCCCGATATCTACTCACTGTCATTCGTTCTAGACACTGTTGAGCCTGATAGTCCAGTTTATGTATTCAAGAACTATTGTGTGTATTCAAGAACAATTGTTCCAAGTTTAAAAACCGCTACACCAATGCATTTTCTACCAAGAAATCTGGGAATTAATCTCTCAGGCTTGCTAGAAAGATTGGGAAAGTCAGGTGGACAGAATACCGTGATGCATTTGGTGACACTACTGCACCAGTTGCAGGATGTAATCCGTAGACCTGCATATATAAGGGCAAAGAATGTTGGATCATATCGTAAATTTTGTTCGGAGTATGTTGAAGCTACCATCCTCAGTTGGATTATTCCCGTACTGGTTGACAATCATGATTTTACAGTTGTAGAACCACTAATCAAATTGATCGAACATATTTCGAAGTTCATGTATGGTGAAACCCGCATTGAGACTAATCTACCTGCAGAAGAGCATGTGCTCGAGGAGCTTATTGGTGATATTCTCACGATTCTATCTCATTACAAGTCTCATAACGAGTTAGATCAATTAATAGAGAATTTTAATCTTGGTAGATATGAATTGACTACGAGAACGTGAGCGCCTATTGGTTGAACAAGGTGAAGATGATTGAGAAAAAAATACAAATCTTAGAAAAGACGGTCCAACATTCTTCATGGTGTTTTTCTGCAAATTTCTAAAAAAATTACTACTATTGTCCTAAAATTGTAGAGATTGGAAAGACTTATCGCGAACGTATGCTGTGTATCGGTGACTGACCATGAGGGAAGAAGAGGGTCCTGAAGAGAAAAAGAAACCAGAACAATCTGAGAAGCTCCAAAAAATAATGGACCAAGTTGCTAAGGTCAAACTTGGAATAATCCCGCAGAGTGAAAGTGAGGGTATTGCCCTGAGCGGTGTCACTAGTATGGGCCAAGAGATAGGTCTGGAGTTGGTCACACCCGATGACACTGAGATTGATATAGTTGGAATAGATCTGGCTAGTATCGACCTTAGTCCCCTCTCCGTTTGCACCACTCTGTGGAAACTTAATCTATCTGGAAATAATCTGAACAGTATCGATCTGAACCCGTTATCTTCCTGCACTTGGCTGCATAGTTTCAATCTTTCTCAGAATCAGCTACAAAATATAGATTTGAGCCCCCTCTCATCCTGTTCTAACTTACAGATTCTATCTCTTAAGGGAAATCAGCTTACCAGTATCGACCTGAGTCCACTCTCATCCTGTACCAACTTACAGTGTCTATCTCTTGAGGGTAACCAGTTGACCAGTATCGACCTGAGTCC
>CAYWJO010000087.1:0-3930 GCA_964458565.1 uncultured archaeon | reverse complement strand
CGGATAGGGCGCCAGCCTTCTACACGGTGTTCGCTTAGACGAGTCCGTGAAGCGAGTTGGAGTTCACGTGTTCGAGCCTCTAGAGAGTTCCTCTGGGGGGAATAAATCACGTCGGGCCCGCCAATTTCTAATGGAGTTTCATTCAAGATTAGACCTAATTTCATGAGAGCGTGTTTCAGATGTCGGCAATTCAACCTCATAGAGCACAAGTGTTTGTGAGAACAAGAGGTTGGGCGGGACTTGCTGATGGACTCAGCATGATGAATAGACAGGAAAGTTTCCTATCACGACAGAGAGCTGTACTTGAATCCCTTGAAATGCATGAGCTTGTAGGTATTGATGCAGAGCTAATACCTGTTTTAAGATTAATACCAGAAGAAACTAGTTGGCAAGAGGGAAGAAATCTACTAAGAGAACAGTTTCACAATATAATTTCTGATCAAGTTGCTAATCTAGGTGCCACGATGTTTTTTGATGTTGAAAAGATGATGCAGACAATGGCAGCTGTTCTTGTCTCAGAGATTATTGATAGGAGGAAAAAGGAGGTAGACAATACAATATTGAGATTTGATGGAAAGAATATCCAGACAATGCCCCTCCATCTTACATATTATGGACACAGATTGCTCACAACTCTGAGAATCTATTCGTCTTTACCTCTATCTAGGCTTTCAGAATTAGAAGATGCCTTAGGTTCATTGGAACTTAGAATAACAATCAGTGACACAGATGAGAGGGCAGGGGTGAATATGTCAGACGATTTGAAGCAGCATATCTTTGAAGGACAACTGGGAATATATCTCATCAGTTACATTAAACAACGGTACATAGAGGAAAGAAATCCTGTGAGCATGAGTGAAATAAGTGGTGAATTCAAAGCACTAGGCTTCAATCTATCGGAGATTACACTACAGTTGGTTGAAGAACAGACAAGAGGCAATCTAATAGAGGAACCACTAGGTCATTACATTCCACGTATCCAATAATCATCTCATTCATTCGATTGTATTGATTTCTTGAACCAATCAGGAAGCTCGGTCTCGATTAATGATTCAAGTTCATCGGGATTGGATATTTTGTGAGCTGCTTTTACACGTGCAGCACGCTTAACACCTAGACCAGGTATTGCTTTCAATTGTGCCAGCGAAGCTTTGTCTACATGAAATGGATGAGGTAATACTGATAATGATCTTGGGCCATGACTCACAACAAAGACATCGGATATCAGCGTGGGGGAATCAATTCCACCCGGCATTTGACACAGAATTGGGTAAGTACCCAGGGGACGAAGAAGATAGTTGTTTCCACGTTCTTGTTCAAGAAAAACATCATGAATAATTGTCCCGGAAGGTGCAACCTGTTTCAACATGGGGATGTCAATCCACTCTCGGATTTCTTGTTTGTGCCGCACAAACTGATTATGTCGTATTCCGGATGGCTTTTTTTCAGCAAGATCAGTACCAGAAAATCCAATCACCTGTCGTATGTTGATTCTTCGGATTAAGAGACCCTCATCGAGCAATCTCTGCAGAAATGCCATGTTATATTCCATTGTCTGTTTCCGTTCTCCAGGTAGTCCGTAGAGTAAGTTGATTCCAGGAAGTAGATGAGGTAGTCCCCAGTCAGGTCTTATTCGTCCTTCTTCATTCAAAATACGAACAGCAGCGACTGCCTCCTCCTCTGAAACCTTCAGATTGTTTCTCTTCCGAACATCAGGATCAACTGATTCTATACCGAAAGCAGCAACATCTCCCGGTGTGTGGTATTTTACAATGATTTTCGCAATTTGGCGACTTTCTTTCGGATGATGAGCAATTGTTCCGGGATTGACATTATCAATATGCAACACACGAAGTTTCGGAGCTGCTTGACGAACTCCAGAGAATAATTCCTCAACCGCAGTGGGGTTGGGAACAGGAAATTCCTCACTTCCTATTTCTTTGGATCCGAATGTGAATAGATCAGCCTGTCTACCAATACGAAATGCTCGCGCACCACACTCATAGAGAGCTTGCACTTCGTGGATGATGTCTTTAGGATTACGTACTTGTGGCATACCGTAGAGAGGCTCAGTACAGAATGAACATCCACCAGTAAAGAATCGCGGACAGCCTCTATAGGTCTCGATTTCACATATCATATGACCAGTGTTGTATCCTGGAAATTGTGTGACTATCTTAGATCCTCTTACGGAGTACTCTTCTATCTCCTGAGCACTTTCTCTTGTGTTATCTAAATCTACCGACGAAACATTCCAATTGTTCTTTGCTATCTCACCTATAACTATCTCTGCATCACCCGATATAATATGGGTGAAGGGAGGTGAAAGTACTTTAGAGCTCAACGCCAGTTTTCCACCCTCTAAACCACAACCAAAACGAGCCCAAGGACCAACAAGAAGTTTAGGGATGTCCTCAAAATCGGGACTGTCAAAGAACTGACGTGCTTCTCTGACAGAAATAGGGGTTCCACCAAGATACTTGCCAGGTACAATCATACCAGCAATAAGAACCAGGAGGTCTGATTTTGACCATATCTTGCGAGCATATTCGAGATTATCTCGTACTTGGTCAATTGTCTGATAGATAATTTCAGCTTCGGGAGCATGAGTCCAGATGGCTCCTGAAATGTATCGGGGATAAGTACTGATGTATGGAGGGACTCCAAGACATGTTGGTTCATCGACGTACCCATCGATGAGCACAATACGTACCAGTCTATTGCCACTCCTTGAAATTGTCATATCCTTCTGCTGAGATTTCAAGATAGCCCTCAGAAGTTTCGTACATCACACTTGGTTTCCCTTTCTCGACGTATCCAATTGATGTTAACTCTACACCTATCTTTGTTGAGAATTCAATAGCAGCATCTAGTTTTGCTGCGGGTATCGTAAATACCGGAATAAACTCCTCACCTCCGTTCATCACAACATAGAGCTCGCGCATCATATTCATTCTTGCGAATTTCCATACTTCAAGATCGAGAGGTAAGTCCTCAATCATAAATGACCTGCTACTATGTGCCGCCATAGTATTTAGTGTGATTCCTAAGCCATCGCTTGAATCCATTGCTGAAGTGATCGCATTCTTTTTTCGAAGACCAGATATAAGTTCGAAGTTCAATTCGGGCCTATAAGCAGCCTCTAGTGCTCTTTGACGTAGTTCTCCTTCCACTTCAAGTTCATTAAGTAGCATCTGATAGGCGAGAGTCGTATAGCCAAATGAACCTGCAACAGCGATAATGTCACCTTCTTGTGCACCACCTCGCGTAATTATTTCCTCAGGAGATGCAATTCCAAGCCCCACTCCTGTCAGAATGATATCATCAGCCATTCCAAGGTCTCCACCAAGGAAGTTGACTCCATGCTTTAATCCATACTGTGTGAATCCTCGTACAATCTCTTCAGCGTCCTTGGTGTCATAGTCAGAAGGCATGCACATTGACAACATCGAAGCAGTAGGTTGTACACCCTTCACAAGAAGATCTGAAAAGGTCATAACGGCAGCCTTTCTTCCAACCTGTGCAGGGGTCATACCCGGTAGCCAGTCAGTCTTACGAACGAAGGTGTCAATGTTAACAATCATATGTTGACCGTTTAGAGGTATGTCTGAAGCATCCTCATCGTGACCTAGCTTCGCTCCGTTCATGATTCTTACTAGATTTCTAACACTGGAGATGAAACCTCGTTCACCAATATCCTTGGCTTTCATCAGAAGACCTCTCGCAGGTATTGATGCGGTTTGATGATAAAGTTTTATAGAGTAAATGAAGATATACCTCTTCTCACCTCTCACTCTTCTTTATATTTTCTTGAAGAACAGCAAGTCTTATATTATAGTTCATCATTTGATAATATCATAAATTGAAAGCTTAATTCATAGTTAAGCTCATTTTGTAGGAGATGAATTGATGGAATGACGGAAATTAAAA
>CAYWJO010000086.1:0-4057 GCA_964458565.1 uncultured archaeon | reverse complement strand
CCTTGACTATCGATGTCCAAGGTGTTGAGTGGGCAAGCTACCTGTACCAGTTACAAAATAGACAACTCCCAATCTTCTTCCTTGGTTGGGCACCAGACTACGCTGATCCAGACAACTATGTCGGTCCATTTGTAAGAAGCACTGGAACCTATCCCCTCAGGATTGGTCTTGCTGTTTCAGAGGGATGGAACGCAACATACGTTGATGGATTGATCTCAGCAGCTTCACAGAGTGTGAACAATACTGAGCGTGAGGAACTCTACTATGAGATCCAAGAGCTTATTGTTGATCAAGCCGCATTCTGTTGGGTATATCAGGCTGCATCCTTCCACGTCGAGTACAAAGACATCTTTGGATATGTGTTCAACCCAATGCATGATCCATACTTCTATCATTACTACAAGGTTGTTGAAGGCACAACTACCACTACTACTACTACTACCACAACAAGTGAGAGTACAACAAGTGGTCCTACCACAACTGCTAATGAAACATCTACAACTCCAAGTACCACAACTCCAACCCCAACCGACATGACTTTGATCTACATTGCAGTCGGTGCAGGTGTTGTTGTTGTCCTGCTTATTGTAGTAATCGTAATGCGTAGAAAGTAAACGTAGACTATATCGAAGTGGACTTTGTCCACTTCTACCCTTTTCTTTTTTCAATTCATTTTCTTCAGTGAAGACCATAAAACTAGCAACTCAAAAAAAGAGTTGAAGGCAGAATCGTTCTGTACCTATCCTTTATTTGTACGTTAATATTCAATACCGAGCTTCTTTGAGAGTTTTTCAAGCATATCTTTCACCATGGCTGCAAGGGTGTAATCTGGTTTCCAATTCCATTCCTCTCTAGCTGCGCTATCATCAAGCGAATTTGGCCAGCTCTCAGCAATCTGTTGTCTGAAGTCAGGTTGGTATGATATCTCAAACTCAGGGATGTGTTTCTTAATCTCAACAACAATCTCCTCTGGCGAAAAGCTCATAGCTGTTATGTTATAGCTTCTGTGAATAAGGTTCTCAACTGGAGCTTCGATGAGGTCAATTGTACACTTGATGCAATCTGGCATGTACATCATAGGGAGGTAGGTTCCCTTATCAATGAATGATGTATATTTTTTATTCTTCAAGGCTTCATAAAAAATCTCAACAGCATAATCAGTCGTCCCTCCACCGGGAAGTGCCTCGGAACTTATTATGCCCGGATATCTCAGTGAACGAAAATCGAGACCGTATCGCTTGACATAGTACTCTCCCCATAATTCGATGAACACCTTAGAGATTCCATATGCAGTTGTTGGTCTCATAATCACATCGTTTGGTGTGTTGTCACGAGGAGTGCCAGGACCAAATGCAGCTATAGAACTTGGAATCATCACCTGTTCCAATCGTAATGTACGGACGGCTTCAAGTACATTATATGATCCCTCGATATTTGTTCTGTAGGCTAATTGTGGATTCTTCTCACCTGTTCCAGAAAGTAATGACGCATTATGGATTACGATATCAACATCTTGGTCAACCAACATCGTGTTTATTTGGTTTATATCCAAAACATCAAGTTGAAGGTATGGACCATCCTCTTTCAATACCGCTGGAGGTTTTTTCCTACCGGTGGCAATGATATTTTCACCACCATATTTTTTTCGTAGTGCCCCTACTAGTTCGGTTCCAATTTGCCCATAACTTCCGGTGACAAGTATACGCTTCAACTGACTTACCTCGTATGATTTGCACGGCTCAAAATGACCTAGTTAAAAGTATTGGCTACTATATTTATTGCAGTAAATAGAACTGAGAAAAGATCAGAAAAAGAGATGCTACCAGAATAGAAATGATTGATGAGGAGATTGGATTCTAATCTCCTTTCTTTCTATGCTATTTTATGATATTCTCATATCGCTCACCTAAAGCAGCCTGTGCAGCTGCTAGTCTCGCGATAGGTATCCTGTAAGGTGAACATGACACATAATCAAGACCAATCTCATGGAAGAATGCAACTGAGCGAGGGTCACCACCATGTTCTCCACAGACACCTAGTTTGATATTACTACGCGTAGCTCTTCCTCTCTCAATAGCTATTTCCATCAACTGACCTATACCACGTTTATCGATGCTCTCGAATGGATCATTTCTCAAGATATGGCGGTCTAGATACTCTGGTAAGAATGAACCGATATCATCTCTACTGAATCCAAAACCCATCTGAGATAGATCATTAGTGCCAAAAGAAAAGAATTCTGCCACCTCCGCCATGGAACCAGCTCGCATGCATGCACGTGGTAACTCAATCATAGTCCCAATCATATACGGGATATCCATTCCGTGCTTCTCTTTCATTTTTTCATAGACTTTTTCAACAACGAGATTCATAGTTTTGAGTTCTGCTGAGCCTATGGTGACTGGAATCATTATTTCAAGTTCAGGTTTCTTTCCATCTTTTATGAGTTCAGCAGCAGCCTCCAAAATAGCTCTTACTTGCATTTCATATATTTCTGGATACGTTATCCCAAGACGCACCCCTCTATGACCCATCATTGGATTCGCTTCATGTAGTGCCTCTCCTCTTCGCTTTACTTCATCAACCTCTATATTCAAAGCAAGAGCTAAACGTTCCTGTCCAATTCTGCTTTGGGGTACAAATTCATGCAGAGGCGGGTCGAGTAGTCGAATTGTTACAGGTAACCCATCCATGACTTCAAGGGTGGTTTTGATGTCTGCCTTCACATGGGGTTCAAGCTCTGCAAGGGCAGCTAATCGTTCTTTCTTGGTGTCACTGAGAATCATCTTCCGGAGTAGAAATAGTGGTTCATCAGACCCCTCTCCATAAAACATGTGTTCAGTTCTAAGAAGTCCAATCCCTTCTGCTCCGAAGTCTCTTGCGACTTCTGCATCCATTGGGTTATCTGCATTAGCCCGGACTTTCAGTCTTCGATATTTATCTGCCATCGACATGAACTCTTGAAGACGTGGATTCTTTGTTGAATCCATGGTTGGGATTTCACCAGGATAGACCAGTCCTCTTGTTCCATTGAGTGTAAATACGTCTCCTTCATTGTATTCTATACCTGCAATTACTACTCGTTTTCCAGCTACATCAACATCTAGTGGAGATGCTCCCACGATGCAACACTTACCCCAACCTCTAGCTACGAGTGCAGCGTGACTCGTCATACCCCCTCGTGCTGTTAATATTGCAACAGCGGCTCTCATGCCTTCAATATCTTCGGGGCTGGTTTCCTCACGGATAAGAATTACTTTCTTTCCCTTCTTTGTCCATGTCACCGCATCTTCTTGAGTGAATACAATTTGTCCGGAAGCACCACCAGGTCCTGCTGGGAGACCCTTGGCGACTGATTCAAATTGTTGTTCTTCAGCAGGGTCAAGAATTGGGTAGAGCAGCTGACCGAGATGCTCTGGAGCTAATCGCATGACTGCTGTTTCCTCATTGATGACTCCCGATTCCAAGAAATCCATTGCTATGTTCAGTGCAGCTGTCGCTGTCCGTTTTCCAACCCTATGCTGCACGAGGTACAGCTTGTCTTCTTGTATGGTGAATTCTATATCAAGCATGTCTTGCGAATGGTTCTCCAATGTATTTCTGATATCCTTGAGTTGCTGATACAACTCTGGCATTCTGAATTCGAGAGTTTCAAATTCTTTATTCTGCTCATTCTTACTCTCTTCATTCATTGGGTTTGGTGTTCTAATACCTGCTACAACATCTTCTCCTTGAGCATTAAACAGAACCTCTCCATAGAACTGGTTTTCTCCCGTTGCAGGATTTCTTGTGAATGCTACGCCTGTTGCACTACTCTCACCCATATTTCCGAAGACCATGGATTGCACTGTACACGCAGTTCCCCAGCGATCTGGAATTCCCTCTATTCTCCTATATGCAATAGCACGAGCTCCATTCCAACTCTTGAATACTGCAGAAATAGCTCCCCAAAGCTGTTCATAGGGGTCATCTGGGAATTCCTTTCCAAGAGATAACCTAATCCGTTCTTTGAATTTCTCCACAACATCTTTCAAGTCGTCAACACTTAGACTAGTGT
>CAYWJO010000085.1:0-5006 GCA_964458565.1 uncultured archaeon | reverse complement strand
CTCCAACATTATTCACAAGAATTGAAGAATCTGTCTGATTGTTCAATTGAACGTCGTGTGTCAGTTGAACAGAAAGATCCTCTATCTGATAGTCACCTGAATTGTGAATATCTATACTGATTGGTATTTTCTCTCCTTGATAGACCCATGGCTCTGGAATTGTCACATCGACATTCCACTCCTGAAATTCTCCCATCCATAGAGCACCTTGTGGATGACACCAGTATCTAACAAGACCATTCTCAGTGCCATAGATAAGCTCAATTTCTCCATCTGAATTCACATCTCCAGCTGCCATGCTTGAAAGAAGTGGATCTACTGGTGTTTCAATCGCACTATAGACAAAATGCGTACCATTCCACTCGCAAATCTCAAGATAACTAGTGGGCCATTCTGCTGTCAATGCATAGTGATAGACTAGTTCGCCCCAACCATCATTATCGAAGTCATCAAAGATGAACTCATCAGAAACAAATGTGACGTCTTGGATAATGGTTGATCCAGCAAGCTCGATTGTGTCATCATTGGGTGCTTCCCTGTCAATTGCTAATGCTAGCTCGAGCAAATCACCTTCACCATCTGAATCACCTAATGCAATCCACATGTATTTCTCCCATGGATCGCTTCCATAATTAGTGAAGTTGCTGATGTAATAGTTATCATATTGCTTATCGAAAGGTGGTCCCCAAGGACCGCCTCCGTTGTCGTCATAACCGTTCTGATCCCAGCCAATCCAACCCAGAGTACTATTATCATCATACGTGCAAAATACGATTTCAGGGCTGTCATAAGGAACGGGACCACCAGGAAGCGACAACTCTGATACATAGTCTCCAATTGTTACATAAACTCTGGAGGAATTTCTAACAGCCGCAATTATCTTGGCCCAACCGAGACTTGTATCTCCAGAATAGATAACAACAGAACCAGTATCTAGTGATTCAACAGAGCCAATCCCTGCAACTAGTTCATTCGCTGGATTAAGATTGACATTTCCCACTGCAATGCTGTAAACGCCTCCTGGAATATCTCGCTCAATAGTGGAATTTACCCACTTTCCAGAAGAATACCTGATTAAGTGAAGGCCACCCAAGTATGACCCATTATAATAAGATGTTCCAAAGATTACTCTATTTGAACCTTTATTTTCAACATCAGCTATCGTAATGTCCATCACTCTTACTGGTGAAGATTGATATTCAGCACTCATGTTTGCTATCGGCGACTGAAGAGATATCACTCCTGAATCATTCTTAAGAAGCAATACCAATCCACTTGGTGAAGTGCCCAGTACAATATCACTATCTCCATCATTATCTGCATCTCCGACAGCAGCGCAAAGAATTGATTCAGATGGATAGCTCAAGAGTGTTTCATTTGTAACGTATGTGACCAGCCCATCATACGCATGAGTTACATTCTCAGCAGGACTCTGTGGAGCTGCCCAAGTCATTTGACCTTCTTCAGGCACAATTCCATTCTCAATTAGGATTTTAGCAGCTTGCTTGGAGGCCTGTATTGTTTGATGATTCTTATACCAATCTGGATAGTCGAAATAGTCGTCACTCGGGTCACTGGCATTCAGATGTTCGTAATATTCGATTCCATCAATAGTACCTCCACCATCAGTATCCATATCCAGTGGGTTACTCTCCATCAGTACGATTTCGACATAGTCATCTGCAAAGTCCCCATCTGAATCAGGATTAGTCATATTCGTCCCAATTCGAAGTTCAATCTTATCTGTGAGCCAGTCTCCATCAAGGTCACTCTGCATGTCAAGAGTCAGTGCTCCTCGTGGAGACATCCTGATTGTTTGAAAATTAAGTTCAGGAGAAAGACTGGAAGATTCATGCCATGTTTCGAAATACGCAAAAGTCCAGACTTTTTCACCTGGTTTACTGCGCTGACCCATGATATCTATCATCCTACCATATTTGTATGTGTAAGGAATAAACAACCGATCTAGAGCATCAAGTATGTTCAACCCATCAATCTTGTCTACGTTCGCAGTGATGTACTTTGAAACACCCCAATCTTCACCTACAACTTCAATCTGAGCACATTTCTCCTGAACATCATTTTTAATACCTGTTGATGAGATCCAATCGCCATCTCCCCAAACTGAAAGCTGAAGGTAATTAGGATTGATTGAGAGATACATGGGTGCATTGTTCAGGTCATAGACCCACTTTTGTCCAGAAACCTCAAATGTGATCTCAAAGGTGTATGACGCCCCTTTCTCGAGTTCAATATCCTCCTCAGACCATGGGACTGATTGGTATACCTCATTTCCAATGCCAATGTCAAAGATTATTCTTTCCAACTTGACAAGCCGAGAAAATGTGTTAGTGAGTTTTAGTTCTGCTGCGATGGTTGCTGATGTCATGTCCCATCCTGAATTAATATACCTACTAGCCACTTGGCTTCCTTGCCAATTAACTGTTGTAGCTATTGAGCCTTGAGTTT
This sequence comes from uncultured archaeon, assembly GCA_964458565.1. Classification (GTDB taxonomy): domain Archaea; phylum Asgardarchaeota; class Thorarchaeia; order Thorarchaeales; family Thorarchaeaceae; genus CAYWJO01. Next base: position 2,537 of record CAYWJO010000085.1, on the reverse strand, counting down.
CAAAGAATGACATGGCTTCTATTGATGATTCAATACCTGCCTCAGTAAGTAATTCGTAATACGGTTGTGGTGCAACAAACGCAGCCCCTCCTCCTGTACCAGCTACCTTTGATTCGACCTGGACCTCTGCTGCCTTTATTCCTAATTGGACCCAACTCTTTGACCATATTTTTGTGTTAGTTTCTAATTTTGAGCCCCAATTCACTTGAAATTGTACTTCTGTGACTGCAGTTGCTTGAGATTCGACCTTGTATTCATTTCCCTTCTTGAACTCATATGATGTTCGAACCTCGTCGTCAGAGATTTCCACATTCAAATTAGGCAGATCAGCGACATATGGGCACAAGACGTACCTGTCTTCTATATTCGTCTTTAAGGGATCCCAGCTTCCATATTCATAGTTATCACTCAAATGATCCCCGTCTGAATCCAGTAATATGGGACTAGTCCCTGTTCTTACTTCTCTACCATCGTCAATCAAGTCCCCATCAGTATCAGTATTTTGAGGGTCCGAGTAGTAACGATTCTCTTCATCCCAATCCGAAAGACCATCACCATCAGAATCGAGATTAGGATCTGGTTCTTGAGCGAAAGCAAAAAGAACTGACGAATTTGCGATGAGTATTATTACAAAGAAACTAAGAAGAACTCTTTTAATGTTCCGTTTATTCAAATATATCTCCTCCTCCAAAAATTGTTAAATATACCCAGTTTCCTCAGGAAATGGCCTGTAAGACCATCTCCTATATCAGGAAACTCAGTAATTCCATGATGCCTTGCCATAAGGAAGACAAATGTTAATAGTACTAAGACGCCTCCCAAGATTCCAAACATAATCATGACTGCTAGTGGTACTGACACTATACCACCTGCGAAAGAACTCACAATCACATAGAATGTCTTACTGTTACTATTGCCAAAAGGATCAGAAACTGTGACAGTTATTTCATGAGTTCCAACGGGTAAGTTCTCTCTGCTTGTTAGAAGTCCAGTTGTGGTTATAGAGAAGTATTGTGTGTTATCAACAGACCAGCCTGCAATACCTGACAAATCCCATGCATGTAATTGTAGCTGTAATATGTCTCCGAATTCAAGTCCTTGATTAGTAATAATTCCAATCCATGTGGGAGGCGTATTGTCGGAAACTGTAACGATGAAGGTTGCACTTTGATTATTACCAAGTGTATCGCTCACATACGCAGTTATTTCATATGTTCCAAGTACTAGCGGAGTAGAGTTTGTTAATAGACCATTATTGTTTACGCTGAAATATGCGATAGGGCTTAGCCAATACTCACCAATTCCTGATGTATCTTGTGCATGCAATTGATACGAAAAGTCAAGTCCTAATTCCGCAATCTGGTCTGTTGGTGTTGGGCTCCATTCTGGTGCTCCAGCCTCAGTGACAATAATTGAGAATGAATCTGATTTTGAATTATAATGATTGTCGTAGACTGTGACAGTCAATCCATAAATTCCAGCTGCTAAATCTACGATGTTAATCAATTTTCCAGCGCCAGTCATTGTAAAGTGTTCTGAATCATTTACTCTCCAATGGGAAATTCCTGAGGCATCCCGTGCAGCCATAAGTAGTTCCAAATGAGCTCCAGCTTCAATGAAATAATCAGTTGGCGTTGAAAGCCAAGATGGGGGCGTTCTATCAGCAATGAAAATCTTCAGAGAAGTATCAATTGTATTTCCCCAAACGTCGCTTGCCCATATATGTATTCCATAGGTTCCAACATCTAGGTTAGTAGCATTTGATATCACACCCAATTTGCTTACTTTAAATCCTGAATTGTTGAGCCACCAACTCCCCCAACCGCCAGGAGCATATGATAACATGGCGTAGCTGAAAGGCTCAGCATACTCAAACGTAAGTGATTCCACTTCATCAATCCAGATGGGCAGGTCGATTGTAACCGTAATTTTCACGTTTGCTGTCTGGGTATTTCCAATGGTGTCATTTACATTTATTTGTAAATGATGGATTCCAACTGGTGCTGTGTCACGCTCAATTAATGTGTAGATTCCTGATATCTCGAAATTTGTTGTATCATTTATCCAGTATGTATCAATACCTGATACATCTGTTGCACTAATGTCAAATTCCTCAAATGTTCCATATTCAAAGATTGAGTCAGTAGGAATTGCATTCCATGCAGGAGGTGTGGTATCAAAAACATCCACTCTAAATTCTCCAGGTCTTGATTGATCAAGATTATCAGTTACAGTTACCAAGATTCCATAGGAACCAATAGCTAATACTGTACTATTACGAATTACGCCATTAGTTATTAAGAAATCAGTACCATTCACCTGCCACGAAGAAATGCCAGATGTATCTCTTGCATGGAGTGTATACACAAAAGGTTGACCATATTCGTGGACACGATTCTCTGGTATTTCGATCCACTCAGGAGCTGCCATTGGTTCTATTGTGATTGTGATATTAGTTTCCAAGAAATCATCATTGTTGTCTTTGACTTGAATCTGCAAACCATATGTGCCAATCGGAGGTTGAACATTAAACGAAA
>CAYWJO010000084.1:0-5518 GCA_964458565.1 uncultured archaeon | reverse complement strand
TTATTGGTCGAATCAAAGAATTTGAGAAATTATTGCAAGAAACTGAGATTGCTTGATCATCACTGATTCAGTAATCCATCTTACTTCAATTTTCCAAGAATGGCCTCTTGAGCTTCTTTCATTGCTGCATCTTTTTGCTCTTCTAGATTGGCTGCTTGTTTTCTAATATCCTCGAATAAGTCTTCTCTAGAGGATATTGCACCCTCTACCAGAGCTGCAGCAGCCTCTGACCGGCTCTTGAAGATCCCTATAGTGACAAGTGAATCAAGAATCTCCACAACCCGTTTGTTCATTCTCGCCACAACAGGGATATCCCGTTCTTCCAGTTCGAATCCATCTGCTGTGATGTTCTTCAACACCCTGTCACGTAGAGCGGTACGTTTTTTTTCCTCTTTCTTTTCGGACATTGAAATTATCCCATTTGTTAGTGTATGCAATCCAATTTAAGATTACGTATCGCGTATCTTCCTTACACATTTCTCGAGCATAATTGCTGACAAGGGTGTAATATCAGTTGAGGATTTGCTTGGATGAAAAAATAATAGAATCGCCTTGGTCAACTCAAACGACCAAGGCTTGATTTCTTTGTACTTAGTACTCTTCAAAATGAAGCATGAAGTATCCTTTCTCGTGCTGGCAGGCTGGGCATTTGTCAGGTGGATGTTCGCCTTCATGGATGTATCCACAGTTATCACATCGCCACTTGACCTTCTCTTTTTTCTTGAAGATAGAACCATCAGCAACTTGTTCAGCTAGGGTGATATATCTCTCATGATGCCAAGATTCAGCTTTAGCAATCATTCTCCACTGATGGGCAATATCTTTGAAACCTTCCTCTTCAGCTATCTTAGCGAAACTTGGATACATCTCAGTGTATTCGTATTTCTCACCTGCTGCAGCATGCCTGAGGTTTTCTTCTGTTGATTCATGACCTCCACTCGTTGGAAATTCCCATTCAACTTTAATCGCTTCTGTCGCCCCACCTTGCTTGAGATATTTGAAGAATCGCTTTGCATGTTCGAGTTCATGCCTTGCTGTCTCTTCAAATATTGCTGCAATATGTGGATATCCTTCTTTCTTGGCAGTCTTTGAAGCAATAGTATATCTATTCCGAGCTTGAGATTCACCTGCAAAAGAAGTCAATAAATTCTTCTCCGTTTTTGTCCCTTTTAGATTCACGGTATATTCCTCGGTTTCAGCATTCTGTATTTATTGTCTATAACTATTACCTTTGAGGGCATAGCTATAGTGAAGTCTAAAGGAAATGGTGATTTCTACATTCTTTAAAATCAGGCAGAGTTTTTAAACAACGATGCACCATAGATTTGATGTATCGGGGGAAAGTAACGATGAAACTTCGGATGCTATTCCTATTCTTTCTAATGTGTTTACTATTTATCCCATCAGTTGGGGCTACCAGTAATCAAGGTCTTTACTGGGGAGTGGTTGAGAATCAAATAATCACATATGATATTGAAATCAAAGAGAATTTTGATTCATCAATTTCAGAAGAATCTTATCAGATATATGTTGGAGTTGTTGAGTTACCAGATATTCCTGCAGACGTTTCCTCTGTAGATGATGTGGATCATCTCGCCAGGACTGATGCAGTCTATATTAATGGTTCTGACATACCCTCCCCAATTGAGTTCGATTTGTTTGCCATTGTCGAGTCATTTGTTTTACCTGCTGGAAATTGGACTCTGATGTATGAAATATATGGCACATACTTCAATATCTTTGGCAGTGACGTTTTTCCTGATAATCCGTCATATTGGGGATATAACATAACTCATGATTTATTGCCGCCATATCGTGATTTGAACATTGCAGCTACGTATACTAAGGCTGACGGTGTCTTAGAACGATTGCAGAAGTCAGTAACTAATACAGATGATGAAACTTTCACAGTCATTGTTGAACGTATACCAGACTATCCAATTGGCATAGTATTGGCAATCGTGCTTATCGGTGCGATTGCAGTTGTTGTTGTGGTTGTAATCATAATAAAGAGAAGATAGCTTGTCCTATCTCCTCTCTTCATTTTCTACTTCAAATATTCAGCAATCTTTTTGGCAAGCTCTGCCATCTTCTGCATCTCTTCATCTGTTGGACGCGCATTGCATTTGATGACTGGCTCCATTATTTCGTATTTTTTATCCTCTAATTGCTGCTGGATCTTGCGAACTCCACCGCCTCCCCATCCATATGTACCGAAGAGAGCAATAGGTCGCTTCGGAAAACGTTTGCCTTCGACCTCATTTACAAAGTTCCATATCTTTGGGAAAGGATAGGCGTCGTACGTTGGTGTGCCGATAACAAGCACCCCTGCTCTTACCGTGTCAGAAATGACTGTACTCAGATCTGCATAGGAAATATTGTGTACTTTTACATCAACTCCTAGATTTCCGAGATGTTTTTTCAGATTCATTGCCATTCTATGAGTATACCCATACATAGTTCCGTAAACAATGACACAGTTCTTATTGAGTTCTGGACTACTCCATTCATAGTATTTATTCACAATCCACATCGGATTTTTCCGGTAGATTGGGCCATGACTTGGTGCGATTACTTTGATACCGATACCCAATTCCTTTACCCTCTCTATTCCTCGTTGTACAAATCTGAAGTAAGCAGTAATGATTGTGGATACATATCTCCATGACTCTATTTCAACAAGGCTCATGTCTGCTTCATCATCAAACACTTTTCCATTCAGGGCTCCAAATGCACCAAACGCATCGCAGGAAAATAGAACCTGGTCTTCTACAACGTACGTCATCATCGTTTCTGGCCAATGCAGAAATTGAGCATGCACGAATTTGAGAGTCTTTCCTCCTAGGTCAATCTCATCTAAATCCTCTACTATCTTTTCAGGGAGTCCAATATCATAGAATGATTGCTGCATTGGAGCTGCCTTTGGTGTATAGACGAGTGTCGCATTCTTCGCAATTGACGCAATTTTTGGGAGTGCAGATGTATGATCAGGTTCCATGTGATTCAATACGATATAGTCTATCTTTGAAGGATCCACAATCTCATTGATATTCTCAAGCCACTCATCTTCCCATGGCCCCTTCACCGTTTCAATGAGTGCGACTTTTTCTCCAACTACAAGATATGAGTTATAGGATACTCCATGTGGGAGCGTCCAAATGTTCTCAAAAAGTTCAGTATGATGGTCATCTACTCCAATATAGTAGATACCTTGGGCTATCTCTCTGTGCATGCTTATTGCCTTCTCTATTATTCAGTGGATTCTCCGAATAAATTCTATTTTATGTACTAAGTCCTTAGCATAGATTATATAAACATTAACAATTGTTACTCTTTATGAGTATTCTTGCATTTATGTAGGAGCTTGTGTAGGTGTACAAATTGTGGCAGATATCGTGAACCAGAAAGCATCGACACGCAAAACGATGGATTTATCGGCATACCTCCTTTTCGCAATTGGTCCACTAGTTGGTAATGCAGTTTTAGTCTTACTTGGTTCTATAGCTTCGGAATTTGCAGTCGATCCGACAGATGTTCTTGTTGCAATACCTGCATTTATGATTCCATTCGCAGCTGTTCAACTCTTTTCGGGAGCAATATCAGATATCAATGGACGAATACCGGTTATTCTCTTTGGTCTAATCTTCTATGGTTTAGGTTTGATTCTAGTTTCTGTAGCAATGACACTTCCTCTACTCATAATTGGATATCTCTTATCCGGATTTGGGTTTGGTTTTGTTAATCCTGTTCTTGTTGCACTTATCACTGACTTATCAGCTCCCTCGGAAATTCAAGGTAAAATGGGAATAATTGGTGCATTAGCCACAACAATGGTTGGGTTGGGTCCTGCCATAGCTGGACAAATGGTAGTATATGGATGGAGACTCTTCTATGTTTCATTTGTAGTGATTTCGTTGTTTGCTGCTCTAGCTCTAGCAGCATCTAGACCAAAGCAGCGCCAAGAGAAGAAGCGAGATGGAATGAAGGAACTACTTGCTGTATTTTCCCAAGAGTTGAGACGTCCGGCTGTCTTGCTAATGATGATATCTGGTTTCTTGATTTCTGAGTCTTATGGAGGGATTATTATCTGGACATCGAGGGGCCTCACAGGAGCATATGAACCTCAAGTTGTGGGTGCAGTACTTCTATTACTCGGTCTCACAGGAGTAATATCTGGATTATCAGTTAGTAGAATTGTTGACCGCTTTGATGAGAGAGTGGCTCTCGGTCTTGGATTGATGTCGCTCTTTACATCATTGATTCTCTTAATACTGATTGGTAATATTGCATCGGTCGATACCCTCATCTATGTAGCTTTGGCAATCCTAATTCTAGGTTGGGCTGCTGGATCCTTATCACCAGTCGTTTTAGCTATTAGTCAGAAATTATCACCAACGCGTAGAGGGGCATTGGCTGGTCTCTTAACATTTTCGATGTTTGTTGGAAATGCTCTTGTTCCAATTACATACGAATCATTCTATGCAATAGGAATGTCAACCGTTTATTCTGCAATTCTGATTGTTTCATTGTTTTTGGTGATTATTCTCGCTTTATTTACTAAGAACGCCTCTCTTGCACGTGATGTATAGACGCTCGCAATATCCTTCAATTGAAAATACATAATACGATATGAGTCTGATAAAACAATCATGTCTGTGAATCGTTTAATGGTCCTCTTCATTGCTTTGACCGTGATGATTCCTATCGGACGACAACTTGATGCACCTATAATTACTCAAAAGATGAGCTATGACTTCTGGTTGAATCCTCTATCTTTCAAATCATTTCCATTGTCATGTGCAAAAGGTACTATAGTTAGCGGTGATTATGTCATTCTTATCGATGGTGATTATTACGAAGGTGACCAGCAGAAGTATGATTTATGGCCAGCTGTTCAGGGAATTATCCTGATGATTTTCCAAGATGCCGAATACCAGAAATGGATTCATGGGGACAATTTCACTACGGTTCTTACAAAAAGTGGATATCCTCAATTGTCATGGAGTGCTACAGTCTTTGAGGATGGACAGTACCAAATAGTTTACAGTAATGATGCTATAACGCGAAAACGGATACAAGGGCAAATCACTATCTCTAACGACTTATCACAAGCTTTTGATTATTTATTTATTCCATCATCTGTCATCATTGTCATTTCAATTTTCCTGATAATTATCGTGTTCTTGAGGAAACGAAAAGTATCTAGTTTTGATCGAAAGAGGAAGAGAGCTGCAGCTTAGTAGCTGCAGTTCATTAATCAACCCTCATCGAACTTTGGTTGTTCTGTACTTGTTTCTGAGGTAGGCATTAGTTCATCAATGACCTCAATGAGAGATCTACCTAGCAACCCACCAAAACCACCCAATAGAGCTCCAATGAGAATGCTGATGACTATTACCAGCCACCCCAGACCAGAGAGACCCAAGAGACCTATGAAATAGTCACCGACAGTCAGTGCTTGAGTGGTTAATGATAGGTACACGAATAATAATGTCCATGCAGTTCCAACACCGAGAAA
>CAYWJO010000083.1:0-6583 GCA_964458565.1 uncultured archaeon | reverse complement strand
CCCTAGAATCCCTGAAGGGTCATACTTCCAGTAATAATCGAGTATGCTCTCATCCGATTCATCAGCATAATATCCTGTAGGATACTGCCAAGAGATGTATGACCATCCGAATGCCGTTCCAAGTCCAGTATATTTTGCAGATATGTTCAAGGAGTACATTCCATCAACACTTTCAGATCCCTGAGTCATATAGATTGGACTCGATAAACTACCCAACCAACTATTACCATTACCATCTTCAAAACCCCCATTGGTCAGAAATGAGTATGTTCCGTTTGTTACATCAACATCATCCACTAGAAAAGTAACGAGATCAGTGGGAGCCACAGGCGAAGACGTATAGAAGATGAGTGAGGTTACACGTCGTGTTGAATCTGGTTCATACCCAAAACCAGCAATAAAATCAGCAGTGAGATTTCGCTGGAAGAGATTCCACTGATCAACAGGTTCCCCAATCATGAAAGAAACACTATTTGATGAATTGAGAGGCGAATAACCAGTCTGATATGAGAGATGATAGAAGAATCTCATCTGAGTTCCATTATCGGTATTCATTCGGAGAAATGCACGACCACCGGAATTGATATCGGGATTTGTCAGAACATTCCAAAAGAAACTCATTGTAAGATTTGTCATAATAGCATATGGTGCTGTAACCAAGTTTTGCTGCAAATACCCATTAGCCTGATGAGTTGGAGTTCCCTGGGATTCAAGATATCCAGCATAAGTTCCAGTGAATGGATCTACCATATTCGCAGCATCATAGTACTCGTATGTAGAGCCATAGTAGTTGAAAAGGTCTGGTACTCCATTTGAATCTGCATCCTCAAAACTCGGATTTGGAATGACGTTCATTTTCAATGGTTGATAATTAACGATTCCAGCTTTTTCAAATTTAGGTGCTACCACATTTAGTTCGCTCTGTGTATCTGTTGATTTTGAGATTTCTCTTATATTTGATGAAGTAAACATTAATGATGCAAGAAGAAGAAAGAGCATCATAGATAATATAGCGTGCTGTTTTCTCATTTTCAAATTCTCCTTTTGAGCCTCCTCTTTTGAAGCTCGTAATCAACAGGACAATGTTATTTGATGTGATAATATTTTCGGATTACAAAAAAAGGATACAGAGCGGCGTTCACCGCTCTTTGCACTAATGTCACTTGCTACGTTTTCTCAGGAACACAATCACAATAACAAGCAAAACCAATCCACCTACACCTACTACGATGAGTAACATAGTCGTGTCAGGTCCAGGTACTGATGAAGTAGTTGGAGAAGTTGATGCAGTCGTCGATGTATTCGATGTCGTAATTCCCGAAGTACTTCCTGTCGTGGTTTCACTTGTTGATATTGTTGTTATGATTGTTGTAGATGTTGTTTCTGTTGTAGGCGTAGGAGATGTTGTTCCAATGGGTTCGTTTACTGTCACAATCACAGTGTCAGACATGCTATTCATCGCATCATCGAAGACCACGCATGTGTAATTATACACACCCGCAGTTAGTCCATCTAGTGAAATGTTGAATTTTTCAGAGGACGAGTTCCATAGCCCCGCTAGAGTCAGCACATCGTCTACATAGATCTCGAAAAGATTGGGTCGTGGGTCTCCAGGATCCCAGACAATGAAATAACCTACATCACCTTCGTCAAACTCGATGTCAGGTGGAGTACTAATAGCAGGTGCCATTGTATCAACAATGGTGATGTTGATCGAATCAGTTGCAGTATTCCCTGCCACGTCTCGAACTTCAACCTCAATCTCATGCATACCCAAGTCATAGAGGTCAGTTTGCAATTCATAATAGTAGGGATAGATTGAGTCCGAGGTTAGGTGAACACCATCAATTCTGAAATCAACCCAGTCAACTCCAGAAGCAACATCGTCAGCTGTAACATTGATCTGCACCAGACTTTCAACCTCAGCTAGGTGCGTTGGGAGATCTATGCTTGCTGTTGGATCTATATCATCACCAACAGTGTAGGTGTAGAGTGACCCACCATTATTATCCACTGTATTTTGACCAGCAGTATCAGTCACGGACACCTGGAACATTACATCAGTGTCATAGGTATGACTGAGTATGGTTGCCTCATAGTGGTCGACATTGAGTAATGCGGGAAGTCCATACCATCCAGTTCCATTGTTGTAGTCCACGTATATACTCTGGATCTCAGACCGTGCATCATGGGTATAAACACTGACTTCAACAGTATCGTAGTACATTGGATTAACTGGCAGGAAACTCACCGAATCTACAACAGGAGCACCTCCATCTGAGAGGTTCATATCGTCTATCAAGAATGAGAGTCTGCTACTGGATGGAGCATAACCTATTACATTGATCACGAGCAGTTGCCAACCTACTGCAGTTCCAAAAACCGCATCAAGATCACCAGTGATGTTTCTAACCAAATTTGTCCATGTCCCAACTTGATTGAAGTTCTCTACAAAGTAATATGCATCAGATGAAGTATTACTAGGTGCCCATGATCCGTCAGTTGCTAGAATATAGTAAAGATGGTACCCCAAGTTAAAGTCCAATCTGATATATCCATATGAGTTTGGCAGTGTATTCACTTCATCAAGACGCCACCAGAAGTTAGTGTAATCATCAACAGTCAGTGACACATTCATCAAACGCCAGATGTTGACACTACCATCGTCTGTTGTTAGATTACACGCATGTGTTCCAGAGTGAGCATCTGTTGTTTTCGTAACTTTGCCAGGTGTTCCGCTATCCCATGAAGCAAAAGGAGTATTTGCATCCTGATACCAATCTTCTTCAAAACTAGGATCTGCAGATGGAAATGTAATGAGTTGAAGTTCATCCACGAGCGTTTGGATAGTGGCGCCTACCACGTTGGTATATGAGTATACTTCGAATTGTATCAATGCAAGATTGGTATATTTTGCATCAACCATGTAGGGATAGAGGTCAAAGCGTTCATGATTCCATACATCATGCGTATAGAAACCACCTAGTTGATAGTTCATGTAGTTAGTAGTGTTGCTATCAACAATTACATCGTTATAATGACCCATATAGAAGATTAGATTGTAATAGCTAGACGCGTTTCGAAACAGAACTTTGAGATATGAATACGCCCTGGTACCACTTCCGATTGTTTGACTATATTTGTATTTAAAATCGACAATGGCTTGACCAGGTTCTGATGCAAAAAAGCTCTCATGTGGGTATAAGCCGCCAGGGCTGAAATCCTGCTGGACATATGCGTATGAAGATGCACCCACATCTTTTGTTGTCAGATTAAGTGAGTTTGAGCCATCCGTCGAATCTGAACTCTTAGAAGCATAAGCAGGACTTGAACTGCCTCCATTCCATCCTGTTCCAGTACCTGTTTCGAAATCACCATTTGACAACCAAGAGTAGGTATCATTAAATATCGCAACATCGTCAATAGCGAATTCGACGATATCTGTTGCATATGCAGGTGAGTTTGTATACCAATAGATGTTTGAAATGCGTCGTGTTGGATCAGGTGTGCCAAAGTAGTTCATATATTCCTCAGTTATGTTGTATTTGAAATGATTCCATTGCTGAGGGGAATCTGAGATCAGATAGAACACATCCCATGATGTGTTTGTGGCAGTCAATCCAGAACCATATGAGAAATAGTAGTTGAGCCTCTGCGAGATGCCGGTCTCATTAGTGGTCCATAATACGAATCTGCAATGTCCACCAGATTCTGCATCGGGATTGGCAAGTACATTCCAATAGAATTCCATCTCGGTTCCATATGTCAGCAATGCATCCGTGATAATACCTGAATACGTGAACCAACCACCAGCATTGGTCCATTGGATGCCCTTTGATGCAAGATATCCAGCATATGTACCATTTGCTGTATTTGTGGTATACGACCTGTCACTATCAACATAGGTGCTCAGAGATCCTGTAAACTCACTGGGAAGAATACCTGTTGTAAATCTCTCAAAACTTGGATTCTGAACGACATTAACTTTCAGCTGATTAGGAGGTCCATCACTCAGCGTTTCAATAATCTTTGGTTGCAGGATTACCTTTTCCAACTCATGTACTCCCGTCATATTCATTGAAATCATGAACATTGACACAAACAGTACAAATACTATTACTAAGGCGCGTCTTTTCATTTTCATTTTCCTCTCCAAATAAAAGGAATTGTCCGTTGCTTTCGCATCAACGCCATGTAGAAATTTATTGATAACTGTTTTGAGCAATATAATCGTAAATCTTTCAATAAAGGAATAAGGGCGACTTTATGCCGCCCATTATTTGACCTACTTCCGTTTTCGAACGACAACAATTATCACAATTATGACAAGTATTCCTCCAACTCCAACAATGAGTAGTAGCAAAGTTGCATCGGAAGGTGTAGCAGTAGAAGATGGAGTTGTGCTAGATGTTGTTGTAACTTCAATCGTTGTTGAGCTGGAAGTAGTAGATGTGAGTACTGTTGTTGTAGTTATTGTGGTTGATGTTGTGATTGATGACGGTGTTGTAGGTCAGTGGATGTTGTTGATGTAGTTACTATAGTTGTGCTTGCCTCTAAAACAGACACGAGAACAGTATCTATTTCCGTATTTCCACCTGAATCAAATACGAGCTAATTGATTTTCTCTTGCTGGATGATCATATGTCATCTCATCAGATGTGAAATCAGAATCAATTGGTATATTCATAAGACACAACAAAAAGACTATAGAGAACAATCCAATGTTGTATTTCTTCATAATATATTTCCCCTAAACGTTCAATCTAGTCACCACGTGAATAGAAACTATCACTCTAGAAATGAGACAACTGTTACGTTTTACAAATTTGGAGCAAAAATTCATAAAGGATTATAGCTCGGAAAATGATTAGGTGTTCGATAATGCTCATCAAAGATAATGAATAACAACGTGTTCCTCAAGACCGAGCACCTATAGTCCCGGTTGATATTGGACTCGTTGTTCAATCGGGAAGATATTGTAATACTGAATACTACGTTCAGATGCCAGTCCAATATTGTTCTCGGATTGTCAGAGATATATTCCTTAATAGAGGGAACTCTGCAAATCTGGATTAACGGACCAACACCTGAACAAGATTATCCTATCATGGAGAGATACACGTTGGTAAAAAACACCGTTGAAATAGAAAATCTATCAAAGACCTTCATTAGCGTCAAAAGAAGAGCAATCGTGATTCCCACTGAAAAGAAACGTGTCGAGGCACTCAAGGATGTCTCTCTTGATATACCAAAAGGTCAGGTCTATGGTCTGCTTGGTCCTAACGGAGCTGGGAAGACAACTCTGATCAAGTGCATTGCGACACTGGTAATTCCTTCTGGAGGAACTGCTCGAGTAATGGGCTACGACGTTTTGAAGGAATCGTCATACGCTAGGGCGTCAATGGGTGTTTGTCAAGGTAACGAGCGAAGCATTTACTGGAAGCTAACAGCAAAGGAGAACATCGTTTTCTTTTCTCAGCTCTATCGGATGACAAAATCAGAAGCCAATGAGAGAGCTGACGAACTCCTAGGTAGAATGGGTCTCTTGGAAAAGGCAGATGAAAAGACAGAGAATTTGAGTCATGGTATGCGGATGAAAATCGTGTTTGCTAGGTCTCTAATTCATGACCCTCCTGTCTTACTATTTGATGAACCAACTCAAGGATTAGACCCAACCTTTGCTACAGACCTCAGACAGTATATCAGAACTGAGCTGAAGGACAAAACCATACTACTAACAACTCACTATATGCACGAAGCAGACATGCTATGTGATAAACTCGCACTCATCAATGAAGGAGAGATCAAGAGTTTTGGAACGCCTCATGAATTAAAGGAGGGAGTTCGTGACTATGACAGCGTCCATGTGAGAGTTACAGGTGAACCGAATCTTGAGAAAATAAAGCAGATGGACAATATCATATCAGCTGCAATGAATGTCAGGAATGGTCATTCGGAGTTAGTAGTAACAGCACAGGACGGGTATGAACTAGCGCATAGACTGCTCAATCTTCTTCATGCTTCAGCTGGAATCAAGGTTGAACACTTTGAGGTGAAAGAACCCTCACTGGATGATGTGTTCCTGCAATTAACAGGGAGGCGTATCGAAGATTGACAGAAACAATCACGAAACCAGAATGCGAATTAGAAACCGTTGAGAGTGAATATCTCAGCTGTTTTAAGCCAAGATTGATGGACTGGAATGCAGCGAAGATATTCGCAACCAAGAACCTGCGTATCTCGATACGTTATCCATCAAATTGGATTATCTGGGCATTCATGCCAGTGATCTGGTTTGCACCATTCTTACTCATGGCGAACGCAATTGGAGGCCCTGGAACATCTATGTACTTCACAGAGATATCAGGATTCAGCGATTACGTTCAGTTTTCGGTCATAGGATGGTTTGTATTCATGTTTCTAGATAATAGTATCTGGGGAATAGGGAACAATTTCAGATGGGAACAGTTTAGTGGTACATTGGAGCCCTTATTCACCACACCTGTACCTAGAATCAGTATATTACTAGGTGCCGCATTTTCAGATTCAGCACTTTGCGTCTTGAATTCAATCATTCTATTGT
>CAYWJO010000082.1:0-6827 GCA_964458565.1 uncultured archaeon | reverse complement strand
TATCAAGAGCTGGTCGGACTCTGGAAGAAGTTCGAATCACTAGGTTTTGATAGTACATGGGTTGCAGATCATTTTGTCAATTATGCGCATCCAGACAGTCCTTGGTATGATGGCTGGACTACTTTGGCAGCTCTCGCGAGCGTCACATCAAAAATCAGAATTGGGACTCTAGTTACATCGATTGCTCTACGCAATCCAGCAGTGCTAGCACGTCAAGCAATGACAGTTGATCATATTTCAAATGGTAGGCTAGATTTGGGAATAGGTGCTGGAGCACCAAGTAAGATAGATCCAAGCTATAGGATGATTGGTATTGAAGATTGGTCATTTGATGAAAGAATAGAACGATTCAGAGAGCAAGTAGAGATACTTGATACACTTCTTCGTAGCGACAAAGCAAGTTATCATGGAGAATATTATAGAGTTGAGGAAGCCATAATGGCACCTGGACCTGTTCAAAAGCCTCGACCTCCTTTGGTAATTGCAGCACATGTAGGTCCATCACTCAAAATTGTAGCAGAATTTGCTGATGTCTGGGCTTCATTTGGTGATGATTTTGGTGCTCCACCGGAGAGTGTTGTTATGAAGACTAAGAAGAGAATAGAGCAATTGGATATGTATTGCAAAGAGATAGGAAGGGATGCAGGAACACTTGAACGGTCACTTCTGCTATTTGGAGCTGAAGCAAACACTGTCTTTGCTTCTGAGAAACATTTCAAAGAAGTAGTAAATAGATACGCGAGTATTGGAATCACTGAATTGATATTCTTCTATCCATTCTTCGCTCCAGACCAGATACCCACTTTCGAGCAGATTGCTAGAGAAACTATTCCAAGTCTTAGGGATTTGTGATTAACAATCAATTGTGATTAGTGGGACCAACATCTCGTCCTCAGTTGTTCCGCCATGATGACCCAATAACTGTGGAGGTTGTAGACCTGGAAAGTGATTGAGGATAGCGTATCCGTCATTTAGTAGAAGTGTATAATCACCGACTCGACTTTCGAGTTTTGGATTTGGTTCAAATAGACCAAACCAATTTTCTTTGATTAGACTGCTACTCGAGTGAATCTCACACGCATAATCTAGCTTCTCATTGATGTATCTCTCGAATTTGCTTATCATATGGGGCCGGATAAAACAAAAACCAGTTCTAGTATCGCCACAGATAGGAAGGGTCATGCACTCAAGTAGTTCGGGGTGTTCCTTGGTATAGATTACATTGTCTGGCTTTACATCATTAAAACCATGATCACTGGTCACAATCAGTTTTGTATTAGTACCTTCAATTTTTTCTTTGAATTTACCCAATTTTTCATTGATCTGATACACATGTTGTAGTGACTCATTATTCTGTGAACCAAGATGATGACTGATATCATCGTATTGTGGCCAATATGCATGAACATACTTCTGGTTTCTTGATGATAATATTGCATGTTCGATGCAATTGAAAAATCCATCAATGTTGTCGTAACCATCCCGTTTGGCATTACCAGCCATAAATCGTGAATACACGGAATCGATTATATGACTGCCAAGAATTACACTATGTTCACATTGGATATTGTGAAATAATGGCGTAATATCGATTACATTGGCAATATCCGAACCAAGTACATTCCAATCGATACAATTTGTGAAAGGTAATATCCTCGATACAAGACCAAATTCACTGAGATAAACGAACCAACCCACGAAGGTATGTTGCTGTGGGGCAACTCCTGTGAAGTAGCTTGTGATAGCAGATCCGGTTGAGGGAGGAAATACAGAGGTCAGTGGCATTCTTGTTGACTTTGCCAATAGCGTTCCAGTGCAGTTCTTCTTGAGGTAATTGTAGCCTAGCCCATCTATGATGAGAAGGACAATATTATCAAACTCGGAAATATCGTCTAGTACATCTGATTCTAGAGGATTATAAGGGCTTCTTACTCCC
Organism: uncultured archaeon; assembly: GCA_964458565.1. Classification (GTDB taxonomy): domain Archaea; phylum Asgardarchaeota; class Thorarchaeia; order Thorarchaeales; family Thorarchaeaceae; genus CAYWJO01. The sequence continues at coordinate 4,891 of CAYWJO010000082.1, read as the reverse complement.
AATGAAGAAAGAATTGAGCTACATAGATTCACAATACCATTACTTGTGTAGTCAGGCTTGAAAGGCATGCATTGTCGATGCCGTATCTGTATAAAGGAACTTCCTCTACTATATCTGAATTTGATAGTCCCATTATTATTGGAGGTCTATAGGATATTACCTATCGTGACTAAGATAAGTAGGGACGTTCATGGAAGTTTTACTATGATGGACTGTATTGAAGCTCTTCTTGAACATAATTTTGCCTGCAGAGAGCCATTATTGAGTGAAATAGGAAAAATGGATTATTCGGAATTCATATCCGATCAAGGAGTGGGACGTAGTTCTATTCGTAATCTATTGGTTCACCTTGTAAATACGGAGATTTACTGGATGCAGACTGTACTTGGTGATGGTATAAAGACTGAGATGCTGAAAGAAGAAGAATTCCAAGATGTGAATTCGATATTGAATCAGTGGCAGAGAGTAGAGGCGAAAACAAGAGAGATTTTCAAGAATCAGAATGAAGAAACACTGCAATATGTCAAGAGCGTACGATGGGGAAACAGGACTGTGAGTTTCACCGTGGCGAAAGTCTTCATACATATGACTACACATGAAGTGCATCATCGAGGATTGATTGTTGGATTACTAAGAAAACTTGGATATGAACCTCCAAAAGTGGATATGTTGTGAGGGTGATTAAATTGACTGAATTCCTAAAGAAAAACTATGAAGGGATTATGAAACAAGAGAATGGAATAGCCAACACGATAAGGAGTGTATTAAAAGAGGAAAGGTATGCCCTTGATGACAAACGTCTTGTTGTTCTTCTTGGAGCAGGTGACTCTTACGCAGTGGCAGATTTTGGTAGATGGGCATTTCTCTCTGTATTCAAGAATGCAATAGCGATTTCTGCCACAGAACTACCATACCTAAAGTTGGATGAAGGCTGTTTAGTGATTGGGATTACAGCTTCTGGACGAAGCCTTGCAACAATCGCAGCATTAGAAATGGCGAAAGAAGAGGGAGCAGCAACTATTGTGCTAACGGATAATCCTGAAGGAAGTGCAAATGAAACTGCGGATAGAATATGGTTAACAAAATCGGGTGTTGACACCTATAACATAAGTCCAACAGCTCCAACTACATGTGCAATGGCATATCTTCTCAAGATTGCAGAGATGGTACACGCTATACCAAGAAGTAGACTCCATAATGATGCATATAGATTGACACAGAATGGTCCGGATATTCTAAAATGGGCAAAAAATGTAGGACCGATGATTGCTGGTCAAATTAGGATAGATAAACCACTATATTTTGTATCAGAAGGTCCGAATTACATTGCAGCACAGCTGGGAATGATGAAATTCAATGAACATTCCTTGGTGAAAGGTATTGCAGCATTTCGAGAAGAATTCCAGCATCATTGGAATCTATCCATAATTGATGATGATCAAGCGATTTTCATCACTGATTCACCAACAACAGAGAAGGACAGTATGTATCTGGATGTGATGACCAAGACATTGCATATGCAAACTTATCATCTCCATGCACCTGATGAATTACATCTTGAAAGTGCACTTGGTCAATCAATTGCGAATACAATTGCACTTCAAATGGCGATGTATCATTATGTTAAGACAATTAATCCACAAAAAGAACGGTTCAAATTACCTCATGCTGAGGCATTCAAGATTTACTAATACACCATCAATAGGAAAAATGTAACAAAAATGAATGAAAAGGAAGGTTGTGAAGATATTGTTTGAACTCATATTGAAGGATGAGATGAAAGATAGACACCGTGAAATCTCAGATTATGCAAATTCCCATCCAGATGAGTTCACTAATTTCATTCAAGTATTATTTAATAGTACTGAAGGAGATACTTCTGAAGAAAAGATCAGGGTGCTTGATCTAGTTGACCATCTAACTACTCATCTGGCACAGATCCTTGTGGAAAAGGCTCTTACAGATAATCAGGAGAAGGTCAGAATCTATGGTGTTAAGGCAGCTTATCGAACTAGAATTGAAACTCTAAATGAACAGATTGCTACAGTTTTAATGAATCGTGAAGAGGTTTTTGAGATTAGAAAGTGGATAATCCACATTCTAGCTAGTTCTGATCCTGAAGGCTATGCAAAGATTCTGAGAAAGATTGCTCGTGATAACACAGAAGAGCGAGATATTCGAAAAGAGGTGATATTTGCTCTTACAAATATGGATGATGAGATAACAATTGGATTTCTATGCACACTTCTTGGTGACTACGATAATGAAATCAGGCAATCGGGAGCTTGGGCATTGAGTAAGGTACGTCCAGCTTCATCTATCAGCTGCTTGTTGGCGGCAATAGAAGATCCTGATGAGTATGTTCGAGATTGGGCAATAAGAGCTCTAAGGGATATGGATGATGCAAGAGCTCTACAAGGCTTAGCTGATGTGATGAAATCGGCACAGCCTAGTGAGCAGGTCCGTCTGATACGCTTACTTGTAGAACGACGATCTGAAATCATACTCAGAGCAATTGCAGAAAGACTCTCTTCACCTGATGTTAGAGTTAAACGAGAAGCATCGTGGGCAATGGGTGTGACCTTATTCACACCAGCAATACCAAGCCTTGAAGTACTTCTGAACGATGATGATGAACAGGTCCGCGATTATGCGAAGACTGCATTGGTGCGTATGGGACAGGTAGACCCCACTGATTTTGGAGTGGAACTCTAGAGTTTTTACATCATTCCCTTGTAAAGACCACCATCAACGAGTAATAACGCTCCATGAATATAGCTAGCCATCGGACTGAGTAGGAATGCACAAACAGGTCCAAACTCGTTGGGATTACCCATTCTACCTAGAGGGATACGTGTTATTATTGCGTTCATGGGATTGATATCAGATTTTTTGGATTCTGCCATGAGCTCTTCAACACGTTGAGTGTGGATATATCCAGGACAAACTGCATTGATACGGATTCCATCTGACGCAACTTCTTCAGAAAGGGTTCTCATCATGCCAATGACTGCAGGACGTAATGCGTTTGAGAGGAGAAGGTTACCAATCGGTTGTTTGACTGAAATCGAAGTACTATACAGTATTGCGGGGTGGTTTGATCTCTTCAACAAAGGCAAGGCCTCACGAGTCAATCGGACTGCACTCATAAGTGTAAGCTCGAAAGCGTTTATCCATTCGGTATCGCTCAAATCAGAGAACGTTCCCGGAGATGGACCTCCTGCATTCACAAATAGTCCATCAAGCTGATCTATAGATGCAAAGAGTTGTTTGATATCCTCGTATTTTGACACATCTGCGACTCTATATTCTGCATTTGGACCAAGCTTTGACACTGCATCTTTTAACGACTGCTCAGTCCTACCACATATAATCACTTTAGCACCCTCGGCTACCAAGGATTCAGCAACACTAAATCCAAGTCCCTTTGAAGCAGCAGTGACAAGAACTAAACTATCTTTCAATTTCAGGTCCATTGTAAAAAAACACCCATGGAGCAGTAACAACTGAGAACTATATTATTGCTCCGAAATCTGCTAACATGCATCAGGGGATACTAATTGCTCTGTACGAGCTCCAAGTGACACCTCTAGATGAAGAAATGACGCACTGAGTCGCTGAAATTCATTGGGAACTTTGAATTCACCCATTCCGAGAGAATTCAAAACGTTCTTGATTTTCTTAATGGACAACTTTTGACTATCCTGAGAACTGAACGATAATAGAACGCGGAGTTGATCCAAGTCGGGTAATTTGTATACTGACTGGCACTTTACTCCCTTCTCCTTTAGACCGGTTTTTATCTTTGTTTCAATAGGTTGCATTAGTACTTCCGCCATGTATTAGTTTGATTTCTGATAGTATAAGAACACCTCTCGGAGATTTTGAGAATGGGTGTTACAGAGGTAGTACTGGGTTATAGAAAAAAGCCACCATGGCGGTAGCACTAAGATTTGAAATGAAATTTATTATGACCCAATTTCAAGTTCGTCTTTGATTTCGAGCACACCGAAAGTATTCTGCACGCAGTTTGTGATAATTTGTCGAGTGAACCAATTTGGTATTGTGCCCATAAGTGTAATTATACCATCTTTGACCTTGACATCAATTCGGTCAGCCTCAACACTGCTTCGTTCAAGTGCTGAGATAATGTCACGTGCAATGACTTCGTCCTTGAGACCTCTTCCTGGTACAATAGTAATGTTATCAATGACTTTAACGACTCCAAAGACATGAGATACTAATTCGTGTGCCTTGATTTTCTTCCAATATGCATCAACAGTGCCTTCTAATTCAACAACACCTGCTTTTACTGACACTCGTACGTCTTGTCCATATAGGAGCGTGGTCCACGATAGAACATTGTTGATTCGCGATTTAATTTCAGGATCTGGGGGTATATCTTGAGATGTAGGGTATTCTATTGCAAGGTGATTCATGACTTGAACTACACCTTTTGTTCCCCAAGCAGTCATTAGTGCTGCTTCAGAAGCAGCGTAGTTTGGAACGCTCCCTGTCAGAGTGACTCTATGATCGTCAACGTCCACTTTAATTTCTGAAACATCAATTCTGTTATCCCAATATAATTGGTCAACAATGTCTTTCTTCAATTTTTCATCTGTTTCTTTCAATTCAAAACATTTCCATTAGAGATTTGATATATTATATAGGAGTCTGCCTTTATAACTAAGGAGATTTAGGAAATCATAGTTCTTTTTTTTGTTTTTGAGATAGTAACCACAGAGTAATCCTTTTAACAATATTAGTGGGAAATCCGGACTTGGCGGAGCGTAGCTCAAAAGAGCATCGTTTTGGCGAACTCTGAGCAATCTGGCAGAGCAATGGACTGTAGATCCATCGGTTGGGAGTTCAAATCTCCCCGCTCCGACCA
>CAYWJO010000081.1:0-7043 GCA_964458565.1 uncultured archaeon | reverse complement strand
CTTAGAGAACACTGCGTAGTAGATATTTTTCCAGCGCCCTGAATCAGTTTTCTCTCCTGAGCGCAATTGCATACATCTTGGTCTTCGCAGATACTCTTGACTAACTTTGAATGTATATTGAATAAGGAGATTCCTCTCCATAAGTTTTTCAAACCATGCGGGTATGGTCATGTTCTTTCGAGTCCTGCGGTTGGTATTATCAATTTATCAAAATTAAGTGTACTCAGTATCTAATTATATATGACCTAGTAAAACCATATTGGGTCATCTTAAAAGATTTTTTCAGATTTTTTTCATTTTTATCTCCGGATTTCAGTCATGTGAATTGAACTGAATATTTAAATACTATGTAGATACCTACATATTATGTATACTACATAACAAGTAGTCTACATAAGTAGGTGTCTATCTATGGCGTTCTGCGGAAGAAGCGGATTTAAAGCTGATGGATTGCGACTAAGTCCCATCCAATTGTTAGTGCTAGCTGCCCTAAAGAGAAAGCCGGCACACGGGTATGTAATACTTCAGCTCTTTCGCGAGCGACTTGGAGAAGGTTGGAATGTGCAAAGTGGAACTCTGTATCCAGCTCTTAGAAGTATGGAAGAGAAGGACCTGATCGAAGGAACTGAAGTTTCTCAGGATGGTCGACCTGATGCCATTCAATACAAGCTTACACCAAAAGGGCAAAAGATACTGCGTGAGGCTTACAAAGGATTGGATGGTGAACTCCGTGTTTTCGACAATTTCTGGCAATTCTTGAGCGCCTCTGCAGGTGAAAGCACGAAAGATATTCTCGTTCATCATACAATGAAATCTCGTAGTCCTATGGCAATAGTAACTCTCAAGCGACATTGCGAAGCGGGTGCTTGTGATGCTATTCACCTCGATTTCTTGAAAGAGTATAGAGAATATCTGACTAAAGAGCTTGAATGGGTAAATAAACGCCTACAGACCGTAAAACGCGAAGGAGGTGAAAAGAGGTAGATGTGTGATTCACATTATAGAGGATATGGACTAGGTATGGCATTCCCAAGAGTCATGAAGATGATGTGCTGTCCGCCACATGAGATGAGCACGGTAGCTAAAGTGAAACAACTAGAAGCTTTGAAAGCTCAGCTTGAGGATCATATCTCTCACATTGACAAAGAAATAGAATCACTAGAGAAGGTGGAAGAAGAGGTCTAAATCACTTGACGAGCCGGTTAAGGTTCGCGTAAGCGAAACGTTCTGACCTCTACTTCCATATTCATCTCTAGTACCCCTTTTTTTTATATATAGTACTACTGGTATCGCCATAGATGCAAAGAGAAAGACTCAAACAGGAGCTTTTCCACTGCCATCGACATGGAGCCTCCTACTAAACTTGAGAAATATTTGTCTATAGAAACCGCTGGTGGTGCTGATTGGCATCCAAATAGTGAAAAAGTAACCTACGTTTCAGATGTAACAGGTCAATACCAGATATATCGTGTGACCGTGGGTGAAGGTATACCGTATTTTCCAATCCGGTTAACATCGGAAGCGGATAGATGCACCGATCCTCGATATCTCTCTGATGGTTCAATTCTCTTTACAAGAGACCGTGGTGGTGACGAGAATTTTCAATTTGGGGTTCTAGAGGATGATTCATTGACTTGGTTGACCTCCCAGCATGATGTTAAACATAGAGTGAATTTCAACTCAGAGGATTTCTTATACTATATAGCAAATATCCAAGATCGATCACGTCTTGATTTATACAGATGGAAAATTTCCCTCCGAAGAAACGAACCTGAACTTATTCTCAAACCTGAAAGTGATATCATGGTAGCCAAACTAGAATCAGGTGATAAAAATTCACTAATTCTTCGAAAGATTCGGGGGAATGCTGACCAAGAGCTAATTCTTTTTGATTTGGAAATGTCCAGAATGGAAAATCTAACTGCCCCTCTGTCTGAAGGCAAACCCACTAGATGGAATGCAGTAAGGTGGTTAAATCAAGAAAAACTCCTCGTAATCACAGACCATGCATCCAACTACAATAGACTTGCTATTCTCAGTCTGAATTCAGATTTCGAGACATATCCTGCCATTGAGGAATCCTTGAAGTGGGAGGTAGAGGATGTCACTTGGAATGAGAATTCGGATAGAACCTATTATGTAAACAACGAAGAAGGATATGCTTCTCTTTATGGTGGAATTTTCAAACATGATGGAATAGATGAGTTCGAAACTTATGAACTACCCTACAAAGGATCCTTGGTTTATGGAGATGCACGATCATTTGGGCGAGGAATGACCCTTTCACATGATGGTAAGTATCTTGCTTTAACTCTGAGTGCACCAACAAAACCAGTAAGTGTCTGGATTTACGACATCACAAATCATAGCATGTGGGAAAATGCAGTAATTAATACAATGGGTTTAAAATTAGATGATTTTCGAGATTGCACTCTTCACCGAATCGAAAGCTTCGATCAATTGAGTATACCCTATTTCAGGTACATTCCAGCTGGTGATATTCCTGACGGAGGATGGCCTGGATTGATGCTTATCCACGGGGGTCCTGAGTCACAAATAGTTCCGAGTTTCAGTCCTGTTATACAGTTCTATCTGTCGGCAGGGTTTGCAGTTATTACTCCGAACATCCGTGGAAGTATGGGCTATGGAAAGACATACCTGAATCTTGACAATTTGGAAAAACGACTCGATTCCATCATGGATATTAAGTACATCGCCCACCATCTCAAAAAACATGACCCACAGATTGATGGGAATCGTCTAATAATATATGGCGGTAGTTATGGTGGATTTGCTGTTTTATCGGCAATGACCGAACATCCGGAGATATGGAAAGCCGGGGTTGATATTGTTGGAATTTCAAATTTTGTGACTTTTCTCCAGAACACTGCATCATGGCGACGACCTCTTCGTGAGTCTGAATATGGAAGTCTAGAACATGATATGGATACTCTGATACGAATAAGCCCAATCCACAAAGTTGACTGTATACAGGCACCATTGTTTATAATCCAAGGCGATAACGATGAACGAGTCCCTCTATCTGAATCCATTCAAATATACGAAAGGGTGAAAGAAAAGGGAATAGAGGTTCAGATGCTGAGATATTCGGATGAAGGTCATGGACTAGCGAAGCTTGAGAATCGTATCGATGCATATACGAAAGTTCTAAACTGGTTGAACGAAATTGTCTGATTCGATATCTCGGTATCTTTCGCTTGATTCGTAAACTTAAGAAGCGCATTCTCATGCCTTGAATATGAGTGATTTCAAATGAAACGGCTGTTGTTAAGTATCATCATCATCTCATTCTTGATTAGCCCCTCGTTAGCGGTAGATTTTCCGACTTCAAGATTTACAGAAAATGGAGTTACAATATATGCACGCGCAACAGCTGATACTCCATGGAATAGTCCATTCACCGAATCAGTTACATTATCTCTCTCCGTTGAGCCTAATGATCCTGATACAATTTCAGTAAATGTTACTGATGTGCTTCTCACGCTCCATTCAAGGAATCCCACCGGTCCAGGCTTCTCATTGATAGATGCCAAAACACGTACGTTTACTACACCTCTCTCCGGTTCGAAATACATAAACTATACTGGTGATTTCACCTTGTCTAGTAGTATGACTGGGGAGCGCTGTTACTTTGGTGTTACAGTCCAAGGTGTATATTCAAATACCACCATTCAAAGAGAGTTTTTAATTGCATCAAATGAAAGTTTCATTGGACCCTTTTTAATTCTAGCAAGTTTAGCTACTCCTCAAGTTTACGTGGGGCTGCTGATTGGAATATTCGCATCTGCAGTGATAATTATGGGAATTGTGGTTGTGAAAAGGAATCGCTCACTCTCCAAACGAAGAAGACTATTGACTGATTAGTCAAAATAATGTCAACTCCATAGCACTATTAAGGCGATATCCATCGCATTCACTATAGTTGATTATAATGACTGTGGAGAATATGCGTTGGAATCTCTCTCAACTGGTAGAGATTGATGATCCGGATTATATCGCTGAACGCCTCAGTGGAGCTGTGACAGCAGCAGAGTTGTTTCGAACCAAGCATAGAGGGAAAATTGAGGGGTACAATGCTCAGCAAGTTTTAGCAATGCTTGAGGAAAGCGATGAACTTGAATTAGAATTCGAAGGCTCATTCATGTATGCATTTCTGGCTTATTCTGCAGATATGAATCATGAGGTAGCTAAACGATTGAATGATACTGCACGACAGGCAGGTATGATGGTCAATCAACATATTGCATTTATACCAATTGAACTTGGGAAACTGGTTTCAAAGAAACCTCAAATCATTGATGATCCAAAACTTTCTGAATACAAGCATTATCTAGAGAAAATTCAGAGAGAGATACCCTATATGTTGTCAGAAGAACAAGAGCAACTTGCCATTATGAAAGATAAGAATGGAATTCGTGCATGGAGTCAACTTCAAGGTGACTGGCTAGCAACTCGAACATTCGAAATCGAGATTGATGGCGAATTGAAGACAATGCCTTATGGAGAGATCATTGGCCTCTACCATAGTCCAGATCGGAAGGTAAGGAAAAAGGCGCATCAGGTTGTCTATGAAGGACTAGGTAAGGATCACATTGTCTGGGCTTCAGCAGTACGTTCGGTTTCTTCAGATCATATGCAAATGAGCAAGCTGAGAGGATGGGAATCACCGATGACTCAGAGTTTCATCGCTAATGATGTTGATGAAGAAACAATCAATGCATTGATGCATACAATAGAACGAAATGTAGATGTCTATCAACGATACCTGAAATTGAAAGCAAAAGCAATGGGTTCTGACATTCTTGGTAACTGGGACATCATTGCGCCCCTTCCAAACATGCCTGAGATAAAATACACTTGGGACGAATCTCGTAATATTGTTGTCGAAGCCTATTCTGATTTTGACGAAGAAAGCGCTCAGTGGATGGAAGAGATGTATGAGAAACGCCACATTGATGCAGAAATCAGAAATGGTAAAAGATCTGGTGCATTCTGCGCTACATGGAAAAAAGGAAAGACCGCCTATATCCTCCAGAGCTTTAATGGGAATCAAGGAGATGTCTTTACAAGTGCTCATGAGTTAGGCCATGCGCTTCATGCATACCTTGGTACTCGTGCACAGGTTCCCGCTAATTATGAAATAGGTAGTTGTATTGCGGAAACTGGTTCCATCTTTGGCGAGTTGTTATTAGCAGATAAACTGCTTGCACAGGTAAAAGATGAAGCCACGAAACGTTCCATACTTGCTGGATTACTCGATGAATTTGGAGAAGCTGCCTTTCAGGTTTCTACAAGAGTTTGGTTTGAAACAATGATGTATGAAGCCCTTGAGAAAGGAAAATACTTAGACGGCGAGAAAATCTCCGAGCTCTGGGTAAGCGCTCGGGACAAGATGTATGGAGATGCTGTCGAATGGTTACCTGAGATGAAATGGTGGTGGACCATGAAGCTTCATTTCTACATGGCTAACTACCGCTACTATAATTATCCATATGTCTATGCTCAGCTGTTCGTCTATGCAATGTACAGGCTCTATAAGGAACAAGGTAAGGATTTTGCACCTAAATTCAAGAGTCTCTTAGCTGCGGGGTCGAGCAAATCACCAAGAGAGCTTGCAGCAGAGATTGGATTTGATATTACCAAAGAGGAGTTCTGGCAGAAAGGAATTGATCAGTTCTCGGAATTCGTCAAGATATTTGAAACCACGCTCTAGTGTATGATGGGGTACAACCCCATCTAATCTCTTTTTTTCCGCTTAATACAAAGGCGGACATTATCATCTTGCAGATCTATAAAACTATGGGATAATTCCTACTGCGCTTTATCTAAATTGTGAACTTATGAGTTCAGCAACCATTTCGTGTGGAATGAACTCACGAGAAATTTTAGCAAGAATTTCGGTACTGATTTCACCGTTGGAAGCAAGTTGCTTTCCTGCATTCTTCAAAGCTTTAATTATATCATCTATATCAACACCGAACCTATGTGCATGTTCAAGAGCCCAGGCGTAGGGTCTCAGTATTGCTCCTACATAATTGCGATCTTCGTTATTTGCTAAAGCTTTGACATGTGCAACCAAGGGATCAAAGTTTTCCAGTTTTGCAAATCCACTAACCGAAACTAGCAAAATCTTGCCATTCGTTGACTCACTCCTTCTTGGATGTCGACATCGACCTTCTTTGATTACTACCTTTCCACTGAGTAATGGGATAGATCGATCAAGTACCATCTTTAGTTGACTAGTCATCCCATCTACATAGAGTGGTGTTGCTAGAACAATGATATCGGTATTATCTATTTTAGGTAAGACTGAATCCATCTCATCGCTTTGAACACATTTTCCAGGAGTTGTTGTCCAACATGTGAAACATCCTCTGCATGGTTTTATGTTCAAAGAGCTTACATGAATAAGTTCAACATCTGCACCTATTTCTCTCATTCCTTCAATCATTGGAGTTAAAACAGCCTGAGTTGCTCCACGTTCCTTCCTCGGACTTCCATTCAGGACTAAGATTTGCATAATTGAATGGCATTCATTGATACAAATTAAACAAAGTATTGCGTCACTAATTTATACCTACTTTAAAGTAGATCTAATTCAGGTGTAAATGATTCATCATTGGTATGTTATACTCTAAGTAGAATCTCGAATATTACCTGAATCTGATCGTCATTAATTATAGCGCTCTCAACAGATAAAGTTCCATTGTAAAGAGAAATTAACCTTCGAGAGTATTCAAACTCGATTGCACCGAACTGTTCACCTGTGGTATATCGATCGAAGAGTTTCTTCTGACGTTCAGCTTCGCCAGTCTTTATTTGCATAGTCAGTGTTGTTCTGCATCTACCGTTATCCTCTTTCCTCGTGTCAGATATGAACGCAGAGAATGAGTGGGGACCCCCTACTCTATGTATTACTCCGGCGAAGATCTTAAAGAATGCATCAGCAAGAAGTGTATTAGCAATTACATAGTATTGCCCCTTTTCTTTGTTGATGTTGAGCTGAGCGTGCATGTCAGGTT
>CAYWJO010000080.1:0-8001 GCA_964458565.1 uncultured archaeon | reverse complement strand
TCCCGCTAAGGCAGGGAAAGATAATGAACAGCTCAAGAAATATGACACTTGTTCTAGCTAATGACGTCCCTTTTCTATCTGGTTTAATGAGATTAGCTGTATCCGATACAGGATACATTGTCGTCGGGGAGGCTCATAAAAAATCACAATTAATGGAGATTTGCGAAATAGAAAATCCAGATGTTATCATAATTGACATGCAGTTACCTGAAAAGGAAATGATACGCATGATTGAACAAATTCTGGATTTTGATGTTCGAACAGCGATAATTGTGATAACAGAGCTGGTTGAAGGGCTTGGTGAGAAAATTATGGCTACAGGTGCAAGAGCGTACCTCCAAAAGCCTTACACAACATATGATTTACTGGATATGATTAGAAAGGTAGCTCCAATTCTGAGGTAGTATCATTCGGGTAGTTTAGTATCAGGGAATGCTTCAATCCCATTGTCAGAAATTTTGAAAATAATAGGTCTCATAATATGACTCGTACCTCTTAATTTTACTACGCGCATTGTCCTCACAAAATCTCCAGATGAATAGACCATATCAAGCTTGATTACACCATCAGCAATAAAATAGGGCATCTCGTCGTTTCCAGCGGTAGGACTTGATCGAAGTTCGTGAGTAAGAAGTAAGGTGTTTTCGTCCTTTGCTAATTCCCTTACAAAGGAGTATACCATTTGGCGAATTTCAAATCGATTTCCTGCGAGTTCTAGTAATGGTCCTAAACCATCGATGACGATTCGTGTTGCATTGATATCCTGAGCTCTGCTTCGAACTAATTCTGCTAATCGCGGAATTGTAAAAGGTTGTTCACGTAGCAAAGGATGATCAAATGATATCATATACTCAAATCCTATCTCATTTGGAATCAGATTTAGTGTACCACTAAGAATTGACAGAAATTTCTTTTCAACCGCCTCTGTTGGGTCCCAACCAAAATTAGCCATATCATTTAGAACAACCTCAGATGATTGATCTAATGAGAGTAGAACCGCAGTTTCATTGTTCACAATGCCATCAAACAAAAAATGCCAAGTTAAGATACTCTTCCCTGTGCCAGGACCTCCTGCAATAAGAATTGAGCGTCCCTTCATATACCCACCATTAAGTAGCTTGTCTAGACCAGGTATTCCGCTACTAATTCTATCCTTTCCCATTTAGCTCACACCCTTTCATCTCCACTTTTCCTAGCGTTTTAATCTTTGTCTAATCAGTTTGTTTCGAAAAGTACGCGGAGAAACTTATTAGAATCACTAAAAGGGACAAGTTGATGAATCTCCTGTAATTTGTAGTCATAATTCACCAGAATCATATGTAAAGCGACGGATTTGAATTGAAGGAGAGCACAATTATCCCTGAGTTTAGTATGTACGTACATGGCTTAGAGGACACTGAACTTGAGATAATTAGAAAAGAAATATTGGTTGAATCAAAGAAAAATAAACATCCCTTTTTGGAATTTACAGATGTTGTTATCAGAATGCTAAGAGAACGAGTATTCGAGAATCCTAGTGCTGCATTCCGCTCAATTTGCGCTAAAGCTTGTTTTCTGAGAGGCATGTATAATCTGAATCAAGAATTAGCAAAGCAGACCAATATCATCTCATGTAGAGGGTATGCAGCAGCAGCTTATTGCAGACAAAGCCTCAATCCAAGATGGATCAACAATCTCAGGAATTATGTTAATCAAGCGTGGCAATCAAAAGAATACATAGTTTACGCTGAATTAGCAGGTGAATTAGCATGCATTTTGATTGACTTGGGGTATGCTGAACATGCTTTGAATGTTGCAAGTGATAGCATTGAAAGAGTGACTAAAATAACTATGAAAGATGAGGATATTAGAACGAGTGTTCAGGCAGCACTACTCAGACCTCGAATTATCATGGCGTATATTTCAGGTTTAGCTCAATCTCGTGACGAAGCACTCATTCGCCTTGATTCAGCTGAAGATACAGCGGAACTACTAAGGCATCATTTAGCTTTGGCAGACAGTCAATATTATAGAGCAAAAACCCTTCAGGAATTCTCTGAGCTTGATAGAGCTCTTGATTTATTAAAATCTGCAATGGGAAATTACGAAAGAATGGGATATCTTCAAGGACTCGCAATGGCCGGAAATCTCATTGGTGTGATTTTTCTTGACAATGGTCTCTTACAGGACGCCAGAGATCAATTTGAAGACATTATGCTAGTTCAACATCAGCTGAACAACCAAATTGGACTAGCTAATACTTTAATCAATGTTGGAGAAATCGATAGAGTTCTTGGTCAATTGGATAATATGGAACGCTATAACCTTAGGGCACTAGAAATAAGCCAAGAAGCAGAGTATGTTAAAGGAATTGCAACTACAAAAACCAATCTTGGGGACATTGAGCTAAGAAGAGGAAATGTCGAGGAAGCAATTTCATTATATCAAGAAGTCATTGAAATAGGCGAATTATCGGGTCAAAAAGCACTTCTAACTCTTGCATTGTTTCTAGTGGGAGACGCATGTTATCTTTCGCAGAAATACACAGAAGCATTGGATTATTATAATCGAGCGAAAGAATTAGCAATTGAAGTTGTTTATCCACTCATGGCTTTCAATGCTGAAATTAGTGAATTGATAACACTTTGGGAAATGAAATCTAAACCGGATATTCAACTAGTCAAAAAAATTCAACAAACATTGGGACCAAGTGATATATGGAAAAATGCAACTGATTCAACCCATATGACGACTATTCGCCAAAGAATTTTTGAAAATAGCGATATACAGAGTAGAATATGTATTTTCTACGATGCAGAAAAGAACTACGAATGTAGGGTAGAGAGAAGGAATTTACAGAAAGAGTGTTTCGGAAATCTCTTCTGGCAAGGGTCGTTATGTCCCTTCTTCATTGAGTTCCTGAGCAACCTTATGGCTTAATAATGCCATCACCTTTATTTCATTGTTTATGAGATATAATCTGATGATTGTGAACGTAATAACCTTCCAGATTCAGATTTATGCAAACAACACATGTTAATAAAGGATAGAAGAAACAGAGCTGACGGACCGTGGTGACCAGAGATGAGTGCTGATGGTGCCATTCCTCTAAACATTAGAGATGCCCTTGAATCAGAAATAGGCTATGTATTAGGGGTAACTGGGCAAGCTGGTACTGGTAAATCACTCTTTGTTCAAGAAATCATGAAGAGTTTTCCAGATTCATACATGATTGTAACAGATTCTGAGAACTCAAACGGATTGAACTCGCGATTAAAGGAAACCATACCGCTTTGGAAGACTCGCCACACCGCAGTACACTTTTGGAGAAAGATTGATGGAATTCCTGATTCAGAAACAACATTGAGTCAACAACTATCATATCTTTGTTCGAAACCTAATGAGGATATAACGTCTCAAATACTAATCATTGACTCATGGACAGACTTCCTCCAACCAATTAACGTCGCAGATCGCTATCTGATCCAGCAATCTATTCTCGCAGCAACGAGACGTGAAGGAAAAAAAACAGTTCTTGTAACTGAAATTGGAATGACACCAAAAGAAGAACTTGGTCTCAACCATTCGTCAGATTCGATTGTAACTCTTCAAAAGAAACGAATAGAAAATCGAATGTACCGAGAGCTGATCATCGAAAAGATGCGTTCGTTTCCATTAATACAGGATACCTATTTGTTCACGTTATCACAGGGTCGATTCACTTACATACCTTGGTACATACATCAATATCCTGCAATTACTATCGAACGAGATCCTCTTATGGATCCCGCTGAAAAACGTGTTTCAACCGGGAATAAGAGTCTTGATGAGTTAACAGGAGGAGGTTTTCAAAGAGGGGGGTTGAACCTCGTTGAAGTTGATAACTTAGCTGCACCTTTTCTTGAAACGATATACATCCCGTTTATCTCTAACCATCTGCTCCTTGGAAGACCTGCAATTATCTTATTACCCGAAGGTTGGTCACATGAAAGATTCATTGATAGCCTTAGTCACTTCGTCGATAAGTCTATCGTGACCAATCAGATTGTATTTTTCGGACGACATGCTTTAGGAAAAGACACCATGGTACGTAGTATCGATGACGATCCTTGGAAAACTATACAAGAAATCAGATATGAATCCGATAAACTTGAGAGGGATTTTAAGTGTGAGATTACAGAGCTATTTGCTATTGATACTCTTGAAAATAAATACGGTCCATCAATTGTTAAGGGTATGATGGCTGAGATATCGGCTGCACTTCCCCCAAAGAATCGAGCTGCAGTAGCTATTCTGAGCCGTCAACAAGATATCAAAAGTGATTCTTTATCACCCATTCAACACCTTCGCGTGCAGGAAATAAATGGTGTACTTAGTATGTACGGAGTAAATCCAAGAACAAATTTCCTTGCTGTTAGACCGATACTTTCCAGAGGCTATCTTGATTATGAACTAATGCCAATCGTATGAGGTATACAACATGAGCACGAACATAGACTCAGAAGCATCGAAGACAATACTTGTTGTAGATGATGAGGTCGTTACAACTGAATTAGCTAAAGCTTTCTTAGAGCGACATGGGTTTTCAGTTATCATAGCTCACGATGGCCAGAAAGCAATTGATATTGCTTTAGAAGAAAAACCAGATCTCATTCTTCTCGATGTTATGCTGCCAAAGATTGACGGTTTTGAGGTATGTAAAACACTAAAGAATAATGAATCAATGGTTGGAATTCCGATACTTCTGTTCACAGCCAAAGGTTTAAGCAAAGATGTAGAGATGGGTCAAGAAGCGGGCGCTGATGAATATATCATTAAACCATTCTCAGGTCGAGCACTTGTTGCAACTATCAAAAAACATCTAAAGATTCTAGATTAGGGGTGAATCTCCTTGAGTGACCATGTGAAGACATCGAAAACCTATAGCAATATTATAGATAGTCTTCTTACGAAACCCCCTCAAGGTTACGTATTTTTAGTTATGGCATCACAGGATACGCATTATGACCTATTCATGACAACAATCATTAAACAATCGATGGAAGTAGGACTTACGGTTCTCGAAGTTGTAACAGAAGCTCGTAATCGAGAATTAATGGCAGATATGGCTGAGCTGCAAGGTGGATGTTTTCAAATTTTAGAGGTCTCGTATGGTCAAGAAACCTTTGGACAACATGTGTGTTCACCCCACTTGCATGAAATCAATATCAGAATGAGAGCACTCAGGAATGAGATTGGACCCAATATTATTACTTTTGAGGGGCTCACACCTCTGTTAATCGATTTTTCCGCTCGTGATGTAGTTCAGTTCTTTAAGGAAAGTGTAGAAGAAAGCATTAAGACGGGTTCCATTGAATTCTATCTCATTCATGCAGAAACAGCGGATTCAGTCACAATGAATCAGTTATTCTCTCTTGCACAGGGCATAATCACACTCACAACATCCATGGGAAGACATTACTTGACAGTAAAGAAAGCAAAAGGGGTAGAACTTCCGTACAACCCCATCGAATACGTTCCTCAAATGTCAAGTAAGAAGAAATCAGACTGGCATATCGCTCTAAATTGGTAGAATTTTAAAACCTAATTATCTATTCTGGAGAAGCTGTTCAAGAAGCTTTAATGCTTCCTTCAGCGCTTCAGACCATTCATCTTCGATTGTGGTATGTTTATCATTTCTCTGAGTAGATGTAGGATCAAGTAAGCTTCTAACTCTTTGGCAACTTTCAGCATCCCAGTTGCATTCAGTCATTATATCTTCGATTTTCTGGATAATTCTACTTCTCAATGATGCGAATCTTGCTCGTTCCTCATCTATTGATTTAAGTTTCGTATTGACCCTATTTAGCTCACTCAGAAGTCCTTTTACAGCTTTAACATCAGGACTAGCATCTGGAACAACAAATCCACGCGGAATCGCCAAGATATGTGATCCACCAATTTGCGACATTCGAACTGCAAATGTATTAGGCAAAATTGTTGTTGATAGTCCAATTCGGACATTTAGCTTGTAGTATGTTCTGTCAGGACCTAGATCACTTGCCCCTGGTTCAACTTCAACTAATCCAGCCTCTTGCAAAGCATCAAGATGTTTGAGTACAACACGTCGATTAAGATCTAATATCTTGCTCAATTCGTATGGATAACGGGGATGTTGAGCCAATAATCTAAGTATGCGTCTGCGTGTGATATGGCCAAGTGCTTTGAAAACCTTGTCAATATCCTCTGGTTCCGTCTTAGACAAGCTCATCACTCACATTCTTCTTTTTTTGTTACCCTATAAATATTCAATATTATCCCATAGTGTATAGAGAAAGGTCATCCACTCTAAGTAAAGATCGTCTGGCTCCCAGAAACCAATCTTATTGCTATCAAGCCAAGCAGGACCAATTTCATCATTAGTAGTTAATATCATTATAAGCACTAGGGACTATTTGGTTACAGAGTATAAAAGGATTTCATTAGGTGAAAAATTTGATCTTCTAGGTAGTAATTACATGTTTTCGTTTCCATATAACAAGAATGGCAACTAAAGATAGCCCTATTGCAGAACTGACCACACCAATTGCTAGGAGATCAATGGAATCTACTCTCTCAAGAATCCATTCTATCTCGCCCATATCCTCTAAGACAAGTATTACTCTAAGGCAAGTTAGAAGTCCTAAAGATTTCGAATATCTAATCTCAATTTCTGAACCTGAATCATATTCATTAATGAGATAGGTATAACTCCATTCTTCTACACTATCAGTTATTGAGATGTCAGGTATCATGGATTCAAGTGAATCTGTATATATATCGTTTAGTAACGACCAGTTACCTATAGGAAGAAGTAGCGGAGTGTATATCGGAATGGGTATCAATGCATCGTTGTATGCAGTACCGTTTTCGTATTTTACAGATAAATCAGCATATGGAATATCATTGAGTGAAACAACAGAATTAGGAATTTCTGGAAGATCATTTATGGATATAATGACGATGAAAATTCGCTTGTATTCGCTGGTAGTTACATTGAGATATGATTCTAATCTCTGTGTTACTTGATACCGTATCTCTTGGTCTTCAACTAGAACCCATTCAAGATTGTGAGTATTCTGAGCATTTACTCCAGGTATGAGTAGTATAAAAAAGAGGGCAATCAAGATACTTCTATTTTTATTCAATATGGATTCACCAATATTCGAAGGAATCGAGCTTCGTAATATCCTTATATCTGTTAATGCGTGTGTATCCTTATCTAGCAGTTTCCTCTGGATCATCATTTCCAGAATCAGATCGGATGATTTTTTCAGTAAAATGATGAGTTCGATATCTTTCTAGTAATGTATCGTTCTTGTCGTAGACGGGTCCAGTACCAGTAATGAATCCTGTTGACACACCATCTTTTCCTGATATAACAGGCCTTGAGGCAGTCATCATCAAATGGCGGAGGAAATCTAAATCTGTGATTTTATGTCCTACTTTGCGCTGGTGGCGCATCTTCTCTTCTTCCCAGCACAAAATATCACGTTCAGTAAGACCCTTGAAGAGTTTATTCTTCAATCCCTTAGCATAGTTCATTGTCAAAACACCAGATAAGAAAGTTAACCATTCTTATCTATAACTTTGTAATACAGTGGTGTCACCCAGGTTTCGTACCATCATTTCCTGAACCATTCGGTTTCTCATTATCCTTCACAGGGGGACCTTGCGACGAAGGAGCTGGTGTGAAGGTGGCAAGCACTTCTTCAGATTCTGTACCTGGTTTTTCTGCAGTTCCTGTGTGGTACATATCTGAACTCTTTAGCTCGGTGAATTGTGTTACAGCGGTCCATGTTGCAGATTTGTCTGCAATTGGAGTTAGGCGTTTAATACGAAACATGATAATCGCTGCAATATCGATTATGACTATGTTCATTACTACTAAGAAGAATGAACCAACACCAATACTTATTGCTACTGGAGAACCTCCGACGATTCCAAGAGTAATCATCATTCCAACATTGACACTCAATGTTATTATCCCAACAATGATGACAA
>CAYWJO010000079.1:0-8431 GCA_964458565.1 uncultured archaeon | reverse complement strand
AGTGCCTCGGTGGCTTAGTGGCAATAGCGTTTGAATAAGTGATTTGATTCTTTTATCTTCCCATGAATGGAATTCATTCATTATACCTTTGATAAAAAATAGAATAATGTTAAAAGAACTTATGAGCCGTATGAGATGGAGCTAGGTGTATTATGAGATCAATTACGAAAAAGACTAGGTTTCTAATTATTATTATGGTACTCTTCCCCTTCTGTGGAAATACAAATAATCCTTCGATTTATGAGAATATCATATTTTCACAAGCTCAGATAGGGGGACCAACAATTGGTTGGGATCCAATCTGGAATAATACAATTGCAGAGGATGGAACATATTCTGGACAGACCGAAGAGCACTTTGATTGGACTGTATGGGTGAATGATTCGGATGGTATTGACAATGTATTGTTTCGTTTTAATTGGGCAGGTACTGATTATTGGATTAATAGAACTACTGTGAGGATTGAGGGTAATGTTACATATGGAAGATATTTAGGTAATCTAACGTGGCCAGCTCCTAAAACAGGTACATTTCACCTGAAATTCTTCGCAAATGACACATTGGGAAACTGGAGTGAGTCTCCAAATATGACTGTAGACTTTGGTTATCTCGTCTGGCGACCCTATGACCTCACCAGTATAGGAATCATTGTAGTGTCTGGTGTTGCGATAATCTGTATCCCAATCATAGTCATTAGGAAATATAGGTCCGGGAAAGTAACTAATCCTGCTACGGATGGATTATAATACAGAATGATGATGCAACTTCAATTGTCAAAGCAGAGATCGTATTGTATGGTTCATACATCTCAGGATACGCCCCCACAATTGTTTCCCAACACGATTGATGCAATACAGCTTCCTGTTTTGTGTCTTTATCTGGATCATGGTTGGTTCTTACACAAAATTCAGGCTTTGACCAATATGTAACTAAATCCATTATACTATAATCAAGCCATGGCAAAGGAGCGCATTCAGCAACAAGAATGCCATTATTGAATTCATATTCGTCTCGTACTCCAAAGAATGCATGAGCAAACTCATGAGTTATGGCGTGATAATGTGTTTCCCAAGGACCATGATCCTTAGAAAAAAACATTTTCTGAGAATTAATATATGCTTTCGGATTATCGTGATAAGTATGGTCAACATATATGTTTGTATGAGCTGGCCAAGTTGATGGCTGAGTACGATCCATTACCTCATTGTAATAAATCTCAATTTTAGTGATTATCAATTGTTCTTCTGTCGCGCCATACAGCATGTCTACAAAATTTTCCAAACCAGCAATCATATCCTGTATATAAGCACTATCAGGTGTCCACGACATAGAAATCCCAAGAGTTTCGCTATACGGACAAGATTTTGCTTCTGTACGTTCCAATGCAAGATAATCTAATATCCATTGAGAGTGTGAAGCCCATTTTACTTCTACAGTGATTTCATACAAAGCTTCATCTAATAGATAGTTAGAAACATCGATTGTCACTTCATACATAAGTGCAATTATTCTAGTATATACCTCGATGCCATTAATCCTAACAGTAAGTCGTCTAGATGTATATTCGGATGAATGAACAGCTATGTGCAATTTCTCATCATAATCATCAAATATATCGTTTACATACACATACTCTGTTATCGTGGCTACCCCCACAAGTGGAAATAACTCGTCCTTCGATAATTCAGCAGAAATACACACATCTGGATCATAGAAGCCAGAGATTTCAGCTCTTTCAAGAGTCCAGCCCTTTCCATAGGCACCATGACGCACCTCAAATACAAACTCGTGGAGTCCATCAGGTATAACAAGGGGTGAAATTACACCATCATGACTCGTTGTTTGGTCCTGTACTTCATATATCATGTAGCCATCCATATAAACTCTAAACATCCTAGGGTATTTCTCGTCTGGATTTGACACTGTGAAGTCTAGACATACTTCAATTTCTGTTCCAGTAGGGTTATCAATCCAAACATTCTTTGTTATACGTGCGATAGACACATCAGGAAAATATTCTCCAGGGGTAAATTTCTCTCTGAAAAACGTGTCAGTAGACTCCAGATTTATAGCTTTCTCAGAAGCAGGATTTGATTGAGAATCAATCGAATGTTCTGGGAAGATTATTGATTCATTCGCTACAGAAAGAGGGGGTGGATATCTATCAATATCTGGCCATCTATGTATAGGAGTAGTAACACCTAAAGTTGAATTGCTACTAATTAAAACAACATCTGTATCATCTAACGCAATAATATCCCCCGAGGCAGTGACAGGTGTAATCAGTAACATCATGAAAAGGATTCCAATAATTGGATAGTCTGCTTTCACATTAAACCCTCATTTATTACACAAAATGGTTTAATATGATATATTATTCATCTAAATAATAAGCATTTTGATTATCGTAAGAAGGATAGGTTCTGACATCCTCCTACGTGCGCAGAGGAAACTGATTCTCACTAGCATATGGCTTTCCCACCACATTCTCTATGTGAGATGATTTCCTAGTTCTCCTAGGTGAATGATAGTTTCTTTTTAATCCACGATGGTAGTTCTTTCTCAATTATCTATTCAGGCAGCTCTTCTAATTTTTAATTTAACAACTGAAACAAACAGGAAACGATTGTATTTTATCATAATTTCATATTGAGTAATTCAAATAGTGATAAGCACCTCTGAGTAATCTCATCTAGTACATTATCTCCAAGATTGAGATTTGATAATTTTTCATAAATTATTTCTTCTAGAACATCCACTTCAACTAGCAATCTTTTTACTGGTTTTTCAAGCTCGAATAATTCTAGCTTCATCCTTTGACCAGTTTTACTGTCAAGTACTACACTAATGTGATACGACGCTCTACTTGATTCTTGAGTAACTTCAATCAATTCGTATTCATTATCACTGGATAATATTTCTTCGTCATAAGAGGATGTATGTTCCTGAATGGGTTCACTAAATTCAGTTCTTACAAGGTGGACAGTTTCTTCGAATCCATCAAGATATACCAAGGGGATAACAGATCCTACTGCATCAATGAATGCAGTCATATGATCCTCTATTGAATATGCAGTATCGATTTCAATAATGAAATACCAATTCATCCAAGGTTTCAAAGTACTCATGGACACTATCATACCTATTAGTGCATTCTTCGAAAACTGATACTCAATTTTCCACTTGTCTTGTGTCCAGTCGAAATATAATTCTTGTTCAATCTGTTCCGGAAGATTCTTAGCTCTTGTTAATAGGTTGGAATAAATTGCCCGAAAATCGTACTTGCTTTTGATTAACTCATCATCTCTGTCAAATCCAATCTGATAGAGTACCCATTCAACAACTGAGTTCATGAGAGCAATTCCATTGTCTGATTCTATTCTGCTGAAAGATTCATCTAGTGCTCCTAACACTGCAAGAAACAGGTTGTTGCCGTATAGAAGAAGAATATTTGGATTTTTTAACATAATTTCTTCTAGAGTTGATCTGGTCTCATATGTTAGCATATCAGTCAATTCTAAACTCAGTGGTTTTAGTTGATTCCACAGGACATCTCTCTGTGCATCCTTAGATATAATCTTAGAAACACCTTTCATTATCCTCTCGAAAGCTTCTACATCAATTGTTTCATCCAAAAATTGACTACACCAATCTGAGATTTCTTCACAGCACTGACGAAGACTTCTTTGTATTCGCTTCCTCCGTTGAATATAGTTACATGCCGCAATAAGTCGTTCTAGCTCCCGTTTTCTTATCTCTTCGGAATCAATGTGCGATGGTGAAGTAACTTGAACTAATGTTGGCCTAGTCACCACGAATTGTTCAGGTTTTTGTTCTTCTTCTCTAATCTTTATGAGATTTGTGTCATACTTCCATGCACGCTTTATTTTGTCTGCAGATGCATAACTCGAATGCGAATGCGGTGGATGTGGTGGCGAATTTTCTGGACAAAGGTGCAATCTATCTTGAGTATTCGAATTTACTATGACTCCAGTTTGTGGAGTAAGTTGATATCGCAGATTACTAACAGCACTGCTACTATCACCAACTATGTTATCTTCATCAATTGCTGATTCTCGATAACGAAGAACGCTTGGAATAAGTGTCTGAGCTTTAATCTTGACACGTTCAGCAGTTTCACTGGTAAACGATGTTATATTGGGATATACACTTGAGAGCGTGATTCCACTTCCATACATTGGTCGGTCAGTTTTGACTTCTCCATAAACATCCTTTACTGAAACAACCCCATCTCTCTTCGAAGCGCCTCGATATAGTCTGCTGAAACCCTTTAGATGTGGTACATGGATAGGTTGCGTCCAAGGTTGTATGTTGGTCGGTGTGTCTTGGATAATCATCCTGACATCTTCTATTATAGGAGCTTGCCAACCAAACACACGAGGATTCAGTGGAGCATTGTAGATCACCTCATCCAGATGAGTTCGTCTTGCAGAGACATGTGGCAATGGGTAGATGCATCTGCATTGAAAGTGTAGATTCATTTGAGTGTGATTGGTTCCATCGTCTACCCAGATGATTTCTGCATTGATTTGTGGAAGTGACTTCAGAATTATGGTTTCCATTACATTGACGATGTGTGCTTGGCTATTCGGAAATAGGTTACAAATCTGTGACCATCCATCAACAACTATTACACTCTCCTCAGTAGAAAAATCTGAGAAAATTGATTTGAGTTGTTTTGATATTCCCTCCAGTCCTGCATTATCACCAGACAAGAGCTGATCAAGCTCAGTGCCCAGATGAATGAAATTAATGTCTGTAAGAAAAGTGTCTAGTTCTGTATGGAAGTCCTCGTTGATACGATTTTCCTTCAGCATTCGATTAAGTTCGAATCTTCTCTTAACCATCAACTCGTTCTGAAAATCCTCCAACAAATCAATCCAGTAAACATGTTTGGATTCATCAGACAATGAACAATATTCCATGATGTGGTTTACAATATGCCAGTTCTTAGAAATCCATGCTGCTGCTTTTCCAGAGGATGTTGGTGAAGGTATTGAAACATAGACTGTGAGATTTCTTTCATCAGGAATCCGCAGTAAGAAAGGATTCTCATCAAGAGGTTCTCCTCTTCTTCCTTTGCTGAGGAGCTCTATTGGTCCTGATGATTGTGTCAAAAGTAAGGCGATGTGTAGAGTTTCTTGTGAATATTGATGAGTCATTGCATATTGCTCATGAGCGGATGCGTCAATGACACCACTAGATAGTTTCATTTTGAGATTTTCCAGGAGATCTTGGAATGCATCAAAAACCTCCGAATACTCTTGATCCGTGTCGATAACTATTACACCCTTCCAGAGAGATTGAGGTGGACTGGGATCAAAACTAGCTATCTGTTTATACTCTCGTAGAAGTGAGTCTTCATAGGCATTCAGCTGCTGTTCTGTCTTTTGACCGATACCCTCAGAAAACACACCATTCCATTCTATCTCAGTCAGAGCTCGTTTCCAGACATAAAATGAAGGAACATATTCCCTCTTCTTTTTGTTTCTCGAACGAACACCATAGAGATTGAAATCAAAGGCTGTCTTGGTCTTGAGTTCAAGAATCATTATCGGTGTGTAGATAGAGCGACCGGATAATTCTCTGCGCATGAATATTGTAAGGTCAATCTGCCCCGATCTATTAGAAATAGGCAGTTCACCGACAATCAGTAATGAAGAGGGTGCATCCAACATCTTGTCACCAGCAAAGACCACCTGCTTCAGCGAAAATGGATGATGGAGATTTGATAATAAGATACGATGCCAAGAATTCCCCTCTTTGAATCGATGAGTTCGAAATTGTTCGTTGAGTTTCTCAATATCCCGATCCACAATGACTTCCTGTTCAATAAGGTCGAGAGTTCTAGTAAGTTGCTCTTTCTCAGTTTCATTGTTGGATTGTTGCAACATCTGAACGGTTTTTGTCTTGAATGACTTTATGGTAAGTTCAGGAATCTCATCCTGAAGTTCTCGTGTTATTGACTTTCGTCTTCCAACACGCTTGGAGTGGATTGTGCGAATTTCTGATATGATTGCTCGTAATTCTTGATAGGCACCTTTTTCGAAATTTGGTTCACCATATTTCCCCTCTGTGTAGAACCAATCCAAGAATCGTCTGAGTCTATGAATGAGAAGTCTGATGTAGCGATGTGACTCAGTCCTTGGTACACTGTGCATAAAGCATTCTCCGCAGAGAACAACAAGATGTGGTCTTATGATGTCTACAAAGTCCATCGAAGGCAGTGTGGGGTGACTCAAGAGAATTCTTGGAGCTTTCCGATTTCCCTTGTACCCTGCTTTCCAATAAATCTCGATAGCATCATCTTCTGGAAGCTTCTCCGCTACACTCTTTGGGAATATCTTCATTACCTCGTCGGAGTACTTCCTTATCTGATAGAATTCTGGATTTGGCAGACTATATTTGACAGCAATATCTCGCAGGCGAGCACCAGCGTAGTTCAGTAGAGCGTTGAGTGGTCCAACCGTTCCTTCAGTCCACTTGTATACCCTCTTGAATTCATTATTACCAAATCTCTTGGTCGTTAACCAGAGAATTCTTAGAAATGACTGTCGTATATTTGCTTCAGCATTCTTGATTGCTGAGAAATCATAGGGATCTATCTTTTTGTTCTTCTCATATTCTTCTCTCGCTTCCCGCCAATTCTTCTCTATTGATTGGACATATCTTCGAATCTTCCTATGTCGCTTCATACGTGCCAAGCGGACGAGACCAGAGAGTCCAGAATAGATTGCTCTTGATAGGATGACATTGGGATGGACCTCTTGCGCCCTTCTTCCCATCTCTTTTCACACATATTACTCCCTTTTTATTTATAAGTAAATATGGAGTAAAACGACATATAAAATAAGTAATAATAGAATTTATTTTAAAGAATAAGGCCCTATTAATGCCCTAAAATCAATTCTGCTTAATAAGTTTATAAATCGTTATACATACAAAACTACGAGATTATTACTCTCCCTCAGAACAAGAAGGGGAGTGAACTCAACTGACTGAAACAGGTCAGAAGTTTATAAATCGTAGGCGATGAAGATGGGTCGTTCCAAAGGCGTGACAATCGCGGTCAAGATTCCTATCAACTGGGAATCCATGACAAAGAAGTCTAGGCAAAGACTCAGACAGATTGTCGGTCGGGACACCCGTATCATCCGTTCCTATCTTGGAATTATTGAACAACACGAAGACGAGTTGTTGACAGGTCGTAATAGGAATAAAATCAATGACGGAGAACTTGACAAGCTAACGTTGACCGCCTTGAAGGTGAAAAAAGGTTACAGTCAACGTTTGTCAGTCCCTCACGACATGAAGGAGAGATTTCCACGTACTTCACTAAATGAACTTACGGAATGTAGAAAGACAGCGGTATCTATGTACGAGAGCTATCTTGAACTACGTAGGAAGCGAGGTAACAGAGTATCACGACCTTGTGCGGTAGATGGTACGAGAAGAATACCACGTTGGGTATTTTCATATAGGTTCTCTATTGTCAATCATGATAAAGCCATCACTAGGTGGTGGTTGAATCTTAGGGACTCGCTTGACTCCGCTCCTGAAGGGAGAAGAGTACATGATAGGTTGCTAATACCTCTCAAGATGTCCCCTTTCCATATCAACCAGATTAAAAGAGGAGAGGCCAAAGCTCTACAGATTTTTATCGATAGATACAGAAAATGGTGGGTTACGTTTGCGATTAGAGTCGATGTTCCAGAATTGAAGGATTGTGAATTACCTCCTGCTGTTCTTGGGATAGATCTTGGAATCGACAAGGCGGCATGTACAACCCTGGCTACACCAACTAGAGTTCGTGAAACTCGATATTTTGTCCAAAAAGACAAGCGAGATATCTTGAGAAAATATGATGGATTGGTCGCTGAACTTCAACATGAGATGCACACTCGTGAGAATATCGGAAAGAAATTCGGAAAATTAGCCATAAAGCTTAGAAAACTAAGAGGGAAGAGAGAGAGAATTTCTCAATCATATGATCGTGTTCTTGTGAGAGAGCTTGTTGACTACATCAAAACACTATCTGAGAAATACACTCTCTATGTATCCCTTGGTAGACTCAAGTATATCAGGAATATTGCTCATCGAGGAAATTACAAGGGTAATAGGTATAGAGGCTTGATTCACTCTTGGGCGTTCTCTCGGATTACCCAAAGTCTTCAGCATAATCTTGCTCAGATGGGGTGGAAAGTCAAAGGAAAAAATTCGCGATTCAGGGTTGTTTCTGAGGGCTGGACATCCATCATGTGCTGGAAGTGTGGTTCAAAAGGCAAACGACCCAAGCAGAACTACTTCTATTGTCCCTCGTGTGGACACAAGACCAATGCAGATAGGAACGGAGCCATAAACATCGCTGCACGCCTTATTATGCTCACAAAGTCATTGCACAATGTGAGAG
>CAYWJO010000078.1:0-8574 GCA_964458565.1 uncultured archaeon | reverse complement strand
ATCCTTTATCCTTCAAATCGTATACGGCTGCCGCTATATCATTGAAGATGCAAAACCCACCACCTTTCCCATAACTGGCGTGGTGGAAACCACCAGTCGGACAAAATGAGTGGATGATTAGATCCTCATGGATTGCACGTACTGCTGTCACAAGTGCACCAGATATCGATAGACCAAATTCGAATATGCCGTGAAATCCAGGAGTATCAATATCAATATCACCAACACCGGTATCAGAGATAGTTCTAACGAATTGAATATATTCTGTAGAATGGATTCGTTTCAGGAGATCCAGAGATAGAAGGTCAGGAGGCATAATTTCGACAATAGAGAGATCCAACATTCCAGAGTTTCTTATTTCATCCAACACAGTTCGAAAACGGATATCATGATCCTGTCTTCGTTGACCAAAATCATATTTCTGATAGATGTCACTCCAAACAAATCCGATCTTTGATTCCTTCATGACGTATCCCAATTCTAAATTTATTTTCGAGTAAGTACTTATATGTCCACATTTCGCTAAGCTACATGGTGCTACATCTACAGTGAAGATGAAACAAGTCGCGAAGGTGCCTATTTCTGCTATTGCATATAGTATCTATGTGCGGCAGGCTCAGGACGCCAGTACAGAAGTGTACACTCTAGATTATGGTGACTCCCTTCGTGTTTTCGACGTAAGGGGTAATCCTCGGTCTTCGCGAAAATGGACCAGTAGAGTTCGCTGCATCGCTGTTGGAGATATCGAGGGCCAAGGTGATGATGCGGTGGTGGGTGGAGTTGGTAAAAGGCTACTCATCATTGACAAACGAGGCAAGCCGATTTGGAATATAAATCTGGAGAGCACGGTCATATCTTGCGACGCTCGGGATATTGATGGTGACGATGCAGCAGAAGTTGTTGTTGCAATGCAGAACAAGAGAGTTGTACTGTGGAATCACGATAAAGAGGCATTATTCAGTCGAACATTCGATGAAACAATAACAGATGTCTGGCTTGAAGACATCACTAATGATTCAGAACTTGAGGTCATAGTCGCAGATAGAAAGGGTTTCGTGAGAATACTCACAGCAGCGGGATATCAGATTCAAGAACTGAAACTTGGTGAGTCGATAACGGTTTTTGGAATACTGGTATTCGGGAAAAGAAAATTCTTCATAACAGGAGACCATACTGAAATCCTAAAAATATGGGACATAGATGGAAACCAGGTATCTACAATTGAATTACCTGATAATCCTAAGGCATTGGCAACAGGAGTCCCTGACGATATCTCCAATGTTACTTACTTAGTTGTAAGTACTGGTGATAGGAATTTGCAATTCTGGGTTGCACAAGAGTCAGTATCCGTCCCAAATTCTGAAAAAATCACCCTACAACAAATTGAATCTACAAAGACAGAGATATATAGAAGAGTCATCAAGTGTGGCAATTGCGGAGCTCCAGCGTCCCCTGAATCACCACGATGCGAGTCATGCGGTTCTGTGCTAGAAATACTAGATGAATACCAACTTGATGAGTTTATTCGAGAAGCATTGGAATCAGTTACATCCAAACATAAACGGATTGAATTGAAAGAGCTTGATCGGATTCTGCGTCGAACATTGCCAAGACCTGCAGCATACAATCTCAGAAAAAGTTTACAGACTATGATCAAAAAGCAAATCATAGATGGGTATTTCGATCGCAGTTTCTTCATTGTCACTGAATCAAAGAAGATTGACATCCCCAAAGGTATTAGTAGCAGTGATATATCTCAGGCAAGGAAGACTCTGACAGAACTACTAAGTAATCAACGGACAATAGATGTAATGAAAATGGAAAGAGAGACCGGCATTTCTGCTAAAATACTTCGAAGGACTCTTTTGATATTACTTGGAGAGGGATTGGTGCAGGGGGTTCTATCTGGAAATGTCTTTGCTCTTGATCAGAAACAGGATCCGAAAGCATTCGCTAAACACCTCGATGAAGAACTCAAATCATGGTTATAGAAGAAAGCACGCAATTAATGGAGAGAGAAGAGAATGAAAATAGCAAAACGAATCATTATCATCTTCGTGACTGTATCATTGATACCTATTATTGCCATATCAACACTATCGAGTTTTACAATATTCAATGTTTCAAATGATAACGCTGCTTTAGCTGCAACAGCATTGAAGAATGAGGAACTTGCTAATCTTCAAAGGATATCAGAGGATGTTAGTGCGTTCATAGATGAGAGAATGCAGAGCTATATTGATGGAGTATATATAATGGAGGCGTATTGTGAAGCTCTATTCAATAATGATATCAATGCTACGTCACAATATTCCTATTTCTGGGATCCTGATG
Organism: uncultured archaeon; assembly: GCA_964458565.1. GTDB lineage: Archaea > Asgardarchaeota > Thorarchaeia > Thorarchaeales > Thorarchaeaceae > CAYWJO01. Next base: position 6,240 of record CAYWJO010000078.1, on the reverse strand, counting down.
CAGAGCTTGCTGAGAGTGGTATGACAATCCCAGGAATTGACAGACTTACGTATGACCCAGATTATGACTCGTACGATATCTCATTTGATGTCAGTTGTTGGTATATGCCGCCTGACGATTATCAGACACCATCCGATCCATGGGATTGGAGCCCCACAACCCAGTATTTCATTGAAAAGACCAGCAACATGGATAATGTATTTCGTTCACTACATGCTGCTAATGAGGATTATATCTGGCTATACATGGGATTCAATCCAGCAATCTGCGATACCAGATTGATGAGGAACTATCCGTACGACAATCTCGGATATTTCATGGATTGGTATGGACCAGACCAAGATTATGACCCAACCATTGAATCATGGTATCTCAATGCAGCGGCGATAAATGATGATAGTATCACATTCACACCAAACTATGATCCCAGCACTGATTGGGTGCTATCAATTGGTAGACCGGTACGTTACTCAGATGGAACTTTGATTGGAGTCGTTTCAGCAGACCTTACCATGGCGACAATCACATCAAGGGTAAATGATATCAAAGTACTCACAAATGGGTATGCGTATTTATTAGATCGTAATGGAGGCGTGGTTGCTCACAAAGATTTGGATCCAGGTATTGAAGATATCCCATCAATTGGAGAACTTGAGTTTGGAACTAATACAAACGAAATTGCAGCATTTACTAGTCTGTTAGATGAACAACTCGAACAGGAATCTGGACTTGCTAATTTTACAAAGAACGGTGAAATCTGGCACATAGCTCACGTGAATGTCACTGATGACGGTTTTACTCTCGTCCTGGTTGTCCCAGATTCGGACATCGTAGCACCCGCTCAGGAAATGCTAGCTGAAGTCCTTGGGACTACGAATACTCTCTTGATTATTCTCTTTTCACTTCTTGGAGGAGTTGCAGTAGTTGTCTCGGTAGCCTCCTATAAACGAGGTCAGGCAGTTGTTGAACCAATTCAGGAAATGACCAGACTTGTAGATAAAATGTCAAAGCAGGACTTCACGAGAAGCATAAGCGCAACAGGAGCGTTGTATGAAGAGATCGGCACTACTGTTGATGCGCTCTTGAGCTTCCAAGAAGCATGTAGATTTGGAAATCAAGCATTCGTTCGCGGAGATCTAAATAGAGCTTTAGCCAACTACATGAATCTGCTGGAAATCAGTCAAAGAATCAGAGTAGACATAGGTATTCAAACAATGTATCTCAATATTGGAAATGTGTTTCGACAACGTGGGGATACAGGTACCGCTTTGAACTATTATGAGCATGCGCTTGAATTAGCAAATGCGATGCTCAATAAGGCGGAAAAAGATAGTGAAGAAGAAGCAGATGCCATGAGGAGAGTCGCATCGGTCTATCATAATATGGCACTTGTTGAGATGGATCGTGGCGGATATGATAACGCCTTGAAACATCTTGAGGATGCGGAAGCTATAGATACGATTCTACGAAATACTAGAGGTTTAGCAAGACGTTATGACGCAATGGGATTGATAATGACAAAACAAGGCCGATTCAGTCAAGCTCAATCTAGATTTGAAGAGGCACGTACTGTCGCAAAGCAAGACAAGAATGATCGAACCTTAGCATATATTCAATATCATATGGGAGAGTTCTTCGAAGAACAACAGAAGTGGAAAAAAGCTGAAGATGCCTTAGAAGAGGCAATAGATCTTGGTAATCGAGTTGAGGAGTATCCACTCGTTGTCCTTGCAATGCAGAAGCTTGCAGACGTTCTTGATCAATTGGATAAACAAAGTCACGATGTCCGAAGAGACGCTGAGTTGCTGAGAAGAAAAATGCAGTTCAAGAAGAGTGTTGTTTTCGTAATTGACTACTCTGGTAGTATGCAAGCACAAAACCGAATACGCGCTGCTGTGGAAGGCGCAAAAGAGATCCTTCACAGCCAAGTCAATCCCCAAGACACTGTAAGTATCATCGTCTTTAATGACGCCTATCGAGAACTACTACCCCTTACGCAGAAGGGTAATTATGAGAATCCAAGAGATAGTCCAATCTGGCGTGCTTTGGATTCACTTAGGTACCCAACGAGTGCTACAGCATTCTATGATGCCCTAGGTAAGGCACTCCAAGAACTGGATAAAGTGGAATCAAGTGAACATCGATGGGTAATAGCACTAACTGATGGTCAAGATAACAGCTCTGACGAATACTCCTTAGATTACCTAGAGGGTGTATTTCTTGAAAAGCATCGACAAAAGCGTAGAAATCTGAATACAATCGAGGAATTCATTCGAAGTCGACATCTCGATGTTAATCTGATTGTAATTGGAGTAGGACAAGAACTGAGAAACCCAATTGAACAAAATATCCGTTCCCCAAGAACAGGACGAAGACTTGCTATCGAGGAATTATTGCAGTCAATATGTGACAATGTCCCACAAGGACAGTATCTATCCGTTGTAGATAGCATAGATGTTGAAAGTGATATTCAGAAAGCATTCCAAGAGGCTGCTGTGTTGATGGCACAATTGGAATTGGGAGGAAGTACAGTAGATTACTAGGAGGGAAAGAAAATGGCACAATCAATACAAACCACGAAGAAGGGCAGTTTCAGAAGCAATGTCGTAGCAACATTCCTCCTGATAATGATCATTTCCTTGGGCGTGACTGGTATAGTTTCGTACTACTTTGTCAATTTCATAGGATCATCAACAACTATTCAAAGTCAATCTGCACTTGAGGAACAAATTCAGAGAAACATGGGTGAAACAGCACAGAAGACAGCACTTGTGATAAATCAGAAGTTGTCCAATGCAGAGGCACTTGTAAGAGCAATGGCTGAAGAGTGTGAGAATCTCTTTAGAGATAACATCTCGTACGCACAGCGAGGAACGTACTATGATTACTTCTTTGAGAACCCCCTTGAAGGGCCTACGCCAGATGATCTTAGTACAACTCCGGACACTGTACGTGACGTGCTTGTTTCCTGGAATTACAGTAGTTGGTATGCGCCTGGTACAGACTCATTGAATTATTCAACATATGAAACTAACAATGCTGACAGATTGGGTAGAGTATCAAACATAGACTACACATTCAAGTATGTCCATTCCCAACTTCCAGAATTCCGTTGGCTCTATGTGGCCTTCACAGATGGCTTATTCATAAACTATCCAGGAAGTATTCTTTCAGGTGATGACAGTGATAGAGAAAGTAAAGATACAGCGTTCTATTATTTAGAGGATCCTTGGTATCAGGAGATACTAGGTGGAGCCGGTGATATTGTCTACGTGGAACCATATTTTGATCCCATTGATGAAGTACTTCTAATCTCGATAGGCCGAGCCATCCGTCACCCAGAAACACAACAAATTCTTGGAATCGTTGCTGGAGACTTGCCATTGGATGATATCAATAACAGAATCGTAGACGTAGATATTCTTCAAACTGGAAACGCATCCCTAGTCATCGGTACTGAATACGGAGTAGGTGTTGTTGCACATTGGGAAGTTACTACGATAGATTATGAACAAGCAGCTGTATTAGATGAATTACCGTTGTTAGATGATTTTGTTAATCTCAATGAAAATGATATCCAAGCAATTAGGACGGCTGAACCGGATGTTCCCCATCCGCCTTTGAATTATACGCAGGATGGTGAGTTGATGTTTCTTGCCTATGCACCTGTAGGAGTAGGTGATTACATTTGCATAATCATCGTCCCCTCAACTGAGGTCTTAGAACCTTTGGAACAACTGTACAACAGAATTGAAGCAGCAAATGTACAGGCCACATCATTCATAATCGGAGTTACTATTGCTGGTGCAATAATAGCAGTGATTGTTGCTGGTGTCGTCGCTGGACAGATTACTCGACCTCTAGAATATCTTATGACCCTTGCTATGCGTAATGTTGAAGCAATGATTAAAGAGGAAAGTCTAGAATCAGATCATTTACAGGTTGACACAGTCTACACAGCTCAGGATGATGAAATTGGCGAGCTCGCAAGAGCATTCCAAGGCATGCTTGATTCCATAAAGGAAGACGAACAGTAACGCCATTCATCTAACAGAGGTAAGCATGATGACAAATGGAGAATGGACATTAGATAAAGCACGGTATGTCTACGGTCTGGCAAAGAATGATTTGCATTTCTTAGACATTACAAAAGAAGGAGATCTCTGTATCAGAGTGGATGGTGAGAGAATCACAATCAAAGAGATTGTCAGTCGTGTGAATTCATCTGAATTGCGAAACTCATCTCATATATCTTCATTCACACTGAGGATGCCTCAATTAATTACGACTCAAATTAAGAAATTGAAAAGAGCCTTCGAGAGAGTCATCAACGAATTAAACTTCCCTGGCACGTTCTCAGCAGTTTACCCTGTGAAGGTCAATCAGAGAAAAGGGGTTCTTGCTGCAGTGATTGCATCAGATAGAGAGTATGGATTTGAAGCAGGAACCAAAGCTGAACTGCTAATGATTGAGTCATTATTTACTAGGGAGAAACATCGAAGAATTGTATGTAATGGAGCAAAGGACCCAGAGTATCTGAGAATGATAAAGCGTCTCATAGATAATGGATTCAATATGTCGATTTCTGTTGAATCAGTTCACGAAGCAAAGATGATTGTAAAGGAGTTCGATCCTAAGAACACCGACTTAGCCCTCAGAATGAAACCCTACCTCAGTGTAGAAGGACATTGGTCCCATTCGACGGGGCGTGATTCAAAATTTGGTTTGAGTATTCATGATCTTCTCAAAGCGATTGAGTTATTCAAACATGAAGGTTTCGCGGATTCCATCAGCACACTAATGGCGCATGTAGGGTCTCAGGTCACGGATTTAGATGGTTTTCAACGATTTGGTAAATTTATGACTGAGATTTTCACACAACTAAAAGAGGCTGGTTTAAAGAATTTAACAATGATAGATTTTGGAGGAGGTCTCCCTATTGACTATTCAAGCACATATTCTGCTCAATTCATAGAAGAATATGCACGTTCAATAATAGGAGGCATAATGGAAAAACTCGGTCCTAACCCAGCCACAGCTCCAAACATACTAATTGAATCAGGGCGAGGGTTAACAGCTCTATATTCACTTCTGGTTGTGAAAGCTCTAGAGATACGTTCGGTCTATCCGAAGGATTCTGAATATACTGATCATCAATTTCAAGAAACCGAAGATCGATATAGCTTGAAGCTATCGACTTCCGAATCATATGAGGAAATCAATAAAATCTGGAATGAGTTCCATGCTGAATTCACTCAGAAATATTCCTTAATCTCAGAGATCCATGATAGTGAGAAGTTAATTGGAAAATTGGAGAAGATCGCTCGTAAGCAAATTCAGAAATTAGGAATAAAGAAATTTGGGCAACTAGAATTATTGCGAGACCTGTGGTATCCTGAATACATTATTGTTGGTAACTTCAGTGTCTTTAACAGCATTGCTGATTACGTCCTAGTTGGACAGCACTTCCCGATTGTTCCCATAGAAGGGCTTCAGCAGCTACCTGAAACCACTGTAAGACTTGTGGATATAACGTGTGATTCGGACGGAGAGTTTTCGCAATTTCACAGAAAAGATACTCAGGATATATGGTACACTCAAGATTCGCGACCAATGACTATGCCAGGAGGTAAGATGGGAGAAGGAATACCAGTCCCTTCATTGGAAAAAATGAAGGATTCGTGTTTCGTGGTACCACTCATAGGTGCATATCAAGATGCTATTGAGATGGATCACAATCTGCTTGGAGACCTGCCTGATGTAGAGCTTGGATTACTTGAATCGGGTGAATGGATTGTAAAATACATTCGAGCTGCTGAGTCTATAGAAGAGATTCTTGAAGATCAAGGTTACACTGATTTGGACATTGATAGTGACCCCTATATGAACGATGACTAAAGACTGAAGGTTCGGTGTCAATGAAAGAGTCAACGAAGGCAAAGTTTGATCAAATTGCAGAAGTATTGAGAGACAAGAAAGTAGTTGTTGCATTTAGTGGGGGAGTAGATAGTTCCACCTTAGCTCACATAGCAAAACAGACAGCAAGAGAGGTTTACCTTCTTACGATAGATTCGGAAACAGTTCCTGATGAAGAAAAGGAACGAGCCAAACTGATAGCCGAAGAGCTAGAACTTCCACTTGATACTATCAAATTCAAATGGCTTGCGGAGGATATTCTAGCAAGCAATCCAATAAACAGATGCTATGAATGCAAGGCTTTGATGGCAAAGACATGGTTGA
>CAYWJO010000077.1:0-8685 GCA_964458565.1 uncultured archaeon | reverse complement strand
ATGTGGCTCAGAGAATCCGTGAGAATGGTGATTACATCGAGTCGGAGCTGAATCAGCGCGTGGGTCTGGACTCCCTTCCCCATCATGAGGTCAGGATTGGGGTCACCGACAGCCGGTTGTACTACTGGACAGTGGACACGAATCCTAATGAGTGGTTGAATGCAGTCACTTCAATGCAGCTTCATTTCAAGGATATCGACTATCGAAAACAGCTTCTTGAGAGTGCAGCAGAAAAACTCAATCTAAACGCAGTGGAAGTTAGCAAAGAAGTCCATCTCAATTCTGTTATAGAGCAAATGTCCAAACTGGATGTCAGACATAAAATCAGGTTTGAACCAGAGGGCAAGAATCATTGTTTAGATGGAGAGGATATTCACTTCATCAAAGACCTGATTGACAAATCCTTTGAAGACATCAAACCTGAAATAACCCATATAGGTACTAATTGGAGAAAGCAAATTTCGAATCCAAAATGGCCTGAGATTGCATCATGGAGAATGAAGACTGTAGCAATAGCGAAATCCGATTGTTATTTGGCGCCGGGATGTTCTCTAACATATTATGAAAAGAACAAAGAGCGACGAGAGTTAGCAATCAATCATTTCAAAGAACTGGGTGATTTCGAATACAAAGTTACATCTGTTTCAAAGACTCAAAAAGAAACGAAACGAGTTAGACTTTCAGTTGTTTTTGGAAGATTGGCAAATCTATGGGGTGTTTCAGAAGGAGATAAAGGCATTCATAATAAAGGACTCACTGAATTACTAAAGAACGATAAGATAGAAAATAAGATCGGATATGTAAGAGAAGTGATGGGTGAGGATGGAACTTTTAGTGATAGAAGATTTGGTATAACTAGAGCTAACGTGTTGCATGCTGGTGGTAAAGCACATGAATATGAACAAATCTATGGGGTCAAACCAAAATTAAATACCGAGGATATTAAATTCATTGTGGGCTTAGGAAATCCAATGGGAGAGAACCTTTGTTATCAAGAGGGGGATCGACGTAGGATTTTGGTGAGTAGCATCACTGATATGAGAAACTCAGAGGATTCTGAAATTGCGAGAAAAGCATCCAGAATATACGAAATAGTCTATCAACAAAAGAACAAATTGCTAGAGGATGAAGTGGATTATATCATCGGGTCACTCGGAGTAAAGATGAAAATTACTGCCACATACATCTACTATTACGAGAAATCAGAAAGAGTTTCACTTGAGTGGATTGCTAGAACTATGAGAAAACAGGATACGATTCGACTTGCACTTCTTGCTCCACCTAATCATCCCGAAAAACATGAAAAGGTGAATAAATACTTGCAAAAGAACAAAGATGCAGTCAGAGAAATCTCGAATCAATTAGCTAGTGAAGGATTGAAAATAGACCCTATATGGAGGCCTTTGGTTGAAAAATTATGATTTAATAAAAATGGGCGAAGAACTTGCCAACTATATTGAAATGTATCCAAATGGAATTCTGAAAAGGGATTTAGAGTCTACATTCCTAACAAGATATGATCCGATATTGTTGAAGAAAGGTATATCATTTGCCTTAGATGAATTAATGTTCTTACAGGTTCTTGATGAACCTCCCTCTGGTTCAATGATTGATGAGGATATTGTGTGGTACCTAAAACCAATTGATGAAGAAACAAGAGATAGAATAAGATCACTCAATCACAGAAGTCGCGCAATTTTGAAATTACTGTATGAAAAAGACACTCCTGATGAACGTGGATGCATGCCAATCAGTGAAATTCTTAGTAAATTAGAAACCCAAGGTTATGACATTTCTAATTTGGTTCTTATTTATGTGCTAGATCTTGTAGAGTCTTATTCAGTCCTAAAAGATGGAGAACAGACATGGTATGCAGGAATTGTTCCTGAATTTGAAAGAACTAATGAATACAAACAGAATATAGATGATGCTATAGATGCTAGGCAAGAAAAGGAAGAACTGATGCGATTAGAACATGATCGTGCTGAAACCCTTCTCGAAGTATGGCTTTCAGCCAAGAAAGAAGGAGTCCAACCAGAGTTTTCTCCAGAGGATAAAGCATTTTTTGAATCCTTTCTCACCGATGAGGATTTAGAAACGCGTCTTAAGATGTATGAGGATGAGGAATCGAAGCTCCATGATAACCCTTAAAACCCACTCTGGTAATTCTCTTTTCACTCGTAACGAGTCAAACATCTTTGTTATAATAGGTGTTTATTCAAATAGCGGGTTGGGGAAGCCTTCCTCTGGGACTCGTCCCTAAGGACTTCACAGGCCGATCCCGCAGGGCTCATAACCCTGAGAACGGAAGTTCAAAGCGTAGTGCAGGGCCATCCTGCCTGTGGGAATATCTTCCACCCGCTACCATCTTCTTCTTGAAAAGTGTCTATTTTTTCTATGTAGGAAGAATATGTAAACAATATACGCGCCCCCAACCCGCTATTTGAGTAGACGTCTATTATACAAAAGATGTTTGCTCATTACGAGCGAAGAGAGAAGAATCAAATTGGGTTTTAAGGCTTATCATGGAGCATCTATCTCTGAACGTCATGTTCACGAAGGCGTACTTCTAATTCATCATTATCAAAATACGATTCAAAGAACTCTCTGTCATCATGAGAGAATTTAGGATACCGGTTGCAGAATTGGCTAAACCTATAGACTTGATTATGAGGATAGAACTCGTGATGATAATGGATTCGTTCTTCATACCCTGTTTTGCTCAACATCAGGGTATCTAAGCAGGACATTCGACATTGTGAATGGGATTGAGTTTCGGGCTTTTACTCAGGATAATTCCAGATAGACCGATTGAGCATGTTAGCGTTGCCCACAATAGCTAATACCCATCTCAGGATGAATTATCAATCAATAATTAGATTTCAATGTACATTCAAGACTGTAAAAGTTTAAACACAATTTTCGCACCTGATTCATAGGTTTCAGGCACTCGATTTTCTATCCAGATACTTCCATTGTACGTATCGATTATATACTTAGCCAAAGTTAGACCAACACCTGAGCCCCAATATCCCTCTTTCCGCTTATCAATCCTTGAAAAGAGAAAGTCTTTCAATTCGTCTGGTATCCCTTTGCCATAATCACTACAGGAAACGGTTATCATATTAGCCTGTTCGTCACGTTTTGCTAAAACGTCTACCTTGACTGAATCCTCTTTAGAATATTTGATGGCATTGCTTAAAAGAGCATAAAAAACATCTACCAGATTTTCATCTGCTTGTACAACAAAACTCTTTGGAGTGATGTTAGTTTTAAATTTAATCGAGGCATCGGGAATTTCAGATTTTACTTTCTTGAGTGCTGAAAACAAAATAGGCTCGATGTCCGTAGGTTTTAATTTCGGAGGCAATTTCTCCAATTTTATAAACTTCTTAACGCTGGTAATTAGTTCTGTCGATCGCTTAACTTGAAATAGAGCATCTTCAATGTCCTCTTCCAGTTCTTCTGAAATGGAAGGTGCATCAAGGCATAACTCAAGACTCAAGCTTACTGCCTGATTAATATTGGAGAGGTCGTGTCCCATTAAATCTACAAAAAAATCAGCTCGGTCTAATGCTTGCATCAATTCTCGCTGCGCTATGACTCTCTCGGTAATATCTATTTGAGTAAGCTGAATAGCTAGTGACTCTTCGTAATCCACAATCACAGAAAATGCTTCAATATTCTTGATATCTCCGTTCTTATGGAGCAAACGATACTCAAGATGTTGTTCTGCAATTTCTCTCGACTCAAGCATTGCAATGCTTTTCTTTACGTAATCGATATCATCTGGATGAATACGGAACCAATGATCCGATGACGTTTCCTTCAGAATATCCTTTAGACTATGGCCAGTAATTCCTGCAAACACTTCATTTGCAAATACAATCTGATTATTTTGTAAAATAGCGATTCCTAGTAATGAATTGGCAGCAAGATAGCTGAACTTCATCTCACTCTGTAGTTGTTTTTTCTCAGCTCGTGTTTGTGCTTCTTGCACCATTCTTCTTGTTTCTACAGCCTTGAGTTCTCGTTTTATTGCTGGGATTAATCGAGTTTTATTACCCTTCATGATGTAATCGTCGGCTCCACTTTTCATCATTTTTACCGCGTCTTCCTCTCCAATCGTTCCGGATAAAAGAATGAAAGGTACATCCAGCTTAGTTTCTTTCAGGATACGTAGAGCCTCACCTCCACCAAAACCTGGGATGTTGTAATCACAGATGATAATATCCCACTCTTTCTGCTCAAGTGCTAATTTATACGAATCTGAATCATTAACGAGTTCATAAATTGGGTCAAAACCATTGTCGCGTAATTCAAGTATAACCATTAATGCATCATCTTCTGAATCTTCAACTATGAGAAAATGATGCCTATTGCTCATTCACAATATCACTCCTTAGGAAGAAGGTTTAGAACTAACCAATACAGGCCTAAATTTTTGATAGCTTCTGAAAACTGATTAATATCCACGGGTTTGTGAACATAGCTATTTGCTCCAAAGTCGTAACTGTCCATGATATCTTGTTCCTCTTTTGAGGATGTCAATACGACGACTGGGAGGTGTTTTGTCCGCTCATCTTGTCTTATGATCTTCAAGAATTCAATACCTCCCATTCTAGGCATTTTCAAATCGAGAAGAACAACTTCAGGAAGATTCCCTGTGTCCCTTTCTTTATAATCCCCTTCGCCACGAAGAAACTCAAGCGCTTCAACTCCGTCCCGGGTAACAACTATTTCATTCGCGATATTTCCTTCTTTAAAAGCTATTTTCATTAACAGGACATCATCCGGGTCGTCCTCAACTAGTAAGATTCTACCTTTCTTCATGTTTGGTCTGGACCTCCAATTTCTGATAGAGAGAAGAAGAATGTCGCACCCTTCAATAGCTCTCCTTCAACCCACACTATTCCACCATGCTTTGATATTATGCGTTTCACTATAGCTAAGCCAATTCCAGTACCTTCGAAATCTTCCTTCTTATGTAAACGATGGAACGGCTTAAACAACTGATCTTTATATTTCATATCAAATCCAACTCCATTATCCTTAAGATAAAAGAATCTCTTCCCATCTCTTTCGGTTTCTCCAAATTCTATTATGGCAGAATCGTTCTTGCTTGTAAATTTCCATGCGTTTGACAGTAGATTTTCCAAGACCTGCGTAAGAAGCCGTTCATCGACCTCAACAATCAAGTTGTTTCCAATGATGCATTCGACATTCCGAGATGGTTCATCCAGCTTATATTGAGTAATTATCTTTCGTACAATTGAAGATAAATCGACTTTTGAAGTTGTGAGATTCGTTAAGGATAATTGTGATAGCATAAGGATATCATCTATCAAGTATCCCATTCTAACTGCAGATGCACGAACTCGTTTCAGATAGTCTTGTCCCACTGCATCAATTTTATCTGAATATTTCTCAAGCAATTGCTTTGAGAAGCCATCAATGCTTCTTAGTGGTGAACGTAGATCGTGCGATACAGAATAGGAGAAGGCTGTTATTTCTTCATTGAGAGCTTGTAACTGAACAGTACGTTCCTCAACAATCACCTCCATGTTTTCTTGATATTTTTGTAATTCTGATATCATCACATTTACCTGCCTCTGTAAGAATCCCAATTCGTCAGAGGACTGAGGGTTTTCTATTCTGGCAGTTACATCGCCGTTCTGAAGTTTCGAAACGACTGTGACAATTTCAACAAGTCGGTTCAATATTATTGATTTAAATGAATAGCTAATGATGAGTGAAGTTACCAAGAATGTAGCAATACTACCAATTACGAACATCTGGGTGTATTGTATTTTTGACAAATTTGATTGGCTTGTCCCTACCACGATATACACAAAAAATCTTGGAGTCACTTTGTCGAGTGCGTAAAGAACTGAAACGCATTCAAGTGCATCATTTGTGTATCTCATTATTTGACTTGCATTTCCCAGAGAAAACATTTCCCCGTTGACGTCTTCAATATCCGCAATATTCTGACCCAAGTCACTTGAGTCTAACGAATAGTAGACATTATGGTCTAAACCAACTACCATTCCTCTAAGGAGTTCTTCACCAACCAGCTCCAGCATAATGGATTCATCAGCAATCGAATCCAAAGCGAGTACTCCATCATTCATCAGTCTACCTGGTAATTGTACTTGCGTTTCGATTCTTCTATCGACCTCTACCGAGAAACTAGTAACATATACTAAGCCCACTAATGAAAGTACTAATAATTCAGCTACTACAATAGCTGTTCCAACCTTGAAAGTAAGACCCCGAACAGCTTTCTTCATCTAGCGTATCCCCTAGAAACTATATGTCTTATGCCTGGTTCGGATAATGAAACTATAAGAACCCCAATTTGGTATTCTCCACAATCAAGTGTTTTTGCACTCAACTTGTTTGCTATCAAAACAGAAACTTCTTCGAAATAATATTGGCATGGATTCGTAGGCGCTGGTGTTGGATACGCAAATGATTTCGGCATTATTGCTGGTACATTTTTGAAATTCTCCTTTGCAAGAAGATATCCATCTTGACTCGAACATATTCCAAAGATAACAAATTCATTCTCTGCAATAGCCAAAATTTGATCTAGTATACCTAGCATTTCGTCAGTGTTACTTGAAGCTTTGAGCTGATTGTATAGTTCGAATTGCTGTTTCACATAATCTGGAGGTTCTTCCCCCATAGAATTATTCAGAGACCAAAAAACCCAAGGAATTGCCCAGAAGGATGTATATTCAGAAAATGGCATATATGTTCCAGGATCCAATAACAGACTATATCCTTCACCGGCTGCATTAACAATTGCATCATGTTCATTTGCCCGTAGCTGCTGAGTAAGGGGCCAGCTGTCATATTCAGTTACATTCACTACTATTCCTAATTCGTCCCAATATTCAGCCATCATTACTGATGCATTATAAAACACCTTTGTGCTTTGTGCTGTTACAGATATCGTAAAGTTAATCCGATAGCCGCTCGGAGTCAGGCGATACCCTTCGCCATCTTTTTCAGAATAGCCAGCCAAATCTAAGAGCTCGTTCGCTAATGTCACATTATATTCGAGATATTGCGTGGCTAATTTCTCCCGGTATGACGGTGACTCCTTTCGAGGAGCTGGTTGTCGCAACTCCAAATCCACTCCGTAAACGCTCTCAACTATCGCAGAACGGTCAAGTCCATGTGATAAAGCGACTCGAAATGTTTTGTTGGAAAATATGCTCCTTAATTCCGGGTCTTCATGAACCAAATTTAGGTAGATTCCCAAAGAGTTTGATCTTGTATTAATTGTCTTGAGAAGTCTATAATCTGCAACCTCCATGTTTGCAGCATAATCATCATAATGGCTCTCAATGGCAAGCAATTTATGCTGCATGTCAATTTCACCATTCAATGCAGCCAGTTTCAATTCCTCGCTTGATGAATACATAGTGAAGTTCACACTATCAATGTAAGGCAGTTGATTATAATCAGTATCAATCTTCCAATAATATGGATTGCGTTCTGCTACGAAGAATGACGCGTTGTTATAACCATTTTTGTACCAATTCTGCAACACCCACGCATTTAGCGAAGGCACATATGGATTTCTAAAACGATTTTTCATGAAATCCCACAAATCGATCCAATCATCCTTGTGGTATTTTGCAACCAATTCATCAATACCCTCTGGATTATAATCAATATGAAACTGACTCATAAAATGCATCGGTACTGATGTCATCTCATCCGCTGCGACGTTTGCAAGATAAACGGGGAATTGACCATATGGTTGCGAGAAACTGAATCTTAAGGTTGTATTATCAATTTTTTCAATGACTGCAGGTGTATTATTAATCGTCAAGTAACTAGATACAGATGAAGAGAGCTCTGTGTTTAATTCACTGGCTTCGTACCAGAATATAATATCGTCCGCGGTGAATGGCATCCCATCAGACCATTTCATCCCCTCTCGCAGGTGAAATGTGAACTCAGTAGCGTCTTCATTCACTTCATAGCTCTGCGCAACGTTAGGAACAATTCTAGTCCATTCAGGGTTCCATCTTAAGAGATTTTCATAGGCTATATAAGTACGTAAAACATCCTCGTTGTTATATCCAAGAAGTCCCATTCTCCATGTTCCACCATAGGTTCCCACTTCCGAGTGCGGTTGTATCAGAACCGGACTCTTTGGCAACCGTTCCTCAACAGGTGGCAGCGTACCATTATCAACGAGCATTTTCAACATAGGAGCTTCATTAAACACAGTCTCTGGTTGATGGTTTGGTGTACTTGATGGTAAGAGTCCAAAAACATACCATGCTATCCCTGTAGTTAAACCACTAATAACAAGAACCAGGATTATTACCGGAGTTTTGAATTCTCTCAATGCAATCCCCCAAACACATTAAAGAACGTTACATTGACAGGTATATTCAAGCAAATATATGCTTACCGTGTGTTAGATAAGTACATCAAATCTCCGAAAGGTAGGACTGATTCTATTCAATTTCAAATCCTTCAGAAGAAGGAGCAGCGAAAGATAAAACAAGAAGGGAAGTAATTACAATAAGTAGTGCGTAACATGTGCCATTTCGATACCATGAAAATCTCTCAAAATATAATCTGATAATTTGATTCGTCATAACACGATACATAATGATGGTCGATACAGATTGTGTTTGATAGTAAACAATATAC
>CAYWJO010000076.1:0-8901 GCA_964458565.1 uncultured archaeon | reverse complement strand
ATCTGAATTATACTAATCAACTGCCATTCATAGAAATTCAAATCTTCACCACTTTCCCAACTATGATAGCGCTCTGTTAATGCAATCTCTGGGTTCTTTCTTCCTGAAAAAATTCCCAAAATATCTCGACCAATGGTAATCCGTTTTTCTAAGGGTATCTGACTAAATACTTCTCTCAAATTCACCGAACCAAGAATATCAATGAATTCATGTATTGACGATTTATAGGCATCAAGAAGGGAAAGTATAGTTCTTTCTCTATCAGAATGAGTAAACGGAAATCCAAACTCAGCAAAAGGAGCAACAAAGCCATATGCTATCAATTCAGCTGAGGACAGAGTATAGACTAGTTGCAATCCTAAATCTTGAAATCGTTGCCTGAATACTATTGCTGTTCCAGTGAAGCCAATGAGCCCCTCCAGACTTCTGTCATGCAACCATTCTAGAAGTAATCTCGCAATTTCTGTTGAAACACTATCATCGCTAGCAACAACCTTGTGAACTTCGTCTAAAATCACATACTGGATGTTGCTACCTTGAAGGAATTTTTCGATGGATATCGTATCAAACCCTCCTTTCCCTTTTGAAGATCCTAACTGAGCAAGAGATTGATATGTCATGACAAGAATAGGTGGAAAGGAGTCTAATTCCCTCTTATGTGCGTCATAATCAATTGGTGTACCTGCATATACATCATCAGGTGGAAGACAGAGTCCTATGGATTTATAGCATAACTCTCTTATCCATTGTTGTTCGTTGTTAACTGTTGGTACTAGAATTAGTATAGACTCACCTGATGACATTGATGTCATCCAATCTTGAATAGCCATCATACCAATGAGTGTTTTTCCTGAACCTGTAGGCGCCTCAATTAGCTGCCCTTGGTATCCATATCCTCGAAGAATCGTGAATGCATCACGTTGATATGGTCGTGGAATTGCTGAACCAATTAGATTGAAGTGAGACCACGCACTATATTTTGATTTCGTAATCTCCGAACGAAGAACATCAATCAATGTAGCTACAAACATATCTGCGATTAGCTCTCCAAAAGAAGTGAGTTTCTCAAAGAATTTATGAAATGATTTTCTACGATTTACAACATTGGAAACACCTGGAAACCCCCCCTTCTGAAATTCTTGATAGAGTTCTGTACCTAGAAAAGATTGAAGAATTGTATCATCTAAATTTGAGTGAATATATGTTCGGTTTGTTCTTGTATAGCTTGTATCTGTCTTCATCAAGTGTCCTTTCTCCACTAACTCATGAAGCTGCTTTTTAATAACTAAAGTTGCAATTTCCTGTACGAAGATATGTTGATTTACATCTTCTACTAGTTTCGATTCCTCAAAGGAGGAGGATGATTCCTGAAATGCTTTAATAATGAGGTCTGAAATCAATGACTTCAATATGGTTTCATCCAAAGTTAATGGGATTGGTATAGTATTTGGTGCTTTATTATGCATCTCTTGAAGTGGTGCGTTGAGTGCTATTAGACTTCTTAGAGAGGAAACCATTATTGTGGCGTTTCTATTAAGAAGCGAATGTCTCATTAATTTTAATGTAAGTTCATAAAAGTCAGCTAAAGCATAAAAGCTGCTTCGCATGCTAACAATGTTTCCAGATTTTAAACCCATAGTGAAATCTCGGTGCAGTCTGGAAGCAAAAGATTGAGCTCGCCAATATTGTAACGATTTTATTAGAGGACTGTCCTGATCAGCGTAGATTCCTGTAGTTGGCTCCATCAAGGGTAATGTTTCACCCTGAATTGGTGCATCGGTATAAGATTCATCGAATTCATCTTCCAAACTTAATCCTCCACTATCTCACTTATTTCCCTTGACGCCTTTAATGAGAGCGACATTAATTCTTTCAATTAATTCGCTTGGACTGAATGGCTTTGTGATATAATCATCTGCTTCCATGGATAGCCCCTTAACCATATCTGCATCTTCAGTCTTTGAAGTTAGCATTATTATAATAGGAGAATCTTCTCGAAGTCTTGCTTTCACTTCGGTTACTACCTGATATCCATCTTTTCCCGGCATTAGTATATCTACAATCATAACATCAGGTTTCTCACGAAGTACTTTCTCGATACCCTCCTCTCCATTTGAAGCTGTAGAAACATCGAAACCCTCCTTGGATAATTTTAGACGGATAAGTTGCAAGATGTCCGGTTCATCATCAATTGCGATCACCCGAATAGCAGCATCTGGTTTTATGCCAACGGCTGTTTTCTCAAAACGTTCTCTTATGTAAAAAGCAATTAATATACTAAGAGTATATGCTAAACCTCCAACAATCAGGGGTTGCATCGATGTCGGATTTTCTATATCGAATATAATGATTCCTGGAACTAATCCTAGAACAGTTCCTAAAAACATGCTGAGAATTGCAACTAGGAAAAGAAACAACTTCCGACTTCTTATTGTCAATCTGAGCTCCGATCCACTTTTTTATTGCTCATAATGATACTACTAATAAAAATTATGTTTTACTGGCTTTACACCTTCCACGAAGCGTTGACTTATCTGACAGAGGACGCCAAAACGCTGAAATCGTATGCCAGCAAGCACCGCGCCCTTGGCCAATACGTTCAAGCCTTCGTAGAAACCTGTGTGCTATTAGCAATCCAAGGGAATATTGTCGGCGACTGTTTTCCTCCATTGATCTAAAAGAGAGCTCTTTCCTATTCCTCCGATTCCCCGTAGATGTAAAACCACTGCTTTGTCCTTACATTGCTCGAGAGCTTCTGACATCCACGCGAGATACTCCTCTCTGTCCACGAAAACATCTTCGGACGTCTCATAGTGCTTGTACACGCTCCAAACCTCACACGCAATGGTGTGTATTGGTCAATGTACAGATAAACGCGTCGGTGCTTCATCTGTGACCTCAACTGACGCGATGGAGAACAGTGGTATTAGCATCTAATGAGCACGTCTATATCATCAAATTGCAGATCTCCCTGAACTCCACAGACATCCCCTTTGATTCAACATTTGCCTTGATCTCTTTCCATCTCTCATTAGAGTCCACTTCTTTGAGAGCAAGTCGATCTAAAATATCCAAAACTTCCATTCGTGAAACTTCTGACGCTTCGATACGATTAGATTCCTCTTCAATTATGGCTAAATTATTCAAAGAGGATGCCACATCAAGTAAATACATCCCTGGCGTTTTTTCTTCTAATTCCCTGCGAATTCTTAGCGATTCAACGAGGTACTCTTCTCCCTTGTTTGAGTTTCCAGAGCGATAAGTCACGACGCCGATGTTGTTAAGCACAATGGATTGATGATATTGTAACATTGAAGGTGCTCTTTCCACTACATTGCTCTGAAGATCATAAGCATCTTCAAGTGCTTTCTGTGCGTCCCTGATTCGATTTGTAGATAAAAGAATTAGCCCTATATTGTTGAGAATGGTCGATTTTAAATCAGCGAAGAAAAGTGGTAGTCCAGACGATATTTGACCTAGTTGTCTAACAATCTCAAGCGCTTCCTCAAGTGTTGTTTCAGCTTCTGATAATCTACTCATTTTTAATAGAAGCACAGCGTGATTATTGAGTATTCTTGAAAGCAATATAGAGAATTGAAGATAATCAGGTGATTGACTTACTAGACCTTTTGCGTGTTCCAATGACTCCAGACTTAGCTCTTCCGCTTCTGAATATTTTCCAGATTCACCGAGAAAAACAGCAAATTCTCGAAGAGTCAATGCTAGATTGACATGGTGGAGTTCAGGCTGTTCATCAGCAATTTTTCTACAGATTCCAAGCGCTTTGCGATAATTGGTTTCTGCCGTCTCTGAACGATGACTCACTCTTTGAATATATCCCAAATGTATTAGGGGTTCGACCAGATTATCAATAAATCTTGGAACATCTACAACGAGCTGCTGAAGTGACTCAACTGCTTGCTGCAGAACTTCCTCAGCTTCACTTAGTCTGCCAGTCCAGCTTAATACTTTTCCTAGAGATATCGAAGCTAGGATTCGATTTATTAGCCTCTTTGAGGTTTTGTAGGTTTTTCGAAATATTTCCTCAGCCTCATTAGTTTCACCAGTATAAAATAATGCTAATCCAAAATCCTCCTGGATGATAGGAATCATATAGTCGCATCTGTATCTAAACTCTGAATCGGAGATTTCTGAAAATTTTAAGATCGACCGCTCTGCTTCTCTAAATGAATCCTTTGCCTCATCGAAACGACCTAGTCGCATAAGCAAGGTTCCATAGTGGTCTAGGGACATAGAATACATCAATAAAACTGGAACTCCTGGCCATTGCTGGTTTGGATGGTTCTTTAATAGATTCCTTGATATCCTCAGAGACTCCTTGAATGTTTCTTCAGCTTCAGATGATCGCCCTGTGTAGCTGTATATACGAGCGAGACCGTCCAAACTTCCAGCAACGTATGATTGGTCCATATCTTGCTCGTCAATAACTACAGATCTTGCAAGTTCTAATGCCTCAAGAAGAGCGTGCTCACCATCAGCAATCCGTCCTGAAAAAAACAAGACATATCCTCTCAGGCGATTTATGAATGCTTGACCTTTAATGGAGTTGATCCTTATTGAATCTAAGAATAGTAGAGTATCTGCTGTAGCTAATCGATGGTCATAATCTCCAATCTGTAAATATATCTCTTTGAGCGCCTCCTCCTGCGACACCAAGGCTTGAACAGACCTTGCTAGTCCAAGAAGAACGTAGTCTGACTCCTCTCTTGATTTTTCCTCAAGAAGCCTGACTACTTCATCCACCAACACATGAATTCTATCGCCAAGTTCTGCGGCAACAAGGTCCCTTGCAAGGTTGTGAAAGACCCACTTATCTTCCCCCAGATTCCGGACAAAGCTAAGACGTATCAACCGATTCCATTGATCGGTCTTCAATTCCGGAACAATAATAGTCAGGATTCTTCTATTAAAGAAATGAAGAAGCCCAGCACGGTCCACCAAGCGCTCCAAACCTTGAACCTCAGCGAATATTTTTCGCCACATCTTTAATCGAACTTCTTCAAGAGTTTCACCTCGAATGTCCTCGATGTCCTGAAGGGTGAGACTCCCACCCTCAGACATATCACAAATAGATGCAATGATGAACGGATTTCCACCACTAACGCTCACAATTCGTTCTTTAAATTCTGCATCTTTTATTCCCTGCAATTCCAGAAGATCCAGACTGCTTTCTCTATCTAATTCCAGAAGTTCTAATTCTTCGATAATGATTTCAGACTGTTTCAGCGCCGATAGTCTACTTGTCGCTACTCCAACGCAATTTGATAAAGATGATAAGAACACATACCACAGTTCTGTTTCAGTAATCTTTCTTGCCTTGAAGCGCCAGTGAGCCATCTCGCTGTTGACGTAATCAAAGTTATCAAAGAGGAAGAGAATTGGTATATCTATATTCTTCCTGTGGTTCAAATCTTCGAGCAATGCATCGAGAAATAGGAACTCCGCATGTCTGGGCTCTTTCCACATAATCTCAAGAAGTCTAGTAACATGGCTCTTTCCTAATCGAGTTTCTAACCATTTTCCTAAAGTACCATACTTTCCTTTTAGCTTAGGTGCAACTTTAGTCCCGACTGCATTGATAGCGCTGCCTATACTCGCGAGAGAGCCTATGAATGGGATTGCCATGGCAATCTCTTTAGCCCACTCACGCCCTGCTTCTTTAACCGGTTCAACACCTTCAACAAAGCGCTGACGAATCTGCCAGAGTACATCAAACCTCTGAAGTCGTATTCCTAGAAGTGCTGCACCTTTGGCAAGCACATTGAGGCGGGTGTAGATATCACGATACTGTTGACAGTCCAATCGAATTGTTGTATCAAGAGTTGACGTCCAGTGGTCCAGCAGAGAACTTTTCCCTATTCCACCGATTCCATGAAGATGCAGTACAACTGCTTTGTCTTTGCATCGTTTGAGAGCATCCGACATCCATCCAATATACTGCTCTCTATCCACAAAAACTCGGTTCGAGGGCTCGAAGTACTCGTACAATCTACAGACCCCAGATCACGTGATGGAATGCATTTGTAGAAGTATAACATAAGCTAATCGGTTTTTTAGAGTCAAACTGCTTTTGGGAGTCTATGACTGTAATGCATATGACAGTTTCATGAATTGAACTCACTATGAAAGGATATCCTGCATATGCACGTTGTTTATATCTTAGCGTTTTTTTCAAGGAATTTAATACCGGTGGTCATATGGCATTAAGGTTTCGCATTGACTCAAAGTCTATTGCAGTACTTTCAATTTTTTCAGCGATGGCGGCGATGTTGGAGATATTTCCTGTTATTGGATTAACTGATTTAAAGGTTGAACCAGCAGTACCATCTTTTACTATAGACTGGACAGGAATACCAATATTTATGATATTCCTGGGACTTGGACTTATTGGAGCCTTCTTTTCGATTGTAGTAGTAGGAATTGCTATTGGGTTTAGAAATCCAGTAGGAGCATTATTCAAGATACTAGCTGAGAGTCTTACATTACTTGGTGCGGCTTTTGGTTGGGTGATATGCAGGAAATTAAAAATATCTGGATACAAGCGAGTGATAATATACTTAGTACCAGCTATCATATTCCGCGCAATTGGGATGTACTTTGGCAACATCTTCTTACTGCAGTTTTTTTACTCAGTTCCATATGAAGCCGCCCTTATCAGCTCTACAATCCTAGTACCATGGAACGGAGTTCAAGCGACGATTAATTTGCTTGCTGGAGGATTTTTCTTCTTTGCAATCCCTAAGAATTTAAGAGAAGAAGCAGGACTTGGAGATGATGACGAGACTGATATAGTCCGAGAGTTATCTGAAGATGAGATTGAGCCTTGAAGAATGATCGAATTATGAAGTTGATTCCACTTCAGAACATACCTCTGGTTAAAGAAGGTGATTCAGTAAGTCGGATTATAATAGATTCCATTAAAGAGAATAAATTAATTCCTCAAGAAGGGGATGTCTTCATAATAACACACAATATTATTTCATTATCTGAAAGGAGCCTATACTCGAAAGACAATATCGAAATTTCAGATAATGCAAGAAGAATTTCCGAATTGACTGAGCAAGATCCAAGGAAAATTGAAGCCGCATTGAATGAGGCTGAACTTGTCATCCGTGATGCTCCAATTCTGATTACAAAAACCAGACATGGGTTATACACCGATTATTCAGGAATTGATGAGAGTAATGCTCCTTTAGGCTATTTGCTAGCGTTACCAAAGAATTCTCATCTTTCTGCTGCAGAGATTTCCAAGTCCCTGAGTGACGAATTCAAAATCCACTTACCAGTAATAATTAGTGATACACAGGGTCGTCCATGGAGAAAGGGAGCTGTAAATATCGCAATAGGATATAGCGGTCTTTCGCCATTTATCGAAAATGCTGGCAAGAGCGATCTATATGGAAGGCGATTACAATCTTCCAAAGTGTGTCTTGTTGATGAGCTTGCAGCGGCTGCAGAACTGCTTATGGGTCAAGCTGATGAAGGAATACCTATCGTAGTAATAAGAAATGTATCATATTCAGTTGAGAATGATCTGTTTGAGCCAATAAATAGGTCTGAAGAAGAAAATCTATTTCTCTAATCAGAATAGCAATGGTATTCCAAAGAGAGGTAGAATCAATATAATACCAATAATGATCAGGAGGATTCCTGCAGCAAGTTCAATCTTTCTGGAATGATTGGCAATCGACATTGTTAATCTTGTCCGTGCCTCTCCACTCACAACAGCAATAGCTAAGTAAGGAGTAGCTACTGCAATTGAAACAACCATGAACATGAGCAGAAGAAGGAAGATATTTGATTGTGTCCCGAAGAGTAGGAATGTGGCGCTTAATATTGGCCAGATGCATGGTGCAGCTAAAAGCGAGTATCCTAGACCGACCGTGAAGACTCCTGCAAGTCCTTTAGGAGTGGTGGGTTGTGAACTAATACCCATAGAAGTCAGACCGATTTTTTCTTGAAAGATTGTGACGATTCCGAGAAGTATCAAAATGCCTCCCAAAATTGCTTGAATTTGAATGAAGTGCTGAATGAGGAAAAGTCCAATTAGACTAGCAATTAGAGCGAATATTGCAAGAGAACTCAGAATCCCTGCTACGAGGATCATTGTTACTAAGATTGATTTTCTTGTTGAATCTGCAGAGTTCAGACTACGCATGAGATAGAGTGGTAATAACGGAAACAAACAAGGAGAGAGAGCAACAGACATTCCTGAAAAAAAAGCTAGAGTCAGTATAGTGCTGATTTCGAATAGTCCCTGCATCAGAATTCCCCATTCTATCTCATCATCAATGAAAGCGTTTCAGACATTGAGCTGAGGGCCCATAATCCAACATGCTTCCATCGGACATAACCGTCTGAATCCAAGATAATCATTGTTGGAATGTAAACCACATTGAAGTAATTTGAGAATACACTATTTGTGTCTAATCCATGAGGCCAAGGTAAATCATTTGCAGATTTGTATTCAGCCATCCTTGCGACTGTTTCACTTGTATCCACTGTGAGGGAGATTATTTCGAGCGAACCATCGAAATCTGAGTAGAGTTCCTTTAAGTAAGTATTCTGGGATTTGCAACTTGTGCAAGAAGTTCCCATCAAATCAACGAGGACAAATTTTCCCTCAAGGTCTTCCAATGACTGAAGTTCACCATCTGACATGAGTAAATTCCAATCGGGTAACTGCAATGAGAGGTCAATTAGATCTTGATCGTCACTGATAGCTGAGGAATGTGAATTGGGAGAAGTAGATGCGCCTGAACCATCAAAGGTAACAAAAGCAAAACCTACAACCATCCCTACAATTGCGATAGCTCCAACTACGGCAACTAGTATCAGCTTTTCAGTTTCCAATACATTAACCTCAAAGTATAGCGGGTG
>CAYWJO010000075.1:0-9134 GCA_964458565.1 uncultured archaeon | reverse complement strand
GATCTAAGGAACTAGGTTACTTCTTCAATTCATCTGACTTGAATATTAATGGTAATCTCTACGGTCAGATTATTGTTGCATTCTGTTCTGACATCAAAATAGAAGGGGGATCTCTTGGAGGTATAAGAACATCACTTCATCTTGATAATGTGGAAAACTGTAATATCACAGATATTCAAGTCACATCTTCATATTATGGAATTTTTTGTGCAGAAGTTACCAATCTTATGCTCCAGAATATAGTTGTTGAGAGTGCTACATATGGGATGTATTTGCGGTGGGTGAATGATTGTGTTTTGAGATCAATCCTTGTTTCAGGTTGTTCCAATGGTATAGAGATGTTCGATTGTAACGATGGGTATTTGACAGACTCCATTATAAGGAGAAATTCTCTCGGTGCGTACTTCTATAGATCTAGTTATTTCAATGTGACAAATTCATTATTTGGTTATAATACCTATACAGGTTTGTCTCTTAGTGATTGTTATGGCTTTTTCATTTTCCAGAATAGATTTGTAGGTGAAGGACAGGCAAGAGATTATCGCGACTACTATCAGAATTATCCGGCTAATCACTTTGATGATGGAGAAAGTGTTGGAAATTCTTGGAGTGAGTATATTGGTACTGGACCATTCTTTATTCCAGGATCAACAGGAAGTATTGATAATTGGCCAATACTTGCAGAAGTCTCTGAACCTATGCTCGATCATCTTAACGATATCACCTTTTCATCAGCTAGAAAGGTAATTGTATGGAATGCAAATGATGACAATCCATTTAGCTATAGAGTATTCCTAGATGGCCACATAATATATTCAGGAAGTTGGGATGGATCTTCAATAACAATTGACCTCTCTTCATTGACTGAAGGAGAATATGTTCTAAGAATCGAAGTTGATGATTACGACGGTCATGTTTCATCATGGGGTATAATTGTCACTATACTGCAAAATACTTTGGATTTTATGTTAATCCTGATTCCAGCTGTAACAAGTGCGGTGGCTAAAATTTTCGTTATTGTCTTCATGAAACTCCGGAGTCGTAAGGCTGGGGTAGGTTGAGTCCACGTTTCTTGGACCAGATTACCAAACCAATAATGATGAATGATGTAAGTCCTCCACCCAATGCCGCGGACATGAAGTTGTTGTCAATTGTGAATATGAGTGTAGGTAGAACATGAAAGCCAAGAACTGTTAGATAGCCTTCTTCTCCTGATATTCCAACTGTATACAATATCCCATTTGAACCAAGTCTGAAAGCCTCCCCTCGGACATAATAACTCCATCTGAAATATTCAACATCAATAATCCCAGATTTCACTATCTTTCCTTCTGAGTTCCATTCAGCAAGGAATGGTGCAGAATTTCTAGTACCAAGAACGAAGATAGAGCCATTCGATGAAACCTCGATTCCAGTTGGATATTTGTAAGCTGAATAATACGAAGTGCCATCTTCCCATGTCACATTCCATAATTGAATTCCATCAAGGGTGTAACGTGATACCATTAACGGATAGGATGCTAGACCTACAGTATAAATTGAACCACTAGCGATATCAAAATATCCCATTGTAATTGTTTTATTCATTATTTGAATTCCATTGCTATCCCATTTTGAGAATGTATAGACTGTTGATACGAATATGTGACCTTCATCTGATACCTGGATTTGAAGTGGCTCATCGTATCCTAATTGTCCACAGTAATGTTCCCATTGTAGTTCGCCTGCTGAATTCCACTTCACTAAGACTGGGATATAATCTCCATATGGAGAACTCAACTCGTCAGTATACTTCAGATATGTACCGTAAATGCTGCCATCGGAAGAAACAACAATATGATGGTTTCTTGTATTATCATCGTCAAAATAAGCGTTCCACAGAACTGCACCATTAGCTGCCCATTTAGTCAGCATGAGACTATAGTCACCTTGCCATTCTGCTGCATATCTTGATAGGCTATAGATCGATCCATCAGGTGCAATATCCATCGCATAACCAATTGCAACTGAAGATCCTGATAATCTGGTACTTGAGATGAAACTTGCACGTGCATCCCATCTTGATAAGTATAAATCGTAATCATAGGAATCATAGGACCCTATAGCTGCTAATACATAGACTGAGCCGTCAGGTGCTATGTCTAACATTGTAGTCCAAATCTCTGAGGTTTCGTCAATTCCCTGAAAATCTGGTTCTATCATTGAGATAGTGTCAATGGTAGTAATTAAACTGATTTGTTGGATTTCCAGCTTTACACTACCTGATACTGTATCGGTAAAGTTACTAAAATATCTGGAGGGAGCCATCCCTATAGCTAAACTCAGACTATCGACTGGTTCACCATCATAATATCCCCATGGCTCATAATATTCTTGGCTCCATGGGTCGAGCTGCAAGTGAGTGGTAGTTGTTGAATATGGCGGGGTTGACTTGTACATTCTATACCAATTATTTGTTGTCAACAACCAGACATACCAATCAAAGTGAGAGTCTTCAAACATCCCTGACTTCTCAACTCTATATCTTACATTGATCTTCACGTCAAGAGGAATTTGATCATAAGGCCAATCGAATGTCTGTCTGAAATAGATGAAATCATAGCAATCTGGTTCATCGTAGTCGCCTGTTGGTCGATATGAAAGGTCTTGACTTGCGACGTGATTCCATTCCAGCGTTAACCTGTTTAATGTTGTCCCATTGATATTGGTATCATGCGTCCAACTAAAATTCCCATTTGTTCCTTGTACCATAACATATGGTGTTTCTTCCAATGTCGGATCTGAAAGGATCTCAAATGATTCAATCTGTTTCTGCTCGATTGAATCCTCATCTGTAGATATGGCAGATACTCCTACTGGTACAAAGAGCTGTACGAGGAGAATAATGATTAGCGAAATCTGAAGATGACGAACAACTCTCATTCAACAACACCTCCTTCATGAATTATATGAGATGGTACAAGAATAGTGCTTTCAGCAAATTTCCTCTCTCTAAGTTTATTTTGTCCCGTTATCAATTGAAATGCAAGGAAAATAACAGAAGCCATGAAAATCACCGAGTTAATTGGAAATGGTTCCTGAATTGAAATAAGAAATGCCCAAAACAAAGTAATCCCTATCATTAGAAATCGAGATGACCAAACAACTCCTTGTATTCCTCTCTTCCAATTCCCTCTAGATACTGCAAGCAGATTTCCAATAACCCGAATAATGAAACCAGCGAAAATAAGAATCATATACAGTTCCCAAACCCAAGTAAGTAGCCTAGCTCCAAAGTAGTTAAACCCATAATTATGTGGTAATATAAACGAAAGATTTGCTTCCATTAAATTGAAAGACTCCACATTCATTAAAGGAAGATAAGATATTGCTACAATGGCGAGGAATATCCCACTACATATGGCATCAATGATTAGTTCAATTTTGGACCTGTCACCGATAGAGTCTACTGGTCCTTCAATACGAATAACATAGAATCTAATCAGGGCATAGAGGGTAAAAAGGAAAACGCCAATGAGAGAGATGGTAAGTATCTGTGACCAGATTGATAGGATTTGACTCACTGAGAAGTCAAAGGGGTATAGCGGACGGAAAAGATAGGGGTCATAATACGGAGAGTAGGCATAATATGGGTTAAATGCTGTAATTCCATAAATCAGTGTGACGAGTATTCCCGTGAATCCAATCCACAATGCATAACGTCTAATCGAGTACCCAAACCAGCTAGTGATTCTCTTTTTCGGAGATAATGCAGGTAGTTCTACTTTGGCCTTTAAGGGATATTTCTTCAAATCTTCCTGCTTCTTCAGACTTTTAATCTTCTTTTCTGCTCCTTGAGCTTGTAAATGGGTCAAACATGCAAAAACCATTAAGACTCCTAGAATCCACCAATCAAGTGAAACCGCATTATAGACAGTGAGACCGATCGCAATTAGGAACGTCAGTGCTATTCTGATTGCTCTTCTTGACTGTTGTATATAGTATGGTGCGAAATCTGTAGATGGATCCATCAGATATGTAGTAACAGAGGACAGACGATAGTAAACACATAAGAAGAGCATGAAAATGGCTGTGAAGTTCAGTATAAGGAAGAGAGATGCACTCACAACACCTGAAATTGTATATGGTATAAATGAAGTACCTATTGGTAACTCCGTTACATCACGAGAAAGGAAGGTCTCGTTGATAATATTACTCCACGTAACAGCCCAACCTATGCTGAGTGCAGCTGCACCAACGAGCCCTCCAGTGCCAGCCAAATCCGCATAAAACATGGCTTCATTCCTATCAGTCAGCATTGCTGGATATTTCTTTTTGATTTGTTTGATTGCCACTATTATCAACATGACCACGATGATAGATACTACAAGTATTGGAACTATTGAAAAGAGAATCAATGTCATATCAGCTAGCAAGTACGGTGTTTCCCAATCAAGTCCAAGAAAGAGAAACAGAATACTACCAAATATCACAGAATTCAGTATAAATCTAAGAACTCTCTTTAGTGATTTAGACAAACTCAAGTCGTCTGGTTGAATCTGTTCATACGAGTCTGTGTTATTCTCTCTACCAGTTGGTATAGTCACCACTTATGAACCCCCGTTATACAGTCTGTGGATTGGCAACGACTATATTAATTTGACGAGAAATCATAGTCAGGCTGGTTTTCTTGTCGTTCCATTTTGACTCCGCAATCAGTAAATCTCTATTTGGTAAAATACTATCTTTCGATTTTGATTCCACAATGTGGGCAATCTTTACTTTTACCGGATCTCAGTGATTTCACTACATCATTTGGTAGTTCCATATTACAATATGGACATGACCATGCGATTATCTTATGCATAATCTCCTCAATCGCAGGCAAGATAATGCTATTGGTCATCACAAGAGTGATTGGCAAGTACTTCTTAGCTCCACTTCAAATAGACGCGACGTGGCTAATGCCCTGCAGTTCTGTGAGGTCTTCAAAATGGAGGCAAGAGTCAATGTCAGACCTGATGGATATGAGGTCCTTGCCTGTGAAGATTAGTTCTCTAATGTTTTACAAACCACTCGCGTAAAGCGAGTCATCCAAACAACGAACGTATTTCTTTTCATTTCAAATCTTTATACCATTTTATCTATTGAATGATCTGAATTAGTTAGATGTATCGAGCTCTTGGTATATTTTCTCCTCATGCAGAGAAAAGGTACAATATTTTGTCATGGAAGTGTTTGAATATTGAGTTACAAATTGTAATTAATAATTATGGAATTAATTTATCGAAAGTTATAATACAAACCTAATAGATTGGATTATAGAGTGGTAGATATGAAGAAGTATATAGCTCTTGTTTTAATACTAGTCCTCTTTCTTTCTGTTCCATTTGTGTCTGCAGCAACTAGTGACGGTCTAGAGTGGGGTATTAACGAAGGTGACCAATTAAACTTCATCTTTTCCTACGAAGATTATAATGTTTCAATCAAAGATGAAAGTGTTTACATCGAAGTATCTGAATTACCAACCATTCCAGATCATATCAATGAGTTGACAGAACTCGTGCCAGCATTTGGATATGTTTACTTTGCGAATGGTACAAGTGTCAATGAAACTCTACTTACCGTTGGCGGATTAGTGGCAGCTATGCCAATTGGTAATTGGTCTTACTTGACGAGTCTGGTTTCAGAGTATGATCCTCCATCAGGCTCAGTGACGGTTATTGATAACGCAACTTGTTGGGGCTATGAGCTGGATGCTCCAGGTGCATCCACAGAATTTACTGTCTACAAGATTGATGGAAGTGTGGGATATTACTATATGCAAGCTGGATTTGTAACGACGCTGCTTATTGAGGTAGAATTAATCAGGACTGATCCTCCCACTACTCCAGAACCAACCACTGAATCAACCTCTACTGAATCAACTTCTAGTGGACCTCCTACTGGAGGATTTCCATTTGATACAACTACACTCCTACTTATCGGTGTGGGTGCTGTTGCAGTAGTGGTAATAATCGTTGTAGTAGTAAAAATGAGAAAGTAGTATAGATGTATGAAGGACCTCTATGTCCTTCATTTTTTCTACTAGATTTCTCTTACAAGAAGCTTTAGTAAAACAATCAGTCCTTTCATCTCTATTTTATCATTGAATTAGAAACACTAAAGACTCAGTGTAAATAACTATCGAGTCCCATTGAAAGAAGGTGGAACGAGATAGATGGATCATAAAAAGTATATGATTCTAGCAATTGAAGAAGCAAAGCAAGGTTTAGCTGAAGGAGGAATTCCAATTGGATCTGTGCTCGTCATTGATGGTAAAATTGTCGGTCGTGGTCATAATCGCAGAGTTCAGAAGGGTAGCGCTATACTTCACGCTGAGATGGATGCTTTGGAGAATGCAGGTCGTCTGAGTGCTGCACAATACAAGAAGTCAATTCTATATTCAACCCTATCCCCTTGTGACATGTGCAGCGGTGCTGTACTTCTATATGGAATACCAAAGATCGTGATTGGTGAGAATGTGACATTCAAGGGACCTGAGGATTATCTTCGAATACGTGGCATCGAATTGGTTATGTTACAGAATGACGAATGCGTTGAACTCATGAGATCCTTCATTGCTCAGAATCCAGAGTTGTGGAATGAAGACATTGGAGAAGAGGATTAGTCCATCATAGCCTTCCATGTGATTTGCGAGCTATGAATTTTCCACGTCCTACTTCACCAACAAACTTGCCATCTTTGGCTACTACTTTTCCTCTAGATATAGTGACTTCTGGATAACCTGTTAATTGCCATCCTTCGAATGGGCTCCAGTCACAGTTTGTTTGAAGATCTTCCCAGTGGAGTGTGACTTTTCTTTCAGGATCGAACACGAGAATATCCGCATCACTTCCGACTTGAATTGCTCCTTTCTTGGGATACATTCCGAATAGCTTGGCTGGATTTGTACTCACTAGGGCAACAAATCGATTCAACGAGAGGCCGTGATTTCCAACACCTTCTGTATACATTAGAGGAACCATGGTTTCTACGCCCGGTAATCCAAACGGTATCTTTCGGAAGTCACCATTCCATGCAGCCTTCTGTTCTGTTGTAAATGTGCAAGTGTCAGTAGCGATAACCTCAACATCTCCCTCTTGGAGACCCTTCCATAGTCTTTCATTATCATGAGGTTTCTTGATTTGGGGACATGTCGCATACAAATGCCCATTCTTTCCCTTGAAAACCTCATCATCTAACAACAAGTATTGAGGACAAGTTTCAGCGTATACCTTGACTCCTCGCTCCTTTGCGGCATGGACTGCGTCTGCTCCTTCCCCAGTCGACATGTGAACTATATACAATTGTCCTCCGGTCACTTCAGCCCATTTGATAGCTCGAATGATTGCCTCTTCTTCAGTAAAGCAAGGTCTCGATAGTGTGTGAGCATATGCTCCCCATTTGTCCTTCTCCTTGGCGTATCTTTCAATGAGCATATCCAAGACAAAGGCACTCTCTGCATGGACTCCAATATGACCTCCATGTTTAGCGGTTTCCTCAAGAGCTTGGAATAGCATCCCGTCATCGGCCATCCAACCCTCGTTGCGATAAATCATAAACATCTTGAAGGTAGGAATTCCATATTCAATCACCTTCTTGATTTCAGCTTGAGTTCTATCGTTCCAGTCAGTTATTGCAGCGTGCAGTCCATAATCGATACAGACCTTTGGATCTGCTTCTGCACGTCTAGCTTTCACTGCATCCATAATTGAACTACCTTTGGTCTGTATAGCAAAATCAAGTACGGTAGTCACACCACCGCATGCTGCCGCTTTGGTGCCGTTCTCAAAATCATCAGCTGAGATTGTTCCAGAGAATGGTAGTTGTAGGTGCACGTGTACATCAATACCACCCGGAAATACATGCCTTCCTTCTGCGTCGATAAACATGTCCGCTGATTCTGCATCAATCTTTCCAATCTTTGCTATCTTCTCGTCTTTTACTCCAATATCAGCTACAAAGGTTTCTGTTGCAGTTACTATTTGTCCGCCTTTTACTAGAAGATCGAATTCAGACATACTGAGACCTCATTATCTTATGGTACAATCTCTCATAAATCGCTTTAGGCTTAGTGAATATTCAGCTAAAATCATCGTGGTAAAAAATTATTAGACACCGAAACAGCATTAGTCGATACATCTATTGTCTTATTGGAGCGATTACTATGCGTAATGTAAGGATTGGTCTTGTTCAAGCGAAATGGGAAGGTGATGTTTCCGATGCAAGTAATATCGAAGAAAACATCGAACGAATGGTGAGAAAACACGAAGGCTTTGGCACAATTGCAGAGCAGCAAGGTGTTCAAATCTTATGTTTTCAGGAAATCTTCTATGGGCCATACTTCTGTGCTGAGCAGGATTCAAGATGGTACAAGTATGCTGAACCAATTCCAGGTCCACTTAGTGAAAGGATGTGTAAATTAGCAAAGCAACACAATCTGATCCTTATTGCTCCAATGTATGAAGAAGCAGCAGTGGGTGTCTATTACAATACTGCTATTGTGATTGACTCAGATGGAAACCTTCTGGGTAAAATGAGGAAGATGCACATTCCTCATCTGACTGGTTTCTGGGAAAAATACTACTTCAGACCCGGAAACATGGGTTATCCTGTATTTAACACCAGAGCTGGTAAAATTGGGGTATACATCTGTTACGATCGACATTTCCCTGAGGGAGCACGAGCTTTAGGACTCAATGGAGCTGAGATAGTTTTCAACCCATCTGCAACAGTTGCAGGTCTCTCTGAGCACTTGTGGACTTTGGAACAACCTGCGCATGCTGTAGCGAATGGATATTTCATTGCGGCGATAAACAGGGTTGGAGAAGAGCCATGGAATACTGGTATGTTCTATGGTAGTTCATACGTAGCAGATCCACGAGGTCAGATTGTCAAACAGGCATCACGTGATAATGAGGAGTTACTGGTTGTTGATATTGATCTTGATATGATTCGTGAAGTACGTAACACTTGGCAATTCTATAGAGACCGTCGACCTGATTCATATGGAAGTCTAACAGAGATATAGATGATATCACAGACTCTTCTCAACTTCTGTGAATACCTCATTTAGAATACAGCATTCTCTATCTGCTACGGTCATCGAGAGA
>CAYWJO010000074.1:6335-9331 GCA_964458565.1 uncultured archaeon | reverse complement strand
TCGCTACGATGTCAGGTCTAATGATCGAGTGTTTTCTTGTACTTGTGAGTTTTTTAAAAAGAACAAGATTTGTGGACATATTTTAGCTGTTGCTCAAATTACTGGAACATGGCCAAAGAAAAAAGATATTGTCTAGGATAATAGTGTCATGAAGAGAAGATTAATAGAATAGATTGATTGGGCTGAATCTGTTGAGTTTCATGACACAACCTTCTATAATCGTCCACGGCGGAGCCGGGGATTGGAAAGATGAGCGGATTCCAATTGGAATGGAATTTGTTGAAAAAGCTGCAAAGATTGGATTCAGAGTTCTTGAGAATGGAGGTAGCGCACTTGATGCTGCGGAAACCATCACTGTGTTTATGGAGAACAGTGGTCAATTGAATGCAGGACTTGGAGCAACTACCAATCTTGATGGAGAACGTGAACTCGATGCAATGATAGTTGATGGACAAGCATTAGATTTTGGAGCTGTTGCTGCAGTCATTGGAGTCCAAAATCCTATTTCACTAGCTAGGTACATAATGGAGAAGACACCATATTCATTCTTCTCCGGGGAGAATGCAAAGAAGCTCTATTTTCAAATGTTAGAAGAAGGTTATAGAGTCGAGAAAGATGATAGAATTGTAATGCCAGAATTTGATGGATTCACAGCAGACACAGTCGGATGTGTTGTTTTAGATGCCAAGGGTCATTTTGCAGCCTCTTCCTCAACTGGAGGGATAAAAATGAAAATCCCAGGGAGGATAGGAGATTCTCCTGTTTTTGGGTCAGGTGCGTATGCCAATGACATCTGTGGAGTCACAGCAACGGGATATGGAGAGCACATCATGCGGGTTACTTTGAGTAGACTTGTTGCGTTCATACTTGAGAAAGAGGAGGATGTTCAAAAAGCAACTGATCAGAGTATGTCGGAATTTGAGTCAAAGACCCATTCTGAGGCAGGTGTGATAGCACTTGACTCAAAAGGTAACTATGGAAAATCTACGAATGCAAAGGCAATGCCAACAACAGTTATTCAAGGGAGCTATAGAAATATTCATTCCTTTGAGAGATAGGATGTTTAGAAGTCCTTTAGGGATATAGAATAGTAGCATGCTAGTTACCATATATAGAATCGAGAGTCAAGTTACATCTTTAAAGGTGGTGGATTCGAACCCAATGTCAATACTCCAAAGTAACCTCATTTCATCAGAGGTATTTAGCAGGTCTTCCAATCGTCCCACAGATTCTATTCTACCATCTTTCATAACAACAACCAAGCTTGCTTTTCTTAGAACATTGGGACGATGAGAAACAGCAATACATGTCAAATCCCCTCTTGAAAAGAAGCGCTGCCAAAGTGATTCCTCAGTCTCAACATCTAACGCACTAGAAACATCATCTATAATGATTAATTCAGGCGACCTAACAAACATTCGAGCTGCTGCAACTCTTTGTTTCTGACCTCCTGAAAGTTTTACTCCTTTCGGACCAATAACAGAGTTTAGACCATCTTCAAGGTCATGCAGGTCTTTATCAAAAACAGACAGATAGATTGAGTCATCTATATCCACTGATTCTGATGGAAGCCCCATTAGAATATTATCGCGTACAGACTCGCTAAACAACCTCGGCACTTGAGGAGTATAAGATGAATGAGGAGGTACAAAGAATTCAGCAGGGTCTTCAATCTTGATACCATTCCAATAAAGCTCACCTTCATCCAAGGGTAATAGTCCAGTTAAAGCCCGAAGAAGTGTTGTTTTTCCAGAACCAACTCTTCCAGTAACTACAACTAAAGAACCGCGTTTAATTTCAAGATTCACATTGAAAATACCTTTCTCAGATTCAGGATATTTAGATGTCATATTTATGATTCTGAGTGTATCAAGATGGTCAAGGTCATTTCGTGGAATTGCAAGTAGATTCGGATAATCTTGCTCAATGTATAGGGGGTGATGCTCGATCAATTTACTCTCATCAATCGAGGTGTCAGATCCTCTCACCAGTTTTATCATTCTTTCATATGCAACTCTGTTTCTCTGATACTGAGGTAAAAGATTCCCCCAAATAACTACGAACCATACTACTCTTTCTAATAATGAGGTGAAGAAGGCAAAATCTCCGACAGAAAAAGTGCCAGCTTGCATTAGACTTCCAACAAAAAGTAAAATCATACCCGTACCAAGAACTCTAGCAAATCCTTGCCCAACTGAGTTGAGAATGGCGGAGAATGTTTCATCCTTTACAGCTGCCTTTCTTCGCTCTTCGTTTATTTTCTGAAAATAAATCAACACATTCTCCTCAGCCGATCCAACTTTGATAGCTTGTACTGAACCAAATAGCTCTCCAATCGCACTTGTTACACGACCAGCTGCTTTACGTCTTGTCTTTCTGAACACAGTTACCTTGTTCCTGGCTACAGCTACAACACCTGTTATGAGTGTGAATGGAATGAATATGTAAAGGGTCACCAAGGAGTTAATGAGAAACATTAAGATATAGGCTACAGCTGCATAACAAGCAAGAGCAATATACCACCCTAAGATAGCTGCGAAGTTACTTGCTTCTTGGACATCCCCCCGGAATCTAGAAATAGCCTCACCAGATGAATCCGCCCTTGGTAAGGCACCTGGTTGCTGAAGGATTCCTTCCAACATATTCCTTCTTAATAAAATTGGATACTTGAACAAGCACCACCAAAAGGTGATAAGTGACACAATATCACTTAAACCAGCAATAATGATGACTACAGGAAGCACGATTATCAAGGTCCATAAACCAAAGCCCCAGGTACCCAATCCCTCCATCGAATTGAATAACTCTCGGATAACCAAGGCAACACCTAATGGCATCAAAGCAAACCAGAATTGAGTAGAAACATTGACCACAAAATCACGAGGGCGTAATTTCGCTAATTCCCAAGAAGCGCGTAATACGTTCAGACCAAAACCGCCTCCATTCCGGTTCTTAGTAGCTGAGAATATCGTGAATTAGGATCTTGAGCTAGTTTC
>CAYWJO010000074.1:0-6325 GCA_964458565.1 uncultured archaeon | reverse complement strand
CTCGGACCAAATTCTTGCACAGCTCCATTACTAATCAGAAGAATATCATCAACTCTTTCTAATGTCGCTAGTCTGTGTGCTATAATGATTGCAGTTCTCTCACTCAGAAGCTTATTCAATGCTTTTTCAATCAGGGATTCAGTTAATGGATCTAAACGAGAGGATGCTTCATCAAGAATTATCAGATTGGGTTTTTTCAGAAAGACTCTCGTTAATGCTAAGAGCTGACATTCGCCTGCTGAGAGACCCTCGTCGCCGGATACTTTGGTGTCTAATCCTTCGTTTTGTGAATCGTACCACTCTTTTAATCCAACCTCTTCAATAACTTGTAGAATTGTTTCGTCTGAAATTGATTCGTCAAAGAAAGTGATGTTATCTCTCAATGTAGCTTCGAAAAGTTGCACATCTTGAGTTACGATTCCGATTTCCTTCCTTAAATTGCGTAAAGAAATATCTTTCAGATCGGTGCCGTTGATACGGACACATCCATTTTGTGGATCATAAAGACGAAACATCAAACGACTAATTGTAGTCTTGCCACTTCCTGTAGGACCAATAAGACCTAAGAGACGACCTTGTTCGAGGGAGAAGGTAACATCATGAAGAATAGGTTGTTCATCGTTGTAACCAAAGGTAATAGATTCAAAATCTAATTTTATTGGACCTTCATCAAGAGTCAGGATACCTGTATCCTCTAATTTTGTACTTCTACCGAATAATTCCTTTATGCGTTGGATACTAGCAGAAGCTAGTTGTAGTCCTTGTATCTGCCTCAAAATACGAATGATTGGACCTAATAGAAATCCAGCGTAGAGATAAATTAGTACCACAGTACCTATTGTGATTGTACCTACTTGGAGAAAGGGAATTCCAATTCCAAAAACAAGAGTTGTACTTAGCGCTTCCATTCCATATATTACCATGATGAAGATAGAAGTCTTAATAGAAGCTTTCAATTGTCTGTCGTGAATATCTCTTGAATGTGAATGATACTTTTTCAGAACATACTCCGATGCACCACATCCTTTGATATCCTCAGTTCCCTCCAATGTTTCTTCTAACATCCCCATCAAATTCATTGTTGCCTCGCGTACTTTCCTCCATAACTCAACTGAAATATCTCGAGTTTTGTAAATAGCACCAAATGCGAATAGTACGAAAAGTGAGAAAGCAATTCCAAGAGTAAAGCTTTCTAGGAAAAGGATTGTTAGAATTCCTCCAATAACTAGAATATTAGATACAATCAATAGTGTGAATTCTGATAAGAAAGTAGAGAGTGCTGTTACATCGCCATCAATCCGTTCAATCATATCTCCCGGCCTGAATTCATTATGAAAAGACATGTCTAAGCTCATACAATGTCTGAATAAGTCAGCTCTAAGTGCATTGGTTGACCCCCATGCTACATCTTGACTAAGATACACAGATGCGATGAGTACTGCCTGCTGTACTATCGCAATACCGATGTATAACAGCGCGGCATTTGTAAATACATCAGGAGTCGCAGGTGTACTTACACTATCAATGTAAAATCGTATGATTTGAGGGTTTATAACTTGAAGGAGCATGTTGATTACTAGAAGCACTGCTAACAGGAAGATCTTCACTTTGAAAGGTCCCATGTAAGCTCGTTGCAGATTCCAGTATTCCAGAAAAGTTTCCTTCAAGATATCATCCCCAGTTCGAGAATTGAGTGTTGTGAGAAATTCTGAGATGAATCTGTCTTTAATGTGTGTAATAGGTTTTACCGATTGAGTAATGAAAATTGGTTAAGCAGCAAGAAGGCGTTCGATCCACATATCATAATCGTTAATACCTCTTAGCCCAGGAAGATTGTTTACAGGTTTTCCATGTTTGAATCCAAACACATTGGGGACTGATTGGACTTGGAATTGTCGAGCAGTTGCGAGATTTCGATCAATGTCAACTTTAGCGAAGAAAACCTTTCCTTTATACTCCCTTGCAAGTTCACTGAGTATTGGAGCCAATGTTTTACAGGGTTGACACCATGCACCATAGAAGTCAACAAGAGATGTCTTAGTTTGTCCAATTGTAGACCAGAAATTAGAATCATTAAGTTCTACAACTGCACCTTGTGCTAGAGGTTCTTGAACTTTAGGTTGGGAGGCTCGTTCCATCAACAATTGCATTTTTCTTCTTCTGATGGCTTCAAGTTCATCATCGTTGAGCATTCGATCATCTCATACTTATCGGTTGTGTTAAGAATTGCACAATCGAATTTAATCTTTTCGAAGAAGCAACATGCCAAAATCAGTCAGTTTATAGATAGATTGCTTTAACGAAAGCTTCGGAGTCTATTACATTGCCAGAGAATTCCAAGATTTACTATATACCTTTGATTTTCGGGATGCTTTTTTGGGGAGGATCATGGGTATCTGCAAAAATCTTGGTTTCTGAATTGGCTGCACCTCCAATGACCATAGGTTTCTTCCGTTTTCTTATAGCGTCTGTTCTATTCCTACTTCTAATGACAATACAACGTCCATCACCCCTCAAAAGATACAATCGAACTCATCTCAAATATCTCATTCTTCTAGGACTGACAGGTGTCTTTGGGTATGGTGTGTTCTTTTTGGTGGGCATGACATTTACTACCGCGGCTCAAGGTTCAATAATAGCAGGTTTTAATCCAATAACAGTTAGTATCTTTGCACTTTTTATCCATGGAGAAAGACTAACCAAGAGATGGCAATATCTAGGATTTTTTGTGAGCTTTGTTGGAATATTCTTCGTCATTGGAGTTCAAGCTTTACTTGAGTTCCATTCTGCGCATTTGTTAGGAAACCTCATTATTCTCTGTGCAATGATCATATGGGGACTTTACTCCTCGATTGGAAAATCAGCAATGAAATCCTTATCATCTGTAGAAGCAACTGGAGGCGGTGTTATGGTTGGAACCATCTTTTTTGGCTTAGGCGCCTTCAGTGAGCAGTTTTGGGCGTTAGATGTGGTGTTCAATATTGAATTCTGGTTTCACGTTAGCTTCTTAGGAATAGCTGTTACGTTTCTAGGATTCCTTTTCTACTTCCAAGGAATCAACAAACTTGGAGCGACCAAGACCGCGATCTTCATCAATCTAGTCCCAGTATTTGGTACCTTGCTCTCAGCAATATTTCTGTTTGAGCAAATCTACTGGACATTCATCTTAGGTTTGTGTCTGGTCATTGCAGGTGTGATGGTAATTAATTTCCAGCCTAAAAATACTCAAGAGGAAAGAAAGATAACTGATGCAAACTCCAATTTTGATGTTTAATTATACAATTGAGGTCTCTTCATGAATGCTTATGAAAAATTGATGGAGAAAAACAAAGAATTTGTAATTGTCGATTCAGCTATAGGAGTTCTATATTGGGATATGGAAACCTATCTACCCCCGAAAGGTATAGAACAACGGAGCGAACAGGTAGCATTCCTTGCACAATTGGAGCATAAAATGTCAACCTCTGAAGAAATTGGTAAATTACTGGCAGAAGCAGAAAAGGAACCTATGAATGAGGTCCAGAAAAGAAACGTGTTTCTATTTAGAAAAGAATATGATAAGAAGACTAAGGTTCCAGATCAGCTGGTTGCAGATATTGCTAAGCAACAAGCTCTAACAGTAAATACATGGAAGAAGGCAAAATCAGCAAAAGATTGGAAAATGTTTGAGCCTGAACTTGCAAAGTTAATAGATCTCATGAAAAAACAGGCTGAAATCTATCAAGAAGTAAAAGAAACAGCTACTCTTTATGATGCACTCATAGATGAATTTGAACCAGGGATGCCAGAAACAGAAATATCCAAAGTCTTTGGAGATATGCGGGATCCTTTGGTTAAGCTAGCACAGAAATGTGCAGATGCATCAAGCGATGTGGACTCGAAGTTGTTTGAGAAAAATATACCTATCGAGCAACAGCGTAGGATTGCAAGTGATTTGTGTGATCTAATTGGATACGACATAGCCTCGGAAAATGCAGGAGGACGAATTGATGAGACGGTTCATCCTTTTACCGGAGGTTATTATGACGATGTACGGATCACTGTAAATTACCACGAGGATAATGCTCCCTCAGCGATTTTCGCAATTCTTCACGAAGGTGGTCATGCTCTCTATGAGCAAAACCTCAACTCCGAATGGAAATATCAACCGTTAGGGCAAGCCTCAAGCTTCGGTATTCATGAATCACAATCAAGGTTCATTGAAAACATGGTTGGAAGGACCTCAGAATTCTGGCAATATTACCTTCCAAGACTGAACAAGTTTACGAACAATTCCTTTGGTTCCGTCGACCTTATCAACTTCGTCAAGGCCATGAATCTCGTGAAACCATCCAAGATAAGAATCGAAGCGGATGAAGTTACATACTCTCTACATGTTATTATTAGATTCGAGATTGAACGACGCCTCTGGGCAGGCGATATCGAAATATCAGAGTTACCAGAAGTATGGAATGATATGTACTCGAAGTATCTGGGAGTGGAGATAGAACACGATTCAGAAGGAGTATTACAAGACACGCACTGGGCTTCCGGGTATTTTGGCTATTTCCCAAGCTATGCATTAGGGAATGTGTACGGTGGTCAAATGTTAGCCAAAATGGACTCAGACATTCCGGATTGGAAATCTGGTGTATCAGAGGGGAAAATCAGTCATGTGAAGAAGTGGCTTGTGGAGAATGTTCATCGTCGTTCTAGGATGTATGATCCGAAGGATTTGATAACCAAGATTACAGGTTCAGGACTCACATCAAAACCATTCTTGGATTATTTAGAGAACAAATATTCTACACTTCTCAACTTCTAGTATTCTCTCAACAGTATATGTTTGATAAAAGATAAACGTAATTTGAAATCATTTGTGGTAAGCTAAACCTTAGATACGGTAAATTACATGACTAGTAGTGATGATAAATTACGAAGGTTCCATCTGGAGACCTCCAAGTGAGGCACGGAGTCTTATCCTTCAGGCTACAGTAGGATGTTCACACAATGCATGTACATTCTGCGTTTCATATAAGAGAAAGAAGTATCGACTCAGAGGTCGCACTGGCTTAAGTATGGATCTTA
The DNA here is from genome assembly GCA_964458565.1 of uncultured archaeon. GTDB lineage: Archaea > Asgardarchaeota > Thorarchaeia > Thorarchaeales > Thorarchaeaceae > CAYWJO01. Next base: position 1,258 of record CAYWJO010000074.1, on the reverse strand, counting down.
GTGGACTCTCAGATGTGTATAAGATGAGAGTCAAACGAGTTTTCCTAGCAGATGGAAATGCTCTATCTATGTCTTATCAAGACTGGTCAGAAACTTTGGATTTGTTATATCAAGAATTATCGAATCTAGAACGAGTTAGCACTTATGGATATGCTAAAGATGTTGATGATAAGACAATTGATGATCTAAGAGAGTTAAAAGAATTAGGACTAGACCTTGTTTATCTTGGATTAGAAACTGGGCATGATGGATTATTGAAATGGTCTCGGAAAGGTGTTACTTCAAGAGAGAATATACAGGCTTGTACGAAAATTCGATCTGCAGGAATTCCACTCTCCTTAACGATAATATTGGGATTAGGAGGAACAGAATATTCCGAAGAGCATGCACAGACTACGGCATCTGCACTGAGCGAAATTGATCCTGAATATGTTGGTGCTCTTACATTGATGATTCCAAGTGGGACACCCCTTTATGAGATGACGAAGAGAAACGAGTTCACACCAATGGGTCCAATGGAAACACTCAACGAGTTGTACATTTTAGTAGATAATCTAGAACTCACCAAATGCGTCTTTAGAACAAACCATGCTTCGAATTATCTACCCATAAGGGGTACACTCAATCAGGATAAGGAAGATATCCTGTCAACTCTAAGAACTGTTCTTGATAGTAAGGATACAGAAAAGCTTCGACCGAGCCATATGAGAGGACTCTAAAAGAAAAATATATGGAGGGTGCAGGACCCTCCAATATTTCTAACCTGATTTCTTCTTCATAATAATGACAATTACTATGATTACAATTGCTCCACCAGCGGCTATAATGATGATGATGAGAATAGTATAGTCACTGGGAGGAGGAGTTGTGTTTGTTGTCGTTTCGGTTGTTGTTGTGGTTGTTGATGGAACAAAACCTTCTTGGGCATCAAAGGACATTACTCCCGTGACAGATTCATGATGGAAAACAGAATCATCGATCGCATGAATCTTGTATTCAACATGTGTCCCATTGACGAAATCACCTATCTGACATTCATAGGTGTCATCGAATACTAAGTCCATATCAACCGTGTACCATGTCGCACCACCATCTATCGTATAGTTGCACACAAAATCAAAAGTGAGAAGAGAACCAGCATTTCGTTTCTAATCCTCATGTTTCAAACCTTCCAAGTCTGAAGCGTTGGATAGTACAAGGCGTGCTAACCTCCCTGCGGTATTGTCCCAAACGCGAAAGCAGACCGTTTTATTTGATA
>CAYWJO010000073.1:0-9682 GCA_964458565.1 uncultured archaeon | reverse complement strand
AGCCCCAAGATAGAGAAAATTTGAATCTTCTGATTCTGCCACATAGATTCTGTAGGCGCCTCCCAAGGCAATTACTTCAAAATCATCATCATCACCATCAATGATTTCTTCTGACTCACCCATATCCAGAGTAAGATAGCCATTTGCGTAATCAAGATAGATACTTGCCGTACTATTGTCTGGCTCTCCCAGGCTTTCCGCTCCTGATGAGTACCATGAGGATCTTACAGAATCGACTTTGTCTGCATACGGATCTCCGGTATTATAACCTACGTTAATCCAACTAGTATGTTTGATTGTAGCGTTTGCATCTTGCACAATTATAGTGAGATTGTAATCACCAAGCATCCAATTCTCTTCTTGCCATGAACGGATAAGAATCTCAATAGTAGTAGAATTTACTATTCCTTGTTTGAATATAGTTCCGTTTCTTTCAAGGGTCCAAGATGAACCTCCATGAACTGTCCATTGAATAGCTGCTTCTGTTGATCCCCAATCAAGCTTCAAGTTATCAGGTGCGATTTCTACTACCGGAGGACTGGGTGGAATCACGTGAATTTGGATATGATCAATCGATGTCTGGTTCAGACTATCATTAAGTTTCAAGAGCGCCTCGTATTCTCCTTCATCTAAGAAAGGGATGGACCAAGTGATTTGCGTATAATTCCCTTGCCATGCTCCAGTTGCCAACTCAATGCCATCAAGATTAATGGTCCACTCAGATGGACTTGTGTCATAGACATCCCAAATCAGTGAATGAGATTTGTTCCATTGGACAATTACTTCATTCGGAGATGAAACGATTTCTGGGGGTGCGCGTGGTTTGATTTCAATCCAAAAACCTTCCTCATATATAATCGTTCCATTACTCACAAAAAGTACTAATTCAACGAAATTTGTCGAAGCCGATAATGGCTCTAAATCCAAACTGAATTTGGTGCTATTCCACTCAAAATGCATAATTTCAGTTCCGTTAAGAGAAATATTACACATGATTGGATCTATCACAACACCCGACCATGTTATCTGCGCATTTGGTGTTCCCTCTTCAATCACAGTTCTTCCTGTTCTGAAGATGAAGAAGTCTCCGACGTAGACATTGATTGTGTCATTAGTCGAATGCCCTCCTTCATCAGCAATTTGTAGAGTGATAGAATGATTACCTGCAGGAAGTATTCCTAACGTGAAATTCAGATTGATAGGTCTCCATAGAGGGTCGTACTCTACGATACCTGAATCGATTGGGATTTCATCAATAAATAATTGATATTCTCCAAACATTGTTCTCTTTGGTCTATAGTTATACCATGCTTGCCATGAGATATCCAAGTCCCCTGTAGAATCCACAATTACATCATCAGGTGATGATAAAATTGGTGTGAATCTAAATCTCTCCATTCTCTGAGTTACATACTGAATGTCATCAGGTTTCGTGAAGCTCATTTCCCATACAATATCTCCCTCTTCGTTCACCTCCACCAGTCTTGCGCTATAAAATCCGCCTTGATGCGACTCTGTTCCAAAGCATCCAAGTCTATTACCATTTGGGAGCCTATCTGCATCACCCCATCGGATTGCCCAATAATCCTGAGGAGCAGCCCAGACCCAAGTTTCATTTGCAGTCATGGTTTTAGTATCAATTGTAATTTCAACCAATCGAGATGTATAGGATGTAGCATCTATCTGATTGTGATAGTCATTATCGAACAAAATGAACGTATCATTGTCTACCTGTTCGACAGCGTGTGCATGATAAAACAGTTCATTCCTTTGAATTCCATTGATGTCATATAGAGTGAAATCGCCATATTCTCCAAGTGCCCAAATGATTTCTGATGAACTGTGATTAATTAAGAAGAATGTGTTTGTGTTGCGCGAATTGTAGATGAGAGTGTCGTTTGCTGGATCGTAGAATGCAGTATTTGAATGAACTACATCTCTTGAACTCCCCCATATGTCATAGTACGGACACCATTGTGTGTGGCTAATGAATGAATGTGTATCAAGAGACCAAACAATATTGCCATCTGTGTCATACTCATTGATGAGGTCAAACATATAGTCCGATCCATCAATGTTCAGTGAATATTCGTTAAATGTAAAGTATGTATCGTCTATCGGATTCCATTCGATTTCATGGTGTCCAGAAACATTCAGATTTACTGTCTTGTCAGTGTAGTAATTCCAAAGCGTAGCGCCTTCAGTAGCACCAAAGAGTATTGTAGTGGAATTGATGAATTCTGCAGGACCTGATAGACGTTCTTCTAGAGGGAGCAACTTCTCAACTATTGAGTTGCCTTCCAAGTCAGTAATCACCAGATAGTTTGCAATTCGACCCGCAGTAGTATTCCATTCTCCTAATGTATAGAGATTGTACCCCTCATAAGCAGCTTCTGTATTCAAAAGATAAAATGGTGCATTAATCACTGGTCCACCTACATCTGAAATAACTGGAGTAATTTCAGGACTTGAATAATCATTTGTAGACTCTTCATTAGCTGGCGTAATAGGTGAGCCATACGATATTGGCTGGAGTGATGATAATAAAATCAAGAATATCAATGTAAATAAAGCGAAATAGTTTGCATTTGAAGTTCTATTCAAACTCCATTTGGATTGCATTACCACACTTCCGAGAAATTCACCAGAAATCTTACCATAAGAAGATTCTGTAGGTATTATCCATTCTAAATTTGTATAGATTGTATACAATTGTAGAAACGAGTCTTAACCGATTATCTACCTATAACGTTACATTTTTTGCATTATCCTTAAGTGTACATTGTAAAGATGCACAGTAGTTACAGAGGTCTCTAACATGAGAATGCTTCAAATTCATAGCGATGGCTTCTCTTATGAAGCAAAAAGAAAGGCAATTAAGAATGCAGAAGAGATTGAATCAAAAATCTACACCACAGATCAGTCTGTTCTAGTCAATTTTATAGCTGCAGAAACCTCAGATCAGCGAGATGTAACTAGGGCTGCTAAGCTAACTGCAGAAATGATTGCAGATGCAGCTAAAGAAGTCAAGGAACAGAATATTGTGGTGTATCCTTGGGTCCATCTCACTGAAACTCCTTCTCCTCCAAGCACTGGTCTTAAGCTACTTAAGTTGGTGGAGGAGAATCTAATCTCATTAGGTTTCAAAGTCATTCGCGTACCTTTTGGTTGGTACAAATCCTTTGAGATTCATTGTAAAGGTCACCCACTTGCTGAACGATCAAAAGTTCTTGATATCACAAAAGTTGATTTGAAACGTGATGCGGAAGTTACTGCAGGGGAGGACTTAACTGCCCTACAGGCTGAAGAAACTGTCCATTCTGAATTCTACATAATCGAACCTGATGGAAATCTCACTCCTATTGATAAATTTGATTTCACCGGTTACGAGGAGCTCAGACTGTACGTTAAATATGAAACAAACAAGGACCGCACTGCTCATGAACCTCCTCCACATATCGAATTAATGAAGAAACTGGAACTTGTCGAATATGAACCAGGATCTGATGCTGGTAACTTTCGGTGGCCCCCGCGAGGTTTTACCTTGAAGCGTGCCATAGAAGAGCGTGTTATGAACGAGATGATTGATTATGGTGCACACGTCATACAAACTCCTTTTATCTATGACTATGAGCACCCCGCTCTCAAGTCCTATCTACAACGATTTCCTTCTAGACAATATGTAGTTCGTTCTGGTGACAAGGATTATTTTGCAAGGTTCGCAGCATGCTTTGGCCAATTCCTCTTAATCTCGCAAGCTACGGTTTCCTACAAACAGTTACCTCTTAAGCTGTTTGAAATTGCTCCTTCATTTCGGCGTGAACAGAGCGGAGAGCTTGCTGGGATGAGGCGACCGAGAGTTTTCACGATGCCTGATATCCACGAATTTATAGCAGATGTTGAAATGGCTAAAGAAGCCGTAAACAACCAGCTTGTATTTGTAGACCGCCTCATGTCTGAGCTTGATTTACAATACGAAGTGTCCTTCAGAATACTTCGAGAATTCTATGATGAAAATAAGGAGTTTGTAGAAGGTATAATTGCTAAAGTTGGGAAACCTGTAATGCTAGAGTTATTCCAAGAGAGATATGCTTACTTCATATTCAAGGGTGAGTGGAATGTCGTTGATGCTCAAGAGAAGGCAGCCTGTTTGGCTACGATTCAGATAGATGTAGAAAATGCTGATCGATTCGACATTAAATATATTGATGAGAATGGAAGTGAGAAGAGACCCCTCATTCTTCATACTTCTCCCTCTGGTTCAATTGAACGAATTCTTTATGGTGTCCTAGAGCAAGCAACTAAGGATATGAAATCTGGCAAATCCCCGATGCTTCCACTCTGGATGACCCCTGTTCAGATTAGGCTAGTTCCAGTTGAAGATGCAATGGTGGAGTATTGCACTGAGCTTGGATCAAAACTCGATAAAGCTGGAATCCGGTATGAAATCGATGATAGATCATTGACCGTTGGGAAAAAGGTTCGTTCTGCAGAAAAACTCTGGACTCCATATATTTGTGTAATTGGTGAGAAAGAGCAAAATAGTGGGAATCTTTCAGTGCGTATACGCCAAAAGAAGGAACAGGTTGAAATGAGTCTGGATGATTTGATATCAGAGATTGATGAGAAGACCTCTTTCGCTCCTAAGCAACGTCTGCTTCTGCCCTCACTAATTTCAAAGCAACCCATATTTTCTCGGGAGGTTTAGTCACCATGGCAGTAACTACGGCAGAAACCAAAGGAAAACGAATGTTCATTGCAATAGTAATTATAGTAATAGTGGCTTCAGCTGGTCTTCTTCTAGCCTTCGGCGGATATCTGTTTCCTCCCCCCACTACAAATAAAGACCCAAGCTATAGTTACTCTTTCACAGTGGAAGCTAACACACATGACTGGGTCTCATGGGAATTAACAGAGTCCTTGGGAATCTATGGTAACTTCACAAGCACGGGTCCTACTGCGAATAAACCAGTTGATTTCTTCATATGTAATGAGGCGAATTATATTTCATTTGATGAATCTGGGATAGTTAGCAAACTTAATGAAATCTACGCCAATGTTGGAGCATTCAAATTTGTGATTCCTGCTACAGGATTGTGGTATTGGGTTCTGTACAATAATGGTACTGAGGATATCACAGTTGACTTTGTTTTTGCACAAGATGCTACGGCACCCACGATAGAAACGAATCTTGTTCCAGATGAGCAATATGCAGGTATCTATGAAGTTACTGCGACAATCACTGATACCTTTGATATCGAGATGGTTGAATTCCTCATTGACAGTGATCTAATAACAACACAAACGGGTAAGAATTTCGCTTACACATGGGTTTCATCGCTATGGAATAACGGATTCCATAATGTGACTTTCACAGCTAGAGACAATGTTGGAAATAAACGCACTATCTACTTTCAAATCGAGATACTGAACTAGCGTTGTCCTCAAACAATAAGTAGAACGAGAAGTACTGATAGTCACGCAATTCGCAAGTGTTTTTACTTGCGAATCCCATATAGGAAATCAATATTGTCCGCCTCGAGGTTATTGAATTGAAGATTATGGTACTTGGTGGTTCTGGGCAGATGGGACGTGGATCTATATTTGATCTAGCCCGAAATGATAAAGTGGACGAGATAATCTGTGCAGACATCAATAAGGAACTGACTGAGTCGATGGCAACTCAAATGGGTGCCAAGGTGACACCGAAAGTTCTCGACGCTAAAAAGAGAACAGATCTTGTGCCAGCGTTCAAAGAGGTAGATGCTGTAATCAGTAGCATTAGCTACAAGCTCAATTTATTGCATACTGAAGTAGCAATTGAAACTAGAACTCCTTTATGCGATCTTGGTGGAAACATATCAGTTGTTGAAAATCAACTTGCGTTGCATGACAAAGCTGCAGAGGCTGGCATTACAATTATACCCGATTGTGGTCTCGCACCAGGAATGGTGAGTGTCCTTGCTCGTGCGGGGATAGAGAGTCTGACTAATCCGGAAAGTGTGAAGATTAGAGTTGGTGGTTTGCAACAAGAACCTCAACCCCCCTTAAACTATGCATTGATTTTTGCAGTTGAAGGTCTCATCAATGAATACATTGAACCCTGTATGGTTCTGCGTCAAGGAGAGATTGTATATGAAGACCCGCTTATTGGCTTCGAACAGCTGGAATTTCCTGAGCCATATGGAAAACTTGAAGCTTTCAATACAAGTGGAGGTACATCGACTTTACCTCTCACATATCAGGGAGTTATTAATAATCTAGATTACAAGACTATTCGCTATCCTGGTCATGGTCATAAAATGTGGTGTCTTATGAGGTTGGGTTTCATGGACGATAAAGAACATGACTTCGATGGAATTAAAATTGCCCCTCGGACGGTTCTTGAACGTTTGCTAGAGAAAAATCTTCCCCCCTCAGGTAAAGATGTCACTCTTATTCGGGTGACCGTTGAAGGATGGAAAGGAACTGAATCCAGGAAAATTATCTTTGAGATTGTTGATGAGTTTGATGAAGAATCAGGTCTCACCTCAATGATGCGTACTACATCATTTCCTGCTGCTCTAGCTGCTCAAATGTTGGCAGACGGAACAATTGAAACCAAAGGCGTTTGTCCTCCTGAACGTTCAATCCCACCTGAACCATTCATTGAAGGTCTTCGAGAACGAGGTATCGACATTCAACACAAAGTCTTCTAGGTATTATCTCCTACTGACAAGAATTATCAATAATGTATACCAGCTAAAAAATGAGCTTGAGATGACAGATTACACAGCGATATATGAAAAAATAGAGCATGCTCGCGAAATCCTGAAAGACATCATTCATGTTACACGACTTGATCATACTTCCACATTTAGTCGTATCTCAAATGGTGATGTCTACCTGAAACTAGAGAACCTGCAAAAAACAGGCTCATTTAAGGTGAGAGGGGCTACATACGCAATGTCACAACTCTCTGATGATGAGAAGAAAGCAGGTGTTATTGCAGCATCTGCAGGTAATCATGCTCAAGGTGTAGCATATGCAGCAACTCGGTTGGGAATAAAGTCCACAATCGTGATGCCAATATTTTCGCCAATTGCCAAAATCCAAGCGACAGAAGGATATGGGGCTAAAGTCGTACTTCATGGTAATACATTTGATGATGCTTTAGCACATGCCTTGGAAACCTCAAAGAACACAGGTGCATCCTTTCTTCATCCCTTTGATAATGAAGATGTAATTGCAGGGCAGGGTACAATTGGTCTTGAGATACTGGATGAACTACCTGACCTTGATACGATTGCCATTCCGGTGGGAGGTGGAGGTCTCTCAACAGGTATTGCTATCGCAATCAAACACCATCGACCGGATGTTGAGATTTATGGTGTTGAGGCAGCAAGTGCTGCATCAATGCGTGAATCGCTTGATAAAGGCAAGCTCCAGAAAGTTGAAGGTCTTGATACCATATGTGATGGAATTGCAGTGAAGCAAGTAGGCCAGAAAACATTTCAAATCGCTAAAGACCTCTTCACCGATTCAGTAACCGTGGATGAACTTCAAGTGACGAGAACTTTATTCATGCTTCTCGAGCGTGCTAAGATTGTTGTCGAACCTGCAGGATGCGTTGGGCTAGCTGCGTTTCAGCATGGTGTGATCAATATTGCTGATAAAAAAGCAGTTGCAGTCTTATCTGGGGGTAATATCAATATGAGTCTGATGTCACGTATCATTGATAAAGAACTCTACCGTTTAGGGCGACAAGTACGTTTGCGTGGTACGATTTTAGATCGCGTGGGGAGTCTAAATCAGGTGATTAGTCTTGTGTCCCAATCTGGTGTAAGTGTCTTACAAATAGAACATGACAGGTCAGATCCAGATATCGCTCCAAATAAGGCTGAGCTTGAAATGGTGTTAGAAGTTCCTGACGATGAGGCTCTGAATGAGTTATTTAAGCTCCTAAGATCAAATGATTTGCATTTTGAAATCTATGAAGATTAAAAGCCAATACAATATTTGACTATTTGAAGAAGTATTGATTTATTCTCACAGATATTTTATTATTGGAGTACCCACAGGTATTTAAAGGCCAGTTACATCTACATTATAATTCACGGTGCGCATCGGTTAGACAATTTTGAATAACCAGTCAGGATGACTAGACAATTGCTGAATTAGCATTTGCTCTATGCGGTCCTAACCGTGAAAAAATTTAATAAAAAAACGAAGGTAAAACGCTATGGAGAGAAAGAAATTATATTCATTAGTTCTCTGTGCGTCCATGCTTCTGTTGTTCATGGTACCATTATTCGCGACTCCCACCCGTGAGGGCTATACAGCTAACGCTATTTATGAGCGAAGAGCTGCACAAGCAGACACCCTCATCTGGGAAACAATCGGGAATCCACAATATATGGACCCCCATGTAAACTACGAGTCATTTGGCTCATGGGTACACTTCAATATCTATGAAACATTGTACACTTATCCATGGGACAGTGCTAGCACTGACCCAACAGTACCCTTACTCGCAGCAGCAGCACCGGATGTATCAGCAGACGGATTAAACTACACAATCACACTCCGTGAGGGGATCACATTCCAAGATGGAACGCCATTCAACGCATCATGTGTTAAATACAACCTTGAACGTGTATTGGCACTCTTTGATAGTGCTGGTCCTGCATGGATGCTTGCTGAACCAATTCTAGGCGGTCAAGCAATTGAAGACGCCTTGTATGGTTATGGTGAAGGTAGTGCACAGCATATTGGAAACTACACAGCTTGGAAAGCTGCGAATGATGCGGGCACTGGTGCGCTTATTGTAATGGATACTTACATTATCCGAATCAGACTAGCCTATCCATACGCTCCATTCATTCCTGCAATAACCTATGAAGTTGGTGCAATGATGAGCCCAACTTGGGTTGAGGCTAATGGTGGTATTGTCATTGGTACGCACAATGCTTACATCGACGAGCACACCTGTGGAACTGGTCCATACATGTTAACTGAATGGACTATCGATGAGCAGATTGTACTCACAAAATACGATAACTATTGGCGTGCAGATGCAACTGCTCCAGAAATTGCCCCATTGACCAATGCTGGATCACTAACCACAGTTATTATCAAGACAAACGAAGATGTCAACAGTCGAATCCTGAACATCCAGACCGGTGAGACTGATGGTGCATATTGGCCAACAAGCCATGCAGATCAGATCTACAACGGTTATGTTGGAGATCCTGGCGACGGAACATTGATGACTGACAATCCAAACCTCAAGCTCTGGGCTGGTGAAGGTACATACGATGTTATGTTCCTCGGATTCAACATGAACCCATACATCAACCAGACAGGAACAATCACAGAGAGTCCATTCACAAACAAGGACCTACGATATGCATTATCATATGCATTCAACTACTCAATCTATATTGATCAGATTCTGAATGGATTTGGTCTACAGCTCCAAGGTCCTATTCCTCAGGGAATGTTCGGACACGAAGACGAACTCTTTATGTTCGAATACAACCTAACAGCTGCTGTTGAGTACTGGAACCTTGCAATGGCTGCTGGTCTTGATGACGTTTGGGCAAACAACTCGTACAGTCTAACTTTGTACTACAACTCAGGTAACACCAATCGTGAGAAAGCCTGTCTGATGATGAAAGATGGTATCGATGCAATCATCGAT
>CAYWJO010000072.1:0-10075 GCA_964458565.1 uncultured archaeon | reverse complement strand
CAGGAGTCATGTAGAACAAAATTCCAAGAACAGATACGAATAAGATTGCTATTGCGTTACACTTATTCCTTAGATAAAGAAAAAGGGCTCCGAAGAGCCCTAAGAAACAAATCACTTGAAAGCGGTTTCAAGTACTTTCTGAATCTTTTCCAAAGAATCAGCATCAGGAGGATTCACAAATAAAATCATAGGGAGCCGACGAGACTCACCAGGTAACAACCAAGTTGTGAAATCAAAGGGACCTGCTAAAACTAGTTCACTGATGACCAATGCAAGGGATCGACGCTCCTTCAAAGGAACCAATATTCCGAGACCATCTTCGCCTTTTCCAAAACGTATGAAGTTTGTCATTGGCATCAATGCGGTAGGAATTGGACTTGGTCGTAGATGGACCATGTCGTCGCCCCATCGTGTACTCATCACATAGTCTTCAAGGCTTCCATCAAAAGAAGGAAATGTTAAGATTGTAGGATAGAATCTCATGGGGGCAGATGTCACATTTATGACCACGAACTCTACATAGACCAAAGGACTTCCAGAAGATGTTAAGTATCGAAGAATATTACGAGCTCCACGATTAGTCTTCTGAATGGTTCCAATCCACTCTAGTTCAACACCACTCCAATTGTCAATTTCGTAAACTGATATGTTCATCTTCTCCCTGTTGGTGCGAGCCTTTGTCAAATCATCATCCAATTCTTCATCCCAAATTAGAGGTTGAACTCCACCATAGTAGTTATCTACAAAGCTGAAAGGATGCGCTTTTGGAAACCCAGATTGAAGGAGCTCCACGCCACCTTTATTCTTCAGAGAATAAAGGCACCCACCATATTCAGCAGATACCTTAAACTCAATAACTCCATTGTTGATTTTAAAGACCTTCAAACCTTCTTTTTCTATTTCCTCAATGGCAACATCTTTTGTTGAGTCACCTACACGGATAATATAGAAATCTTCAGACAGTTCCATGAAAGAGTGAAATTTAACCATCCCTTGTTCCAATGTAAACCCTCGTTTCCCTGAGTCTTCAGATTTCAAGGTGAGAGTATATTCCAATCCATCCACAATCTGAACTTCAGGAACTACTATTGATCTTCCTAATTCAGCAACAGTACTACCCTCTGCATCTTTCAATCCGATATTCCAACCCTTTGGTCCTTCAATCACAAGGGTACCAGGTATGGGTGGAAGTATAGATTTTGTGAAACGTATCTTTGTTTCAGAATCTGCTTCACCATGTACTATTACAGGATCTACATGGATATTGATTGGAGAACATATAGGTGGAGATTCAATCATTTCAGGTAAGGTTGGCACAGTTTTATGAATTATTCGTGTCCATGTTTCTTGGATTTCCTTCCAACTTGATGCATGCATCAAATTCCATACTTTAGAAAGACACCTTATTTCACCAGGTTGAATCATCTCTCTCTCATAGAGTATCCTACTAACCTGTGCATTGTTAACTCGAATTTCTTCAATCCCATCTGACAACCATATTTGACCCATTGCGGTTTCTCCATCATCTAGTGCAACCCATTGTTCTTTGAAGAAATCAGGTTCCGATGAGATGGCAGGATAAGCGAGTGTAAAATCAGTTGCAGGTGTCGCTACAATACCATTCTGTAATGGTAGGTAAACCTTAGAGAAACCTGCATTGAATGAAATCCCACCGCCACCCCCATTAAACTGCTGTTGCACTGAATAAGGTTCATTTCCAATATTCTTGACCAACATCTGATGCTCAACAATTGATGTATCACAGTGGAAAATTAGTTTGTCTTCAACTTGCATCGGATGGTCAGGATGATTAGCCTTTAGAGACACTATTGTCCTCAGTTCGTCCTCTTCAATCTCAACTTCTCTCTCAGCTTCCCGGAATGGACTCAAACCAAATGGAGGACCTATTTCACCACCAGTACTAATCGATTTCAATCCTGTCATATTTCGACCTAGGATGGTTGCTCTTGCTCCTTCACGTTCAATTCTTGCAAACAGATTGTGACCAGCAACTATGACTCTACGTCGTATATCATCAAAACCTACAGCTACACGACCACCGGTGACGCAGAATACAGGTATCCTAAATTTCCGAGTGGTCAGCTGTAAGTCTTTTCCATCATGCTGTAGTGAGAAAACCATGTGAATCCATAGATCATGCGTTCCAATCTTGAGGTCTTTAGCAGCAGCTATGTTTAGAACCGCTCCAGATATGCCCTCAGATTCTAATTCAAACTCACTATCCCCGATATCAACAGTCAAACCTGGAGGTGCTTCGTATTTGAGTTCACCATTCATCGGAGTGTCTTCATATCCAACAATTGTAATCGGGATTTTCGTGGAACAACCAGGTTCAATTAGGCTTTCACCCCAACGGGTAAGGATTTCTGCAGCAGGTCGGATTTGCATTCCTGTGGTGAGTACTGATTTTTCATCCCCTATAGTTAGATTGACCGTGATTGCAGGTGTTTTCCATCCTTTTCTATAGAGGTCAGTTGTGGAATCAACATAGAATGGTACTAACCATTCATGAGTTCCATCGGGTTGTACTGAAATTTCAAGTTCGGATTTACCTTCGAAATGCAAGCCTGAAAATCCCTTCAGGTTAGCTTTTACGGAGATCTCTTCAGATGTATTGTTCTCAATTACTAGAGAGTACATAGAAGGTATACCGCAAATTGTCAGATGCTCTGTAACTCTCGCTGAAACCTTCAATCTTCCTGCTTCTGTTTCACAATCAATCGAGGTAATGCCCTTACTTAGTCTATCAACGATAACTGATAATTTGCGATTCTGATTCTTGAATAGGTAATTGTAAACTGCCATTCCATGATCATCAACATCATCTGGAGCTTGCTCTAGCTCGCGTTCTTGAAAATCATACCATGCATTTGCCTCTGTCACACCATCCCAGAATGGTGCAGCTAAAGGATGTTTCAATATCTCTGGAATAAAGCCTTCTAAATGAACACCATCTGCTTCTGGATTCCACATCAAACCAATCTTCTTGTAAAGTGGTACAGCTCTCAGGTTGCCAGCCCATGTATGTAGGTCGACTCTCTCGTAGCCCTTCTTAATTGCTATGTTCATTGCTTCATGTAAGAGACGCTTTCCTACCTTTTTTGATAATGCTTCAGGAGAAACACCCAAAAGACCAATATATGCTGCATCCTCATCTCTCCAGTGTTGCATCAATGAACAGAAACCTATAGGTTTGTTCTCGCCTGTATCAACAGCTATTAACAAAGCGAGAGCGCGCATTTTGTCATAAGTTTTCCGTACACGCTCTTCTGTGAATGGAACACCTGAGGTGAATCCACCTGGCCACAACTCATCCCATGTGTTGAACATCTCAGCTATTCCAGCGGCTAAGGCACTCGAATAATGTTGAATTTCGATATCGTTAGGTTCAGACATAATAATCACGCTATGCAAAATCCCTTTGACAGGAATTGAATGTTCAAATATAGATTAGTTGGTCACCGCATATGGTCTTTCTGAGCAAAAGTGACCACCTCAATATCCACTCTTTTTCACAACAGTTATTGCTTCAATTTATTTGGTAAAATAAGACTCATGACAACACAAATGCTCTTTTCTGCATGTGCATTAAACTGCCCAGATATCTGTGCATACATAGTCCATGTTGAGAATGGGATACTAACTCGACTTGAAGGAGACCCAAATCACCCCTACACTCTGGGTCGCTGCTGTCCGAAGGGATACGCACATGTCCTTCGAATGTATTCGGATGATAGAATTTTACACCCTCTGAAGAGAACTGAAAATCAAGAGTTCATCAAAGTCAGTTGGTCAGACGCATTAGATGAAATTGCATCTAGACTTAATCATGCCAAGGAAAAACGAGGACCTACCTCAGTGGGAATTTACAGCGGCTCAGGAAATGACGGCATGGCTCCAAAATATGCAGCGCGATATGCTAATGCCTTTGGATGTCGAATGATTCCGGGAATTGCGGAAATCTGTTTTGAGGCAGCATACGAAGGTGCACGATTCAATGTGGGACCATTTCCACCACATGAGTTGTGTGATTGGTCAAACTCAAAGTGTCTTGTTATGTGGGGGACAAACAAATTTGAATCCAGTATACATTCCAAAAGAGTCATCCAAGAGGCAATTGACAAAGGTGCAAAACTGATTGTTATTGATCCTAGAAAGACACCTTATGCAAAGATAGCAGATATCTATACAACAATTAGACCTGGAACTGATTCAGCTTTATCTTTGGGAATCGCTAATGAAATTATCACCAGAGATCTCTATAATCATGGGTTTGTTGAGAAGTATGTTGTGGGTTTTGAGGAATACAGAAAGCGTGTTTCGGAATATGGCAAGAAAAAAGTCAGTGAGATAACCTGGGTTGATGTCAACACAATAGAAGAGATTGCAACTACATTTGCAACCCATGGCCCAGGTCTGATTATGACTGCGCCTGCAGGTATGAATCATTATACAAATGGCACCTGGGCTGCTAGAGCAGTACACAGCTTGTTAGCAATCTGCGGGTATCTTGGTGTTTCAGGTGGAGGGTTCCAATACTTATCATCGGACCATAGTCCGTTCAATGGTGCTTCCATAAGACTAGATGATAATTTGGATGATTCAGTAAAACCTATTGTTCCATCAGGAACTTACATTCCCGAATTTGTTCTTAATAGTGAAGATAGTCCACTAGAGGTTCTGATGATTCAAGCAGCGAATCCAATAACCCAATGGGCCAATACAAACAAGGTTGTTGAAGCACTTGAAAAGATACCATTCAAAGTCTGTATCGATTTAGAGTTGACAGATACCGCAAAGTTCTGTGATTATGTTCTGCCAGCAACAACGATTTTTGAGCATCACAACTTAGTCCATAGTGAGCTTCATCGAATAGTTCAATATGCTCCAAAGATAGTGGAACCAAGGGGAGAAGCAAGGGATGAACTTTGGATGTGGAGTGAACTAGCTCAACGTACAGGACTCGGTGATTTCTTTGATATCTCCGAATTGGATGCAATTAAAATGGCTCTTGACTCAGAAGATTGTAGAGATATCACTCTAGAGAAATTGATTGCAAATCCTGAAGGAATTAGAACCAGAAGTATGGGAATACCTTTCTCAGACAAGAAGTTCAGAACAGAATCAGGGAAAATTGAGCTCTTTTCAAAGCAATTAGAACTCATGGGTTATGATCCTCTTCCGTTCCATGAAGAGCCAGATGAGAGTCCACTATCTACTCCTGATATTTACAATGAGTATTCATTCATCATGATATCTGGAAGATTACGAGAACGATTACATTCACAGTTCACATCTATAGAGGTTGGAGGTAGTGTGAGAAGTTTTTCTCATTGCACGTCCTGTCAAAAATGTGTTAAGGAATGTCCTGATGAAGCTATCACGTTGAGATCTCCTAGTCCTGAAGAGATTCAGTATCATGATATTGAATTCCCAACTTCACATTCTTCAATGAGAGCGACACTCGGAAAGCTGATAGACAGACTTGCTGTCAATCTATCCGGTAAACCTTTAGAGATTCCGGATGGATTTACAGGCCTGTTAATTCCTGAATGGGATGATAAGAGATGTATTGGGTGCAGAGAATGTGCCTTGGATGTCTGTCCATTTGATGTTGTTATTGATCCCATCAGACAGATTCCTATGAACAGGTTCCAAAAAAGAAGAATGTACGTGCGGATGCATCCCAAAGCAGCAAAAGAATTCGGATTAGTTGATGGTGACCGGGTTGATGTCAAATCAATTAGAGGAAGAATCAATGGCATAGGACTGGAACTTGATGAGGACATAGACCCAAGAGTGGTATGGTCTTCTGATGGGTGGTGGGTCAGAGATGGGAACATCAATCTTCTCACAGACGACAAGCACACTGCGTTTGGACATACTCCTGGATTCAACTCGGTTTTGGCGAAGATTGCTAAGTCTAAAGACAATAGGTCGAAATATTGATATCCAGATAATACATAATGACCATCAAATTATGGAGTTATTTCAATGAGGGAAGGTCTTGAAGTCACAGGCGTTACATTGGGTGCTATCTTGATTATGATGCTAGTGCCAATAGGTGTTATAGCAAACACACAAGGTTTCGAATGGGGAATTGAGGTGGATGATGTTTTCTATTTCAATCAAAGACTCACTAGTGTCGGAGATTATCCAAGTGAAGATATAGATGATTTAGTCTATTTCGAAATTAACTCAATCCCTGCATTACCTGTTGCAATTCTGGAATTCTCTGATATACCTTCTGTTGATTTCAGTCAATATTACATGAACGGGACTCCATCGTATTCAATGTATATACCCATCAATCTGGTAATACCTATCAACAATTGGGAGTTACTAACAACTATCTTTCTTGATTCAGCAGTAACCCCAGAAGACAATACGACAATGTTGGATACAGAATCAGAGTGGGGATTCGTTTTAGAAATGGCGTTTGACAATGGCGGTGCAGAATATTATTATAATTACACCATAATGTATCTCAAGGTAGATGGGGTTTTATCTCTTGTAGAAATGAGCACTAGCATGACCTATGAAGATACTACAATGAGTTCTACACTAATAACGATACGTGATCTTGGAGCTCCAATTCTTTCGCATCCTGCTGATATAGAATATAATGAAGGCGAACTTAGTAATTCAATACAATGGACCTTCGACGATGAAACTCCAGCATCTTATAGTATACATCGAGATGGTATCTTATTATATGATGAAACATTAGAGCCAGATGACGAATCCATCTATTTGGATGTTGATGGCTTGTCATATGGTACACATACATTCGAGATTGTGCTTGAGGATAAATTCACTCAAACTGCTTCAGATACTGTGTTAGTCCGAGTCAGGGATATTGACGCTCCTGAAATAGAGGGATTGGAGGATTTCTCATTTCCTGAAGGCGAGGAAAACCACACTATTGAATGGCAACTATCTGACAACAATCCATTTTATTATGAGATATACGATAATGGAGTTTTGATAGATTCGGCCGAATGGTTCAGTCCATCTAAGATTGTTGAGTATGATTTAGAAGGCGCATCAGCAGGATCACATAATTACACCATCGTTGCTTACGATAAAGCTGGAAACCCATCCTCGCACTCAGTTCAAGTATTCATAGAAAGCAGTCTATTGGGATTGTTGTTTGATCCACGAATGCTGATTACGGTCGGGTCACTTGCAGTTATTCTAGTTCTTGGAGGGTTAATAATTAAGGACCGAAGGGCAAATGCATAACCACGGACTACTATTAAACAGCCTCATCTGGTGGAGGCCATGTTTTCAGAGCTTGACGAGCTACGACTATTTGTCCAATATGATACGAATTGTGTTGAGCTAAGACTAACATTGCTTTGAAAGCAGGATGGTCATTCCATGAGGGTATAGGTTTTTGTAAATCTAATGTATCTAGTAATTCCTCTGCTTCAGCTAGTCCTTTAAAGAAACGTTCAACCAATTTATTCCATCCTGAGGAATCCAAGATTGATTCTGGCTTTGGCCAATCCTTTCCATGTGTTTCAGTCCAATCAACTACATTTCCCCTAACTTCTTCTAAAACTAAATCTTGCCAGAAAACAATGTGATATAGTTGTTCCCAGCAAGAATGAACACGATCGCATGGTACTTTTCTTGCTGAATCAGCATCCAATCCGAGAAGAGCTTTCTTTGGAGAGACATGTGTATTATGCCCATGAAAACCCTCTTTGAGAATATTGGAAACCATTTCTTTCATGGAATAGAACCTCATTAAAATCTTGAATTGTGCTATATTAAAGCTGTGCACACACGCATTTGAATCATGAGGTACATTTTTCTTTGACATATAAAAGAGGTCAATAGGTGTTTTCTTGATAATCGAGATGGATGAAATTCTCAAAGAACGATTACTTGATCTGCTTTCGAAAAAACCACTTGAGAATATCATCATGATTGCAGATTGCACCCAACTCTTACCTTGGTGCGGTGTTCGTATTTTAATCGAAGATGATTCACTCTGTGCAGCTTTTTCATTGTACAAGGATCTCGATTTCTTAGCTGGAGCTTTCTGGACAGAGAATACTGAGTGTTTGAGAGACCTCATAGTAGATTCTGAAGAATCACTCAAAGGGAGAGACCTCGTTTTTATCTGCACTCAACAACAATTAGAACTCATAAGGCCACTAGCTCAAACAATAAATCCAATTCAAGAAAGACAGATGGTGCTAGATACATGTGAGGAAGTAAACTCATGGGGATCAGAAGAACCTGAGCCCCTAGATTTAAAAGATGAAGACGAACTTAGAGCATTATATCGTATCTGTGGTACTCCAGCATGGACATCTCAAGCAATGAATCTAGGTCCTTTTTATGGAATTAGAAAAGACAGTCAGATTGTAGCAGTTGCAGGGGTTCATTTCGTGACCAAATACGGGGCTGAACTTGGTAATGTAGCTACGCATCCAAAATATCGTGGGAAAGGTTTTGCATCAGAATGTGTCAAAAAAGTTGTTTGTGAACTTGAGAAACTTACTCCTACAGTCGTCTTACATTTCTTTGATGAGAATACAGCTGCGAAAGCACTCTATCTGAATATGGGCTTCAGATACTCTGAAACAGATCCAGTCTATTTCACAAAAATCAGATTCAAGAACGAAGTTTTCTCCTAAGGAGGACCAATACACAGACAATTGAGGTAATGGCAATAATCACTCCAAACGCAAATAATCCAGTATCTGGTGGAGTTTGAGTGGAATTTGTGCTGGTGGATGATGTCGTTGTGGTTGAGATACTAGGACATACAGATTCCTCCCAGAGCCCGTGTTGTGGTGGAAAAACACACCATTTGCGTACAAATAACCACTTAGCATAAAGAGGTGCGTCTGCTGAACCCCAGAGTTGAAGACCTGCTTTCAGGGGAGAGATAGCTATGGTTGGTGATGACCAGCTAATTGATTGGGTGCCATTCAGCCATAGTTCTGAGTAGTTCTCTTTCCAATGAACTCCTATTCGCATCCAATCAGATGATATTGCTATTTCATCATAGTCAGTCATTCCATCGTATAATGAAGTATTGCCTTGATTTGCATGACTGATAATTTGAGGATTTCCTGCAGGCCATGATGAAGCAAATCCAAGATTGAATGCTTGATTTCCGCTCATCTTTACTAGACCTTCAACCACACTGCCAGGATAGACGTAAGATTGAGATTTAATATAATACTCAGAAATCTGCAGAAACAAATCCGCACCATTTAATTCATGTAAGGTGTATGGTTCACCGTTGCATGTCCACCAGGATCCGTTGAACCATGTGATTGCATTATCGGTAAAACCAGAAGGGGTTGTTAGAATACCTCGGCGTCTTATTTCGGTGCCAGCTCGATTCAGTATCTCCCAAACTACCACATCATTAGAACCATAACCAGATTGACCGCCGTATAGATATCCGTCAATAACAATCAATGACTGGATGTTTGAATCTGGTGGATTAGTAATTGTGTGAATGAAAGATCCATCAATATCATAGATATACAGATTACTAGTACCATAATCCGCAACATAAACAAGATCTCGATTAGGTTCAATACAGAGAGCTCCCCAATGCGCATTACCTTGTTCACTGCTGTTTTTCCATTCATCGATGAAATCAAGATTCAATCCATATCGAAGTATTTTAGATGGTGATGTAGGAGAGGATGTCCGTTCTGATAGAGGAATCCAAAGAATCCCATCATGTAGAGCAATACCACCTGCGTGAGTAAGTGATCCTGTTTCCAGAAGTACTGAATCTTGAAGAACGCCAGATTTGTTAACTTTGTATAAGGAAGCATTCCCCTGATTATCTATTGTCCTAGCAGTACTGATATAGAAGAATTCCCCATCAAAGGCAATACCTTCAACCTCCGTGTGTGATAACCAAGCCATTTCTTGCGACCATTTTTCATGGGCACTTACGCGTGCATCTGCTGATGAAAACGAGGACCATGTTTGATCATCGAAAAACATTGAGAATTCAGAAAATACTTGGAACACATCATAACCATTGGAATTTGAAGTTGCACTTGGA
>CAYWJO010000071.1:0-10812 GCA_964458565.1 uncultured archaeon | reverse complement strand
CCTATATGTTTACATCCGTGTATTCCTTGGCGCGGCAACTTCACTCGTTGTAGGGGATCTTGGTCAAGCTCTAATCAGAGCAATCATATTGCTTAGCTTCTTTGCTCTATCGCGATTAATGGTATTCATCAGTAGATATTTCCTGCAAAAGGCATCACGAAACGCTGAGTTGCTTTCGGACATTTATGCAGCAAGGGTGACAAGTCCATCAATTATGATTAATGCATTGATTCGTCTGGGTCAGAGAGTAGAGGCTATGTCGGTACTGATTAGCGAGATTAAATGGTTAGAATCACTCAATCCTGAACGAGTCGGAACTATTAGCACATCTGAATTGACCCGGATTATGAGTTCCTATCCATTAGATGATATCGATGAGAATAATGCTAAAAGTTACGCTCCTGACCTGTATCTAACTACAAAATTAGCAATGCTCAGAGATGTCTATGGTGTCGGACTTACAGACCAGCAGATAGCAGATTCAGTTGCCCCCGCAGTAGAAGAATTGCGTAAGAAAAGAAAACTTGAGACTCCAGTTGATAAATCAAAGAAAGGGAAGGTAGTCGATTGGCGTGCAGCAGATTATGATGGTGATCGTCGCCTATCGGATGAAGAGTTGATTGACTTTATCAAACTTCTTCGAGATAATCCCAACAAGCTGATGTTTGACAGTGAGGTTGGTATGAATGTAATGCTGATGGATCATCCTGACTTCAGAAGGCGAGTAATTTTACTTGCAGAAATATTCAAACTTTAGGTTGTTTCAAGGCATTCTTCTACCACTAAAGGATCGCAAACAATTTCTCCTCCACCTTCAGCAGGACTCCTACCTCTAAAGGCTGAGATGATCAAAGCGGATACAACAAAGATACCAAAGAACCAGGTAGTATATTGATACGAATTAAGATATGCAAGGTCATACGTGAGCGTGACCTGAAATATGCCTAATAGTATTGCAAAGATCGATGTGATCGATGCGATAGCTACAGAGAAACCAGTTGTTCGTGAAATATTCGTTAAAGCACTCACAACACCCATGTATTCTTTTGGTGCAGATGTCATTATGAAATTACCATTTCCGACTGTGAACAGTGAAAGACCAAGCCCTAGTATTAGAATGCCTATGAATATCAAGATTACATTCGGCACTGCCCACCCAATGAAGAATAATCCAACTAATTCAATTAAAAGACCAAGAACAGTTTGATTTCTACCTCGCATCTTTTCAGATAAGAAACCTGCGAATGGTCCACTTATGGATATAATTAGAGGGTGTGCTACAAGAAATACTCCTGTTGTAGATGGGCTCCATCCCAACGTTTGTTGAAGGAAGAACGGTAACTGATACGTTATGGGCACAATCGCCATATATGCAAGAAGAGCGGAAAAGAAACTAGCGGAAATTCTACGATCTGCAAGTACCCGTGTTGGAATAATTGGGGACTGAAATTTATTCTCTCGAATAATGAATAAGATGAAAATGATAACTGTGATTAAAAGAAGTAAGAGTATGATTTCGAAAGATGCCATTTCATAAGATGAAACCGTGTAAACGACAAAAAACAATACTAGAAAGAATAGGGTAGCACCAATTGTATCGAATTTGATTTCTTTTACTTTCCGTGTTGACGGTACAATTCTACCAAAGATGATATAGCCAATAATTCCAATTGGGATGTTTACTAGGAAAATACTAGGCCAATTAAAAAGCTGAGTAAGTAAACCTCCCAACACAGGTCCAAGACCGAGAGCTCCAGCTAGGATTACAGAGTTAAGTCCAATTGCCCTTCCTCTGTTTTCAGGAGTTGTGAAGTATGTCACTAGTGCAAGTCCATTTGCAGTCATCATTGCAGATCCAAAGGCTTGAAACACTCGAGATGCGATGAGAATTTCAATTATCGGTGAGAATGAGCACATAACTGATCCAAGAACAAAGACTATCATCCCCCACTGAAACACAATTTCTTTTCCAAAACGATCACCAAATTTTCCCATTAAAGGCATTGTTGATGTAAAGATGATCAAGTATGCTACAACAATCCATTGGATCGCATTTTGAGTGACGCTAAAATCATTCATCATTGTGAAAAGGGATACATTCACGATAGAGCCATCAAGTGCAGAGAGAAATACCCCAAATCCCGTAGCAGCTACAATTTTGTAGGGTCCCGGTGTAGATGTGGGAATCTTTCCTGAGGTCTCTGACATTCTGTCTACCGCCGATGTAAAATGGGAATTATCTCTAGCAATATAATAAGCATTTGATATGTCTCTAGTTTTTTCTATTCTAGCGGAATAGCAATGTGAAACTTAGCTCCTTTCTTTGAACTCTTAATAAGTTCGATAGATCCTCCATAACCCTCAACAATTCTCTTTGACAGATAGAGTCCTTGTCCTCCTCCTGTGGTAGAAGCTCCCCTCTGAAATAGTCGGTCAATGATGATTTCTGGTATACCCGGCCCATCATCTTCGACCACAATTTCAAGAATCCCGCTATCAAGCGAAATGGTCAGAGTTACATTCACGTTTTTTCCAGAGTGCTCAGCCGCATTCCTTAGCAAATTGCCAACTATCGCAGGAAGTAAAGATATTCCTGATAGATTGATATCTTTAGCATTATCATTGATTACCAAATTACAATGCATATCTCGATGAGTTCTTTTCATTTGATTTACTAACTCTGTAAATGATGTTTCTAGTGAAACCTCCTCCTTTTCCTTGGGTTGTCCAATGAGTGAAAGGAGGTTGTACATTCTTTCAGCAGCACCTTTTGTAATTTCGCAGAACTGACGTGTCATGGAGTCTCCTGGAAGTAGAATTTCCGCAGATTCAGATTGAGAAATAATGACTTGAAGATCATTAGCCAAGTCATGACGTAATAGATTTGTATAGAGCTCTAGTTCACGGTGAGATGCTCTAAGATTGGCCTCTGTTTGGATACGTCGTGTGATATCCTGTTTGACTGCAACATAATGAGATATTTTCCCATTTTGATACAGAATCGGGGAAATGAATGCATCTTCCCAATAGAGACCTCCATCTTTCTTCTTATTAATAAATTGCCCTTGCCATTCTTTTCCTGACTGAATCGTGTCCCAAAGTTCATCATATGTTTGTGTTGCAGTTAATCCGGATTGTAGAATTTTCGGATTTTTTCCAATTACTTCTTCGAATGAATAACCTGTTATTTCTGAGAATTTGGGATTAACGTATTCAATTGTACCATCAATATCCGTGATGACAACTGAGGCTGGATTGAATTCTATCGCTCTGGAGAGTTTCTTGAGGTCCTCTTCAGCTTTGGTGGTTTCAGTAACATCAACTATTACTGAAATTGAACCGTCAATTTCACCCTCGTCATTATAACTTGGAACCGCTGAGATTCGCATAATTCGAATCTCGCCATTCTTGTGAATCATTTGCAGTTTGTATGTAGAGCTTTTTCCTTCGATTCTTAACGTTGTACCTTCCTTCAATATGCGCCTATCTGACTCAACAACTAGTTCAGACATGTTTCTACCGGTCAACTCTTCAATTGAATAACCTAAGATATCAGCGAATGCTAGATTTGCGAAGGTGAGATTCTCTGAAAGATCTGTCACTCCAATACCTTCAGGGATTGAAGCTAACAAATCCCTAAGCTTGCGTTCACTTCTTTTGATGGCATTCTCCATTTCTTTGCGAATTGAAATATCTCGGACGATAGCAAGAACCCCATTTGGTTTCTCATTTTCATCTCTTAAGAAAACTCTTGAAACCTCTACAATTATTATGTCCTCATTCTTCTTGATCAATTCCAGCGTTAGCGGTGGGGTATCGTATCCATCCCTTCCAACTGATTCCTCAAGTTCGAGGGCTTCTCCTAAGGTTCTCAATACTTCTTGAAATGATACGGGTATTAGTATTTCCTGGATATTCTTATTCATGATTTCCTCTCTTGAATATCCAGTAACCTCTTCGACTGCGGGACTGACATAAGTGAAGTTAAAGCCCATGTCCATAGTAAGAATAATATCTTTTGATTTCTCAGCTAATAGTCTGTATTTATCTTGAGTTTCCCTGAGTGCCTCTAACGCATCCATCCTTGTCAGGACAACTGCTAGTAATCCTGCAAGAGTATCAAAGAATATCCGATTGTCCTCCGAGATATTTTTTGGTGAGCTTGCTCCAATACTAATTACTCCTACTAAAGAACCTCCTGAACCAATAATTGGCCAAGAAATCAATGATTTCAATCCTAAGTGTTCAACACGATCTTTGTACGAATTAATAATATCATGCTCAAAGATATCTGGAGCGAAGACAGGAGTCCTTGTCCTTGCTACGTGAGCGTAGATAGTTCTAGAATTCTCTATTTTGATAGAAGAACTATCTAGCTGTTCTCGACTTATACCAGCAAGTGCGAAAAGCTCTAAGGATTCATCATCTTGATTGTATAGACGAATTGATCCAAAATCAAAATCTACTGTTTTAATGAGTCCTGTTAAGACCTGATACGATAACTCTCGTATGTTGAATGAATGTATTGCACTCTCTGCTACAATTTTGAAAGCCCTTCTTTCTCTATCAAGAATCGAAATAACTGATTTTCTCTCTTCTATCTCATCTCTAAGGAGACGATTTGCATTCGCCAACTCTTCAGTCCTTTCCTGAACAAGAGCCTCTAGTTCAGAACCATGCTTTCCAAGATTGTGTTCATTGATAGCTCTCTGAGTTAAATCCAGATACGAGACAACAATCCGATCTGGTGATGTCTGAATTGCATGGATTCTATATGCACGCGTTACATTTTGTTCATCATCATATTCGATTTGATCTGATATCCATATGCCCCCATTTCTTGCTATTTCGCGAAATTTGTCAGGTATATTGTCTTTGGCTAATCTTGGAAAGACTTCAAGTATATCTTTTCCAACATGCTCACTACACTTAACATTAAGAAAATGGTCTGCTGCAGGGTTTCCCTCACAAAAAATCAGGGCATCATTAACTAAATTAAATCGAAGCATCGCAATAGGAGTGTTTGTGAAAATCCTCTGAATCTCAGTTTTCATTTCATGGCTCTCTACGGCTTTTCTAATTGTATGAGCCAGTTCTGCGTAGACACTGGTTATATCTCCACCTTTTATGACATAACCATCAGCGCCCAGATTAAGAGCCTGGATCACTACATCTTCTCTACTATGACCTGTAAATACAATAAATGGGATTTCGATTCCTTGGTTACGTATTTCTTCAAGGAACATTATCCCATTCTTATAGGGCATCCTATAATCAGAAATTATTGAATCAATTTTTCCATTTGATAGAATTTCAATAGCTTCTTCAACAGTGGTTGCTGTTTTAATGGTGAACATATCATCAGCTTTTTTCAAATGCAGTGAAGCAACTGTCAGATGATCAACATTATCATCAACAATAAGAATTCTCACAGTCATATCTGACACTGCCTCATAACGATTTTCCGAAGTAATTTATATCGAAATACAGGAAGTGTCATTTCCTATAAAGATTAATGCTGTTATATGAATCTTTGATTTAATCATCTTGATTCACAAGAGCAATGAATTCTTTCTCACTAAGTACTCTTATACCGAGTTTCTTTGCTTCATCTAACTTTGATCCTGCATCTGGTCCTGCAACTACAAAGTCCGTCTTCTTACTTACACTAGACCTGGTAATCCCACCATATTTCTCAACAAGCAAGCTAGCCTCTTTTCTACTCCATTTCTCGAGCTTCCCTGTAAACACAAATGTCAGTCCATCAAATTTTGATTCTCTCAAATCCTGTTGATATGATTCTATACCGACACCATGATCTTGCAAACGTTGTATCATTTTTTTGTTAGCTTCTCTCTTGAAGAAACTGATAATTGATTTTGATACTTCGGGTCCAATTCCTTCAATAGCCGATAGTTTACTCTCTGTTGCATTCATTAAAATTTGAATATTTTTGAAGTGACTTACTATTACCTTTGCAGTTTCTGATCCCACAAGTGGAATTCCTAAAGCATAAACAAATCGATCAAGTGGACGTCCCTTGCTAATCTCAATTTGCTCTACTAGATTCTTTGCTGAAGAATCACCAAATCGTTCTAATTGAAGGAGAGCCTCCTCTGTAATTTCATAAATTGATGCAAAATCAGTGATAAGACCTGATTCTATAAGTTGATTTACTCTCTTCGATCCTAAACCTTCGATATTCATTCCACCTCTGCTAGCAAAGTGGGCAACACCTCGTCGCAACTGTGCTGGGCAATTAATATTCATGCAAAAGGTAGACTTCTTGTCATTACTCATTTCGACTTTAATTCCACATATAGGACATTTTTGTGGTATTCTGAATTTCCTCTCACTCCCATTACGAAGTGCGAATACCGGACTAACTACTTGAGGTATCACATCACCTGCTCTTTCGACTACCACCATATCTCCTATTCTCAGGTCTTTTCTATCAATCTCACTTTGATTATGCAATGATGCTCTTGACACTATCACTCCTCCAATATTGATTGGTTCCAACTCTGCTACAGGAGTTAGTCGACCTGTTCTGCCAACCTGCACACTAATATTCACTAGTTTCGTGGTTGCCTGACGTGGTTTGAATTTGAAAGCAATAGCCCATCTTGGGTCTCTTGCTCGCATACCAAGACCTTCTTGATATCCCAATGAATTCACTTTGAAAACTACTCCATCGATTTCATATGGTAAGTCATCTCTGTCTTGTTCAAGCTCTCTATGATAGCGAATAAGTTCATCAAAACCTCGACATAAACGAGAGAGTTGGAGATTAGTTCGAAGTCCCCATCCTCGCAGCATTTCAAGAACCTCAATTTGGGTTTTGAATTGTTGTCTTTCTGCATCAACAATGCTATAGAAGAAAATCCTGAGTGGTCGTGATGCTGTAATTGATGGATCTAATTGTCTCAATGAGCCTGCTGCAGCATTTCTGGGATTGGCAAATTCAGGTTCCTCATTCTTGGATCTGTTACGATTCAATTCGTTGAATGCTTTAATCTCAATGTACACTTCTCCTCGTACAATCAATCTATTTGGGACAGACTCTCCCTGAAAAGACTCTAGAACTATTGGAATGTCTTTGATAGTCTTGATATTCGCTGTTACATCCTCCCCTGTTATTCCATCCCCTCTAGTTGAAGCAGTGCGAAGTTTACCATTTTCGTATTCGAGCTCTACTGCAAGTCCATCGAATTTTGGTTCCGCAATATATTCTATATCCTCTAAATTCAATTCATCACGGCATGTCTGATCGAAATTCTTCACATCACCTTCCTCGTAAACAGTCCTCAAGCTTAACATTGGAATTGGATGTGTAACTTTTGCCAGAGCTGATACTACTTCAGATCCGACTCTCTGAGTTGGTGAATCAGGAGTCTGAAGTTTCGGGAATTTCTGCTCTAATTCAATAAGGGTTTGCAGTAATCTATCGTATTCTGAATCTGATATAATCGGTTCATCAAGAACATAATATCGATAATTATGGTACCTAATTGCTTCTCTCAGTTTCTTTCCAGCTAGTTTTGCTTCATCCACTGATTCGACGGAATCCACATCAATTTCTGGTTTGTACTCTTTCATGCCCAACCCTCCAACATTGATTTTGATTTATCAATAGTTGAATCAGTGTGTTGCATATATGAACTACTCTAATCTAGTCAATCAGAAAGATCTTATCGTTCTCCCTTACCCTATCTTTCATTTTGATGGCAATCTCTTGTCCTGTTGATGCCTCTTCGATTTTGTTTCGATCTATCTGCATTGATTCAACAATTTGTTCGAAGTTGGTCGTTGCTCCCGTTATTCTTATCTTGCTTCCTGTTTTCAGAGAGCTCTTTAGTTTAATAGCAGCAACTCCTATCTTAGAAAAGTAGCGGGTTACAAATCCTATCTCTTCTTCTCCCATAATAATCACAAAGAATGGCTTTGATTAACTGGCTCAAAAATTATCTGGTTATTGTGATATGGCACAATTTGCTTCTCAACTCCTAAACTGTCTCATGGATATCATTCATCTAAATTTCACAAAATTGATAAGATAAGTTGAACATATGAATAAACGAAACTGGTATGAAGAGAAAAAGCGCTTTGATTATTATTGGAATTATTGTAGTTGCTGCTGTTTCCATTTTCGTAATAGTACGTACAATCTGACCCAATCATGAACCAATCATTATTAA
The DNA here is from genome assembly GCA_964458565.1 of uncultured archaeon. Taxonomy (GTDB): domain Archaea; phylum Asgardarchaeota; class Thorarchaeia; order Thorarchaeales; family Thorarchaeaceae; genus CAYWJO01. Next base: position 2,614 of record CAYWJO010000071.1, on the reverse strand, counting down.
TTCCGATCAAGATTTCGAGGACCAAGGTTGGTCAGGGGGTGGGACCTCTGATAATCCCTATATCATTTCTGGTTTCTATATTGTTGCATATCACATTGTCCGAGTCAATGGTACCGAATATACTCATCCTGTTAAAGCAAGCGTCATCATAAGCAACACTACTGCGTATTTTGTTATCTCAAACTGCCGTATTTCAGGAATTAAAGGAGTCATACTTGATAACGTAGAAAACGGTATTATTAGGTCGTGTGAGTATCTCGCTCCCACTGCAACTGCATTTGGTGATTATGCAATAACAGGCCATAATCTCCGAAACTGCACAATAGAGAATAATTTGTTTGGTAACAGCTTAGAATACACTATAATGCTCATAAATGGAAGCAGCAATACGGTTTCAGGCAATAGAATCTTTTTCAATCCTGCTATTAAATTTGCTAGGTCTAATGCAGGAATATACATGTTTAACCAATCTTTTATTAATTGCAGGTCTAATATTATTAGTAACTGTGGTGTTGGTATTTGGCTAGAAAATTGTTCTGGGAATTTAGAGCAATATTGGGTATCAGATAACGCCATTGACACCTGTGGTAATGGAATACTTATCCGTCGCTGCTCTGACTTAACTGTACTTCAAAACCAGCTCTTCAATTGCACATATGGCATATACATCCATGAAAGTTATACTATTGGAGTAAGTAGCAATACAATAACCCATTGTTCAAACAATGGTATTACTATTGATGTAGACTCTGAATACTGTATAATTTCAAACAATCAGATTAGCGATAATGAGGGGAATGGTGTTTCATTTAGCTGGTTGTCTGGACGTTGGGCTATCAACAACACTATACTCAACAATGAAGAATCAGGTGTGTTTGTTGAGTATTCCTTGGTCTGTTGGATAGATGGAAATACAATTAATAATAACGGTGGCTCAGGTGTAATATTTGATTCCACACTATTCTGCGAAGCCACCGACAATGAGATTTCGAATAATGACGGGTGGGGAATCGTCATCAACGACTCACCTACCACTACAGAGTCAAATAATATCTTTGATGGAAATGGACTTGGTAATGTTGGATATAATGTGACACTCCCAACTTCTGAATCATCAAGCTCATATCACATATATCTAACTATTCCTCTTGCAAACCTGCAACCGGAGAACTATGTTTGCTTCACACTATATAGAAAGAATACATTCATCATTAACTAGAACTGTAGATGGGCACTCTTCTTTCCTGCATCTTGCTCTTTCCTCCTGAATAGCAAAACACCTCAGCAGGAATATCACATCAAGGACTAACAACGGGTCTGAATTTGAAATGTTAGAGACCTGATGTTCATTGAATACCATTATTTCAATCTCTATTTATCAATAGAAGCACAGATACGGGATGCTGAGAAATAAGAATTCCATTTCGCAGAGATGTTCTTGATTGAAGTTTGTTGGTAAAGAATCAAAGAATTCTATTATCAATAGAACATCACTCTCAATAATTAAAATTGAGCCAATGCTCCACGAGCCCGTACAAATCTCTCAGTTCTTTTGAACAGGATATATCCCAGAATCAGAAAGATTACATCAAGTACGATTAGGGCAATTACTGCATTAAATGCTCCAGAGAATGATATGCCTTCCATTAGAAATCCTCTGAATCCTTCAACACTCCATGTTAGTGGAGAAACCACTGAAAGATATTGAAGCATTGGGGGTAGAACTGCGATTGGGTATGACATTGGAGCGACAAGGAATAATATACTAGACAGTAACTCAACGACCATCCACCCTTGTTTTGCGACCAAAATAATACACACAATGGTGAAGACGAGTCCTTGCATTCCAACAATCGATAATGCAATAACACCCAGAGCTGGAAGAATGCCCCATACATTCATGCTAACACCAAAGAGAATCACTGATGCTCCAAGCTGTAGAATCACTCCTAATCCTCCATGCTGAATATTGTGAATTGTTGACCCCCAAACCAGAGTACTCTTGTTCATTGGGGTAGTCATCAGTGTTTCCAATGTGCCTACATTTTGCTCTCTACGCAAAGCAAAACCAGTTCCCCAAAATAGGCTCATAGCTAGTCCTGTATAAGCACTTCCAATTGCAACATATGTTAGCCAGTCACCAGAGCCAACAAGTCCTTCTAGGTTAGATGATTCTAAACCTCCACTGATCGAATTGCCTGCGAGTAATAGTGGAATGAACCAAAGGAAAGGCATCACAATGAACCAGAGGATACTTAGTGGATAGCTTAATTCTACCTTCCACTGTTTGATTGCGATTGCATTTGCAGCTCTTAATTCCGCTCGCCATCCCTCTCGATTCCACATTCTTTGAAAGATTGACTCTTCATTCTTTTGTGGCATCTAGAACCCTCCCATATGTCCTCGGTCTTTGGTCCACTTCTCTGAATATTTGAACGAAGCTAGACCAAGAACCCAGAAGAAGATTGCTAAGATCCCTAGATTTCCAAGAACTTGTACAAATGAAATGAGATCAAATAATCCAGTGATTGCTATCTCTCGAATTGTGATGATGCCAATTGTAGTTGGTATCAAGTAGGCAAAATATCTTACATTTGTTGGTAGAGCTTGAATT
>CAYWJO010000070.1:0-11873 GCA_964458565.1 uncultured archaeon | reverse complement strand
TGACCCCGTAGTACCAGGCTCGAATCGAGCCCAGATCTGGAGCCCGTCGCCATGCTTGTACTTTTTATCCGGAATATTAATTATTAATTTTCCAAGTCTATGAATTCATATAACAACATTGTCGATTTCTTTTATAGGGATAATTCCAATTAGAAACTGTGGTTGATTTTCATGGACGAAGAGGTGCATATACCACTGTATAATGGTGATGTTAGAGATTATCTTCAACAAATGAGAAAAATTTCCCAAAAAAGACAGACACAGTTGTTAGATTCAGTTAGTGATGAATGTGAATCTGTAATAGAATCATACTGGTATACTTTGCTAATCACTGAACTGATTACCTTTTCTGCCTCGGAACAATATGGAAAAAATACTCCTTTCTTTCAATCCTACATAAAAAAATGGTCAGGACTATGGGCTCGACTCATTGAAACCTTGAATTTACTGTTCGATTCCATGATTCTTGGTTTAGAAGGAAGAACTGTTAGTGCAAATGTTCTACTCCGTCCAACCTTGGAAAGCATAATTACAGGAGTTTTCTATCATTATCTTGCTCAAAAGGAGTATCGTGATAAGGCAATGGTTATTGCTAGAATCTTGATTGGTCGAAATAAGGATACATTTTCTGATTTAGTGGAAGAAGCAATTGAAAGCATAAACGATGAATCAATAATTCCTCTCAACTTGGAAGCAGCAATCACAAAGACAGCGTTGACATCTACACCTCCTCTTCGGGTTCCAAAGGTCAAAACAATGCTCGAACAAATTGGCGAATGGGGTATATTCGATAATCCAATTGAAGAGGTGGTAAATGGATTGTATTCAGAATGGTGGATATCTCTTTCTTCCTATTCTCATAGTCTTCATGAGGGTACCTACATTAAAGGTGCTATGTTTGAAGACGATATTGACATCTTACTTGGCAAGAAAATAGATTTTGTTGAATTCAAAGTTTACTCTCAGAATTTCAGTAGATTGTGCCGAATAATATTGATTTTCTATCTTAATTCAACAGAAGAGTTACAGAGAATTAATATCTTCTCTGCCAAATTCTCAGAATTTCTAAGGAAATATCCTGCAGCACGAAAGGTCTTGCATCATGTCATAGAACAGATTGAGCATAATATCAAATCTGGTACATCAAATCTTGAAAAATAGGTTTAGATTTGATTGAGAATCCCACAAGACTATCACATTTGGGACACAAATATGAGTGATTTCTTACATTTAATTGCTAAAATGATGTGGATTTAATTTATTATGTCTATTAACTCGCGGGGGAGCGTTTATAGTCCTTTTTCTACTCAGAAAAGGAATATTTGGTTCAATTCTTGTTTTTCATAAATCCAAAATAGAGTGTGAAATATGATTATAGTAGGAGAGCACATTCTGTATGTTGATACTAGGGGTTCCAGTGGAGTACATTAGGCATCAGGATGACATCACATCAAGTAGAGACCGTACCATAGGTGGCGATAGTCTAGCGAGGTGTATGTGCAGATGAAGACAAAGAAAATAATGATTCTCCTGTTTGTATCAGTCTTATTTTTACCACTCCTCATCTCAACAGGAAACCTCTCCTCTGAAAGTGACAAGTCACCATCCATTGTTCAACCAGCTTCAAAATTAAGCGAAGTTGAGGAGTTTTCTTATGTTAGTCAAGTATCCTCTTGGCTGTATGGATATATTGATGGTAAGTATAGTGGTCAATCCGGCTTTAGTCTAACGAACCTGCAGAGTGATGATGGATCGTATGCATCATTAAGTGAAGCAACAGTCATTCTGTCAAAACGGTTTGAATATACATTCATTATTCCTTGTGATTCATGGTCTACATACCAAAATTATGAGATACAGATTGAGGGGTATTGCGATTACAGTCCCGAACCACTCGAATTCTACTGGGGACTATCAGATACTACTACAGATACATTGCTCGGAACTCTCGAAATAGATGAAACATCATCAGTTCAGAAATCTTGGCCTATTGATGTACAAGGGCATGACTCAATCTATCTTAGAGTCAAGGACAGTTGGGAATCAGCAGGAGATGGTTCACATAGTGTATGGCTGTTTGATTATATCAGGTTGCGTTTCTCCGATACATATACGTTCGTGAATCAATTCATCGAAGTATCAGCTCTTTATGATAATGACAACCTCTATGCAGGTAAAGGACAACTTGGTTCTGATTTTTACAAATTCCGTTGTGGAGCATATGATTCTGATGGTGGTAGTACAATAACAAGAATAGAACTCCAATGCTTGAAGGAATCAAATGGAAACAAACTTTGGTCTGTGATAATGGATGACTTGGAGTTCAGTGCGAATGATGAATCCCCTGATAACTCTTGGATTGAAATAGTTCCATCTGAATGTCAAGTAAACACACAACCATCTTCACGATCTGTTTGGTTTGCAGTCCGAATCACATATTTCCATCCAGAAGAGAACAATGTGGATTGGAGAGTCATCGCAACCTCATCTACAGATTCTGATATATTCACATCCGATATAATTTGGAAGGATGAATTGGATTGGGATGTAGATATTCATACACAACTTGCCTGGGAGTCTTTTACATCATATACACAGGAGCGATGTGATCCAGGTTCTAGTATTGTTGTTGAAGGTATTGTGAAATATGCTTCATCAACATCTGGCGTACGTGCTGGAGGAATCTATGCTCGAGTTGATAGAACCTTACCTATCTCACCAGTCTGGAACGACTACGAGCTTCTGGATAATGGAGAATTGCAGTTCACTTGCCCAACAGCTGGGTCAATCGGAACACTCAATCGATTTCAAGTAGAGATTGCAACAGATAGCTTTGGTGGTTCTGTCTTACTCACCACGGAAAAACTTGAGACTACTGTTGATTCTGTTATTGCAACTGATTACGGTGTTACAGCAGACTGGGTTGATATAGAAGATACTGTAACAATCTACACACAGCTTCAATATTATTCAGATAATGCAGAAATCACCACTGGTACACTCTCATGGGAGGGCGTGTCAATGACTTATAATCTAGGAAATGCGCGATGGGAAGCAGATGTTTCTACAGATACTGATTTACTTGGTAACCCTCTACCTTCCACGAAAATCTTTGACAGCATCAGTGTGAATACACCTGAAGGAGTCACTCTAGTCACAACTGACCCTGAAGTGACTGTCATCTGGGATAATGTATTAATCAGCTCAATTGAAGTAATCGATAGTCATGTGAATGTCGGAAACCCTACCTATCTGCAGGTTCAGCTCCAATATGAGGAAGCTGGTAGTTGGTTTACGACTGGCACTATCAATCTAAGTGGATACGAGTTGACATACTCCGGTTCATCTGGAATCTGGCAGAGCTCTGATGTAATCTTGAATGATGTTGGCTCTTTGACTTTTGACCATTTAGAGATTGAATACAATCCTATTGGTATCACCTCTGTTAATCAGAACATGCAGCCCTGTACAATAATATGGGATGGTCTAATAATCAACTTCACTGACACTCCCATTCAACGAATCAACATAGGCGAGAATGCATCGGGGATCTCTTATTCTGTCACTTATGCCTATTCAGGAGAACTTTATGATGGCACAGCTCTCTTGAATGATACCTGCTTTGCATATAGTGAATCAGGAAAACATGGATATTCTGTGGAAGTACTTGGCGATGATACTTATGAAATAACATTCGTAATGACTGACGACTCGACATGGTGTATTTGGGATTCGATAATCATAACCATCACGGATCCCTATACTCACACATTGAAACTGGGAGAGAATGCATCAGGTATCCGAGTGATTGCCTATTATGAATATGATTTGTGCCGCTTTGATGGTACTTGCATTCTTAATTACAGTACTTTTGTCCATCACATCAAATGCAGACATGGTTATACAGTTGATATGGTGTTTGGAGGAATTCTGGGTATTGATACGATATCAGAGAACGATGCAACTTATGCAGAGTGGGTAAAGGAAGATACAATCCTGAATCTTATACCTATTGTAGACACTGTTCTTGTTAGCACAGAATACGATCCACAAGCGTTTGTCATTGATATGTGGTTGAGTGATAGCCAAGGTAGAGCAATATCAGGTACTGTAAACATATCAATTGAAGATGAACAATATACTCTCTATTGTGGGGAATCTGCAAATACAACACTCACCTACTCTCCTCTTGTTGCTGGGGATTATAGTATTCTAGTGAGCTATGATGGAATCAATAATTATGAGCCATGTAGTGGTTATGTTTCTGGACTTGTCGCAAATGCCCGAGAAATCACATATAACACAGAGCTTCCAGCCTATCTGGTTGCTGCTTCCGAGTCATCACTTCATCTATACAATGTATATGACTCAGATTTCCAAGGTATCTATCAATCAGTCACCTACATTCATGACTATCCTATAGATCTTACCTACGACCTTTGGTGGACATTGGATGCGGAATATGGTGAACCCAGAAACCACTTGGGTACCTGGAATATCACGCAAGGTGAACACATCTCTACATGGAATCTACAATGGGACCTAGATGGCGATGGTAGATTGACTCAGGATGATTTTGAATGCTATATGATACTCGAAATCCATGGGGACGATGTATATGAAAATTTGATTGTTAAGTTCCCGATGGATATAGTTCATGTTCTTGCAACCGAAATTCAATTGTTCCCGATGACATACAGTGATTTAACAACATGTAATCTACAGATGAATTCACTAAATGACGAATCATTCTATGAAGGACTGGAACTCGATGTTCATTTCTATTCCTCTGAAGACAATATAACATGGATCTACATTGACACTGTAAGAACTGATACCTATGGATGGGGTAGTATCCAATGGACTTGCAATATAGTAGGGGATATCTATCTAAAGACAGAAACTGCATTATCTGACTATTACGCACGGACCGAGTGTTACTTCTACACCACTTCAGAGAAGGAAACAACTCAGATAATTATGGATTCAGCAAGAAACTTCACGTACAGTGACCAAGGAATACTGACAGCACATCTACTTACAGACGATGGTGAACCTGTTTCAGGATATTCCATATACCTTGAGCTATGGGATGGTGGATGGATCAGTATTGGCTCTGGAATATCCAATGAGTCTGGATGTGTGAGTATTTTATGGATTCCATCTCTACCCACTGGAACATACGATGTGCGAATGCTTGCACCAATGACCGAGTCGTACTATTATCAAAACCCCGATTATGTCCGTGGGGATCTTATCATTGATAGAGAAATCCTGATTCTCGATGTAGATACTACTACAATGGATCAGGGATATGTTCTCGCATGCATAACCGATGACGAAGGTACTCCTATAGAGGACATCCCTGTAGAATACTATCGAACAAAGGATGGCAAACTTATTGGAACTGAAGTTAGTAACAGCGAAGGCTATGTTCAACTGTTCGTCGCTCCAGATGATGGTCCAATTCAGATTATAGTCAGTGAGAACGAATATTACTATGGATCAATGAGTAATGTTGATGTCGTGCTTCCACCTGACTATCTACCACTAACCCTTCTCTTGGGAGGTGTTTTCTTCTCAACACTCTTTGTTGCTGTAGGTCGAAAGTACTTCAGAGGAAACACCACAACTACTGCTAAACCTGTAAGTCCAGAAATCAGTAAGGCACTGGAAGAAGAACGGGAGAAGATACCTGAGCGCCGAAGAAAACAGAAAGAACGCAACATCTCAAATTTAGATGGAAGTAGTGAAAGTGATGATTAGGACATTAGAAAATGGAGAGGTAAAAGACACTAAGAATGAAACAATACTCACACTAAGAGGGTGTGTGAAGAGTGCACCCGCAACGATGGGTAATGTCCTTCGCATTTCCAGACAAGCAGCACGTCAAAGAATCCAAGTTCTTGAGGAGGATAGCATAGTTAAGGGGTATATCCCAATAGTATCTTCAGTAATCTTTGGCATTCCCATTCATGTCCAGATTAGTATAGATCCCACTCAATACAAGCTTAAACAAGACCTAGATATCACAGTTGAGTCCCTCAAGAGATTTCTTCTAAATGGAGTAGGTCATGCTCCAGTATCCATCTTTCTCACAAAACAGTCAGTTGACGAGTGGGTTCTTCATTGCGTGACTCTCACATCTGATAGAGATATACTAGTTGAAAGTCTCTATCGAGAAGAGAATGCGCCAAGAGAAGATATTCGGGTGATTGAAATAATCGACATTGAGGGTGTACCCATGTATACACAACTCTCATTGAAGGGGGTCGAATGAATTGGGACCTCAATTTTTTCTAGGGGATTGGTGCATAGAAGGAATTAGTATCATAACATTCGAAACAGATACAGAATATCGAGTTTTACAATGTATTCTATCCTCCCTAGATAATTCCAAAGTGGCATTGGTTCATTCAAAGGGTATTTCCTTTGAGTTGAATGACGAAATAATACTAGTTGATGCAACTGGACATGCTCTGACTGCAAAGACTGCTTTACGCCGGAGAATCTCTGATTCCGATGATGAGAGATATATTGAGAATCCAGCCGATATACAGGGTTTCTTGAGTCGCCTTCGAAAGCTTAAGCAGTCTCATAAAGAGATAAAGTGGTGGCTCTGGTGGTCGCCATCAGATCTAATTGCACATGGTCTGGATGAAGATGAGATTGTTCAGACACTTCGCGTTATTTCTTCAGACTTCTCAGACATCCATTTTATGGCATTCATAGCAAAGGAGGTACACAGTAAAAGAGGGCTCGCTCTCTTCGAATACGTATCAAATGTTTCGATGTCTGTGGAGAGAATTCGAGAGCCTGATATGAATGACCTGTTCTGGCGGACGTGTAAGCATCCTGATGTGATAAAGGAGGGCAAACTACTTGGTTACTAAGCAACGCTGTAGTACTGGAATAGATGACTTGGACGATATGCTCATTGGTGGCATACCCCGTGGTCGTACCGTTCTTTTAGAGGGTCCACCTGGAACAGGAAAAACGATACTATCACTTCATTTCACAGTCGCAGGTATAATCTCAAATCCCAAGTCACCTGAACCATGCATCTATGTATGTCTTGATGAGAGCCCTGATGACCTTATTCGAGAAGCCGCTTTACTCGGATGGGACCTTGAAAAATACATGAAACTTGGTCAGTTGATTATAATAGATGCATTTTCGGGTAGATTAAATCTTAAACCTAACTTACCATTCGCTTTGCCTGTTGGTAAATTCGATATCGACACGGTTCTCAAGAGGATTGAGGAGGTACAGACTGAGATATGTGCAGTTCGATTGGTCATAGATCCAGTTTCAGCACTTCTTGATGGGCTTGATGAGAAGGGTCGTAGGAAATCTGTGTTAGGACTTGCAGCACTACTCTCACGGCTCTCATTTACAACTCTTCTCACTTCAGAAATAAAAGAGGCTGGGGTCGGAGTTGAGCGATACGCAGCACATGGATATATCCATCTAGATTATGAAGAGAAGGATGGAAAAGTCAGTCGTGTTCTTCGTATTGTAAAAATGAGAGAAACACCTCATGCGATGGATATTATTCAATATGAGATTAAGGATAAAGGGATTGAATTGAAAATCTAAGAAATATGAATACTCTGAACTTTAATCCATCAATTCACTTTCAGGTTCTTTTTTCCTTAGCTACCTGTTCATCTCTACATTTATCACATTCATAATACTCACCACCCGGGGTGAGATAAGCTCGGAGTGTCTGACCTCCACATTTTGGACATGTCTTCACTTTTTCAGTCTTCATCGTATCTCCAAATTGGAAGTCTTCATCAAATTCTATCTCGCCATACTCATCATTGAGATAGTCATACCTACTTTCTTTGGGAGTGAAATGAGGCTGCTCATGAAAACCTGTTGGTTTTAATACTACTACCCAATAATATCCAGATCTTCTTTTTCCTCGAGCATTGATATGAAGTGTTCTGTGCAGATTTATCCCAAACAATATATCTGCAGGAATACTTTCTAAACAAACATTTTCATGTCCGATTTTCATTAGATACTGTACATACTTCTTCAGATACTCAAGTCGTTTCTTTACTAGTTTTGCATATCTTGGGTTGTGCTGTTCATGAAATTTCATTCTATCTTCAGTGAGTCCTCTTGCTCCATTGTGAATTGCTAGTTGTACTTCTTTTGTGACGGTGATAAGATTTGAGGGATCGTTGTTTTCATCATTCCCATCTATATGGTGAATCTCCAAATACTCAGCTTCTCCACTGATTACACATTTACTACAATCTCTCTCAATAATTGAATCTTTAATATCAATGAATCCACTTCCCTTTTTTCTGCGATAATTAATACGTAATCTTGTGTTTCTCCTTAATCGATTGTACTCATCCCAGTCATCACACTGTAGAGCTTTCAATATAATGAAATCAATGACTTTCTTTCTATAAAGTCGCTCAACCCTGTCTCGCTTTACTTCATATAAATCTGGAAATATAATCCGTCTTATTTTATCTAATTTTGGTAGTTCTGTACTGAAGATTTCATTGATTTGATTTAAAATTTCAGCATTTTCGAATTTCTGTGCTTCTCTTTTTGCTTCAGACAACATCATTTGATATATTTCAGAATTTGCTTCCTTGTACTCATTTCTGTTTTGAAAACCTAGAAACGAAAGGACTGCATTGAGACTCTCATTGGAATATCCATTGGGATAGATTACATCTAGTATTTCAAGAAGATAGTATCCTTTGTTGAACATTACATGGATTAATTCCCCATTCTCCAAGATAACACCCAGGATTATACAGGTTTTTTTGAGATAAGAGATTTGCTCTCAATAATTTCGAGATAATATAGAGAATTATTATGGATTCATTCTTTAAAGTATTGAGAACTACTTGTAGATTCCAACTTAGAAACATTAGACACAAATGGGTTCTCCTATAGGTGTTTAAAACAATCTAATAATACTCAGTATTGTTAGGCAACCCGCGTCAGACCCACCTGCTGTTCGGATGTGCACAAGTCTAAGGTGTTAACCGGTTGCCCTTTGAAAGACTGGTCGCTACGCGTGTGATAATTATTTTCTGTGTCCACAGTTACCACAGAATTGGTCTCCTGCATCCATTTTTTGACCACATTTTTCGCAAATTCTAAATCCAGAACGAGCAAGTCTTCTGCCGCATGATGGGCAGAATATTCGCTCCATACTCATGGTTCTACCACATGAACATGTCCTCGTCATCCTCTTTACTGATTTTTTCTTTGGCAATTTCTTGGATTTATGAGCAAGCTTTCTAGACCATTCAATTATCTGTTCTTGTGTTGGGTATTGCCATTCATTGATATCTCGATACATATGACAGTGTGGAGAGATACCACCACGATGGGTGCCATTCACAAATCCGGCTCTATCCGCAATTTTGGAATCTATGAACCATTCTGTATCTCTATCTACTGCAAAGTTACGTGCAAGGCAATAGCTTGGTTTGTTTGTAACATGATATTGCCACTTGTATTTTCCCCAAAATTCTTCCATACTAAATGATGGGTAGAGCTTCTCCATGTCTGCCTGACTTTTAAAATGAAAACAGTGTCTGCAGTTGACCATCTCTCTTTTGCTATTTCTTTCCTCAATGGACTGAACACGAAATATTTCTCCACATCCATCTAAATCCCGTGGCATATATCTTGCAAGATGTTCCCAGTATAGAGTAGGTTCTCCGTGTTTAATGAAAACTCGTAACCGAAGAGCTGCATAACCATCTTCGACTTGTTCCTTTGTTGGACGACAAAATGGACACCAACCTCTCACTAGTGCATTGTAACTATTGGAATCGTCAGAATGATAATCTAAATCGAAATGAATCGTATTTGTTTTGTGTTCAACTAGAACACTGTTCATCCAGGTTCCAACAACTTCAATCCCATTGATTGTTTCTGTTACTATCACCAATAGACAACGCCTTCAATTTTCAATCGTTATTTTCTAATCCATCACTACCTACGCTATTATTATTTTCTCCGAGAAATATGTTCTATTAGCAACTATGAGCAAGATTATGATTGATTCTAGTTGTCAGAAAAAACAGTGTAGGTGCTTAAAACAACCCAACACGACTCTAGTTTGTTCTAGGCAACCCGCGTCAGACCCACCACCAGTTCGGATGTGCACAAGTCTAAGGTGTTTATCGGTTGCCCTTTGAAAGACTGGTCGCTACGCGTGTGACCATTGCAGATGTACTCGAAGGTGAACTCAAGAAGGACACAGGACCCTTTGTCCTCTCACCGCATGGTCTAGTGCTACGAAGGGTTGTCATAGTAGGTTTTCTCATGGACATGCTTCACCTTGAGGACAAGTATCTCAGCATGACCATCGATGATGGGACGGGAGTGATCCGTGGGAAGGCTTGGGGGTACGACACGGGAATCGCGTTCAATGTCCGGATTCGCACTCCCATTCGAGTCATTGGAAAGATTAGGTCATATGAGGGAGAGGTCTATCTGGCTGCTGAGATGGTGAATGAGATTGTGGACCCGAACGAGCTGACGCTGCACCTGTATGAGAGGATACGAGGAATCCTGCATGCAAGAGGTGAGTGGCCTTCTTCGGGGAAGATGAAGCGGTATCCGAGTCTTGATGAGATCATTCGCAAGAGAGCTGAACTTCCGGATACGCAGACGAGGAAAGAGGAGTTTGAACTGCCTCTCACTGACCTGATTCTTGAGTTCATCAGGGAACATGCAGGGAGAGATGGTGTGTCCATCTTGGATATTGCAGGATATTTTGAGGCTCGTGAGTACTCACGGCTTGAAATCAACATGGTGGTCCTGTCGTTGCAGAAGGCGAGGGTAATTGAGGAAGTTAGGATTGGGAGGTATGTTCCCGAGCAGAGTGCGGAAAAAGATTGGAAAGACTTATCGCGACAGGATACTGTGTATCGGTGACTGACCATGAGGGAAGAAGAGGGTTCTGAAGACGGGAAAGAGAATCGAGAACAGGATGATAAATTCCAAAGGGTAATGGATCAAATTAGACAAGAACAGGAGCGGCCTACCATAACAGATCGCATAATTGATTTTATTCAATCTCTGCAAGGGAGAGAGGATCAAACTTATTTTCAACTTTTTGAATCATGTGCAGATAAAGTGCTTACCGAGTTTTTGGAGAGGCATGGCCCTCTTAATGATGATGAATTATTACAGATCGGTTTAACAAATATAATCGAAAGAATTGGTAATCTCACATTTAGGGATATCGAACTAGCGAATAAATTTGGCGTGCTTGATGAAATATTTGTTATGTTCATAGAGAAGCTTGAGTCTTTGACTGACCAAGAGGCCATCAATGAGGTAGATGAGATTTTAGCACCCCACGCTGATATCATAGCAGGCATAATCACATACGAACAGAAATTTCATTATTATCTTCCTTTCCTTTTTGAAAGATGCCCAAAACTCATGAGTACAGAGATAATGCAGGAGAGCATTGCTGCCGCTATTCCAAACATCGAGGAAAGCTATGCTAAAGGTTCAGAATCGTTGGTAGGTAACACGCTCTTAGACATTCTATTTAGTGATGGCCTGTTATCCAGTCAAAGAGTCCGAGAAGAGATTCTTAATTTGGTCAGGATAGGGTTTAACTGGAAAACCCTCTTCGAGAGTGGGCTCTACCATACTTTCTATCTGGAGGAGTTGGATTGGTATATTGAGACAGGATCGACAGGTCTAGGATCTGTCACCATACCTAGTAAAAACGAAATTATGGATTCTGTTAGCAAATGGGGCTGGCCCTGGACAAGAGCAGCTCTGTTTGAAGAGTTCTGCCATATATAGCATCATCAGAGTCGTGAAGGAGGACCTTAGCCAAAAACGATATACAAATCATT
>CAYWJO010000069.1:0-12356 GCA_964458565.1 uncultured archaeon | reverse complement strand
ACGCTTTAAGCTCAATAATCATGGACACCACTCGAAGAGCTGGTTTTACCGCGGCGGCTGGCACCAGCCTTGCCCTCTCCTTTCTAGCGAAAGATACTACCTTATCGCCACAGACAGAGTTATCCCCTGTCACTCGGCGTTGCCCACTCACGCGTTAGCGCATTGGTGAGGTTTCGTAACTGCTGCGCCCCGTGGGGCTAGAGCCCGTGTCTCAGTGCTCTTCTCCCGGCAACTACTTACATAGCCGGTACGGGTCATAAGTTTGAGAGGAATTTACCCCCCCAACAGCTATGATCCGACGCCGTCCCATCGTATGGCGGAATGTTCAGCATACCTAGAACACCCATTTCAACGCGAAATCATTTCCAGAACAACGCATCTATCTTGGATTAACGCCAGTTTCCCGGCGGTGTCCAAGTCCATACGGGAGGTTAACGACGTGTTACTGAGCCTTTCGCCAAGAGCCCGGATGCGGACCCTTTAGACTCGCATGTCTTACCCCAACGCCGATAGCAGTGTCCTCTAGCAGGATCAACACTCCCATGCGCTCAATATGGGCGCACGTCTAGAGTTCCTGTGACGTGACCTTGGCAAGGTATCACATCTGTAAGCACACTGATTATCTATAATGGAAGTATGAAGGATAACAGATTGGCAGGGTTTTCTACTTACCCTTAATATCTGCACACCTGTTGAGCGTATCTTAGACAAGAGGGGATTCCAGTACAGTGGCACTGGTCTATCTCAAGTCCGCATCTTATAGTCGCACTTGGAAGTCCAGAGCATCATCGCTAGGCATTCGCCGACGGCATCTTCTCTGGTTACCGAGTATGTGCGAACAGAAGAGATTCTGCCGTCATTCTCATAAAAAGCTTTCCAAGGGGCTGCTAGAAGAACAAATGAGCTTTTGAGAGAAGGTGTTGTGTACAGATGTGAACGTTGTCATCCGGGAAGTGGGAATACGCCTAAATTGTGTTGGTTTAAGGTATGGTAAGGATTCCGTTTCATTTTACATGCACCTCAATTATACGAAACTCATTACACAAACATCTACTCCAGACCACATACAGACTCCTACTCTTTTTTTAAAAAGGAATTAAGAAGAAAGCACGGAAGATGATATGATATGTTAATTGATGAAATCACCCCATCTATTGAGAAGGACGGAAAGCTTCTCTCGCTGAGGGGCATATTTGAAAATGAGTATTTGGCTAAGCGGAAAGCAGAGAAGTTGTATAAGAGTCGTCTTATGGTTACTGAGATTAAGGAATATGAGGGCGGATTCTTTCTCTATGCGAGACATCCTGGCTGCAAACCGTATCATCAGAAGCTGATCGAAGCTCTCGGGTATGCGTTGTATGCTGAATTTGTCCTTGAAGAAACTCGTAAGGAGGATAGGGATCTATACAGGCTTTCTGGAATTTATGAAAAGAAGCTGAGTGAGAGTAAGGGAGAACTTGTCAAACCTAAACCATCATTGATTGAAAAGCTTGAGTATTATGTTGATTATTTAGATAGT
The DNA here is from genome assembly GCA_964458565.1 of uncultured archaeon. Lineage (GTDB taxonomy): Archaea > Asgardarchaeota > Thorarchaeia > Thorarchaeales > Thorarchaeaceae > CAYWJO01. The sequence continues at coordinate 10,837 of CAYWJO010000069.1, read as the reverse complement.
GAACACTATCATGATACTTTTTGATTACGCTCAACTAGAGTTCCTGTGATGCACCTTGGAAGGTCGCACATCTAAAGCACAAGGGGCTGCAAGAAGAACAAATGAGCATTTAAAGTAAGAATGGGATGTGCAGATATGTTCATCCGATCTGGATATCTAACTGTAGTTGTGTAAGCCCTTCCAAGAGAGTTGGTGGGCAGTTCCCCAACTACCTCTAGAAATACATTTGCTTCAATAAATTGGAGCTGTATCATGTATAATTGAAATTGTGAAAAAGACCCTGATGGTCATAGCTGGCACATCTACATATGTACCTACAAATTTCAATGCCCATACATGAGTACCCGTAGATGAAATGCTTGTTTGAGACTCTCCCGTATATGATTTGTTCTGACTGATATAACGAAATCCATTCCCGAACATGATATCTTTCTCTGTCGAGTTAAGTTCGAGATATTGAGAAGGAGTGATTGTTACAATCCCGTAGTTCATATCCAACGTATAGGTGCAATCATTCCATACAATGACATCTACTGAAATGGCAATAAAGTTCATCAACCCTTCAGGTGGTGGTTCTATTATTATAGCTCCATGCATCCACTCACCAATTTCAATATCCTCACCATCGCTAGGTGTCTGATAGAGAATTGTTCGCTTTGACATATCCTGAAACACCATAACTAAACGTGGGACGATAAATAATCCTATAATGAAAAGGATCAGAATCAAGCCAAACGCCCGCTTTTGACGACTGATAGCCTCTATAATTCCCATGCATGAAAATCTCCTATTTATGAACCCATTAATTTCTACTCGACAGGACGTCTGCTTGGGCTTGAGTGAGTTGTTCTGCCATTGCTATCAATGTGCACCAGCGCCTTTTGTATCTCACGTTGAGCCCACTTCTCAGCACCATTTTCAGCGCCCCACATATCAAGTCGAAAGATACCCTCTCTGCCACCACTTGCTACAATCCTTATTATAGCCGCATTATATAGCTCCTTCCATTCTACAGTGACTGTTACAGTGAGTGTCTGCATATTTCGCAGCATCAACTTATCACGCACAAACACTGCCATTAGACCGTCTGAAAATCTAGCGACTTGTTGTAGTTTGTTCGAAAATTCCATTGATAGAAAATCAATGAGCGATTCCACACTGTAGTTACTAGCTCTCATTTCAATCGGTATTTTATCTTCCCTCTAATTTTGTTCAAGGTATTTCTCAAAGAAAATACCTCATCTGAGGATTCTCTTGTTTTGAAAGAATATAGGGTTTTGCTCTAGTAGTTACATAATGAGAGCAATTCTACCATTTTCATGGAGAGCTTCGTTCAAAATGGATATGAGTATCAATCAGTATTTATGAGAACCTAAAGAGCCAGCATTGGGAGAAACTTTTACCCTTCCTCCCAACGCAGTTGATTTGTCGTTCTTATCGATATTGATCAGCACTAATACTGCATCCACAATATTCGCATCGGACAACGTTATTCTTTCGGATTTCATTGACCTCATCTGGTTCCAGTGGCGCAGCACAAGTCATACACTCCCATTCCTCTACATCAAGATCAATTATTTCTGGAGCTCTTGACGTCAATTGTTCAGGTTGTGCAGTAACCTCACGCTCTACATATCTCACTTCCACTCGCGTATCACCACTGACAACTGGAGTCCTGAGTGGTGCTTCTCGTCCTCCACGACGCTTGACAAAACAATCTTTGCAAATCAAAGGAACGATACGACCTCTCTTCCTAGCACGTAAAATCCTTTGTACAATATTGGGTTCAATATCTTTATTGCAGTCCCTACAATGAAGACGTCTCAATTCGCCAGATTCGGCCTTATCTAGAACACACCTTCTGCATAATGGCTGATGACTTCCTGAGACTTTTTTCATTCGTGGAACCATCTTTGGCGGGATCTTCTTTCCACAAGATGTACATCTTTCTGCCAAATTTATCAACTCATTCCAAATTGAACACTTCTCGCATATTACGTTTCGTAGTGCGAATAAAAGAGGTGATGGAAGGGCGGGAGTGTTACCCGCCATTCATTGGCAGATTATTGACAGTGGTCTAACATCCGCCCGCAGCAGTTGGTTTCTTCCACCATGAATTACATTCGTCGAATGAGTCCACGCTGAAGCAAGTTGTACTCCAATCCATTAAGTATCAGATTACCACGCATGATTAGGACTGGACGTTCATTCGCATTGCGATAGACAGCACCAAGAAAACTGAGTTGTATCTCAGTTCCAAGACCATCTGTCAGATTCATCCTAAACCCGAAGACTATAGTGCTATTGAATCGGCCTTGAGAGGGTCGACCTGCAAATCCAATACCATCTACCACGGTATATCTGGTGTTATTTACTACCATATATCCTGAATTTACTTCAAACATCACACCTCTCGATCCATTTCGTACAATCGTGAATTCGAAATGCATCTTCGTGAGGGCTCGTGATTCCATATCTTCATTCAGAATGAATATCTCACCACGTGCGTCAATGTAGAAGGAGTCTCCAATAGCAACCTGAGCTCTAACCTCAGATTCCAAAATTGACGCTGCATCTACGGGGGTCATAAAGGCAGGTACTGTGACCAATCCAATTAGTACCGTAGCAATCGCAATGAGAGTTATTTTTCTAGCGTGCTGCATTTTGACTCAATATTAGTATTGTCAATCTTATATAAAGGCAGAATGAAGGATTGTACTAGATGATTCGTCTAGTAGAATTCTCCGCGGAAATATACAACAGAATACTACGAATTTTGATAAAGGATGATTCATCCATTGACAATAAGTGTGTGAAATTCAAGTCTAGGATAGGCGCCAACCATGCAGACAGAAATCATGCTCATAAGGATAGACCTTATCCTTGAAACAATCGGAGCGATTATCGCATTTGCCATTTCGCACTATGCAAATACTGCATACAAGCTGACTAGGGAAAAGCGGCTTTCGGACCTCTCCACGGGATTCCTAGTGCTTTCTGTTAGCATGTTTGGACGGGTTATAGGAACCATATACTTCTTCGTACTTGCAGATGCTAGTGGATCAGGAGAAGCATTGAGTTTGCGAAACATAGTCATTATCGCATATGAAGCACTCAGAATAATGGCTTATGCACTATTTGCTCTCTCAACGAGAAGAGGAGTAAGGGAATACGAAAATAATGCACCCCTGATGCTATTAGCTCTTCCGGGATTGATTGACCCCAATCTCGAAATGATTGCCATTATTGTGCTCCTTGTTGTGGTTTTGCAAGCACTAATTAACTATGCATCAAATAGAAGTCGTTTCGCACTCTATGTTGTGATTGGTTTCCTGTTCCTATTATTGAGTCATATTTTCCTGATATTTTCATTCAATGAATATAGAGGGTATATACTAAGTCAGTTGTCTCAATTCCTAGGCTTAATCGCATTACTTGTCATGCTGATAAAGGCTGGAAGATAGTCATGAACCGGAAACGTCCTTACCGCTCCAAGATGCGCATCCTAGTGGATATGATGCGCGCTATTCAAGGAGAGGGCGAAGAAGGTGCGGGTCCAACAAAGGTGCTCTATGCAGCCAATCTTTCACATGATCGACTAACTCAATATCTTGAGGAATTGGTAGAAAAGGAACTCGTAATTGAAAAAGATCAAGGTGGGGAAGCTAGAATCTACTCTCTAACTGAAAAGGGACGTGATTTTCTAGTTGAATTTGTCAGAATTGAGAGATTTTCAGAAGCGTTTGGAATAGAAATTTAGGTAGTAGTCTCTGGCAGGTCTATTTACGAACATTCTTAATCACTAACCGGGGTCTAACAATCATTCACACTTATACCTCACCGGTAATACAACAGGTGATGGGGGTCTGACCATGACTGATTTTCACGATTATCTAGAAGCATTAATACGAGGAGATACTCATGAAGCTGAGAGTATTCTATTGACTGATAGGGAGCAGTTTACGTTTCCTACTGCTAAGCCCCAATGGGCACCGCCACGGGAGTATTCTATAGAACATCTTACATTTGAGTGGAAAATGGATCTCAAAGGAGAGCGTGTCGATGCAATCTCAAAGTTAAGGATTAAGTCGATTGTATCTGAGGTTTCCACAATCTATCTCCATGCTGCTGAACTGACCATATCGTCGGTCAAGGCGGGTGATGAGGAGGTTACCTTTGACATGCAACCCGATGATGAGTCCATGACTATCTATCTAATTACCCCATTAAAAGAAGAGGATATTGTGGAACTTACGTTTACCTACCAAATCAATAAGCCACGTGGCGGTCTGTTTTTCACAAATCCATCACCCGAATTTCCTGACGTAGAAAGCAGTGCATGGACACAGCTGCAAGATGATTACGCAAGATATATTGTTCCAGTTTATGATAATCCAAGTCATAAGTTCCCTTTGGATGCCATCATCACAGTTCCTCAAGGATTCTTTGCTATGAGTAATGGCGAACTGAGAGAGAGAGAGAAAAATGATGATGGTACGGAAACTTTTCACTGGGTACAGGAACTGCCAATCCCTGCATATTTGATGACAGTATGGGTCAGTGAGGCTGTGGAATACAAGGAGGACCTGGATGGACTTGAGGTCAGTTTTTATGCGCACAAGAAATGGGACAAAGACACGATATATCGTTCATATGGAAAGACTCCCGAGATGATCAAATTCTATGAGTCCAGGTTTGGAGTTAAGTATCCCTGGGTGAAGTATGCTCAAGTAACTGCAGCCAATTTCATCTTTGGTGGAATGGAGAATGTCAGTGCTACAACCCAAACTGATGCAACATTTCATGATGAAAAGGCACACTTGGACTTTGACTCAGATGGTCTTGTGAGTCACGAGCTTGTGCATCAGTGGTTTGGGGACCTCGTTACATGCAGGACATGGTCTCATGGGTGGCTGAATGAGGGTGCTGCAACTCAATTCCAGAATGAGTGGAAACGTCACGACAAGGGCTACGATGAATATCTCTACGAGCAATATCAGAAGCAAATGTCATACTTCGACGAGGACAAAAACAAGTATAGACGCCCTGTTGTGCAGAATGAGTGGGAGCGTGGAGGGGATGTATTCGATCGCACACTCTATCCAGGTGGTGCCTGGCGTTACTATATGCTGATGCAACTTGTGGGAGAGGAGAAATACTGGAAAATCATTGCAGAGTATCTCAAACGTCACACGTTCAAATCAGTTTATACCCATGACCTTGAGAGCATCTTTACGGAGATGACAGGTGAGGACTATGGTTGGTTCTTTGAACAGTGGCTGTACAAAGCTGGCTATCCAGAAAGTAAAATCAAGGTCAGTCATGATGAAAAGCTTGGTCAGGTATTGGTCAAGATTGAGCAGACACAGAAGTATGACGATGGAATGACTCCAGAAGTGTTTCGTTTTCCACTGAAGATCAGTCTGGTACATAATGATGAATCCACAAGTACCTTCAAGATGCAAATCTCTGAACGTAATCACAGCTTCTACTTCCCAGTGAAGGATTGTCCGAAGATGGTCATGATTGATCCAGACTATACCATCCTCATGGACTGGAGTATCGACAAACCCGAACCGATGTGGATTGAACAGCTGACCAATGGTAGTAATGTAATCATGCGTATCAAGGCAGCTCAAGCACTCGCTAAGAAAGCCACACCTAAGGCACTCGCTTCATTGGGGCTTGCACTCAAAGAGGAGAGCTTTTGGGGTGTACAGACTGAGATAGCAAAGGCACTAGGATCCGTAAAGAATGAGTCCGCTCTTGATGAGCTTTTGAAGGGTATTGATTTGAAAAATACCAAAGCACTAACAGCAGTTGCACGTGCCCTTGGGGAGTTCTATAAGAATGACCGTACATATGAGGCGCTGAAAGCCCTCTTGAAGAACACAGAGAGCTATTTTGTGGTGTCTTCTGCTGCAGCATCAATGGGGAAGATTCAGCATAATGGTTCACTTGACGTCTTGAAAGATGGCATCAAGTCTGTACAACCAAGTTGGCAACACATTGTTGAACAGGGATACCTACAGGGTATTGCGGCAACTGAAAAGGAGGAAGCTATTGATATTTTGATGAGTTACTTGACTATTGGAACATCAGATGAGCTTCGAAGGATGGTACCCACACTTCTTGCAGAACTTGGCAAGAGATACAAGAAAAATCGACCTGACATCAAGTCGGATCTTGAGAAACTCCTCAACGACAATTCATTCAGAGTACAGGTGACGGCGCTTCTTGCTGCGAAAGCCTACGAAGACCCTTCACTGATACCAGCACTATCAAAGCTGGCTGAGTCTGAAGTCGAGGGTCGAATTGTACGTTACTCAAGAGAAGCAATTAGAGCACTGAGCAAAAAACGAGAACCAAAGGAGATTGACTCGATAAAGAAGAGCGTAGAAAAACTGGAGAAAGAGAATCGGGATCTCAAAGATCGAATGGCAAAATTAGAGGAAATGGTGAAGAGAGAAGGGAAGTGAGAGAGTTAGTTAAAGAAAATGCCCTTCGTTAAGGTTTTAAGAATTCCAATATGGTAAGCCAGCTGAATATGGGCCGGTAGATCAGACTGGTAGATCGTCTGATTCGCAATGACGTGGGATTTCCCAATGTCTCGAATCTTCAGAAGGTCGCGAGTTCAAATCTCGCCCGGTCCACCATTTTTCAGCCAGATGCTAACGCCTATTAACAATTGTTTTCTCTAATAGAACTATGCCAGAGATTTTACGTAGAGAATTAGACTTGGACTTTGAGGATGCAGTCAAGTATGTTGAAACACTCGTTGAAGAGGGTGGTTTTACAGTCCTTTTGACCAAAGGCATGCATGATATGTTCAAGAAAAAGCTAGGTATAGAATATCCACGTACAACATTCATTCTGGCCTGCAATGCAGAGTTGGCAAAGATGGCAATGGATGTATCGACGGATATGTCCTTAGTAATGCCATGTAGTTTCGTAGTTTCTGAGGAGGAAGGCAAAGTGGTTGTGTCACACTCATCCATCATGAAGATGGGAGTCGAACTTGGTTTTGCCCCCGAAGGTTCTATGAAGCCTGTGATTGAGGAAACAGGTAAGAGAGTTCACAAGATCTGGGATAAGATTTAGCTCATCTACCTTCCTCTTTCTTCATTTGCTAAAGTTTTAGAACAGGAAATACTCGGCTTGTATACATGTTCGAATCAATTCAGGAACAATGGGAAGCAAATGCTCAGGCTTTTGCAGCCTTGATATCAGATCAAGGTACACCGCACCACCGAGAAATCTTGAATCCGTGTGTTGAACGTTTAATTGGTGATGTAAAAGGCAAGAAACTCTTAGACGCAGGTTGTGGTGAGGGGTATCTCTCCCGGTATTATTCCAAAAAAGGAGCAATTGTAACAGGAGTGGATATCTCTAGTAAGCTGATAGAGAAGAGCATTGAACTGACAAAGAATGAAAGCAGCAATGTGGACTACATGGTCGGAAACATATGTGATTTGCTTGGAATTGATAATGCAGAGTATGATCTTGTGTTGTGCAACCTTGTTCTGCTAAATATTCCTTGCTTAAACGATGCCCTGAGAGAGTTCCATCGGATTCTATGTGATGAAGGACATCTTGTCTTTTCCATTGTACATCCTGCATTCGATTTCTATGGCCCCGGACAATGGGTGATGGGTGAGAAGAATCCCGAAACCAAAAGAACGGAGGGTCTATTCTTCAAAGTGGACAACTATTTTGAACAAAAGGAGTATCAACGCTTCTGGAGAAACCGAGATGGGACTGAATTTCCCCAACCCATCAGCTTCTTTCACAGAACACTATCATCATACTTCGACGCTTTACTTAAGTCTGGTTTTGTGCTTACAGGCTTTGAAGAGCCCTTGCCAGTTACTGATAACGAGTTCTTCAATCGGGAACGACGTATTCCGTTCTTTGTAGTATTCAAATCAAGAAAGTCCTAATTGGGTCTATTGAGCTGCCCAAACGTTTTTCCAATTATTATTGAATTACTTTGTTAGGGATATCAATGAATGAAGAAACAATCTATTTTCCAGTGAAGCTGGTATGGAAAGGGGGCAAGATTGGTGAGATTTCAATAGATAACAAGGTAGTGATAAGAATCGGGTCACCAAAAGAGGATATATCAGCGAGTTTTCACACACCCGAGGACCTCTTTGTGGCTTCAGCGGCTGTCTGCTACATGAACGGATTCATAGAATTCACTAAGAAGATGCGGATAGAATTCAAATCATTTGATTGTGATGCTATTGGTAAACTTGAGAAGGTAGGTCGAAGTTTTGAAATCACTGGAATTGATATGATGGCGAGAGTTATTGTTGAATCAGAAGAGATTGTACAGAGGATTGAGAGGGCATTAGAACTTGCAGCCAAGTATTGTTTCATAGGAAATAGCATGAAATGTCCGATAAATCATGAAACTCAAGTCGTTGTGGAGTAATACTCTCTAGACCCAAACCCTTTTTCGGTATGTTGACAACATGCTTGTGGTGAAGTCAATGAGCGAATATCAACACGAGTATCTTGTCAAAGTCGATTGGACACATGGACGGGTTGGAGATCTGACTATAGAGGGAAAACCAAAGGTGCAGATTTCAGCACCACCGGAGTTTGATGGGCCGGAGGGAATCATCTCACCAGAAGATCTCTTTGTTGCCGCCGCAACATCATGTTTAATGACCACCTTTATCACTTTCACTAAGAAGATGAGATTTGAGTTCGAATCATTCTCATGCAAAGGACACGGAACTCTGGAACGACTAGAGAAAGGATTTCAATTCACAAAATTATTGCTTATTACTGAGGTCACTGTAGATTCCATAGAACTCAAAGAAAAAGCGGAACGCGCCTTAGAGCTTGCTGGTAAATATTGTCTTGTTTCAAATAGCATGAAGAGTCCAACTGAGCATATCAATAAAGTCATTGTAAAGGGAAGCTAATTTTGTGGGCTTGGTCTAGGCAAGTCCAGCTCTTACTCTTCATTTAATGTGGAAAGGATGTAAATCACTTCATTCTCCATTTCTGGGAGCTTGATTTCTACAAAGTTATCAGCCTCAGGCTTACCAAACCTAATTGCTTCAATTGCATGCATGGCTTGGATATCCTTTGACCATGGTTCAAGAGAAGGTGATATGTAAGCCTCAGAAATCCCCTGCCTTAGTGATAGACCATTCTCACGTTTAAACTTCCAGAATCCTGCGTTTGTCTGGAGGGCTAAGTCAGTAAATTCTACGAGAGCGGATTTCCATTCATTATTTACTGATGGATAACTCTGTACATGAACACCATTCTTATCATACAGCTCACGGTAAATACGGTCTGTTATAAATGGACTAATCGGAGCTAATGCACGAGTGATGATTTTTAGCGCTTCATGAAGGACATACCATGCTGATTTCTGCTCAGCCTCCTCAAACATACCTTCACTATTGAAACACCTTCCTTTCAGCATCTCAACGATGTGGTCCGCAAAGAAATTCCATGTGAAACCCCTGATTTCAATCGCAGGTTTATGGAAGTCAAGTATGTCACATTCGGGCAATATTTTCTCAACTAACTCATTTGCTTCTGTAAGGATCCATTGATCAACAGGAGTCAGTTTCTTGAACTCAATCTCCTTCGGTACAGGAAACATCGAGATGAAGCGAGCAATATTCCAGAGTTTGGTCATAAATTTCGAAACACCGGAGAGTCTGTCTTCGGAGAAACGGATATCACTTCCATGACCCGCTTCGAGCGCACCATATAGACGCATAGCATCAGCACCATATTGCTCAACAAAGGGCATGGGAGGTGGAGAGTTACCTTTGGACTTACTCATAGCCTCTCCATTTTCGTCTACCACATGACCGGATACCCATACTTCAAAGAATGCAGGTTTTCCTGTCAGTTGATAAGTTCGAAGGAGGGAATAATAGAGCCAAGTTCGTACAATATCCTTCCCTTGAGGTCTCATTACAGTATCAAAACCTTTCTTGAAGAACTCGTCATTCCTCAAATATCCAATTGCTTGTAATCCTGAAATTGAAGAATCCATCCAAGTATCGAAAGTGCGATCTTCACCCTTGAACCCATCTCGTGCCCCACATTTTGGACATTTGTCAAATGGAGGATCTTCTTTCCAAGGTTGATAATATTCAAGTTCGTTACCAAGCTCTGGAACAACTGCTTCATTGCAGGATTTACAATACCAGATAGGGATTTCTGTACCATAGAAACGGCGCCTACTCACTGGCCAATCTACAGTTACCCGATTGAGCCAGTCAATCAATATTTGCCTGTGATGATTTGGAAAGAATGTTGTTTCATATGCAATCCTAAGCAATTCATCAATGAACTCGACCTGTTTTACATAGTACTCATCCATCGCAATGAACTCAATTGGAGTTCGACTACGCCAACACATTGGCACTCTCTGAATGGAATCCTCCTGTTTAAAGAGAACTCCTGATTGTTTCAAATCTTCGATGATCTGTTTTCTGGCGTCTGCAATCCTCATTCCTGCATAGGAGCCAGCTGCATTGGTCATTGTGCCATCTGATGAAACAGCTGCAATAGGGCGTAATGCAAAATCACGAAAAGCCATGACATCAGCCTGATCACCATAGCTGCATACCATCAAGGCACCAGATCCAAACTCCATTTGTGCAGTTGGACTTTCGATGATAGGTACTTCAATGTCGAAGATAGGCACCTTTGCTGTTTTTCCTTTATATGATGTGTATCTTTCATCATCAGGATGCACGAAAACAGCACCACATGCACATAAGAGCTCAGGTCGGGAGGTTGCAATCTCAATTGGATCTAATCCATTTACTTCAAAGTAAATGTAACTAAGAAC
>CAYWJO010000068.1:0-12568 GCA_964458565.1 uncultured archaeon | reverse complement strand
CTCTCACATTGTGCAATGACTTTGTGAGCATAATAAGGCGTGCAGCGATGTTTATAGCTCCGTTCCTATCAGCATTGGTACTGTGTTCACATGCTGGACAATGAAAGTAGTTCTGTCTAGGACGTTTACCCCTTGCACCGCATTTCCAACAAATGATAGATGTCCATGATTCAGGAACAACACGAAACCGAGAGCCTTTTCCTGCTACCTTCCACCCCGACTTAGCAAGGCCATGCTTAAGACTCTTGGTGATGCGAGAAAAAGTCCATGAGTGTAGCATACCACGGAATCTTGGGCCTTTGAAGTTACCCCGTCGTGCAGTGTTACGTATGTATTTCAACTGTCCAATAGCAATAAACAAAGTATACTTTTCTGAGAGCTTAGAGATATAATGCAGAATCTGTTTCACAAGTACCTTGTCATATTCCTTAGATACCCGTTCTCTCTTTCCTCTCAATCCTCGAAGTTTGATAGCAATCTTGTCACAGCTCGTTCTGGAAATCTGACGGATATGCAGCTCATGTTGAAGATTAGCAACTTGTTTATCGTACTTTTTAAGAGTCTTACGTTTGCCTTTCTGGACGAAATACTTGGTTTCACGGACTTTTGCAGGAGTAACAAGGGTTGTACACGCAGCTTTTTCTATACCGAGATCGATGCCAAGAACTGCAAGAGGTAGATTATTCTCTTTCATCTCTAGAGTATCAACCTTTATCGAAAGAGATATCCACCACTTGTTAGACCAATCAGTGAAAATCTGAAGCGCTTTTACTTCACCCTTCTCAATCTGATTGAGGTGAAAGGGAGAAATCCTAAGAGGAATTATGAGCCTGTCATGCACCCTCTTCCCAGATGGTACTGAGTCCATAGAATCTCTAAGATTCAACCACCAATTGGCGATCGTGGTATCATGATTGAATAGAGAGAATCTCTGCGAGAACACCCATCGAGGAATCCTTCGGGTACTATTGATAGCGCAGGGTCGAGACACTTTCTTTTTCCCTTTTCTTCTTAGTTCAAGATAGCTTTCATACTGAGCAATTGCAGTCAATCTACACTCTTGAAGTTCATTAGTAGATATTCTTGGAAATCGCGATTTGATATCATGAAGTACGGTAGAGCGTTGAATATGACCTTTTTTCACCATTAAAGCAGTCAACGTCAACCTGTCAAGATCTCCATCATTTATTTTATTCCTGTTACGACCTGCCAACAACTCGTTTTCGTGTTGTTCAATAATACCTAGGAAGGAACGGATGACGCGGGTGTCTCGACCGACAATCTGTCTGAGCCTTTGCTTAGACCTATCTGTCATTACTTCCCACTTGATAGGAACCTTCACAGATATTACTACACCCTTAGAGCGAGCCATCGTCATCGCCTTAACTATTTAAACCTCTGACCTGTTTCAGTCAGTTTGAGTTCACTCCCCTTCTTATCCTGAGGGGGAGTAATAATCTCGTAGTTTTTCCTATTCCAGCAACCAATTCTTTGTACATGAGTGAAATCAGTATGCAAAGACGAGGGAGATCAATAGCAATAATCAGAATCCTATGGACATTCCCACGTCAAACAGGGACACTTGTTACAGCAATACTTCTGTCAATAGGCATCTTCGGTGGGATTTCTCCTTTCGGTATAGTCATCTTTCCTATTGCAATGGCTCTTTATCCAGTCTCTGTGATTCCGATGTACATAGCGGTTAGAAGGAATCGAAATAAATTACGGACTGATTCCAAGCTATCCAAGGATACGATTGAGGAAGAGATTAAAGAAATCATTGAATTCTGAATTGAGTTTGTCTTGATTCGTACTTTCAACTAGCAATATTCCCAAATCCTCAGTGAGTTCTAGAACCCCGATTGAATCACCCATATCATTCTTGGTTACTTCATATTTAGCACCAGCGGTTCCTGAAGGAACTGAGATGATTGCAAATTCAACTTCTTTTGAATTCAGAGCGTCTTTCAATCGCTTCGCAGAATAATATGCAGCTACGCCACCACTGCGATCCCAGTCCTTGACATTTGGCACATCAATCCCAATTTGTACGGTTTTATCATCTTTCTCCAGAATTGCTATTGCTGTACTCTGTTTCTGAGTACCACCAGAGGCCATATGGAGTCGAACCGATGCCCCATGTTTTTCTGCTGAAAGAGATAACCCCTTGATAATTGCACCTAGGACAACAGTGGGAGTAAGCTTCACAACATAATCCGATTGAGCTTCAATTTCTACTTCTTCCTTTTCGAAGAGAATTGACTCTACTCTTGGTATGATGTATCTAATAGCCTCTCTAGGAACCCCCTCAGATTTCTGAAAGGCTTCATCGATATCAGATTCTGTTAATGGATATATCAGATTTGGTGGTGGTTCGATATTCTGATCTCTCCAATAAAGACCCATTGTCTGTCTAACAAACTCAGCAACATCGTTTCTTGTGAAATGCCTCAATTCTACAGGAGGTTCCATCCTAGATTTTGTAGGGGCATCAGCTAATTCGTATATTCGGTCCCAGACATCGGTAAGTGCAGATGAAATGATTACAACGTTCTTACATTCATTATATAATCGTTTTAAAATCTCTAGAAAATGACGCTCACCTTCCTCTCCATGGGTGTTATAGGGGCCTTCCATTTCATCAACAAACAGCACAATCGGACGTTCTGATCCTTCAAGTAACAGTTTCAGTGTTGCGAGAGTTACGTCATCTTCTTCTAATACTGAACGTACTTCCAATCGAGTTATTTCCTGATCACTCAATGCATCTCCCAAGAGCCAGCGACGAGCAAGGTCTCTTGTTGGGGGGTCCAATCTGTAACGAAGTAAGACCTTAACAACATCTGATGAAATTCCAGGATAGTCCGTGAGAAGTCGCTCCATCGCGTATGTATAGTCATACATTTCATGAGTAACTCCCTTTAGACCTCCGAATTTGGAAATTAACATATCAACAGTCTGTTCGAAAAGGTTGTCCCCGCCTTCATCTACAATACACGCGTGGATATGAAGTGGTACTCTTATTGGTGCCGGAGGACTGGGCACATATACAGCAAGGAACTTGCCCTTGCTAAAATAGTCCTCTTGTTCCTTAATCACCCAGTAGAGGTGCGTCTTTCCCATTCCCGCTCTTCCTAAAATGGGTTGAAATCGTGGAGTTCCATCACTCATCGTAAATCTGATTGCGCGAAAGATAGCTCTGTCAGCATCCTGATGAGGACCAGGTATATCCACATCATCAGGAGTATCTCCGCGAGAAACATATCGTTTGAGAGGGGGGTACTCTCGCATTATCTCAAGGTACATCTTTTCATCAAATGACTCATTCTCTACGATTGGAGACTCCTTTTCTTCCACAGATATCTCTCTCCTGTGGAACTACAAACGAATGATTACAATTTGAATCTTTGGAGTAATCAAAGATATTATCCTCCACCCACAGGAGGAAAAATTACTACAAGGTCATTTTCACTCAATTTGAAATCCAATCTATCGACTCGTATTCCATTTACCATTATGATTTTTGCATCTGATTTATTGAATCCAAAATAATCTATTAACCCTTGAATTGATGGGTTTTCAATTTCGATAGTAAATGCGTCTCCAATCTCGTTTTCTTTTGGAGCATATTGACGAAGTGTTGCATAAAGCTTGATTTGAACTCTCATAAAATACACCTAATAGTAATCAATATCGACATCATCCCTTGTATAACCATGACCCTTTAGATGTTGACCACCACATAATAATACCATATTGAAGGGAAAGAGACCAATTCGTGCACCAGGCATCAGTATTGTTGAATGCTTTGCCAGAGTTCCATCAATAAAACAATCTCCAATATCAGATTGAGAGAGTCCCAAGCGTTGGACAAATTCCCTGAATGTTTCATTCTCAATGAAATCGACCATCATCACGGTGTCTTCATCAGGTTTACTGTGTTTGATAAGTTGTCGCAATTGACCGTAAAGATGAACTTCCAATGGCTCGAAGGTGTTACTATTTGTCATCTTATTCAGAGATATTTTGATAGTTTTTGCTTATTGGTGTTGGGAAATGGACTTGATAAAAAAGGAGAGAAGGGAGTCCTGCTCCCTTATCGCTTCTCACATTCCTTCAAATACCTTGTCTAATTCCTCATCACTCACATCAAATGTGACATTATGAGGAGGTAATGGTTCAGTATGGAAGAATTCGGGTAGTCGATCATCTTCCTTCGTGAAACCAGCATTCCGGTTGAATTCACGTTCATTCTTCAAAACTTTCAGACCATATTCTGTTACATCATATTCATGTCCAATGAAACCATCGAATGTATCCTTCATGCCTGCAAATCCACTATCATCATCTAGGATACAGAACGCAATGAATAGACAATAGCCTGAAGAATCGATGTAAGCAGTTGTTGCTTGGAATGCTCTTGAGAGGTCGGCCTTCTCCATTTTTCTTGGATCGGTTACCTCGCCCTTTATGCCAAGAATTTCAGCGGCAATTGTATATCCAGCTGTATGATCTGCACCCATCGTGGTTGTAGCATAAGTAACACCAATACCTCTAATGGGACGTGGATCATATGCAGGTAATGCCTGACCTTTCACAACTGGAATTCGAGTCACGCCAAGTGTTTCTCCTGCAATTTTGGTTCCGGAACATACCAGCTTACCATCCACCGATTTGGAATCATAAGCTTTCTTTAGCAGCTTAATCGCAGCAGTCCCATCGCCATACGGTATAATGCCACCTTCCATGAACATAGCAATGGTGTTTCCGGCTTCAATAGTATCAAGACCTAAATCATTGCATAATCTGTTTAATTCAGCTACATCATAGAGCTTGCCTACCCCAAGATTGGCCCCTAGAGCCCACGCAGATTCATATTCGAGCGGAGATACGTGAAGTTTACCAGTTTCCTCGTAAGGTACTGCATTGGAACAAGCCATAATACATCCTGGATGACATGAGTGAGCATAACGTCCCTCGGATTTGTCGCCAAACTTTTTCTTGGTTCGATCAACTAAATCATGTACTGCTTCTCCCGATATCTTCGCAGCATCTTTGAATCGACCTGAACTGAATCCTAATGTTGGGAGTCCTCCAGCCTCGTTCAGAATGTTCTGAAGAATATTTGTTCCATAGTTCTTCAGACCTCCAAAGGGTTTTCCTTCGTCATTGTTCAGTTTTCCTGTGACAGGATGTTTATTCAAGGCTTCAACTAGTGCTTTTCGCCCCTGCTCGAATTTCTCTTTCTGTTTAGGTTCGGGTCGAGAGCCTTCTGAATCATCACTGATGATAGTGACAATTCTTTTCGAACCTAAGACAGCTCCAAGTCCCCCACGACCAGCGTACCTTCCAGGATCGGAATTTTCTATGTTGTTTCCGAAAATTCCTGCACCCCTTAGAAGTCTTTGACCTGCGATTCCACACCCAATAATTCCCGGCTTGGAATCGTACTTTTTCCAAATTTTTCCTATTAGATCATAAAGCCCAATTCCTGCATAGTCATTAGTCTTCAGAATCTCGCAGGAATCCTTCCCCAACAGTATACTATACCAATCATCGCCTGAAGGAGCACCCTCTATGACAATTCCCCGAAGTCCAATTTTGGCAAGCCGCGTGGCTGTCAGACCACCAGCATTTGCCTCCTTGATACCTCCAGTCAGGGGAGACTTTGCACCAACACTCAACCTACCAGAGGAAGGAGCAAGAGTTCCTGCTAGAAGACCTGGCGAAATCACAACCTTGTTATGCGCTCTAAGTGGATGACACATCGGATCCACTTCACTGTTTACATAGTGGGTTGTGAAAGCACGTCCAGCGAGATGTGCATGTTCACTGGGAACTGATTCCCATTTATGACTCAGATCATTCATGTTAACTCTCAATATCTTACTCAATGTTCAATACTCCTAATGGGATAAAATAGCAACAGGTTCTATTTATGCGATGTGCTTTAAAACAGCATATCGATATGTTTTTCTATTCATATCGAAACAGAACCTATTATCTCATAATAATGTTAAAATGAAGGATTGCAGAATCAAGAGTGCCGCAATATCGCTCTTGAAAGGTGTACTATGTGTCAGCAAGAACTCCATGCGATAATATCATGAAATTAGCGGTTGTAGGTGCAGGAGGAGCGGGTAAAAGTACACTCATTGCAAGGTTAGCTACTGGGAATTATCTGGAAACCAACATGACAGTTGGATTTGATGTTGAATCGTGGATTGTGGATACGGGACATAACACGTGTATCAAAGTCGCATTATTTGATTTGGGTGGACAAAAGCAATTCAGATTTTTCCAAGGCTCTTTTGTCCTAGGTGCAAGGCTCGCACTAATCGTATTTGATTGCACATCATTCAGATCTCTCTTAGAGGTAGAGGAATGGTTGGGCATGATAGAATCTATACCCTCAAGTCGTCGATTACTTGTTGGAACTAAAGCTGATGTTGAAGGAGCAATCTGTGATGAGGAAATTAGTGAGCGTGCAAAGGACCTTGGAGTAGACTATGTTCTTATCAGCTCAAAAACTGGCGAGAATTTCGACAAGCTTCTAGATAAGTTACAAGAAATGGTTAGGTCGACTTGACGAGTTATTCTTAAAACATAGTAAGTCCATCAAAATATCAAATTGAATCAAGATGATGTACTATGAGCTCAGATGTCTTAGAGGGCAGAAGCCTTCAGGTTATTGTCAGCATATTCACAATCACACTCATCATTATGGCTGGAATCTGGTTATTCATAGATTCAAACATTTCAGTGATTCTTGGAGGATTAGCCATCATACTAGTATATTATGCGCTCTCAAGTCCCGGAAGAAAGGAGGGTACTACACCTACAGAAAAACCAGAACTTCTTAGAAGGATTCAGCCTGAACAAGTTCGAGATCAGGAAGAGCAATATACAGTAAAGGTTGAGGAACCAGATGCAATCCTACAAGAGTTGCCAATCGAAACAATCGAAGGCATTGGACATACATATGGATTCAAATTGAAAAGCCACGGAATTCATACAGTGCGGGATTTGGTGAAGTCAGACCCAAGTAAGATTTCTGAGATATGTGATGTTGACACAGAGCGTGCAAGTAGATGGATTAGCATGGGCAAGTTCGCGGGTTTGGAATCAATTTCCGAAGAAGATGCAGAGGCTATTGTTATTGCGACTACAATTGATAGTATAGGTAAATTAGCTAATGCCAATGCAAACGAGCTAATGAGTATAATTCAGACAGCAGTCTCTGAGGGGTATGTTAAGGTTCCAGGAGATTATGTATTCACAATGGAGAAAGTCCAGAGATGGATTGACGAAGCTTATGAACTCCTTAACTTAGACACAATTTGATTCTATTAGTTAAACGAATAGAAAATAATTACAAACTGTAACTAAACTTAGATCGCCTGTAACTTAATACAATATATCATTATATATACCAAAAGAACGATTGTGTAAGGGTGCACATCCGTGGTCACATCTATAGCTAATACTATCCCATGTAAGAAATTGTATAAGCTAGCTGTAGTTGGGGCTGGGGGAGTTGGGAAAACCACTCTCATCGCAAGAATTGTGACAGGGCAATTCATTGACAAGAAAATGACTGTAGGTTTTGATGTAGAATCATGGACAGTCGAGGATGATGAAACAGGTTGTATGAAAGTTGCTATGTTCGATTTTGGGGGACAAAAGCAATTTCGATTCTTTCAGGGTTCACTAATTATTGGAGCCAAAGCAGCTCTCGTTGTCTTTGATTCTTGCTCGTACAGATCAATCATACAGCTCAAAGAATGGATGGGTCTTATTGATGCAATCCCAGATAGACAAAAGCTACTAGTAGGTACAAAATTGGATATAAATAGTGAGATAAATCACGAGGAAATACAGGCTTATGCGGACGAATTTGGTATTGAATATATACTAGTAAGTTCTAAGACAGGGGAAAATTTTGATATATTACAAGAAAAACTTCAGACAATACTGAAATTGATAGATGGTTAAGGGGTAGACTCGATGAGTGACGTAAAGGTGTTCTGCAAGAAATGCAATAATCCTGTTGAAATTGCGATATCTGATCAGGAACTTGAAGCTGCAAAGGATGGAATTTTGAGAGTAATGATGGTTCATGGTTCACCGGCACATGCGATTGTTGTTTACATTGACAAAAATTTGAGAGTCAGAGAAATCGAATATTCTGATAGTTTTCAAATGGGTGAAACAACATCTGCTACTGTAGTAGCAGCTGACAATGTGCCGACGAGTCTATCAGAATCTATAGGAGAACCCTGTTATCAGGCTATGTTCACGTTTGAGGATGTGAAGGAGCGGGAGAAATCAACTTTTGTTCTTGACAAAGCGATTCTTAGAACAGTATGCGACTCAGGTACAATATGTCTTAGTGCGATAAGAAAGAATATCGCGCATCTTGAGAAGGCGCTTGGAAGTAAAATCGATTTAGAGCAAATAGAGAGTGTGTGTGACAAGTACATTCAAGACGGATTGATTAAAAAATTATAGGTGATAAAAAATGATGAGATTCTTCAGAAGAAAAGACCCATCAAAGAACTACCTGAACAAGATGGCCATTGGCCTAGGTGCAGGTCTAGTTAAAGCAAGAGATGTTATATTAAATCCTAATTTTGACCCTCAAGGTGCAATGGATATTCTCGCAACTTGGATGGGACAGGAAATTGCCAAGGAGCTTCTAGCGCAAAAGGTGATTTCACCCTCAGATGATATGAAGACGGTCCTTGAAAAATTGCTGGAAGAAGTCCGAATAGCTGAGGATTTAACAATCGATTTTGATGGAGAGAAATCACATATCACAGTTCAACAGTGCTTGATTTGTCCAAGAAAGGTTGGTGGGTATGACCTCGAAGGCAACACTGCATGTCCCGTAGGTGGGATTGTTAGAGGAGCTCTTGGATTAATATCAGGCAAGCAACCGCAACTCGAATCTATAGACTTGAAAACGGGAGAAATTTGCAAAGTAGATTTCTACCTGAAGTGATATCACATAAAACTACACAATTCAAAGATTTCTTTCAGAAGTATATAGGCAGAACGAAGTGTATAAATAGACCACAAATTGAGCCCCGTCTAGTGTAATCACTAAGTATAGGCCAATGCTAGGCTGAACTTCAAACAAGGTGAACATTGTGAAACGAGACCCGACTGGATGGATGCGAGAAGAATACGAGAAATTAGTCCAGCAGAATTTTGATTGGAAAATTAGGGAGCTGCAAGGACCTAGTACACCAAAAGCCAAAGTAGATGGTAAAGAAGTAATTATGCTGTGTAGCAATAATTACCTGAACTTAAGCAACCACCCGAAGCTGAAGGAAGCAGCTATTGAAGCAATCAAAACGCACGGTGCTGGTTCTGGTTCTGTTAGAGCAATTGCAGGAACAATGGATCTTCACCTTGAACTTGAACGAAGGCTTGCAAAATTTAAAGGTGCTGAGGCATCTCTCACATATAGTGCAGGTTTCGCTACAAATGAAGGACTCATCCCCCAGCTAGTCGGAAAAGAAGATGCTATAATATCAGATGAATTAAATCACGGTAGTATTATTGACGGGGTTAGACTCACAAAAGCAACAAGATACGTCTATGGCCATAATAACATGGAAGAACTTGAACAGGTTTTGAAAGAGGCTGAGAAAAAGAATCCAGAGAAGATGCTTATCATAACCGATGGTGTCTTTAGCATGGATGGTGACATTGCACCCCTGGATGAAATCGCTAAGCAAGGCAAAGAGTATGGAGCAATGATTTACGTTGATGATGCTCACGGTGAGGCAGTTTTAGGAAAGGGAGGACGTGGCATTGTTTCACACTTCAACTTGACACATCACGATGTCCACTTTGAAATGGGTACATTCTCCAAGGCGTTTGGTGTGATGGGCGGTCATGTTTCAGGAAGTCGCGACATGGTTAACTATGCTTTGAACAAGAGCCGTTCCTGGCTTCTGAGTGCTTCACATCCACCAGCAACAGCAGCAGCTTGCATTGCGGCTATTGATGTGCTTGAAACAGAGGAGGAACATGTGAAGACACTCTGGGATAATCGTGAGTACTTTGTGAAAGGACTCCAACAGATGGGATATGACACCGGGAAGAGTCAAACACCAATCGTTCCGGCGATGACAGGAGAGAGCTCAAAGGCAGTTGAGCTGAGTAATGGTTTGATGGAAGAAGGAATTCTTGCACTACCAATTGTATTTCCTATGGTTGCCAAAGATGCTGCAAGGATTCGTAATATACTGAATAGCGGCCTAACAAAAGAGCACCTAGATATAGCTCTTGGTGCCTATGAGAAGATTGGAAAGAGAATTAGTATCATCTAATTAAATATCGGTGCTTCCAGTAGCAACTGCTAACTGCTGGAGGCTTTTCCACTTGTTTTTGGAAATTTATCCCAGAGTAATAAGCAAGGAAAGTGAATTGTTTCCTAATCACTTCGAATCGTTTCTCAGCAGTTCTAATCGTAAAGGCTTTCTTTGATGAAGTATTTGTATAAAGACATGTCAGATAATTATCATTCATTACGTGCAACCCTCACCAAACTAGGAGAAACAGGCGAACGTGTTAGAATCTACGGGAATGGAATGGTTATCCTAGCTGAAGGACTGATTGCCAATATTGGAGATGATATTGTATGCATCCAGCATCATAGAAAGGAAGAACCAGATGAATTCCTTAGATTGGATTGTATTGTGAAGGTATCAATTCTTGAAGAATCTCGCCAATATTGACACCTTCAATATCCACCATACATCAGTAGAATGTACAACATCATAATGAAGACTGCAATCATAGCAATTGATTCAAGTGCGTTCACCTTGGCATCATCGGTGATCATGACTCGAAGCATAAACATGGATGGAAATGCAAAAATCAAGAGGACCACTGAGAACAAGTCTATCGGGATAACATCGATTGTCCCATTCATAGTTCCAATTATGCCACTAACAACTAGAGTGAATCCGAAAATAACAAAGAAGACCTGCACAATTCCTCCAAAAGCATTTGATAGGGCAACCTCTATTTCCTCTTTTCGATGGCTGCTTGCTACTATGATGTACTCAGGAGTACCTCCGAATATCACCAGAAGGAGTGCAGTATGTATAAATGAAAGATTCAAACCCTCAGACCCAGATGCAAATGATGCAAATCCAGAAAGTGCTTCTCCACCAAGAAGAGCTCCTACTGCGGCTAAGAATAAGTAGATTCCGAGTTTCTGCTTACTAAAAAGTGGATAGTGCACGCCACCATCATCACCATCATGATCGATTGGTTCTTCTGCTTTGCCATAGTACTTAGTAATGGTATAGAGATAAGCTCCAAAAACACCTAGTAGACATCCGCCAAATATCAACAGCTCTCCAGCTTGAAGATGGGTGAAGAGGGGTTCGGTCGGAGAATGACCAGGTGCAGTAAAGACACCAACTAGTAACATGGAGAGTCCCACTGCCAGACTTATCACAGCACCCATGCTTAATAGATCGCTACCCACCCACATAATCGCATCAGGCAAACGAAAGTTACCTTGTTCATCCTTCGGTAATATGAGAGTGTAAAGTGCAAATACTAGTGAGTTCATAAATATCGTAGCTAAGGCAAGAACCCAAGCCATCTCATATTCTCCATTTAAAAGAAGAAATGCAATGACAGATAGCTCCGGTATTGTACTTGCTAGGCTTGCGTAAATACCAGATACGTAATCACTCATCTGAAAATTATGAGCAATTCCCTCGACGGATATCACGAAGGCTTCGCAAGCTCCTCCTATTAGAAGTATTCCACCAAAGAGTTCAATCCAAGCGAGTATCGAATGAGGAATGAGGTGTGAATCAATTAGACCAATTAGAAATAGTGCGATTACAATGATCAACCCTGTTAAGTACACCATCTGCCAGAGCTTCAACTTCATGTATTGCACCATCGTTGGTCGCGAAATAAAGTATCTATAATTAAAGTGTTCGCTGTGTGAGTCATTCTTTTACAGCAAGTACCTTCTTTATCATTGTCGTAGCTGTACGTCCAAGGGCAATCAGGACTAACAGTATGAGTATAGCCAATATGAAGATACCAGCAGAAACTACGAATGCAAGGAAACTGATGGATTGCGTTGTGCTTAGGATATCAGCCAGGACATATTTGTATGCAAGCCAATAACCCCACATCCCCATTATAAGGAGCAAGCCAATAGCCAATCCATAGAGTATCATTACGGTTCGAACTCTTGGACGATTGATATCAACAGTCCCCAAATCATCACTTAATACAAAACGTCCGAGCTTCCGATTGAATCGTACGAAGAATCCTATCGCAGCTAAGAAGAAGAATAAGGTTATCATAGCTCCAACCATTATCAGAAAAATGGCTACATCTGCTTCGATGTTCTCTATTATCCCTCCCGGACGACTTACAAGAAAAGCAACGATGGCACCAAACATGGTTATTGCACTTACAAGAAGAGCCACCAAAGCAACAGTTGCTGTACCCCTGAATAGGGATGCGATATCAACTTCAGTATCATCTCTTGAATCGTCATCAATTGTTGCTGGAG
>CAYWJO010000067.1:0-12690 GCA_964458565.1 uncultured archaeon | reverse complement strand
GCAGTCTCGGAAACCCATCCCCCTTCCGATTCCTGTTTCATAGAATGAAACATATCTCGACCAATCGAATGTCACTCGACATTGGTACTGATTCCAGACATTCACCATTGTATCAAAATCAGAGTCCTGAGTTTTAACATTCATTTTGTTGAGGTAGGAACTCCAATGCTCTCTCAGTTTCTGGAACTCTTTGTCTACATTTCCCGTATCGATGAATTTCAGAACTAGATCCTTTACCTCTAACTTGTCCTTCGCTACTCCCTGCACATAGATTATTGTCTTTGACTCCTTTGGTTTCAATGAAACGGAACTGCAAGTAGCAGCAATTGGATTTCCACCGATAGCTTCTGATCTAAAACATTCTCCTCTTTCCACAGCTTCTGGGTTAGACTCATCTCGGTATTTACCAATGAAGGACTCTCTATCACAATCATAGCTCTCAATCTTCTCACTCGAAGCGAAAAATGCGTAACCTGTATTCTCATCAAAGAGATGGTAAAGAATGGCACCCTCGTTGTAGCGCGAGATTCCGACAAACTGGATTGACTGCAAGTCATTTTGATCCCTAGTTGCATCCCACAGACAGAATTCGCAGTATGAGAATATCTTAAGATGCACTTCTTCAGATGATGTATTCTTGAGGGTAATAATATAGATCTCCAAGTTATGATCGACTGGTACAAAGTAGGTTACATTTGACTCGACGCTGTGATAGGAGGAAGCAATTCTTGTATACCCTAGGCCATGTCTACACTCGTAACTATCAAGTTTAGTTAAAGTTGGCTGCCACGTAGGAGACCAATACTTGCCTGTCTTACTATCTCTTATGTAGATATATCTCCCAGGTCTATCTGTTGGTATATTGTTGTATCTATAACGTGTAATTCTTCTATTTCTCGGATCTTTATGAAAGCTGTATCCTCCAGCTGTGTTCGAGATCATCGCGCAGTATTCGCTACTGCCAAGGTAGTTGATCCATGGTGTGGGAGTATCAGGTTTAGTTATGATGTATTCCCTGTAGTCTTTCGAGAAATATCCATACTCCAAATCAACCACCGAAAGGATTGATTAAAGCATAGAAGTATTAACTCTTGTCGGATTCGATGTGAAATCTTTTCGGTATTTTGTAATTTTGATACAATTGATTACGATTTTCAATCTCAATCTTCGTAACAGACTATGGTTTCTGAAAGAAAATCGGATTTAGAAGAAGAACCAACTTGAAGTTCAACGTCTCCTGCAGCTAACCGCCATCTATGCTTCTCACTATCGTAATATGCTAAATCCTTTGCTTGAACTGCGATTGAGAGAGAGCTTGTCTGTCTTGATCTTAGCATTATCTTCTCAAAACCAACTAGTTCTCTCAGGGGTCTTTGAGCCTCGTTTTGATTATGGCGCGCGTATACCTGAATGACTTCTGAACCATCTAATGGTCCACGATTTGTTACATCAATTGATACGACTAGATAGTCTTTCATACTCTTAATCTTCTTCCTGTTTACTCGGAGTTTCTGATATTCGAAGCTTGTGTACGACATGCCAAAACCAAATGGAAAGTTAGGTTCAATCTTCATAGCGTCAAAAAATCGATAGCCAACATTAATACCTTCTTTATAGTATACTTTGTGATTCTCATCTCCTGGATATGTCCTATTGTCTTTTCCAGAATGTGCTGGAGAATCCTCAAGTCTGCGTGGGAAGGTTATTGGGAGTTTCCCTGAAGGATTCACGTTTCCGAATAATACATTGGCAATAGACCTTCCTCCTTCCATTCCGGGGTACCATGCTTCAAGGATAGTTGGGACGTTTCTCAACCATTTCTCCATACCAATTGGACTCCCTGATATCAAAATCACAATTGTGTCAGTATTATCTTGTGCAGTCTTTTTGATTAATTCTACTTGGTCCTGTGGTAAATCAAATGACTTTCTGTCTTCTGATTCCGAGTCCATTCCTTTATCATGATTGAGTCCAGCTACTATTATCGCTAAATCCGCCTTTGAAGTGTCATCAACAAGCTTGATTTTTTTCTCACATCTTTCCCTAATTCCCTGCAGGGGCGTTATTTCATAAGGCGGCACAACAGCTGAAGAGCCTCCATATTGGGGGCGTCCATATTTGACATCAAGGTTTGGACCCAGTAAAGCTATTCTTCGTATTTTTTGAAGGTTGAGTGGTAAAAGTCCTCTGTCATTCTTCAGAAGCACCATTCCCTCTTCTGCAATCTTTCGTGCGAGACTAGGATTTTGAGTGGAGTCTACTCTCTTATCATGGGAACTCATTTCTGGATCCAGAATTCCTGTCAAGAAGAAAATCCTAAGAAATCGCCTAATGATATCATCAAGCATCGATTCAGTGAACTCACCTTTTTTAAAAGATGCTCTCAGTAATTCAAGTTTGTAACAGTGCGGTCCAGGCATCTCTAATGATAGCCCAGATCTAATACAGATTGCTGCATCGTGTATGTACTTTGTCGCGTCCCAATCGGTCACCACGAACCCGTCAAATCCCCACTCCTCCATCAGAATTCTTCGCAGAAGGTGAGTATTCTCATAGATATATTTGCCATTGATCTTGTTATAGCTGCCCATAATAGACCAAGGCTTTGCCTCTTGTACAACCTCCTTGAAAGGTCTGAGATAAATCTCATGAAGTGTGCGTTCATCAATCTCCGAGCTTGATATCCTACGATTTGTTTCTTGGTTATTCGCTGCAAAATGCTTCAAGCAAGCTCCGACACTCTGGTTCTGCACGCCTTTCACATAAGGAATTGCTATCTCTTTTGTAAGATAGGGATCTTCGCTCATATATTCAAAGGTACGTCCGTTCAATGGGGTTCTTTGAATGTTCACCCCTGGAGCTAGCAATAATTGTTTTCCGGCTTCTCTTGCTTCACGACCAATTGCTTCGCCCATGAGTTGAGAGAGGTTTCTATCCCATGTTGCAGACAGGCAAATTGTAGCTGGAAAACGAGTGCTCCTTCTACTCGAGGAGTGCCATGATAGCCCTAAAGGACCGTCAGTCATTTCTAGTGACGGAATTCCTAATCGTTCAATTGAAGTGGATGAGAATGCACTTTGTTTGTTGTAATTTGATAGAAGGAGGAATTTTTCCTCGAGTGTGAGTTGTTTGACAAGTTGTTCAACTTTCAAATTAATATCGGCGTCTTTTCTTTTTGCAGAGGTGGTGCTCATCTATATTCTCCTCATTTTGGTTTACGAATTCATTTGATTCTGTATATTAGGCTCGTGGCATCATTGTGGCTTCTTTTTCGGTAACTTTGTTAAAAAAAACGCATTTTATATTGCCTGAAATATAATTCCAGCATCAAGTAATGTTTATCAAGAATTTCGTATAAATGTTGATTACACCGAAATCTTTTCGGAATGTGGTATTATGTCTAAACGCGGGTTTGCCATACTTGATGACACCAATATCAAGATACTCGAGCTCCTTCAAGAGAATTGCAGGATTGGTGTTCAGAAAATCTCTAAAAATGTAGGAAAGGGTATCTCTACGGTGCATGCTAGAGTTAAAGCGCTGGAACAGAGCAAAGTCATTAAACAATATACTGCAATACTTGATCCAGTCTTACTAAATCGACCTACCCTTGCTTTGATCTTTGTCACTATAAGATACCGAGTTCCTGGTCAATCTGATTTACTATCACAGAAGGAGTTTTGTCAGGACATTGCACAGCATCCTTTTGTTCAGGAGGTTTTTGTCTTAAGTGGTGAATATGATGTTTTTCTAAAAGTGCGTACAAAGGATGTAGAAGAGATGAATCGATTCATCGTGGATTATCTTAGAGAGCTGCCTGCAGTTGAACGGACTCTGACTATGTTCGTGATGGATAATTACCTTGAAACTCAAGAGCTTCGTAGGCTCCTTGATGAAAAATGGTATCAGTAGAGTTTAGACGAGTATTCTATTCTATAATGTCTTTGCTTATACATTCTGAGAATCGAAGCAGTCAAGTACGAAAATTCTTGATACTACCTGTACTTCATAAAATATTAAATTAAATGTACCTAGTTTCATCAGTCTGAAAGTACACTCTATTAGCCGAAGCTGTTAAAAGCTCGTAGTTTGGTGTTGGCGTAGAATCGTCTGTCCCTCGGACAGCGAAAATTGGATTCAGTGATATATTATGAGTCGAAAAGTATGCATCGCAGGTGGCAGTGCAACTCCTTTCGACTATCCCATGTATCTAACACCTGAAGGCATGGCTGCAAACTGTATCGTTGAAACGCAACAAGACATCCCTGATTTTAGTCTTCGAGACCTTCAATTTATGGTCTATTCGCATTTCAGTGTACACTTTGGAAAACAGCTATGTCCTGAGTGGGTTGTTCATGATCACCTCGGGTTAGTCGGAGTACCCCACGTGCGAATTGAGAATGGTGGTAATACCGGTGGTTCTGCACTCTATGGTGCTTTCATGGCCATAAAGTCCGGTCTCTTTGATGTGGTCGGAGTCTATGGCTGGGAAACCATGGATAATGTGACGCAATCACAGGGTTCAGAGTTCATTGCTCTTGCATCAGACACTAGGTATGAAGCGTTAGCTGGGGGTATATACCCAATTTACTACGCTGCCATGGCCTACAAGTTCATGAAAGAGAATAACCTGACCGAAGAAGACTTTGCTATGGCCGCCATGAAGAATAGGAACTATGCTGCAGATAACCCAAAGGCGCAGTTCTACAGGAGTGATTACACTAATCCAAAATCACCCTACTATAAGAAGACGCTCACAATCGATGATGTCATGGAGAGTCGCCTGATTAGCTATCCGTTAAAGAAGCTGGACTGTTGTCTGATGAGCCGTGGTGGCGCCTTTGCTCTCGTCACAAGCGAGGAGTGGGCAAAGAAGCATGCTGCTGGTAACTATGTTGAGATTGCAGGTGCAGGTCTAAGCAGTTGTACTATCCGTGCTGGCGACCGTATTGACTTCCCTGGTTGGAACGAGAAGTACGGCAAGGGTTACCCCGACATGACCGAGTTCGCAGCTTGCCGCCACTCTGGTGAGGTTGCTTACGACATGGCAGGTATCGAATACAAGAATGCTGCCAAGAAAGTTGACGTGGCAGAGATCCACGACGCTTTCAGCAGCTCTGAAACCCAAATATACAAGGCTCTCCACTGGTGCAACAAGGACAACATCAAGGAGTTTGTACGCGAGAAGCAGACCTTCATCGACGGTGAGGTGCCAACCAATATTGGTGGCGGTCTGATGGGTTACGGTCACCCAGTCGGTGCGACCGGAATTATGAGTACCCTCGAGTGCATGTATCATCTCAATGACACCGCACCCAAGAAGCACCTGAGCTCCAAGACCTATGTCAAAGACGCGAACACTGGTCTTGTCAATAGTCACGCGGGTACTGGAACCAGTATCTCGAACTTCATTCTGAGGAGGCCATAGAAATGGTAGAGGATAAGAGATTGCACAAGATCCCCGCTCACGATGCTGTTGAGTGGGACGACAAGCACTCCGATGAGTTTCGAGGCGATGTCAAGGAGACCGGGATAGGTTTCATGGGTTATGACTATGATTCGGCAACTGATCAGTTTAAGGTATACTTGCACTACGACCAGTTGTACTACTGGAAGTTAGCTGAGGTTTCGAAGCTCGGTAAGGGATTCGTAGATGGTGAGTTCTGGGGTACCAAGTGCCCAAAGTGCGGCGACAAGTTCTTCCCGCCAAGGGTGAATTGCTGGGCTCTTGACGATGATTTGGCTAAGACCGATTGGATTGAACTTAAGCAAGAGGGAGTTGTTCATACATTCACAGTTGCTGGTTGGTCTGGAAAATCTTCCCTGAAGCGTCTGCCTTTCGTCCTTGCATATGTCATCGTTGATGGTTGCAAGACTGCAATTGCAAACGAACTAAGAGGATTGGATCCATGGGACGCTGAGTTTGGCATGCCTGTGAAGGTAGTCTGGAAACCCAAGAAGGAACGTCAGGGTACTGTCACCGACTGGTGGTTCGAGCCAGCTGATGGCTGGAAACCAGGACCCATGAACGAGGAGAAGGAACGCATCAAGGAATTGTGCCAACCCGTCTTCGAATGGGTCAAATCAATGAAATAGATCTTAATGAATATGAGCTGGAGCTCTATCTTTTTCCAGCTCTCTCTTATTTTTTAGTAAATTTCAATTCGGTATCTTTTCCTAGGATTTCGTTTTGACACTACTTAATTCCGAAGAAATACATCAGGGATGCTTCAGAAAACCCTGTAACTTTGACTCTCTCTTTGATTGATTCTCCCTCTTTCCTTAATTCATCATAAGACGGATGATCAATTATTCGAGCCAGATCAGTATCAATATCCTTTATTACACGGTCGATATTCTCCTTTCTGAGTGGTTTTTCGCAATCGAATGCATCCTCACAGAATAAGCATTTGACAGACCATGATGACTCATATATCTCGACAGCACTCAGACCAACCTTGTCAACTGCGTCTTTCAATCTCTGACAAGTTAAGGCCTCGAAATGAGGGATGCCTAAGATGGTGTCGATCTTTATATTGAGATTATGCACATCCCTGGCCAATCGCTGAGCTTCCGTCTGTTCTCCATCAGAATACAATTCTTGGATGATGAAATTACCTCCGGGTTTCAACACGCGATACATCTCAGCTAGTACAGTGTCAATATTCTCCAGGTGATGGATTGAGTATGAGATACACACTGTATCAAAATGATTGTCTGGAAATGACATCGTTTCAGCATTCATTTCCATCAAATCCACTGGAGCGTCTTTGAATTTCTCTCTTGCCTTATTCAAATCATCTGCAGAGATGTCTATTCCTACGAATGAATTGTATCCTCTCAGAGTTTTCATCAACGTGTTAATGAAGTCACCCTCTTGTGTGCCTACATCGAGTATATCTCCACCAGAGATAGTTCCGAGTTTTTCTCTGACTTCGATTGTACCAGATGCTCTAAGGCCATCAGGTAAGTCTGCTATCAACTCAGGTTGCCTCGAGAGATTCTGGATTCTTCCTAGACATTAATATTTCGGACAATGTAAATCGAAGAATTTCATTTTTCGTCCAACTGCTTCTTCTTTCCATCTATCCGAATTCAGCAGTTCACATGTCAATGAAATAAATCTATGAAATTGGTTGTGAAACCGCAACCAACTCTCCTCATTTTTCTTCATCAACTTCATGATTAACACAATAATCTAGTATTGTTAATCAGTTCCTGAGGTTTTTGATTCAGTGCAATGAGAATTTAAATAATGGAACCTTACTCTAAGTCTAAGACTGATAGGCGAGAAAAATGAATGGCAAACAGATGCGTCGATATATCTTACTTCTTCTAAGTTATGTTTGTATAGGGATTTTTGGATTTATTACAGTACTCTACCTTTTCTTTGACTCCTCGACACTCGGTTGGATTATTGCTATGATTTATCCTAGTGTTGCACCACTACTTTTCCTTCTAGTCCTGACAAGTGGAGTGCTCATTATTCGTTTCTCCTTTATGGGAAAACGGAGAGAGATGTTAATCGTATCGGGAATTTGTACATTCATTTTCATTGGCGCAATCATCCCATATCCTGCGATACCGATGAGTATAGCTGAAGCAGAGAATCAAATGATGTCAGTTTATGGAGCAAGATACACTAATCTAGATCCCTCAATGATGCGGCCTGTTTCCTATTCAGTTTTTGATAATTTGTTTGGGATGTCCATTGATGAAACAAAATTCAACGTTGCGTACAACATCCCGTATCTCGATAATGGCCAAGATCGATTCTTGTTTGATTGGTATTGTCCAGAAGGTGAGGGCCCATTTCCGGTAATTATAGCGATTCACGGTGGTGCATGGGTTATAGGTGATAAGGGAAGTTCCAACATCCCTCTCTTCAATCATTACTTTGCATCAAAGGGATATGCTGTATTCGATATTCAATACGGTCTCTTGGATGTCACAACCTTACCAGAAGATGCATCCGGAGTATTTTCTTTATTTGCATCACTGGGTTCTTCTTTCTTTGCGTATAATGGGAGTTACAACATTGAAGACCAGATTGAAAATGTAGGATATTTCACAAAGATGCTTGAACTCAACAGCTCGAAATACAGAGCTGATATGGATAATGTCTTCGTTGTAGGAAGGTCCGCAGGGGGTAATCTAGCATCACTTGTGACACTTGGGTATAAGAATCCTCTATTTGCTGGGAACTTCTCTACCAATATGACGATTAGAGGTGGCATTTGGATATATCCCGTAACAAACATCACAAGAGTAGATGGGGATTATTTTGATCCATTTGTTGAGGGAAACTTACCAATCGCGGAGCAGTACAAAAAGCTAAGTGCCTCTTATTTGATTTCAAACAGCACAGTAGTTCCACCAATCATGATTGTACATGGAAGTAAGGATGGGTTAGCAAACTATGAGAGTCAAGGAGTGAGTTTTTATCGACTAGCGAATAGTCTTGGGCACAGATGCATTCTCATTACCATTCCATGGGCCGGACATGCCTTTGACTATAATTTCTATGGTTTTGGAGGTCAAATCTCAACTTATTACATTGAACGATTTATGGCCTTAGAATTACAAGGAGGTTGATATGATTGCAAGTATTTCGTCATTTCAAAGAATCCACCTTTCTTAGAATATACTCATTTCTGACTTCTCTTGTGCTATCATTGAGTATTCTCTTGTCGATACTTGGTGTCATTGATGGTATTTTGATTCAGACAATAGCATCTTTTGCAATCGTCCTTGGATCCATTCTAGAGCTATTTCAGATCCTGATAGTCCTGCAATTGGTCGACAGGAATAATAGAGTTGGATGGATTCTTCATAGATTTTCATATGTCACATTGTTAGTTATGATATTCTCATTTCTGTCAATAGTTGGGGGCTCATATATTTCATCTTTCTATTTTCTTGGAAAAGATATCATGATTATTGCTGTGATTGGATATATTATGCAAGCCAGTTTTGGAACTTGTTTTTCATCTATCACTTATCATTTGCTGCTAATCGATGAAGTCTGGCGAGAAGAGTTGTAGAGTTACTTGCTGCGGTTGGTTGTGAAACTGCAACCAACTCTTTCTCTTTTTTTTTTAAATCATCGTCAATGTATTCGTCCAAGGTAGACTGGTCAGTACCATCTGGAGCAATTGGCATCTTGATCAAACTTTCTTGGTTACCTGTTGCCACATGACATTCTGAACATAAAGATACAATCCATTCTTGTGATAATATTCCATTCTCCCCTGTAGTCTTCAAGAGCGAGGTTTAGAATATGTCCTCAGTAACGGTTGTTATTCTAGGAGTAGACGATGAGTAAACACCAGAATGAGAATTGAGCCAGTAGGTATAATCCACTGGCTCTTCTCCTATGATATTATCGTTTCAATCGGACTACGATTATTATTACTATTATAATCCCGATACCACCACCAATAATCAAGATGTTATCAGTGAGGAAGTCCATCAGACCTGGTGCCGTGGGTTCTGTTTGGGTTTCTGAAGACATTTCAGATGTGGTAGTTTCTGTAGGAGCTGATGTAGGAGCTGAGGTTGATTCTGTTGAGGGTGTTGTAGTAAAACCAGAAAGCGGATACGGATCACTTGCACTAGGATGTCCTGCTAGTTCATACTCGCCCGTGCCATCCCAGTCTGACCAATAGTTTCCTCTGTTGACTGTTGGATTATACCATGTGCCAGAGTTATAAACGTCATTTCCTTGTGGTTTCGAACCATCCGTGTTGAACTTGAACTGATTATGATAGATTACACCAGTGCTACTCGACCCATTGACAACCACTCCATAATTAGCGTTTGATTGAATTAGGTTGTCTGTTATCAGAAAGATTGAATCATAATTAATATCGATTCCAAATTCGTCATTGCTGTGGATCATATTATTCGTAATCTGTACGTTATCACTGTTAGTGACTATAACTCCACACCATCCGTTCTGATAGATCTCATTGTTATCAACTGATATATCATTAGTTCCGCCCTCGGTTGCTATGATTCTAATACCATCAGTCAGACTATCATGAATCTCATTGTCGGTTATAACGCAATGCTGACAATTATTTATCACAATACCCCAGTCACAACCATCAACGTCGTGCCCTTGTATTGTAACATAGTCACTATCTTGACAATCTATGGCATTAGTACATCCAGACACCAGATTGTTTGAAATTTCACAATTATTTGACCCATCCAAGAGTCTTATTCCATCATATTGCATATCTCTGCAGTCATTATCCTCGATAACGCAATTGGAAGAGTCTACAACCTGAATCCCATACTCAACACCCGTTTGACAAGTGTTGTTTTTGATGATGGAACCATCTGCCATTTCGACCTCAATACTTCTGTAGTAAATCTCTGAAGTAAACACATTATGTTGGATTGTACATGTATCTGCCTCGATATTCTCCACATTCAGACCCCATTCGCAGGTGCCATCAAATACACAGTTCTGTATCACAAAGTGTGCTGTTGTTCCACTAATGACGATGAACTCCATATCGAAGCTCTCATCAGTGAAGTGAATTCCTTCTATCCGATACGGATCACCTGCCGTCCCAGAACCTGGGAATCCTAGCGATGTGAAGTCACTGTTCTCATCTATCTGGAATCTTGCCATCTCAGGCAACTCACATAGAATTAAATCCCCCTGGACTACTTCTGATTCTGAATGTGAGAAACGAATTCCAGAAATCCCGAATGATATGGAGCAAAATAATACTCCTATCAGTAATATAGTTCGTACACTAACCACGTATACCACCAATGGTGTAGATTTATTCTTGGCATATTAATTATATGATTATTAAATAGGAATTTGGTAAAGAGACAGAACACAACTCTGGAGTGTATCATGTCAACTTTCTTTTTTTCAAAAAAAGACGAGTGTCCGTTCACAAATTCACCCATGAACAAGGAGAAAGAACGTATTAAGGAACTATGCCAACCAGTCTACGAATGGGTCAAGTCGATGAAGTAATAATGACTAATGAGTTGGGTGTTGTAGAACATCCGACTCTTTCTACTCTTTTTCTAGTTGTTGAATTCTTTCCAGTATTCTCTTTCGAAGTGTCTTCACTCCCAGCGAATCTGTGAACGTTAAAGCATCCTTGAGAGTGAGTTGTGCTGCATCGTGTTCACCTAACGCAGTCTGGTACTCAGCCTTCAGAAGAGCATGTTGCATGAGGATTCCTTGATAGTTGTTCTCTCTCGCATGCTGCTCCAGCTGGTCCATAAACACACTGAAACTCATCGTATCTGTAAATTTCTTTTTATTTCGAACAATTGCAATCTCTACCTTTGTCATTGCTAGAAGAACCCGATTTATTCCTCCTTGTTGATTCAGCTGCTGATAGATGTCAAGCGAGTTTCTGAAGGTTGAGATGGCCGCTTCATGATTTTCCAAGGCTGATTCATACAGACCTTGCACATAGTAATATTCTGCTAACATGAAATCTGCGCCTCTCTTTAGAAGTGAAGCATACGCTACTTTCAACTTCTCTTGAGCTTCATCTAGGTGATTCTTGAGTATCAAATATCGGGTGATTGCCAGATTAATGGGCGGATAATCCGTTTCACTGAAAATCTTACCTGCCTCTTCTGAACCCCATACTACCCACTCACGAGCCCCCAATACATCCTCGAGGTCGCAATACAGATGTATCATATAGGCCGCTATCCATGTTTTGCCATGGCGTGAATCAATAGCCGCTGACAATTCAAAGGATCTCTCATAAAAATTTCTCGCTAGATCATATTCTCCAAGAATTACATGCAAATGACCTAGATTATCTGCAGCATATGCTATGTGTGTTTGAACTCCAAGTGTTATGAAGATAGCATATCCTTCTTCTCCATAATTCAAAGCTTTATGGGGACTGGGTTTCTTCTTATCAAGAAACCCACTGGTTAAGTGCTAGCTCTTTCCCACTGGGTGTTTCATTATCAGCATACGATTGTTGAAATGGGTCCTTCCACTGAGATCTACAGGTCTGCGTGGAATCCGTGATTACATTGGTTGACGATATAGGTAAGCTAGCAGATTGCAACCTGCTAGCTCTCAATTGTCTAATATCTCAGGACTTCTTCATCTTCACAACAATGATGACTACGACAATGACCACTCCAACGATAGCACCTATCATTATCAACAGTGATGGGTCAAAACCATCCGGTGTTGCTGATGTTGTTGTGGTAGTTGTTGTACCGATCGTTGAAGTTGGTGGTGTGGTGTTTTCAGTAGTTGTAGTACCGATCGTTGAAGTTGGTGGTGTGGTGTTTTCAGTAGTTGTAGAATCCTCAAGGACTTCAACCATCACAGTATCACTGATGCTCAAGCCACTTGCTTCGTATAGGACAATAGTATAATTGTATGAACCGATGCCCAAATCATCAACATCTACCCTGAATTCCTCTGCTGATGAGTTCCAAAAGCCACGGTTGATTTCTATATCGTCTTTGAAAATCATGTACGCAGCAGGACTCAAGTCCGATGCAGTCCATACTATTTCGTAACCAGTTTCGCTTACTTCCTTACTGATGTCAGCTGGACTTTGCACCACTGGCGTATTATTGTCACGGATCATGTACAGGATTCCCATTAGTGTATCCGTACCTGAATCGTAGCCATACAATTCCATCTTTGCGACTGACCCATCTGACTTC
>CAYWJO010000066.1:0-14111 GCA_964458565.1 uncultured archaeon | reverse complement strand
GTCATCATAGTTCATCCTACTTTCAATCTCCATAATGTGGAATCTTCATGTGCGACCTAGTAGCACGGTTAGGAGGTAAGGCGAACGATTGACAACACGCTTTCAATCTCCATAATGTGGAATCTTCATGTGCGACACGGGCCAAAATCACCTGGAATTCCAAAAATCAGTGTTCATAACCCTGATTTTGTAGTGGTTGTTGTGTACATGACAATTCTGAAAGGTCTCTTATAAAGATGTACGCAAATAGGAAATTTGTGGTTGTTAATAATTCTAATAAACTATCATCGGAATGATTCGAACCATTCAGCAACTTGCTGATCAGGAAATGTCCATCTCTGACTATCTGAACGCCAGAGATGTAAAGGAAATCCCCATCGACCGTATATTGGTGGTCCCAGAAGATTGGCCGATACAGCTTTCGATAGACTCTCCAACGCCCATCCCATCCCATAACCGCCACCGACTGGGACTGATGATATCATCATGAGTTGATTATCGAGATCGAATGAAACTATACTCTTTGGAAGTCGATTTGCCCAAGCGGCAATGGCTTTCCCAATCTCAACATCTGATGTGAATAAAGCAATGCTCTCTGTAAGACCGATGTTGTGAATCTCCCACTGCTCATTGACAATTCCCTCTTCCCTCAATAGTCGTAATTTAGTTGCTACTCGCTCCTGTCCGACGTGCAATTCCTTTCGTATTTTTGCCACAGACCCCACTCTGTTCCATACCCTGTCAAGAATTTTCATATCCAGATCATCAAACTCAAGACGCATTCCCTCACGAGGGTGGTCGATTCTTGGAAAGGCTGATGAGAGGGAATCAGTATAGATTTTTCTAACCTGAATTCGCTCAAGATCCCAAGGAATATCCCATCCAGCTGTATCAACAGAATAGTAGTCAAAGCAGTAGTGTATACCCGATGAAACCACCTCGGTAAGTACGGTCTGAAAATCCCATCGATTGACTGTTTTCATAAACTCATCCACTGCTCTAATACTTTCTTGATTATCCGGTATAGTGAGTGTTGCAAGCAATTGCCATGGACCTGAGAGTACCCGTCTCATCCCATAGACAAATGGACACTTGTCTAGAAGGTTCAGAGATGACTCATTAGGGTTATCTGTTCCTATCAATAGATGGAACATCCTGATACCAATCTTTGAGAAACGGACCACCTCGAATTTTCGAAGGATGTATCGTTTCTGAAGCTCGGTGACTTCTGTTGAAACCCATTGTGGAGAAAGGGCGAGATATTGTGCAATGTCATCAGTGGTCGTTGTCGGGTCGCGGAGGAGGTAGTTAACGATGCGAAGCTCTGTTCTACTCAATTCAGCTGAGAATCGTTGGTAGCGTGTTTCAAAGTATTCGAGATAGTCCTCCAGCGAAAGATGTATCTGGTATTTTGATGTTGCTAAGAGATCATTCACTATTGATTGGAGCCCTCGAGTGCTCACGAGCTTGTAGAGTGCAGGGTATGATTTTGATGGATCGTGATGAAGAACACCGATCACATGTCTAGAGGGAGTGTGTCTCCTCCAAAGCTCCACCCATTCATCACGTTTCCCTTCCTCAAGAGTTTGCCTCGCAAATTCGGTAGCAATATCATCAACACACTCCTCACAGATTCTATTGGATGGAAAGACCGATTTGAAGCATTCACGAGCAACTGCTCCTGAGAGCAGATATTGATTCTTGATGCACTCTTTGTTGATATACAAAGAACCATCCACTATTCTTGCATTGAAAGGGTCACATTCTTCTTCAACTGTGAATGAGTGAATGGGACAATTTCTATCTATCTTTACACCAAACTGCCGCAATCGTTCAAGAGCCTGCTCCCAAGTCTTCTGCACGAAGTATAGAATCTCACTCTGATTTGACAATATTCATCAACTCAAGGTTTCTTCTTTCATCTTAGTCCGTACTTGCTTGAGTCTAATGATTGCACGACCCAAATCAGTGATTTGAATCATATTTTTCCCGCTTTTTGTGATTGTTGTGAGATATCCGAACTTCATAAGGTCCTTCACATGACGTGAAATTGAAGATGCATGTAGGTTCACCCGAGACCCAAGTTCACGCTGTGACTTAATGCAACCACCCTCATCCACAAGATGCATCAAGATATTCTTCTTTGGAGTCGTCAACTGTGAGAATGAGAGGGGTTGTGCTGTTTCCAATTCTCCAACCAAATCTCCATCCTTTTCACTTACAAAGTGTACCTGAGAATGAGTAAGGACTGCTGCCATATGGCATGCTACTCGCATTGGAGTCGTTCCACAAGATATGTTGAACTCAAATATGTGATTCTTCTTCTGTTTCTTGACGATTAATTCGAGAATCTCTGCCAATATAGATTCATACTTCCATGCTTTCACACAAACCACCTCAATTGGCAGACGATCCTGCTTATACAGTCTCACTATTTCCTCCATCTGCTCCTTATTCTCTGGTGAATATAGAAGCACTATCTCATCAGCTTGTCGTTTCAAGCTAACATACCGGACACGTTCATTAGCGTAGATTCCCAACGTTGCGATTTGGACTATCTTTTTACTCATAGGATTCCATTAAGCATAGATGCCCTTTTATGTTTCGTTTAGAAATGCAACATTTCTATTCAGGATGCAACTTGCAAAATCAAAGTGGGACTTTCTTCTCATTGTCTCTTGTGTGTCTTGTTCCTACTCATTCTCGATGAAAAATGGTGTACAAGAGTGGTCCACCGGAAGAGCCCGAATGGCCATGGTGACTCAATCAACATGACCTGAGGATGCCTAGTATAATTCGTGGGGGTGTATCTCCTCTCTGAGATGGCGGCGACCATTTCTAAGAGAATGGGATACACTCTCCTCTTTTTTATTCTTAGTGACACTCGTTCCAATAGGGGCAGTCCTCGTAACACTTCGAAGGGAGACCAGGGTCTTTCTCATCATAAATCAGTTTCATCGCAGTATCCCGCAGCTCGATGAAGTCCTGCCGGAGAGGTTCATCAATCTGATGGACATCGTACTCGATAGAAGGAAGAGCATTCTCCCTGAACCAGCAATAGACGATACAGCCAATGTCAACTGGATACTCGTGAATACTTTCAATGACCAATGCATATCCAGTTGTGGCTAGTCGGTGGAAACGTCGTCGTTCGCCAGTCTTCATATCAAGAACTACGCCCTCAGCTCCAAAGGCATCTGCACTCAAATAACCACTGAGTCCTAGGTTTCGACCATCAAGCTTCTGCTCTACAACAATCGGTATTGCATTGTGAACTAGCGAGTCCAAACCGATGTATGGTTGAGATGACACAACACGTTCAATCGAGGCGACTATCTGGTTGACCTCATAGTCCCATAACCAAAGCATGTTGTTCTGAACTGTTGCTATATTAACAGAAGTTGATGTGATCACCTCTGGTTTTCGAGCACCTTCCATAAGACCATTGATTATTTCATCCCTGAGATCGGTCATACACATTCCAAACTCACCGATTGAATTCTTGCCTATCGTGTAGAGTGTTTTCTTTGAATGCTCTATCACAGATGCAATGATTGCATGATAAAGACCTCCTACAATCATCTTGATATTGACTGGCTTTCGTTTTTTCTCAACATGTCTGAGATAGAGGTCGCGCATAGACTCACAGTATCGACCAGTAATCTCACTCAGAGAGAGATGAAAATCGTAGGGTGGATCCAGAGGTGGAACCTCCCAGGCCCAACCACGAAAGCGATCGTCCACCACAATCTCTCGTGATCGCCGTCTGTACCTTCTCAGGAGTCTTCGCTTGACGTCATCAGGTAGAATGTACAACATACACCCCTCCATTCACAGTCATTGTCACCCCTTCTCTGTTTCTAGCAGCACAGAAACCTTTCCAAGACCAGCTGTGCGATTCTTTCCTACATTAGACATCTCTGCGAATCTTGATAGACCCACTGATAAATGCCCAAAAGGGCTATCGAGATTCTGTACGACATAGTCAACACTGCCGACAAATCCAACTACAGCCCTTCCACGACCGAGAGGTACTGGGATTGTACGAATCCGATGATTAGAGATGTAGATATTCCGCTCAACCCATTTTCTGTAGTCACTGATATGGTAGACCTTTGAAGCCCTGTCTGCAGTGTTCCAGACCCTAAGTAGTCCAGAGAAGACTTTCTCAGGAGTAGGAAGTAAGAAAGCCATATCACTACCAAACTGAGAAAGCTGAGTTGGGGTAAGAAATCTCATTCGGATTCCAATCTGCCTTAATCCCTCCAAACAATCCTTCTCAATCCACTGGTCCATCAGCATTGATGGTTGATGAGTTGTGAAGTCAACACGTTTTAGAGGGAAGTAGTGATGATGGATTCGCACCTCTTCCTTGGGAACCATGGCCAATGACCGAATTAATGAGTTGTACTTCTCACTAGAAAACAGATTCACACCAAACTCATACTCTTTGCCCTCATCAAAGTCTGTTCTGAACCCGGCCGAGAAGGGAAAGGGATCAAGTGAGTAGGAGCGTACTCCTACCTTTCCATGTACCTGACCACTCAATTGAGAGTCATACTGTTGGAGCAAGTTCAGAAAGGCGGCTCTTAGTGGTACACCAGTGAATCCCATTGTGCCTGAAAACGGACTTGTCAGATGGAAACGTAGTGTAATCATCCTCTGGTGTCCTCCTGCATCTGTTTTTGTAAAAGGTATTCAGCAACATAGGCCCACTCGCCTATAACTAGACCACCAGGCTCATTCTCTACGAAGACCTTTGGAATCCGATAGTCAGTATAACGAGTCATAGATTTCCAGTGAAAGGCCAGATTTCGCCCACTGAGGAGTTTTTGACCTATGGTGGATAGATATCGATCTCGGAACTTGAGGTGGCAATCAGGTTCGTTGTAAACTCCAGTTCTGTTTCTTACAAAAGCATCTGAGGCAAGATAGACAGTTGGATACCTTGGTTGACCCAGGTCCTCCACAACAAAAAGAGGGGTCTCCTTGGTAAGCCTTCTCTTGAATTGGAGGGGAATACTCCTCCAATAATCCTCAGCAGTCTTGATTTTACCTTGCATCCTGAACAGTTCGAAGAAATCACACTCGCTGAAGATGTCAGTTGTGATACCAAATAGGTGTCCAGGATATTTTACCAAGACTGTATTGGAAGCACCCCTGAGAAAGCCGTGTTTCACCATAGTCTGTACTGCCCGGTTCTTCAAACAATGACGTACAAGCCCGGGCTCCTGATCACCTAAAACCTCTTTCAGGGTCTTGTCACCTATTGACACAGTTTCATTTGCCTGTACAAGCTCGTAGTAGAACTCCACAGCCGCATCATAATCGAACCGCTCCGATTTGTGATAAGGCGACCATGGTAGCCTACTGGCTGCAAGTGCCATTCCACACAGAATCTCCTGAATCTTTGAATTGCAGAGAAACCCTGCGTAGGACGGGAGTTCGACAAGTGCTTTATGAACCTCATCGATGAAATCAGGAAATTCCCATTCATTCTTTGAGTTGAGCCTATCTGCAAGAACTCTTGGAACATAGAGGGCAGCCTCGCAATCCTGATGCCTTCCACCACGTCCAAATCTCTGGAGAAAGCTTCCAATATCGTGAGCCTCCATGACAAGGTATGGCACATTGAAGTCTATTCCGACCTCGATTGCAGAGGTTCCAACAAGAATGGCATTCTTCATCCCAACAAGACCAGAACGTACCTTATGTGGAACCAGTCCATGTAATTGGTAGACCACTTCATTTGGATTGAGTCCGCATCCCTGAATCATTGAACGGAGTGACTTGACAACACGCACGGCAAACGAAACTGAGGAGAAGATGCCAAGCACTTTGACATTGTCAGCCTTGCTGTCAGTATTATAGAACTGTAGAAGATTGGTGGCTACATCCTTAGCTTCATCGTCAGTGGAAAGCACACCTGTAATTGTGTTCACATGACAATGAGTCCGATGTCTTATCATACGTCCCTTCTGAGGACACTTAGCAAGAGGTGTTGCCTTTATAATTTGGAGATCTGAGTATGTATTCTTGAGCAGGTCAAGAATATCCCCGTGCGTTGCACTCAGAAAAATGAGGTCCATCATGGGGACCTCATCTGAAACACGAGAGGCATTGACCATGAAGATAATTCGTGCCAACATAGGTCCTGAATAGAGATGAAACTCATCGAGGACTAGGGTGTTGAAAGTTTCGAACTGTGCACATATTCTTCCTGATCTCATGTATCGACCAATGAAGGCAAGATAGAGGGTATCAGGATTCGTCAGGAGAATTCTCATTCGACCTGCGACATGAGTTCCAGTCAATAACGCATCGAGAATCTTTCCCTTCGCAGTAGATTGAGTTTCAGCTAATTCCTCAAGACTCTCGCCAGTCAAATGGAACAGCTCCACATCAGTATTTTTCATGTTGGAGGTGACAGTCTTGATATCGGAATCCGATCCAATCACATTCACCTTTTTCCCCAACTGTTTTTCTAGCAGTTCCGTGATTGCGATGACTTGGTTTCGAACTAGTGCGTTTGTAGGGTAGATGAAGATAGCAGGAGTATTATTATCAACGACACGTTTCAATGCAGACAGAGTCTTTCCAGCTCCGGTCGGAGCATCTAGAACGACAACGCTCCTGTCAGCATGAACTGTGTCTGCTTGGTGTCTATAGAGATGGAAATCAGGAGATATGGTTTCATCTGAGTACTCAAGGTAAGACTCACCTATGACTACCTCTAATGACTCATCCACACCTATCACATCTCTTGATTCCAAGAGCTCTTGAATCGTTCTTGATCTGGTACAGGAAATCGATGCGTTCCGCCAGCTAAATCAGTCCCTTGTACATATCGCCCCTTGAGTTCAGCATCCAACAAGAGAGGTGCAGGTGGAACCTTCACCAAGCTGCCGGATAGTATCTCGGTTTCTTCGGGGAGATCAATCAGATTAACTGGACATGTTGCTACAAACCGTCCCTCCTTCATCTCTACCTCCAAGGGAATCATCTCAAGACGTGCGGAGGTGTACTTCTTTCCAACGCGCAGGATTCCAGGGAGCTTTCCACCTACCGTATAGAAGTAAAACGTGGTGAGTGGGATGAATTTATGATACGAACCGGTTTTGGGGATGTTAATCTTCTCTTTTGGCATTGTCCACAAGAGAGATGATCCTGTGCTGTTCCAAGTTAATTCAGTTAGTATCAAGTCTGACTCGAAGCTAATTCGATCCGCACCAATTCTGGGACGGCAATCTATTGAGAAATCGCTTGTAGGAGCAGCTGGTGTTGCATAGACAGACATTCTTGGTAGGTCCTCATCATAGTGAGGTTTGTTTCCTGACGAGATTGTTCTCCTGACGTTAGGTGTATATCGATTTAGGCCATACATCAAAGCATAATTCCCTATCAACCCCACAGGACGGGCAGATGCCCCATAGTCCTGGGAGGCATAGAAGAAGAAATCATGAGAGGTAAGATGAACAAGATTGCAATCCATAATAATCAAACCTCTTGTCTTTTCAACTCATTTCTTCTTCGTCGCTTTAGCAGTCTTGACAAATGCTTCAACCTGTTTCCACATCGTGTCAGTTAGTTCCTTGCTGATTGAAAGGTCTTGGACATCACTCACCAGTTGTTTTACCTCTTCTACTGAGAGGACTACAACATCAGAGCGGGAGGCACTGATTTGTTTGTACTTCTTCAGGATTTCTTCAGTGACATCATGAAGGTCCTCCTCAAAGCGAGTAGCAAGCTCTAGTGAGTATTCAAGCGATGTTATTACTTCTTCATGACCCGCGATGATACCAAGTATGGTGTTCCTGACATCACCCTTTACCCGGGTTTCAGCACCATATGACTTAGATGCCATCAGTGCCTTGAGATAGAGAACGAGCTCCTGCC
Source organism: uncultured archaeon (assembly GCA_964458565.1). Lineage (GTDB taxonomy): Archaea > Asgardarchaeota > Thorarchaeia > Thorarchaeales > Thorarchaeaceae > CAYWJO01. The sequence goes on along the minus strand of CAYWJO010000066.1, from coordinate 6,215 downwards.
AAGTTACTGAATTCAATGATACGACACATGGGAAGGTGGCTAATGGTCGAACATTATGTGTCATACCCAGCGCCTGACCAGTGGTCTGGTTCGCATCATCGATAGCATTGAACGTGATAGTTTCCAGAAGGTCTTCATAACGCTCTATCGAGAAGCCAGTGGAGTACTCAATCCTGTGCTTGATGTTATATTCTCGTCCACCTGAAACATTGACTGCTCCGAAGAGCGCACAGCGCGGGCATTCCATACATAGGTTCAACATCAGACGACATTCATAGTCATCTCTCACAGATCTCAGCATTTTAGCTGCCATTCGACTCTCAACAGCCTTCTGTTTGGATGCCAGAAATGCTACTTTAACGGTTGGTTTGCTGGACTCGATGCTCTCGGGTATCACCACTGTGTTCAGCTCTCTACTCTCTTCTGTTCTTAATATCGTATAGTCATGTGTCTGCCTGACGAGAAGGATTTGAACAACCCTTGAGTCAAGTAGTGGAGATATCTTCTCTGCAAAATAGTCACTTATCTTCGCAAAACTCTTTGGAATTGTTGGACTTACCATTTTCTATCACTCCCTTTACTTATTCCTCTCCTCCCAGAATCTCTTGACCAAATCAGCAAGTTCTGGACGAACTGAAAACGGATCTTCGATTGCCATAATCGATTCGTACTGATTCTCCTCCAGAGGAATGAGTTTGTTAATCTCCTCTATGGAGTAGTTAGCTTTCAACCACTCATGGAATTTCTTCTGGATTCCCTTACGTTGTCCCACAAGTTTATCCTTGAACAGACCAAAGAACACCTCATCATCGAGGTCCTCTACAGTCTTAAGCCACTTTGTGGGAGGAAGGAAATCTCTGAGTTCACTCAAGGTCTTCATGGCTTCATCAAGACGCTCTGCCGCATCAGGAGTCACTCCACGAGGAGCCTGTTGGTTCTTGTGGATACTAAGAACGTACCCCTTTGTCGCTTCCCAGTTTATTTCACCTGTCGTGGTTATTCGAACGAGGAGCTTACCAACAGGACCCATGAGTGCGTGTTTCGAGTCACCGGGATCCTGTGATGGCCGATATGTGTCAAGATACGCAATGAGTGCTTTTGCCGCCTCGGACCGCACTTTGCGAATCTCTTCGATAGTTGATTTTTCTTCTTCTTTTTCCATTCGGATTACCAATTCATATCACCTCAATGATGATCATAATTCACCTGCCTTTGGTGGCAGGTTGTCTAGTAGATGCAATAGTTCAAATTTCAAATACGATGGGAGATTTCTCTCATGTTCCATCTGAGCACGACGAAGAATTGCGCCTCTATTCATCGCCATAAGTCGCAGAAGTCTATCCTTTCCAAGGTTTTTCACAGCCCCCATTGAAATCAGCATATGCGATGTCAGTATACGAAGTACGCCTTTAACCTTATGAATCTCGACTGTCATGTTAATTCCTTGATTTCGTAATGCATTCTCTGCAGGTCCTGGCATTTGTACATTGACTCTTCCTTTTACCTCAAACTGCTCAAGTGGTTGATATCCCTCAACAAATACTACTCTCGCATGAAATATCTCAGATAGTATCAAAGCAAGAAGGTATGTTCTGAGAGCGCTGGTGCTTGAGGCTTCTTTTGGATCATCTTTCGGAGCGTTTCTTAGAAATGTGATTGCATAGCTGGATGTGAGGAGTGATGACCTCTGAACAACAGTCCTTGGGACATATTCCTTCATTAGATAAGGATCTATCCTTACTAGTCCTTGAAAATGAGATCGTGCAATCTCCTCAAATGAATGTTCAATATCCAGATTGTCAGGATTTTCAAAATCAACATCTTTTGGGTTTTCTCTCATATTTGAGAGGAAACTTACCAAGTCTTTCAGTTCATTCGTCGTTGGACGGATATACTTGAACAGATTTGATGATGTATCAAGTGATTCACCATTAGCTATAAGCTTGTAGACATCGAGCATATTCCAGACCTTACCAAGTCCTAAACCGAGTTGTTCTGAGCGGATGGTATTATTGATAGCATTTGACCACAATCGGAGTACAGAAGGTGATAACGACATATCTGGTAGAAGGAAGAACGTACCAAACGGAGCAGAGGGAAAGTAGAACCCTCGTAATGTTGCTTCAAACATACATAATTGACAGACCTGTGCCTTTCGTGTCCCACCAATCTCAATACCACCCGGGATGAAGTTAGAGAACTTCTCTGACCCGTCCCCAAACAATCCAGCAGGTGCTTCGTGAAAGCTTGGTAACCCACAAAGACCACAAATACGTTTGGACGCTTGCTTACCATCTGAGTATCTAATATACATAGAAGTTGAGTGATCTCGTAGTTTTTCTACCAAATCTAATTCTCCGGGTATATAGTGGACCTCTGAAATAAGTTGCTGACTAACAATCTCACTGATACCACGAGGCGCATATTTTACATACTCTCTAACTATGTTAGTCATGAGTTTGATACATCGATTCACAATCGTCTTCTGTCGGTCCTTTGAAGTGTGTAGATTTTCATCTCCTATCTTCCAAAGTATGGTTACCATAGACACCCTATCATGAACAGGAGACGTGTGAGTTATACTACTAATTCCATCAAATGTGAATTCACCCAGTGATGATGAACGGAACCACTCATTTACATCGTTCTCGAATTTCGAACCAGTTTCGTTATCTTCGACCAGCTTTCTGTAGCTCTTGATGAAGTCGAAAACATAGACAAGAATGTTGAAGTCAGATATCATCTCTGCTAGTATCACAGAACGAGATGTTGATCCAGTCTGTGTGACAAAGTCATCCATGGCCTGCCTGTAATCATCACTCTTCTTACTCTGTTCCTCATAATATCCATCTCCAAAAGCAGTCTTCTTGTTTGTAGCAGGCATTGATGCAATGTATCTGACCAGATCAGGTACGTCCTGCTCTCTGACCAGATGGATACTAGGCCATTTCATCTGGGTCAATGGACCAATGACAGCATTTGCCATTCCCTGCAAATAAACACTAGAATTCTTGAACTCTCTGAATTGATTGTCAATCAAGTCCTGTATTTTCTCTCTAGGATTATCAATTTGAACACCATCACCAACACGAAGATAAGTTGCTCCGTTTCCAAAGAATAGGAGTGGAACGTATCCAGCTTCTTTCATCAATTCCACGATAGCCTCGTTGAGAAAGCATGAAACAACACCCCTCACTACAGAAATCTGGTGATAGTCAAAGGACACCTTCTTTTCAGGTGGTATGTCTGGATCCTTTTCCTTATTTTTGATGTCCTCAAGGGTCTTGATACTTGCAATGCTATCTGCAAGTCTAACCACTCGTGTAAGAGGGTCAATAGACCCAACCATACGTTTCCTCCTAGTCACATCTGCCCTGTTCTCAGTATCATGAGTGTATACAATCATATTGAGGATACGGGCGGCGTGTTGTTCCAAATCATAATCAAATGTAAGGTTATCAGATACTTCAGTCAATATTCCCTTTAGATGTTCCAAATCTTCCTCCATACCTGAATCATGTCTGAAGACAGTCTTCTTTGGCCTTTGCCCAGCCATGAATGCAAGGGCTGCGTCCTGCCAAGAGTCGTATGCTTTCTGATAGTCGTGAAGAAATGATGCTGTACATGCAATAAGCAATTCATCATCGTCTAGATCAAACATGGGTCTACCAATCACACGAGTGATGGAGAATGCGTTCATTGAATGCACAAAGAGCGATTGCGTCTGTTTCCCGAACTTTGCATATTTATGATGCCAGTCCCTTTTTAGAGCAATACTTACAAAGACATCTTCTAACTGGTCCATAACTTCTTCAATGTCTATCTTAAACACTTCAATCACGTTCATTGATTATTCGCTATTCTGTGCTCAAACACAGTTTCGTAATTGTACTATATATATCACATCTGAAACTGGTGTATACCCACGAGATAAACCAGAAGTGCATTCTAGGGGTGTCCCAAATACAGTTCGGTGAACGTGAGAGTATGTTGTTTAAACAAAAGACTGTAAATTGATAGGGAGTTCGTACTAGAAGTCAGCACATTGATTGGCATACCCACATCCAACGCGATCGAATCTGCATTGTGCTCGAGGTGAAGGTAACGACCCATCCTCAATCATCCTGTTGATTCGTTCAACATATGACTTGGTTCGAGTCTTCATTGACATTGTGATACCTTTCTCGATAGTCAACTCCTCCAGCGTGTAATGGACAATCCCCCGTCGCACGATTGTATCGTAAGCATTTTCGACCATTAGACCCAAGAGGGTTAGTTGGTACTTATGGTCCAGACGAACCTGCCCCTTGTTACTCCGCATCTCCTTGAACTCCACAGGGATATACTCATTCTGAGAGGTGACCAAGAGCATGTCCAATCTACCACGCACTCCCAAGTTGTGTGATACAACTGGAATGTCGAACATCTTCGTTTCAACCTGCAGTTCAAGACCTGCTTTCAGAACACTGAGCCGTTTCTTCTCGAGATGTGATAATCGGTCATGAGTCTTCTGTCCAGCCTCCTGTTGCGAGCCCATCACTGGTTTCAGGTTCATCACTCTATTGAAGAAAGTGACACGCGGACAAAAAACATACTGCTTGATATCCGTGGGAGTGAGGTATTGCTCCTCAACATCCGTGATTTTAGAATATCGTGACCTTTTGTTCATCGCGCTCCATCTCCCGTTCTTCCCCAATCACAATTCGGTTCTTGAAACATGAGCTACACAGCGGAAAGATTATGATCGAGTCTGTTTCCTCACCATCGTTCAACAAACGTCGCATGTCAGTTTTCAAAGACGCCAATGAGTAACGGGGGAGTTCCCCTAGAAATGCGCTATACTGGATACGTTCTAGACCGTAGTCTTTCAGGCGTTCACTAACCTTCCCTCTGAGATTATCATCCGTGATATCATAGACAACCAGCCAGTGCAAGAACATCACCACCTCTGATAGAACGGCTTGTATTGATTTGTTTCGTCCTTAAGATACCTGGCAATGGCCCAGGCTTGTCTCACGATGATGTTCTTGATAGATATCTTTTTAGCTTCATAATCCACCTTCTGCGCAAGTCGTTCAATGACAGTTGATGCCAAGGTTGAACGCGCATCTTTGGTAAGCTCCTGTGACACGACAATTCCAGAGGGCTTTATCGTCTTTTGTATTGTGAGTCGAACAATTATTCTATCGACGACCTGTTGTCTGAACTCCTCTATCAAGTCAAGCACCAGTGAGGGACGACCAGGTCTGTCAACATGGAGGAAACCAGCAAAGGGGTCAAGACCAGCAGTGCTCACAGCAGACCACACTTCTGAATAGAGTATTCCATAACCGTAGTTGAGAAGCATATTGAAGGGATCAACTGCACCTCTTGTGTTTCTTGTTGTGAATTCAAAGGAGTTAGGTATGACAAGCCCTACACCCTCCCAGTAGTGGGCTGCAATCCTCCCTTCAATATTCATCAAGTTCTGCCTTTTTTCAACGTTCATCGACCCTTCTACTAGATCCAACTCATTCCGAATAGTATCTACCTCATATGAGAGATTATAGAGATGTTTTGCAATTTCAGGACTGGTTCGTGTCCGACTCTTTGCCCACATATTCAGTAGATTTCGCTGGTTCATTGTCTTCCCATCTATGAACCCCTTCGAAAGATGTGTTGCATAGGGCGAAGCTGCATGGAGATATTGTGCTCTGCGAGTGAGGACAGTACCATGTCCACGAGTTGGTGTCAGGAAACCAAACGGGGTCCCATCTGTATAGGTGAATGCTATGGGAATCCTGTTCTCAACTGCTAGGTAGATGGCAGATGAACTCAACGAGGAACCGGAGGAGGAGATTATTATTCGCTCTACCTGTGACACCGGAAACTCACCAAGTGTCTTTCCCTTCTGCTTGACGACGAATCGGTCGCCTTTCTTACCCAAGAACGTTCCAAAATCCTCTAAGATGATAGTATGCATCCAATACCCACCCTCTGGGATAATTGGTCGTTATAGACCTCAAAAAAGATTTATTGCGTACATCCTTATAAGGAGTTGTGCAGAATTATGACTCCCACAAACCAATACTAAAAAGCAGCCTTATGGTGATTCTAACCATCTAGAATAGGTGGTTTTTCGGCCACTTACAGAAGCTAATTCCACATTATGGAGATTGAAAGTTTATGATTCAAAACAGAAATAGAAAGTGAAAACATAACTTACAGAAGCTAAT
>CAYWJO010000065.1:0-14806 GCA_964458565.1 uncultured archaeon | reverse complement strand
CTCGCGGCCTCATGGATGCAAACCATGCGATCTGCCGGGCTAATCTACCGGCCCATGTATTGCCACAGGGGCGAATCCCTCATCCTTCGTCGCAGTTTTTAACCCTTGTGCTCTCTGAACTCTTCACGAATCGAATCAACGAACATCGGAGCACCTTTCAGCTCTGAAGCCTCCTCGAGAGTGAGTGTTTCGTGCTTTACTAAACGTAAATCATCAGGTAAAATTCCACTAACACCTGCTGGGTCTTCAATGATAAGGGTGAAGGTGAGTTCACCTTTGATTGCCTTTTCCATCATATCCAAAACTTTCAAACCTTGAGTGCGTTGCTCTTCTGTATCTGCGAAATTCACAGCACTTTCCACAACGGACCTAGTTCGGTAAAGAACCCCTTCTACATTGCTGATGAAAGACTCAGCTGCAGGTCCTGGCTCCACATCAATTCCAAACTCAGGAAATCGTATAGTTCCTGATCCTGAACGAACAACCCTTACTCTAAGTAACTGAGGATCACTCACTAGTAGTGTCCAGCGACTTGGAGTTCGTTGTTCTGCAGAGAAAACATCATTGTGGTGGAAGTTGCAGTCAGGACATTCCATTGTAAACATCGCGAGTTCATTGAAGAAAGGAACGCTATACATCATGGAAGTGATTTTGAGATTTCCAGTCCCACATGAAGGACATTTCACTGCAAGTTCTTTATCTCGGCTCATATCCCAACAAACAAGATTCATTACTTATAGTCATAATGCAATAGCATTAGTCTGTAGAGGTTCACTAGAAGCCTCAAAAGAGATTAAGTTCATCATTATTTGGGAAGCCGCATATTCCACCGAGGTACAAACCCATGGACGTGAAGAGCCTATACATCATAAAAAGAGACTCAGGGGTTTGTATGTACCATCACGACTTTGGTGAATCGATTTTCGACCCACATTTACTCTCATCCTTCATTGTAGCGATGGCGTCATTTTTTGATGAAGCAACACTCTCACGAGATTCGAAAGCAAGAGCATTTGAAGGAACAGGATACACCTTACTCGTTGAGAACGGAGAGTGGACGATGGGAGCTATGGCTGCTTCAAATGACACAGCAGCTCTAAGAGATAAACTATCTCGCGTAATCGCCAGGTTCGAGGAGCAGTTTCATCTCCTTCGCTGGGTTGAAATGGATCTTGCAGTATATTCTCGTTTTGAACGTGTCATGATTGAAGAGTTCATCAGAGATCAGGTCTATCCTCACACGACAATTCATGTAAAGAGAGATTGGGAATATTATACTCGAAATCCAGATGTCACTGCGTTTCTCAGTCTATTACCTGAAGAATGCAGTGTTGAAGATGTAGGTAATTTCCTCGAGCTTCCCGTAGAGGTTACAATGAATCTCACAGTCGATGCGCTCTGGGACAGAGCAGTCACAGTAACCACGCTACCTCGACCAGATGATATCTATCAACCAACAACATTTGTAGAAAACGGTGATTCATCTCAGACTGTTTCAGAGGAGATAAAAAGAGCTATCTCTCAGCTAGATGGTGAAACCCCACTCTCCATAGCTGCAGAGAGAGTCAAGACATCTGATATACGGCAGTTTCTCCAAGAGATAGCATCACTTGCTAGAAGGAGAGAAGTGGAGCAAGTTTCACCAGGACAGGCATTAGTAGTCCTGTACGCCTCAACCCTTCAAGGTCTTTTACAGAGGCTTTCCAAACTACTGGGATATCGTCTCTCCCGTCAGGTCTTTCTTCAGGCACGCAACAAGTTGGTGAATCAATACACATGGTTAGGGTATGTGGAGTTAGAAGAGCATGTCGATATCGAGGTGCGACCATCACTTATCGCGGGCGTATCTAGAGGCGCAATATCACCCCAATTACTGCGAGAGGCATTAAGAGCATTATTGGAAGAGGTATGTGTGACTGCAAATCAATTTACAGGAAAGGCACCCGTGAAAAGGATTATCACACAAACGCGACATGAAGTTGAAACACGTTTCCCAAATCGTGCATTTGAAGTTGAATGGGAACGTTTCTTCGTTTAATGAGAAGCAAAACACACAATACTAAGTTCAAACTACTGAAGGTACGATTACATGACAGAAGCAGCAAAGCCTCACATTCGAAAAAAATGTGTAGGAATACTACCATTTGCTACAATAGGGATTGCTGCTCTTTCACTTCTTTTATTGCCGTTTACTGGTCTACCCGCTAATTCAATTGGAATCACAATGGCGGTGGTCTCAGCGATGCTTGGCTTTGGAGTCGGATTTTTTGGTCTCCTCAAATATAGCTCCTCTGGCTTATTTCATGATGATACATTCCATATGCTAGGAGTGCTCCTATCGGCAGGTATTCTTGTTCTAGCATTAGCGGATATTGCTAATGCCATCGCATTGAGTCAACCAGAAAACCAAGTTCTTCCATACATGGTATCAAGTGCTAGAGCAACTGCACTCATTCTATGGATACTTGGAGTCGCAGGTTATGTGAGAGCCTCAAATAATGTGCTGGGTTTTGCGTTTCCACGTCTTTGGGCAATTGCACTAGTCTTCGGAGCCCTAGCATTAATACTTGCATTTCCAAGTATACTTGGTGCAAATGTCGAATATGGTCCATATGAATCGACATGGTATTTGTTCTTCTCGGTTATCATGGGATTAATTACAGCTTCTATTTATACTCAGTACTATGCACTCCGTGAGGGGCATATTGGAGGGATCATTCGCTACTTGTTTTTGGGATTAATGGCAATGTACCTGAGTAGTCTATTAGTATGGTATGCATCAACAATGATCATCCTCGTCATTGTTGGAATTCTGGCTATTGAAGGCTACATCTTAATCGGTGGTTTTCTAATTTGCTCCCAAGAACTCACAATTGATGTTCAAGAAGTGTAACATTAACATCCCATATCTCGTTTCAATCTGGTTTCTAAATGGGTCAAATCTCATTCCCCAGTATCTGCATCATCGGATGCAAACATCTCAGGATGTCGTTCTTTAATCTGTTCGACCATTTCAGGCGGCATATGTTTAATCATCTTTTTCAATTGCTCAGGGCTTGGTGGACTCATACCTGAAGGCATGCCACCCATACCCATTCCACCCATACCAAATCCCATACCAGGACCTTGAGCTGGAATTGGAGATTCACCAGCCTTAGAAACTTCTTCTTTGGCGACTTCTGCAATATCTTCAGTCAATTCCTCCACACCTTGATGAGCATAATACGTATCATAAAGTGCTTTGAACTTGCCCTCCTTCGCTAGAAGTTCCTTATGTGTACCTTCTTCGATGATTTCTCCGTTCTCAAACATTATGATCCGTGAAGCATTTGCAATCGTAGTGAGTCTATGTGCAATTACTATAGTTGTCCTATCAGTAAACAGTTTTGCTTGAGCGTCTTGAACAAGGGATTCACTGTAAGCATCTAATCTACTAGTAGCTTCATCGAGGATTAGAATTTTGGGATCTGCCAGCATTGTACGAGCTATCGTTATCATCTGTTTTTGCCCAGCAGATAGATTCTTTCCACTCTCAAGAATCAGCGAATTGTACCCATCAGCGAGTGCTTCAATGAACTCATCAGCACCAATCATCTTGCAGAGTTTGATAATCTCTTCATTATCTGCATCAGGCTTCCCATATCGGATGTTTTCAAATATTGTACCATCGAATAGGTATGGTTCCTGTGGAATCAATGAAATAGAATCATGTAGTGACTTGAGAGTGACATCTCTGATATCTTGATTCCCAATCCGTATAGCTCCTGAATCGGGATCATAGAATCTGTTTATGAGAGAAGCAATTGTTGTCTTTCCCGCACCAGTATGACCTACAATCGCTATAAGTTCGCCTGGTAGTATCTTAAAACTGATTGCTTTGAGAACAGGTGTATCCTTCACATACGAGAACGTCACATTATCAAAAGTAATTCCATCACTCTCTTCAAGCAAATCTGTGGATTCAGGTGAATCAGCAATTGCGGGTTTGGATTCCAATACATCAGATATCCTATCCATTGCAGCTAAAGAAGCTTGCACCTGTGATGCCATCATTGATAGACCTAACAGCGGAAACATGAACTGGTTCACTAAAAGAACTCCCAAAACGACACCTCCAATGGTCAGTAATGGAACGGTCTGAACCGCAAGGGAAGCTCCTACAAACAATATTGCTACAGTTCCAATTTGTCCAAATGACCGGACCATTGGTTGCATCGCGCTCATCAGTATCATGAATCTAAATCCATGTCTGTAAGCTTTAGCATTAAGCTCACACATCTCTTCCGCTAACTCATCCTCTCTATTGAATGCTTTAGCAACATGTACACCACTCAGATTCTCAGCAATCTGGCCAGACACGGCACCATATGCCCTCTGGGATGCCAGCATGATACGTTGACCCACAGTACCAAAGAGAACTGCAATGAAGATTACTCCAGGAACCACAACGAGTGCAGTTATAGCAATTTCAGGTGCGGTTATCCATAATATGTAGAAAGTGGTTCCTAATAGAAGGATTTGACTAAAGAAATCAATAATAACTTGAATGCCTGTAGATAATGAAACAGCATCTGTTGTTACACGTGATGTGATATTTCCGCTCTGCTGCGACTTATGGAACATTAAATCTGCATTAACAAGATGATCGTAAGTATCAGATTGGATTATTTGCACAAATCCAGCCTGTGCGGATGACAATACCCATGTTTTTAGACTCCCTATAATCCAATAGGCTAAACTCAAAGCTACATACAGGGTGATAAGATAGAGTACGTCTGCGAGAATGGGATTATTAGCTGCGATTACATCAATACCATCTGTCAATATAACGGGGATGATAACACCAAGAATGCTGGCAATGAGTGAAAAGACAGCACCGATCGCGACAATTTTTCTAAAACCACCAAGATAATGTACCATTCTGCCAAGGAGAACTCGCATAGGGCGACTTCTCTTCTCTCGCTGAAGAGCCAATGCTCTTGGACCACCATGTCCACGCATTCCCATTATTTCAAACCTCCTTTGATTGGAGCTACTTTGAGAATTGTGCTTGCTCCAGGCAATCGTTCAAAGATGCGTCTATAGTGGTCAGATGTTTGAAGTAGGTCTTCGTGACAACCTGCAGCCATCAATTGTCCCTTGTCAACAATAATTACCATATCTGATTCAATCAGTGTTCTGAGCCGTTGTGTGACTGTTATACTCGTCCTATTGACCAGTGCTGCACCCAGCGCTTTTCTCAGGAGAAACTCAGTTTGCGCGTCAACTGCACTGACTGAATCATCGAGTAAAAGAATTTTGGGATCTTGAACTAATGCTCTAGCGATTGCTAATCTCTGTCTCTGACCACCACTCAGAGTCATACCCCTTTCTCCAATCATGGAATCATAACCATTGGGTAATTCTTGAATAAATTCGTCTGCTTGTGCACGCTTAGCCGCCTCTATTATCTCTTCATCTGTAGCATCAGGTCGTCCGAAAGAAATATTCTCTCTGACGGTCATTCTAAATAGGAAAATATCTTGTTCAACTAAGCCCATTGCAGCTCGGACATCGTTGGTACTGACTTGTCGAAGATCAACTCCGCCGATTCGTAGACTACCGTTTGTAGGATCATACAAACGTAGAAGCAACTTAAGAATGGTTGATTTTCCACCTCCAGGACCTCCTATGAGTGCCACTCTTGAGCCACCAGGGATTGTGATATTGAAATCCTTAAGGGCATAATGATTATTATGCTCATTGTTTGAATTATATGCGAAACTCACATTATCAAAGACTATGTCACTACCCCATTCAACTTCACATGACTGCTCGGGTTCAATCATTGGCTCATCCCAGTTGAGTATATCTACGACCCGTTTTGCGTTGACCCAACCACCTCTGAGCATCAGCAGCATAAATGGGAATTGGAAGTTTAGAAATGTTAATGACACGAGCAATGTTACAATTTGAATAAGAGAGCCAGTGGTCATCGTATTACCGATTACATTTACCGCGCCATAGATGAATGCGATAGTTGTCATAGCAATTAGAACAAGTGCAGGAAGATAAAATGCAGACAATCTACCTTCTTTTGTAACAATATCCGAATATTCCTTAGACGTTTTTCTGAATTTTTCAGATTCTCTATCCTCAGCTCCAAATGCCCTCACAACCTCAATACCTGAAAATACACCTTGTGAGATAGAAGTAAGATTCTCTATCGTTTCTGAACGGGATCTTCTTACAGGTTCAATAGCACTAGCATACCGATAAGCAAACCATAGGTAAATTGGTGCGCCTACCACCATAAGAAGAGTGAATATAGGAACAGGACCCATTCCAGGTTGATAATCATTTAAAGCTAAAAAGAAACCCACGATTCCAAAAGATGCAATTCCACCAAGAATGTTTCGAAGTCCTGGGTTTACCGACATCCTAATCCAATTGATATCCTGCATTGCGACAGAGAGAAGTTTCTTACTATCAACCTCATCATGAAAAGTCATGCTATTCTCCTGAAGAATTTCAAAAAATTCTTGCCGAGCATCTCGTTCCCATCCTAGCGTCACTACTGCCCAAACGTACCCAACTCCAAAATATAGTACCATGTATATCAAAGTAAAGGCAACAATAGCCCAGATATATGCCATAAATGTTGCAGTTATTGCATTTGAAGCCTCTAATTCATCAAAGGTATATTTCAAATACACACTTGGTAGTGTAGTCAATAGAGAAGAGATAATTGTCAGGATTGTTGCGAAAATAATTGCACTTGGGTGTTTGAAGAGACCTTCAAGCATGTATCTGGTTGGAGTTCTTTTATGTTGATTGTCATTGTTTGTCATTGTTCTATTCTCCGTTCTCGATGTTTTTTTTCAATAAGGAGAGTTTCTCGATAATAGGCTCGATACGAGGACTAACTTTTTTCTTCTCAGAAGAGGATAATTCTTCAATGGATTCCTCAAGAAATTCCACTGCAGCTAGAATACCACTTAGATGAAAATGAACACGATCTGAGGGATTCAATAGATGCAACCACAAGACTCTGCTCAACCGGGTTTTATGCTCCATATCCCTCTTCCTCCTAGAGATATTCCGGAAGTGGTCAGAACCAGCTGGAGTTATTTTGTACTTCTTGCTTCTGCCAATCTCACTTGCAACTTCTATGAATCCATCTTCCTTCAGCGAATCAAGCATTGGGTAAATCGAACCAGGGCTTGGTTTCCACCGACCGTCGCTTCTGTCCTCTAGTATCTCCATCATCTCAGAACCAGTTAGCTCGTCAGATTTTAGAAGACTCATGATTAGAATACGTAGAAATCCACGTGGCATTGAATGCGGCATTGGTTCCTCGCAGTCTTCATTTTGTTTTTGCGGCGTCGTTTTACTCACCAATATCGAATATGATTATCGAATGCGATATCGAATGCGATATAAACTTGCTGATTTGTACCTTTGTTTGGTGGGAAATCAAACACCAAAAGGAACTTTGATAAGAAGAATAAGCATGAGAGGAACAAATCTACTGGTGGACTAAATGGGCGAGAAGGCCAAGGTAAAAGAGACTGTTCAATTGTATTCTAAAGTTTGGCAGCTACCTACATTTCGCAGAATCATCTTCAATCTCATAATCAGTGTATCGGTTTTGTCAGTAGTACTTTCCTTATTTAGATCTATGAAAAACACCTTCGATATATTCACACCCACATTTCTCGCCTATGCACTACTCTATACAGCTAGTATGCTATTTGGTACTCTTCTAATGTATGCAGTAGTACGAAAAGAGGATTCACCTTTGGATGCTCGAAGAACAGCAGGAGCATCCCAATTCGGTGTGTTATTTTGGGTCATTCTTGGTGGAATTGGAGGTCTCTTAGATTTCGTTCTTGTTCTAGAGCATTTTGAGAATAGAATGTTAATGCTTGGTCTCAGTGTAGCTTATGTGTTCTTTGCATTTCTACTAACAGGATTAAGCGATCATCATCCAATTCGTACATTTTTTGCTGCAATGATACCTCCTCTTCTATGGTATAGCCTAATGTTCATACTTCCTCAATATACATTCATTCCATTTCTACCACAACAATGGATTCTCATTGGAATGGGTTCAATCATCGCATTCACTATCGCAGTACACTACATCTTCAATGCTGTAAGCGTGCCATTTGAGAGAGATCTAGGAATCAATGGTCCAGAACTTTTGCGAGCTTTCGGATATGACTATTTGATGGAAAATCCCGAACCTTTTGAACACTTGATTCGGCAAATTGGGTCAAAGCAGGATATACCAATCGATGCGATGATTTTCAAGAATGATGATGGATTAGCAGCAGTAGGAGTTGTTCTCTATATACATCCAGGACCTTTCAGAGACCTTGGTAGTAGTGGACTTCCATTTGCAATAATGAACCACATCCAAGAGAAATATGAAATTCCGTCATTTGTGCTTCATGGAACATGCACTCACCATCAGAACCTCACAGACAAGCTGGATTATCCGAGAGTGATGGCAGAGATTGATAGATTGATTACGAATACACCTGTTCATGATGACATTACAGGTCCAATGTGGATTGATAGAGGAAAATTCAAAGTCTGGGCAATTCACTCACACAGAAATGCACTTTTGATCTCAACAAGTGCACCAGAGTTTACAGATGATATTGCCCTCGAAGTTGGGGAGAGGACAAAGAAAAAAATCACTAATGAATATGATGTGATTGATCGAATTACTATTGCAGATGCTCATAATTGCATTGCTGATGATGCGGTATCTGTTATGCCTGATGATCCTGAAGCAATGATATACACCGACGTCTTAACACAATCGGTACGAGAGTCAATTGATTGTCAAAAACATTCATTCATGATGGGTATAGGAAGCTTCGTTCCCAACAATATTAGTCAGAAGCAAGGATTGGGACCTGGTGGTATAACTACTACAATCATCGAAACACCTGACGGAAAGACTGTTTTCACTGTAGTGGATGGTAACAATGTTGAACCAGGGTTCAGAGAGAAAGTGATTGAGTCCGTAAAGGCAATGGGATATGACAGTGCAGATATTTTCACTACGGACACCCATCTAGTTAATGCAATATCATTATCCAGCAAAGGGTATCCACCAGTGGGTCGATATTGTCCAGATGAAATCATCGATTCAATAGAAAAAACGGTTGAAATTGCTGAGAAAAATAAGACTCGGATGAAAATGGGAATCGGATTTAGTGAAGTTAAGGATCTCTGTACTTTTGGAGAACGGGGATTCGATATCTTGACTCAGGACATTGTTGAAGCAGCAGGAATTGCAAAAAGAAATGGGATTGTTGCAGCTGGTTCTGCGTTCCTGATATCTTTGATTCTATCATTTTTCATTTGACAATAGTTCTTTCGAATAAGTTATCAGACGAAGTATAAAGAGTATTTAGAGGAGCAATCAGGATGGCAAAGAAGAGAGTACTTGTGTGCATAACAGGCGCCAGTGGTGCTATTTATGGAGTCAATTTGATTCGCGCACTAAAGACCCTAGGACATGAGGTTCATATCATTATAAGCAGATGGGGAGAGAAGACATTGGAATATGAACTTGGTATATCTTCGGAGGTACTTTCTAAAGAGGCTGATTGTGTTTATGACGAGCAGGATTTGTCAGCTCAACCAGCAAGTGGAAGCTATCATCTTGATGCAGTAATTATCGCACCCTGCACAATGAAGACACTAGCAGGTATCGCTCATGGCTATGCAGACAATCTAATAACAAGAGCTGCGGATTGCGCGCTAAAAGAGAGAAGAAAACTAATTTTAGTTCCACGGGAATCTCCTTTGAATCTCATACATATCCGTAACATGGCAATAGTCACAGAAGCAGGCGGAATCGTGTTTCCAGCTTCTCCAGCATTTTGGCACAAACCCAAGTCAATAACTGAATTGGTTGATTCTGTGATTGATAGGATCCTTATTCATATCAAAGCCAAAGACACACCTGATATCGAATGGTCAGATAAGATTTGAAAGATTCATTGCAAGTAGAGCGCGATTGTGAGTGAATGAGCACAATATCGACATCTTATAGGAAGGCGTGTATGAAGTTCGCTTATTTGTTCCTCATCAAGTGGAGCACCGCATCGAAGACAAATCCAAGAGTCCATTGTTTCAGCTAGTTCATCTATTGTTGTAGGTAACATTGCGATGTCTTCGCCAAGAGCTTCGACCTTAACCTGTGAGTGTCGACCACTCTCTGGACCTGAGATAAGAAACACTACCGCGACTTTCTTACCCGTATATTTTCCCTGAGCATAACCTCGGATGAGCCCTATGAACTGACCACCTATTGACTTCTCCTCAGTATCGACAATATGAAAATTCTTAGAGGGCAACAATTTCTCAGCTTTGGTGAAGAGAACTTTGGCATTCCAATCAAGTGTCTGTTCTTGCTGAGTTTTTGTTAGGTTTGTGAGAATGAGATCAAATTCTTTTGAAGTGGCTTCGAGAGGTTTTAGCAGGTCGCATACTGACCGAATCAGATAAGGTTCTACTTGAATTGTATGAAGCTGGTCACGAAAGTCAATGAATGATACAGTAGCAACTATCTTTCCTTGGACACAGTCTTTTGTTGGATACAGTGTGAATTGAGGAGACCTAAATCCGTCCACTTCAATCCGTGAGATCGTCTTTACAGATTCACCAGCTAATTCCATGCAATCTTGCGGATAAGCAACTATACTCACAGTTACATTCGTAATAACATATCCACTATCATTCTTCACCTTGCATTTGTAGTCGAATTTTCCACCAATGATTTCGCAGCCGCGAAGTACTACTACCGCTTCGTCAATGTCTTCAACGCTCTCTGTGGTGGGCTCAAGGGTTGGTGGCTCAGGTTCGGGAGCCGCCTCAACAGGAGGATGTATCTTCTCTTTCTGGATTTCTTCATACGCCCTATGTAAGGCTCCAGCATGTTCTGGAGGAATATCAACAACATGTTTACCATGAAGACTACATAAAAGAACAACACGAGACTCACGTCCTTGAGGTTCAATGTAAACTAATTCTAAATCTTCATAGCATTCAGGACAACGGTACAAATTCTTGTAAAGGGCAACAAGAGTTACTTCATCTAGGTCTGGAGCAAAGAACCGCTTACTTCTATGCCCGTTTTTACAGTCGACTTCGAGTTCCGTTAGATTTTGTCGATGTTCTACATCTCGAATAATTGAAGGTAGTCGGCACTTTTCACAACTCAGACTCTTAATAATCGAAGGTAATTGATCAATTGAGTTTTTAGTTTCCATAACATACTTGAAGATATCAGGAGTTACTGAACGTTCCATCACTCCATGGATTGGACATGTTATTTTGAAATCAATACTTTTCTTACTCTTCTTGCTATCAATGATTTGTGTCATAAGGCCACATTCACTGCATGTAAGGAGACCTGCCGTGATTCTCTCTTTCACAGCCTCATTCCAAATGATTGGGATTTCCCGATCCATTGAATGTCCTTTTATGGGACAGATGCACTTGAATTTGAAACCAGTCTTCGTTTCTTCAATACTGCGAATTGCCAGTGGATGGTTACAATCTCGTGTCACCAACATAGCTCCAACGACTGCTTCCGGAGATATCTCTTCAATGGCTTTCTTTACATTTGATAGAATTTCATTAGGAATATCCTTTCGTTCGTCCCCATGAATAGGACATGTAACAAATATCTTTGATTTCCTCTTCCTTTCTTCAAGTTTACCAATGTGTCCAAGTAAACCACATTTATCACAACTAGCTGTCAGCTGGAATATCTTTGTCATTAAATCAGAGTCCAAATCATTTGGGACGTATCTTGTATTCCTGTGACCATTTGGACACCTAACCTCGAGCTCAAGACCACCTGGTATCAGGTCTATACCACGCACAGCAAAGAGCCGTCCACATTGATCGCATTTGAAAGCGTTAATGATGGCTCTTCTCACGTCGTCTCCTGTATCAAGAAGACCTACTGCTGGTAGGAATGAAGAGGGATATTCACGTCCTTGAACACCGTGAATGGGACATAGAAAATCAGCCTCAACACGGGGGCCTTGTAAATCAGATGTTATCTGAGTCATCGTTGACCCGCAATCCAGACAAACAGTTATTTTTTGGAAGAGGTCCTCAGCAATTTCAGTTGCTTGCTGTTCAGACAAACGTCGTACACTCTTATGTCCGCGAAGGCAACTGACGTCCATCTTGAGGATTCGATCTTTAAGTTCCGCACTCTCTATGTAGAGAGGCAATCCACATCTTTTACAGGAGAACACGATGTAACTTCCTATTATTGAACTATCAACAGTATATTTTTGGAATTTCCCCTCTTAAGCCAATTGATGATATGTCCATTATATCTCCATTCCAGGGGTATCAAGACTCTCAAGTAATTTATCGGCTGTCTTCTTCACGCGTGCACGATATCCCCTACTAGTATAGACTCGAACTCTTTTCAAGTTCCGACCAAAACTTCGAGCAGTTAAACTCATTTCCGTGACTGGCCAGAATTCATAACCTTTGGAACCCCGTTCATAGAGAACAAGATCTTCTAAATCGTGTTTTCCAGGATAGAATGCGACTGAGGTTCGGTCGGGATAATCAACATAGACCATACTTGGATCAATACCTGCATCTTCAGCAATTTCTGTTTCAATTGCAAAGAGACCATCAGGAGTTGAGATTCTATCAAGAAAACTCTTGTCAGAGATAGATCTGCTGCTTGCTCGTTTTAACAGATACCTCTTACAGAAATCATCATAGAGTCTACCTGCTTCTTTGACTGATTCATTGTCTTCTTCCTTGCAATATCTCAGAATGTGGTGGAATGTCAAGTCATCGTATTCAAGGAATTTGTCTATGTTTTGCTCAGGATGTGTCATGATATGACTTCCAGCGAGTTCTAGAATTCTTAGCAACATTAACTCTGCAGCACGACATGTTTTGTGATAATAAACAGCGTCAAACATATTAGCTCCAGCAGAAAGGTAGGATTCTAGGGTATAAAGGGCATCTCGCTTCAGAGCAATTTTGTTTTTTGCTACTCTAGTACTAGTAAATAACCTATGATATTCTAGTTGGGAATAATCCACCCCCGTGAAATACGAATCACGATCAAGATTCTCAATCAACTCAGGATTGATGGGAGTAGTCATTAGATTGATTCGTATTCCCTTTACCAGAATACCCTTTGTCACAATATCGGATAATTCAGAGAGCGAAAAGCCATTGTCTTTTAGTACTTCACCAACTCTGGAGGATTTGATAATGGTATCAGCAAGCTTCACTCGATTGTGACCTCTAGTTCCTAAATACTCATCCATTACATTCGTCCAAGGACCTTTCGCAATTATAAGGAGGAATGCCCCTAAACGTGCTTTTTGTACCTCATCTAAATCAGCTTCGAGGTACCTAGCAAATAGTCCAGTCATATGCACAGTTCCGAGCATGGCACCCATCAGAGATGAATCTGCACCGGGATATACCAGTCGAGTACCTGCAGGTGATCGAATATTGCGGAGTCTCTGAACATGACGAAGGTTGAGTAGTTCTTGTTCTACTGAGGTGATTCCAATGTACCCATGAAGTGGGTCTTTGAGTTCCAATGAAAATTGGAGTTCTGAATGTGTCATCTGAATCCTCCACACTACACTTTCACTAATTGGGTCTTAGTTCTTTAAATGTCTAAGCAAAAAGGGTTTGCATTGCAATAGAATACGCGATTGGGAACAATTAAGATAGAATAATTTCCTGTCTAAGATATGCTGAAGCGCTTGATTCCTCTTATCCTTATACTGTCAGTGGTAGTTCCACTATACCCTACACCCAAAGCAATAGCACTCGCAGATCCCGATGCAGATTCGAATTCGATGATACGTGTTTACAGTATGAATTTTGAATCGGAGGTCTATGACAAAGTTTCTCAAAATAGATATAAGAACTTCATCATCAAACTGACGGAAAATGGTTCTAGATGGACATCTGCTGGACCAACATTCAGTGATGCAAACGTCTATGCCAGAAACTGGTTGGTAAAGCGATTAGGTGAGCTTTCAAGTGGAAAGATTGAAGTTGAATTAATTGGAAACCATAAATCAGTGGTTGGCAGACTTCCTGGATGGGTCGGGGGTAATTCGCCAGTAATCATGATTGGTGGACATTATGATAGTGTAGCTTTAGCGCCGGGAGCTAATGATGATGGAACAGGAGTTGCAACAGTATTAGAATTGGCATATGTTTTATCGAAATACGAATGGCCTCTGGATATTTACTTCTGTGCATGGAACTCGGAAGAAATTGGACTAGTTGGAAGTCATGAAGTCGCGGCACAGTTTTCTAGCTCAGGAATTCAAATCCTTCAATACTTCAATGTCGATATGCTTCTTGTTGAAAATGGATATTCACCACCTGACGAGAGGGTATTGATGGTCTATAACAATGATCCCAGGACAATATATGAAACAAGTCACTACTGGGCAGATCTAACAAGAATGATGAGCAGAAATTTAGGACGGGATTTGATACTACCTCTTGCGTCTAACTCATTCTCGGCTTGGTCAAGATCAGATCACTATTCATTTCTGACATATGACTATCAAGGTGTTCTCTTCGCATTTGAGAGTGGATCAGGATATGATAGTGCATATCATAGCCCATCCGATACATGGGATAATTCCATGTATAACTATACACTTGCTCATGAGACTGTTGCTAGCATCGGAGCATCGATAGCTCACTCTATGTCAAGAGCTTATGGCGAACCTACGAGAATAAACTATACAGGAATCATAGAAGAGGGAGTTAG
>CAYWJO010000064.1:0-15403 GCA_964458565.1 uncultured archaeon | reverse complement strand
CCAAAAATCCAATCGATTGTTTTATCGAAGACTCTTTAAGTCAAACACGACCAAACACGCAATGCGAAGCACTAAGGGCCCGTTGCCTAGCTCGGATAGGGCACCAGTCTTCTACACGGTGTTCGCTTAGGTGAATCCGTGAAGCGAGTTGGAGTTCGATTGAAATCATTCATAGTAAGAGAGATAATAATTAACAACTTAAAAAAAGATAGGAAAGGTTGAGTTTTCTCAGCCTTTCTTTGTTGTCAATATTTATTCTTCAGGACCAGACATTTATTTCGCTTACATCAAGAGAAACATAGGTAGGGGAAATTATTGTACCTGTTTGACTGAATGCATAGCCACCATAGTACAATTTTATGTAGATCATTACTGCTGCATAGTAAGTTGTATTTACTGACAATGGATAATCCCAATAAACACTGCTACTACCATCTTCAGTGATAATGCCCGATGATGTTTCATAACCTCCAGATTCATATGTAACAGTATCTTTGTATATGTTCTTCTTAAATTCAAGCTCATTTTGAGTAATGGATAGCAGATAGTAACGAATGTATAATCTGGCATAACCACCCTCATTCAATCCAGCCATAATTTTATAATTCAATGTCCATTTTGCAGAGCAATGAACTCTTCCAGATATTGGTGCCGTGAAAGCCATTCCAATATACAGCTTGGCATAATGCAAACTGGCACTCGCCCACGCACCCATGACCTCAATTAAACCCGTATCATAATTGCAGCTTCGTACAGCAAATGCCCAGATTGAATAAACTCCATTCGCAACAGAATAGTCAGAGTCGTCATCTTGTGTAAATGTGTAAGCTGACACATTTGGTATTATCATTCCAAAAGCTAGAAGAATAACTAAAATGAGTTTAAGTCTCCTTAACCACATTATAATACCTCATTATACAATATTCAGGATATTGTACAATTGGTTATATCATCAATTATTTAAAAGTATTACTAATATATTTTTATATTGTTAAAGTAATCATATGTTATCCATACCAGTCCAATAGAAGATAATAGAAGACCAGAAACAAACAATCCTATTTCTGGACCTTTCGTTGTGATCGTTAGATAACATAGGATCTCTTCTGTTGAATTGCCTAATGTTAACAGGATTGATAGCCAACGGTTTTCTAAACCGCTAATATCACCTTCATATGATATTATATCAATATGATACTCTAGAACACTCACATTCTTGAGTGACTGCTCAGATAGCGTTTTTATTCCAGTTTCATAGTCAAGTAGATAAAGTGTAAAGCTCCTATTCATTATCTCAGTTACTTTGATGTGTTCTATACTAGTACATTCAAAAAAGAAGCCCTCATAAACTCCAACTTCATCAATTTGAATGTATAAGGATTTTGAAGAATCAATCACAACTGCTGAATAAGATAGTGCAATCAGAGTAATTCCAAATATGATGAGGAATTTCTGGGTTCTCATTTGATTCATTCTAAACATCCATCCTTTCAACTATTAGTAAAGAGATTATGAATACGCAGATTCCCAATGCGAGATTAAAGAAAATACTATATAATACATCTGTTACTAAAATATCTCCAAAAAAGCCTCCAATAAAAGGTACACCTGTGAAAAATCCCAAAGCTAGAAAAATTGGATTGCATATTCCTCGAATGAGATATGATTGGCTAGAAAAATAGCTCACGATTAATAGAACAGAAGACAAACCCAATCCACCAAGGACAGAATATGAAAATTTTCTAGTTGCAACAGCAATTAAAATAGAAGCTGAAACCACAAAGAAACTTGTAGAATAAAATGTGGAGAGCAAGACAATAATAACGCCGAGGTTGATTAAATCACCCATGAAAAAGAGAGGAGTTATTATCCCTATAGTTGTTGAAGCGCAAAAGAGAAACCAAATAACTATGAATCTGAAAACTATTAGTGTTCTTCGTCCGATTGGATAGGAAATATATCTTTTAAATAGATTAACCTCAATATTATATGCAATTTGAAATGACATTAAAAGCGGCGTGATACAATATACGATTAGTGTTATAATATTTAATGGCGCAGACACTCGAAGAATATCTATCTCTTCAATGATTTGTATAACCCATTCCACATCAGATTCGGAAACATCATATCCAGGAAAAATAAACAATGCAGGTGTGCGAGATTGACCGTATACTCCAACAGTAGTAATCACAATAAAGAAAATAAATAACATTTCAAGTAGAGGAAATTTGAATGAAACGTCTAATTCAAATTTAACCAGAGATTTCATGCGTTGAAGCTTAGTAGTCATTTTCTATCACCCTTCGAAAAGTACCTTCTAGAGAGCTTTGCTTCTCAATTGAATAGACTTTTATATTTTCACGACTTGAAATCAATGAAACAATATCTTCAAGGTCTTGCACTTCATACCCTTCATCTAATTCAACTAGTAATGATCTACTACCAGCGATATGTGTATCAATAATACCATCCTCATTCTTGATATGTTGCTGTAATGTTGTTGGATCTGACAATACAATGATGAATTCATTTGGCATCTGATTCCAAACAATATCTAAGATATCTCCCTGTTTGATAACCTTCCCCTTTTTTATAAAGGCAATAGATGTGCATACTTTTTCCAAATCACTTAGGATGTGCGATGCTATTAGAAAGGATGTTTTATACTTCTGATGAAGGTCAACAACTAAATTCAAGATGGCTTCTCTTCCTATAACATCCAAATTTGAGGTTGGTTCATCAAGGAGAACAAGTTTTGGTTTGCCAATAAGTGCCTGAGCAAGTCCTAAGCGTTGAATCATTCCTGCAGAATAAGATCCTATCTTTCTATCTACTGATTCTGATAAACCCACTAATGCAAGATATTCATCCGGAGAACTTGAGGATCCATAAAGATTTGCTACGTGTTGCAAATAGTGCTTTGCGGAAAGAGATTTTGGATATACTGGACGCTCATGAAGTACACCTATTAGTTGTCTGATTTCTAATAGATGTGCGTCAATATTTTGTCCACATACATAAGCTGTCCCTGCATCTGGAGAGATGAGACCAATCAGAATACGAAAGAGTGTTGTCTTTCCTGCCCCATTAGGTCCAATTAAGCCAAATATACCAGAAGGAACCTCCAGAGACAATTTATCCAAAGCTGTGATATTATTGAAACGTTTCACTAGATCTTTTGTGGACACCATTATTTCATTACACATAGATATCACCTATACACTTTTTTCTACCCGGATAAGATATGGTGAGAATAAGATTCAACTTTGGCTGCTCAGGTTTAGACTTCTTTTGATTTCCAAAAACATGAGGCATCCCTAAGGACAAATTTCGTTCAGAAATAGCTTTTTTTCCTTTGAATAAGATACAACCAAGAACGAGAAATAAACCTAGAAAGAATGGACCAAGGTGAGGGACATTTCTACTAATGATGATATCATATCTTATAACTGAATCATCAGGATTTGATGGTGTGACGAGAATCACATACCAACCTGGTGAAGGTACTAAAACATTGATTTCTATATAAGCCACATTCTCATAGATGCACACATACGAAACATTTTCGAGTGAACTCTCATTGAGTGCTTTATACCCATTATCAAAATCCAAAACATATAATGTAAAATTTCTATTATCCTGCCCCCAAGCATGGATATGAACACCTTCAGTCACAGCTACAAAGTGACCACTATATTCTCCCTGATAAAGCAGCTTTCCAGATATTGCTGTACTACCATAGAGAATAGAAATAATCAGAAAGGACACACCCAGACTAAATATCAAATTGAGAGCACGCAGTATTTCTCACCTCATTCAATCTCAATCTTATCGAAACTGATAACGGAAACAGTCAACAACAGAAGAGATATCACAAGACAACCCTCCAATGAAAGAAGTAACAAATTAAGACCTAATGTTAATTCCTGTACTGTAGGCAAAATTCCCAGGTAAATATTGGTTGCATGAATTGGATTTACTACGCCAAGCATCAGTCCTGGAATTAGATTCGCGCTTGAGGATAAGAATAAGATATAACAAATCGAAAGACTCAGAAATGTACTCTTCATCAGACTTTTTGTTTGAACAGCGACTAACATAGAAATAGATGTATTGAAAAAAATAACCAATATCAGAGAAATACTCAGCAATACATGAATCTTAAGAGAAGCGGAATTTGGCAAAAACCAAAAAGTACCAATTAATAAACCGAATACAGAAGGAATGGTGATTACAGAAAACAGAATGATGAATTTTATGAAGAATACTGACTTCCTTGCAATGGGCATTGATAATAAATTTCGCAAGTTACCGTTTTCAAAAGAACTGGCAAATGTGATTGACATAACAAGAGGGATGATTGAAATAATGAGATAATTCATGATGGAAGTCGATATACCCATAGCATTGATAGTATCTCTATTTAGTGTATTGACAAAGAATTCAACTCTTGGTATATTACTGGGACCTTCAGGTCCAAATCCTGTACGAATACTTGAGAAGGTATTCAATAATAGTATAGAATATGTGATGAGAAGTAATGCGATTAGGGAAGATATTGCAAAGGATGGCCATGACACATCAAGTTCTAGATTTAGTATGTTAAGTCTATACCTAATCCACTTTCTCATTTCCAAAACAAATCCCCATTCTATTTCCTCAAATTTTATTTAATAAACTTTGTTTTTAAATAATGTACCATTGCCTCTTTAGATAATAGCAACACCTCTGATGAGATTTATCATCCAGTCGCTGGATTGTATTTCCATAAGGTAATACACTCATGACCAATTTAAGAGTTCGAATCCCTCTTGATTTAGTATTAGGGTATATAATGTAGTTCTGAGGCTTCTCCTTACTTCACCTCAAGCCATATCCAAGTTAAGGATGGGATTTGTTTTATCGAAGACTCTTTAAGTCAAATGCGACCAAAAACGCAATGCGAAGCACTATGGGCCCGTTGCCTAGCCCGGATAGGGCGCCAGCCTTCTAAGTTGGAGTTCGTGTGGACCATACTTTTAATCTACTCTATACATAACAGCTCACTATCCCACTATAACTAGGGTTTTTTGGTATCTCCACCGTTCTCCCTGTCATCTATGCCATTCTGTGTATCTCTTGTATCATGCCCTCCCAGATCCCTGATACCCTCCTCGATCTCCTTGTGTTCTTCTTCCTGTTCCTTCCTCATCTTTCGACGCTCCAGACGGGGTCGAAGACGGTAGATGAGCCCAACACAAACACCTACAATAAAAACGCTCACAAGGATTGTGATGTGAAGGTTGTACAGGAGATATTCTATGAGGGGGACAGTGGGATCGAGAGGGTCGAATCCCATGGAGACCTCCCAGTTGTCTGGAATCCCATCAAGATCACTATCGCTTGAGCGTGGATTTGTACCAAGCTCATATTCTTGCAAGTTCGTGAGGAAGTCTGCATCAAGATCACCTGTGGCATCAGTCGGGTCCAGGGGATTCAGTCCATATTGTACCTCCCATCCATCGCTCATCAAATCAGAGTCAGTGTCCCAGTTGTCAGGAAGCGTACCATGCTGATACTCACCGAGGTTCAAGAGTGTGTCATTATCTAAATCCAGGCCAGCATCAGTCGGGTCTAGTGGGTCTAGTGTGTACAGGACCTCCCAGCCATCACTCATGAAGTCCGAGTCAGAATCGTTATTCAATGGATTTGTGAGGTAGACCATGACCTCTGAAAAGTCATCAAGAGCATCAGAGTCACTGTCATTCGAGAGCGGATTGGTGAGATACGTGAAAATCTCATCGAAGTCTCCGAGCCCATCAAAATCTGAGTCAGCTAAGAACCTGTCAGTGCCATAGAGAGACTCATTATAGTCCGGTATGCCATCTGAATCCGAGTCTCCAAAATCTGGAAGCAGGAACACAAAGACATCACTCTCTCCGTTTTGAGTGTCATCATAGGGGTCAACCATGGGAAAATCGTCGGAATAAGTACTACCAGTGGCATAGACTGTCCCGTAAGAATCGATAACGAGGGATAACAGGGAGTCATCCATAGTACCTCCCATACATGTTGAGTACATGATGCTGTTTGCGGTGATGTTCAGCTTGAGTACAAAACAGTCTGCACTCCCGTTTCCATCATACTCAACACCATTGACCACAGGAAAGTCTGGCGAAGTGGTGGTACCGCCAAGATAGATGTTGTTCAGGGCATCACACATCAATGACTGCCCCGAGTCGGTGTCATTTCCACCCAGAAGGGTGGAATAGAGGAGCTGATCTCCTTCTGGAGAGAGTTTGACGAGAAATGAGTCCGATGTGCCATTGAGAGTCGAATCAAGTGCACCAACCAGTGGAAAGTCTGTAGACTGCGTGAGGCCTGTGATGTAGGCGCATCCCTCAGCATCGATGGTAATATCTGTGGCTTGGTCCTGTCCCGTACCACCAATGTAGGTGGAATATATGAGACCATTGCCGGTGGCATTCAGCTTGAAGACAAAACAATCCTCGGTATTCCACGAGCCCAGAGTGTCATCATACGCATTGACAGTGGGAAAATACAACGAGTTCGTGTAGCCTGAAACATAGGCATTCCCAAAAGTGTCAACTGCCAAAGCTACTGCAACATCATCACGATCATCATAGGGGGGAGTGTATGAAAATGTTCCACCCACATAGGTTGAATATATTAGACCCGTACCTGTAGAGTTCATCTTCGATACAAAACAGTCATAGCCATCATTCCAGGTGTCATCATATGCATTGACAGTAGGAAATGAACTTGATGCAGTTCTGCCAGAAATGAAAATATTAGATACGCCATCGATTATAATATCCTGGCCCATGTCTGAAAACGCCCCACCTAAATATGTCGAATAAACTAATCCATTTCCCGTTGCATTGAGGATTAGGATGAAACAGTCATAGGAACCACCACCGAAACTCTCATCATACCCATTCACAGTTGGAAAGTCAATGGACCTTGTTCCACCTGTGACATATGCAATTCCCTCGTCATCGACGGCGATTCCATTTCCTTCCTCCCAAAATAAACCACCCACATATGTAGAATAGACTATCGCTCCCGAAGAATCAATCTTCGATATGAAACAGTCATACGTAATAGATGCAGTTCCAGCATTATAGGTGGAATCATATGCATTTTGGATTGGAAAGTTCGTCGAACTTGTTCGACCAGTAATATAGATATTTCCCTCCTTATCGACTGCAATATCTCTCCCAATATCAATCTCAGAACCACCAATATATGTAGAATATATCAGACAATCAATGATAAGTGTGGAAGAGCAATCATAATCATACACTTGAAGACTATAGATATCAATATCCTCCTGTACAAAATCTATCTGTATCTGTTGATTCTTCTGATTGCCTATAGTATAACCCTCAACGATTTGGCGTTCTTTCAAACCTATCTCTATCTCGTTCTTTTCGAATGGTATAGACGCTTGTTCAATAATCTTAATTTGTATGTCTGATACATTTCCTCCCGGTCGAACAATGTACTCGTATTCGACTCTATTTTCAATCAATCGAATATTGAGATTGATATGCGGCCAGACATTCTTGTACGAAATATGAGAATAACACATTACATCAATATATTCTCCCCTTGAACCAAGAAAGAAATTGTACTTCACATCCATAGCGTCCAATGCGTGAAGTACGAGACCCTGAGAGTTAACAAACTCTAACTTGAGAGTCCTGCCTGTAGATAATTCGTACAGCTGGATTCCATCATTACCAAGGCTGACATAGAATGTATCTATATAGCCATAAAATAACACTGAGGAGGAGTTTATTTGCCCCACGTTCTCTACAAAGAATGAGCGAGCTGCATTGTCGAGTGCCTGTGTAATGGATGGTTGGAATGACTCATCATTTTGGGATGCTCCATCTGCCTGACTAACGTTAGAATTTACATTAGGAAATACGCCATGTGGAAGAAGAACCAATATGAAGAACAGTGAGAATCCCCACAATCGCTCATTCATTCTTGACATATTGATTACCATTCTATCGCTCCCCGTAATCATTTCATGACTTGTATTTAGAATTTATCACAAGTGGATGTGAGATATTCCTCCAATAATGAGGAATCTACGTCTTTGTGAAATCATCTGGTGAACTCCCATACCCTAACATCATGAAGATAGTAATTCAGAAATGTATCCGAACCTCTTCTCCACTGGATGCCAATATAACAGATCTCTCGTTGGTCACCCTGAATATCCGATTCTGAGAAGAGCTGCTGATATCCAAATCCCTCGATATATGACCATATTCCTCCAGAATAGTTACCATAGGGTCCACTTGTCTCGTTTCGGTATATCTCGATGATCCCTCGCCATGAGGCTCCCTGATAGTCAAACTCGTTATAGTTGCTGGTTGTGCCATTATCAAGATACCATCTTGTATAGAAGTCCATATCAACTTGAGCACCCCTCCACTCATAGAGAATAACATAGCAGATGAATTCCTTATAGTAGTCATAGAGTGCAACAGCGAAACACCCCTTGTACGAGTCAGAGGGATTATTGAATGAAACTTCAATTTCTAATTTCCTGAAATCATAGATATCAAGAGCATTGTCAAGTTCTCGGTAATAGAATGGTCCTGTACCGTCCTGATTAGTTGGTACTGCTCTGAGATACCCATTAGATGTATATAGGGTTCCAGTTCCAATGGAGAATATTGGGTTTGGCCAACTTCCATCGTATGTCCATGAGAGTGTGTCCTCGCAAATATCTATGAAGGCATAACCAAAGTCATTTGGTCCATCATATGAAACACTGTATTTTGCATCATTTTTTACAAGTCTTCTATTGGTGGAATTACCATCTATGGTGCCACCTGAATATGAACTGTCATTCCAGTATGAATAGAGATTGATGTTCGTATAGTTCAGATTCTTGATACCAGCTGGTAGATTATATTTGTTCCATGTAGGATCTGCATGAATCCACGACCAATCACCGTTCAACTGACCCCAATATTCAAGCCAGCTATGACCCCCGCCCTGTCTTGAACCACCGATCTGTCTACAAGGGATACCCAGACTTCGAAGGAATGATACTTCAAGACAGGCAAACTCATCACACACACCAGTAAAGTTCTCACTCATAATCTTGAAGTCAGACCAGTGTGAACTATGGGAATAGTCTATTATCCCGTCATCTTTAGAATCATATGTCATCTTTTGATTTGTCGCATTTGTCAAGTACTCTGCAGCATTATCAATTGTAGAAACATTTTCAGTATCTATCAGGCAACCAGCAAGCCATGTGATATTCCATGCATACGGATGATATCTTGAATAATTTACCTGAACATTGAATCCATCTATATCTGATAGACCCTCCCAGTAATAATTATCGTTACCTGAAGTATATGACATCCTATCATCCTCAGGAAGGTCACTCGCATCCAACTCACCAAATTTCTGCACAAAGACATATCCCATATCCTCACTGTAGGATGCATCTTCTGTTGCTGTGGCAATTCCACGCTTAATCCCCACTGATTCCTCAGGAATCTCCACAGTCAGTGTCTTGTATCCATAAGATTCACCGGGTATATTGACGGACCCACTTACACTGAACTCCACTTCATCAGACCCAGTACTATTGTCATAGCCATAGAAATGACAGGATGCGGTTGCAGTCTGGTACCCCTCATTGAACATCTTGAACTTGATCTCGATATCTTCACCAGTGCTCCATATAGCAGGTACAGTGACCCAGATCACAACTACAGGGTCATATAACAATGTACGCGGATATTTCGCATTTGAAAGCGATTGTATCCTCTGAATCCTATCATAGACATCCTCAAATCTTGGTGCATTGGGAATTCGCTCTTCAATAGAACTGCCCTCCAGACTGATACCTGCAGCCTGTAAAATATCCCATGGGATGTTTGTACTGATATAACAGCGACCAAGGTCTTCATCCCAGAACAATCGCGGAGCGTCTGGCACATTCTGAGGCGTCTTTTCACCCTGAGCTAAGACTTCAGCCTCCACACGAGGGTCGGGAATCATTTCCCAATCAATGGATTCATCAACCTGAGGAGAAGATAATCCATTTTCACCAGGTCTTATAGAGCTGGCTGATACCGACATGACATTCATTGACACAAAGACTACTACAGTAAGTAGTAGCACACATATTTTCCTAGAGTTTCGTCTCATTCCTCACTACACTCCAAGATAATATAATATCCCTTGAATATAAGTTCAACTGTTTTTTTTATTATTAAAGTAAAAGACGGCATGCGTGTTTTGATGGGCAAGATTGGAAAAGTATGCAAATAATATACAAAGAAGAAAGAAAATAGTCCACAGATGATGACAACTCTACTCAAACACTCGCGTTCTCGGTCATATACTCCTGACAACTCTGGATTCTGAACGAGCCACACTTTTAGCCTGCATCCTACACAACGATTTGAGTTTGCTAACCCAAATAGTGAGTCATGCCTGTTTTATCGAAGACTCTTTAAGTCAAATAAGAGCAAAACGCTATACGATACATCAAGGGCCCGTTGCCTAGCCCGGATAGGGCGCCAGCCTTCTAAGTTGGAGTTCGTTTAGACGAATCCGTGAAGCGAGTTGGAGTTCGTGCGTGCCACACTTTTAGTCTGCACGCCTCGGACATTAGTAGCGGTGAGCTGAATACCTTAGTTCTCATCACCTACCAGACCATGTATTGCCTCTCTCTCCTCAGACTCCAGTTCTTCCTTTTTCATCCTCGCTCTTCTTGCGCGGTGCCAAAGTATGAGTACAGCAGTAATAAGAATGGATACTACCATGACAGCAGCACTCATCAGAATGAGTTGCTGTGACTGTATTGTCCTCATTGGTTCCAGTGGGTCCAACGGGTTGAATCCGTATTTTATCTCCCACGCATCATCGTAGGTGTCATTATCGCTATCAGCAAGCAATGGTGAAGTACCATATAGAAAGATCTCTTCTGCATCACCGAGAGTGTCATTATCAGTGTCAGCTGAAAAACGATTGGTGCCATAGAGTGATTCCTGATATTCACTCAGAGTGTCATTGTCACTGTCACTAAAGTCTGCGAGTTTGTACAAGAAACCGTCATCACTTCCATTTAGAACGGAATCAAGTGGATTGACTAGAGGGAAGTCTGAAGATATTGTGAACCCACACACATATGCGGTTCCATACTCGTCAATAGCAAGTCCGCGGGTCCAATCATTACCAGACCCTCCAACAAACGTAGAGTACATGAGCTTGTCACCTTCAGGAGAAAACCTAGAAACAAAAGAGTCCACACCTCCATTGGATGTGTTATCATACGCCAATAAGGTTGGAAAATCTGATGATCTGGTCTCTCCTGCCACATAGGTATAACCACCCGCATCTACCCGGATAGACTGACCTATGTCTTCACTTGAACCACCCAGATAGGTGCTATACAGAAGTCCGTTTCCCGTACTGTTGAGCCCTAGGACAAAACACTGATCATTATCAATTTCGGAGTCGTAGGCATTATGTAAGGGAAAATCAATCGAGTCAGTATATCCTGTAGCATATACATTCCCTTCTACATCAACATCGATGTCTTGTACATAATCTCGACCTGACCCTCCCAGATAGGTGCTGAATACCACGTCATCACCTGATGGAGTCAATTTTGCAACGAACCCATCCCGATGACCTCCATATGTGTCGTCGAACGCATTTACCAAGGGAATATCAAAGGTAGTGAATCCCCCTATGTAGATATAACCCTGCTCGTTAACTAAGATACTGTTCCCCTGTTCCCCTCCATAACCCCCAAAATATGTCGAGTAGAGAATCTCATCACCAGTAGGGTTCAGCTTTGTGATGAAGCAATCAGTCAGTCTATTTCCGCCGTACGAGTCATCTAAAGCATCTGCCATAGGAAAGTCACGTGAGAATGTATAACCTGTGATGTAGGCACATCCCGCATCATCAACATCAATGGCCATAGCACGCTCTTCATTGTTACCCCTGATGACCGTTGAATAGAGGAGTTTATCACCATTCGGACTCAGCTTGAAGACAAAACAGTCAATCCCAACTTGCCAGTCACCAAAGGATGTTGTTGCTGGAAAATTACTTGACCATGTAGAACCAGTCACATAGATGTTTCCTTTTCCATCTAAGACTATATCATATGGATAGTCATTTCCAGTACCACCAACAAATGCAGCGAAGACAAGCCCTGAATGATTCATCTTTAGAATAAAACAATCCGATTGCGAAGGCATATAGCTACCATTCGGATATCCGTATTCATCTATATTTCTGGGAAAATCAAGAGAGCCTGTGGGTCCTGCAATATAGACTTCATCACCTTGTACAACACAGACTGAACTTATAGATTCGTCCCTGTTTCCTCCAATGAGGGTTGAGTACAAAAGGCTATCAGAAACATTAGTATACTTGGGATGGATTTGATAAGCCATCATACTATAAGTACATTGATCGGATTCAAGAAACTCAAAATGATATCCAGTGCAATCTGAAACTGTGAGTAGTACTCCAAGTAGAAGTGCGATGGTTAAGATAGCACATTTAATCCTCAACGCGTTTTCATCTCCGTTCGCATTAGAAAGGCAATATCATCTGGAAAATCTCGGATAAAAACGAGATAAAGGATTTGATGATGATGCACCCTTAACTTGGAATTAGGGTGTATATCCATATTCATAGAGCATGTCCATCCATTTTATCCATGTATACACCTGTTGGTGATAGTCATCCGAAGTATCATCCTCAAGCCCAATCAGCAACCAGACAGTTGTATCAGTATCAGTGAATGCTGAACTCACCTCGGTGTGCTTTTCAACGTCGCCATTGTTTGCAAAATCATATGACCACTCTCCAAGGGAGGATGGATTTTGAGTATCATCATCAAGGAGACGCACATATGCATAGCGATATTGAATACTATCTGCTATCGCTGAAACCTCCATTTTGAAGTTCACTTTCAGCTGTGTTGAACTGGAATCGAATCCTGTAGGCCAGAAAGTTGAATTGAAATAGAGCTTATACCCCACATAATAGTAGGACTCATTGACATCGTTGTTGTCAGCAGTGGTATTGGTCATACTACGTTGATTTGCCACGTTGAAATAATCATACCATCCGGTATACTCCCAAAAGTATTCGTTTGGTCCACCTGGGTTGTCCATGTATTGTATAGGAGAAGTTGGTGATGTGAACATGAAGAACGCATGACAACCCCATTGCCCGTATTTCTGACTGGCAATAGTCATGGGACGTGCAGCACCTGCAAATTGTAATAGATTGTACGAGAGTGAGATATTTCCTTCAGTCAATGTGCTCATTCTGAGTTGGTGCTTGCCTGTGTGATCACCATGTGTGTTATTTGCAGCCATGATACATGCATAGCCAAGCTCCGTGGAATTCAGATGGATACCACTGAAGAGGTGAGTCAATTCATGAATGGTCTTCCCTATAGTCTGGTTGAAATAAAGAGATAGTTCAGGATTCACCATGGCGATAGCAATTGCTGCATCAACTGTCCATACAGCCCCTGTGCCTCTTGAAAGATTTACACCTCCCACTCCAATCTTGGGGATACCTATAAATCCAATATCGAATCCATGATTCTCTCTCATGGTGAATGTTTCTCCTGTTGGATGAGTAGACACATCACCATTGTCAAGATGAGCTGAGCACATTGCAGAACCAATCCCCAGTGTGTTTCCTAGCAAATCAGCAGTCCGAAATTTGGCTTCTGGTCTCAAATCAGAAGAATCTATGTTTATGGCATCATCATCCCATGTCAATGTGTCGATATGTTTTGTATGGAACGTGAAATCAAACCAGTCTGCAAAGCTGCTTTCATCACTATCGTTGTCTATCCCATAGCCAATCACCATAGGATAATTAACAGCAAATTCAAAGAACTCAGTTTCATCTGAATAGGAACTCATCTCTGCCCAGTAATTGTCCCTTATTGTTGCAACAAAGATGTCATGATCTCCAGTGTCATTGACATTGAAATTCCATGTGCCAGTCTCCGAATTTCCGGCTCCCTTTGTTGCACTCCAACAGGTTGCCCGTGTTCCTTTATATCCCAAGGGTTCCGGAACACATGTCCCATTCACTCGGGTCATCCCATTGAGAGCCCAGATTCCTCTATCATCGTCAGTCAGATATGGACCCAGATACAGATGATATGTCCCAAGAACAAAGTCTTCATACCAACGTGGTGCACGCAAGGATTTCCCAGTGTTCTTTCCATTCCCAGAGAAAGCCCAGACACCTTGATCGAAACCAAGGTATAAGTTTGAGTCCTCGCTTATCTTGATGTTCACATATAATGTACCAGTAGATGTAGTTCCCCAGTTGATGAATGTCACCACAAAATGGATTGGAGTACCCTTGTCACTGTTCGTCGATTCTCCTGAGACTGATACCGAATCTACACCAAAGGTAGCACGGAGTAGTCCACCATCACCTGAATCAGAATTTGTATCTCGGGCGGGATAAATGATCTCTGTGACCTTATGCCAATCAATCTCTCTCCCATTGACATATGCCCATTCTAGAGTTATGCGAAATTGAGTGGGCTCGATGAAGAAGATCTCATCTGTTACAAGCTTGAATGGTTCTTCCGAGGATTTTACATCCTTCGGCTTTAGCACTGACCAGAACTGAATATTTCCTTCCTTATCGAAATCGATTCCATTCTCACGCTCAAGACCTAGCTCGAAGGTATCTGGTACTGATAGGTTTCCCTTGACCATGATTGGTTGATCGAGACAATTTTCTATCCAGATGTATACATTCATGATGTTCTCTGTGAAGTTACGTTGCGACCCTATCACCTTGATTGGGTTGGCAGAGATCTCGGTAAGTTGCTCATAACTGGCAGATACCGATGTGATGTTCAAAGACACAAGGATTACTACGGATAGTAATGACACAGCAATTCTCTTAGAGGTTCGTCTCATTTCTCACTACACTCCAAGATAATATAATGTCTTTTGAATATAAGTTCAACTGTTTTTTTTTTTTTATTATTAAAATAAAATATGCGTACCTTGATTGATAAAAATGGAAAATAATGCAACTAATTTACGAAGAAGAAAGAAAATAGTGCACAGATGATGATGACAACTTCATTCTGACACTTGTGTTCTCGCTCATATACTCCAGCAACTCTAGGTACTATGCAAGTCACACTTTTAGTCTGCTTACTACGCAACGATTTGAGTTTGCTAACCCAAATTGGGAAAATGGATTATTATCGAAGACTCTTTAAGTCAAACATGACCAAAAACGCAATGCGAAGCACTAAGGGCCCGTTGCCTAGCCCGGATAGGGCGCCAGCCTTCTACACGGTGTTCGCTTAGACGAGTCCGTGAAGCGA
>CAYWJO010000063.1:0-15406 GCA_964458565.1 uncultured archaeon | reverse complement strand
ACAATGTCGAGTGACATTCGATTGGTCGATATATGTTTCATTATATGAAACAGGAATAGGGAGAGGGATGGGCTTTAGAGACTGCTGCCAAGACATTCTTGGAGTTGTTCATGCATTCCCAGAAAGAGTCAGGCAACGCGTCATTGACTTGGCAAAGGTTCAGTTTGAGAATGGCCGAGTATACCACATCTACTTTCCTCTAACAGGAGAGGGAGGTTTCCCATATTATGTCAAAAGGGACATGCCGTTCTTCAGTGACGACCATCTCTGGCTGATCCTTGCCGTGACTGAGTATGTGAAGGAAACAGGAGATTTCTCAATCATCAGTGAGGAAGTTGGGTTTGTTGATGGGCCTGCAACCAGCATCTACAAACACATGCAGCGGTCCATTTCCTTTGCCCAGAGTAAGATGGGCGACCATTCTCTACCACTCCTGGGAACCGCAGATTGGAACGATCCGCTCAGTATTCCAGGGCCGCATAATGCCGCAGAAAGCGTGTTCACAGCTATGCTCTTCCACAAGGCGCTCTTAGAATTAGCAGAGCTGAGTAACGAGTCAGGAATGAGTCGCGAGGCACAAGAATATTCAGACTTGGCAAAAAAGACTAAGCACCATCTAAACAAGATTGCGTGGGATGGAAGCTGGTATATGCGTGCTTTCGATGACTCAGGAGAGCCAGTTGGCAGCAAGAAGTGTGAGGAAGGGAGGATATATCTAAACACTCAGTCATGGTCAGTTCTTAGTGAGATTGCTGTCGATGGGAGAGGAAAGAGGAGTATGGATTCCGTTAAGGAATATCTTGATACGAAACATGGTCTTGCCCTTCTCGCTCCTGCGTACTCAAGGTACTATAGTGATATTGGTGCATTAACCAGCTATGCTCCAGGCCTTAAGGAGAATGGCTCTATATGGAGCCATGCCAATGCGTGGGCTATTGTTGCCGAGTGTATGCTCGGAAGAGGTAATCAAGCCTATGAGTATTACAGAAAACTGGCCCCTCCTGCAAAGAACGAAATGGCAGATATTCAGAAGTCAGAACCTTATGTATATGCACAGACTATAGCAGGAATTGATCATCCGTCATTTGGAGAAGCTAAGCAGTCGTGGCTCACCGGCACAGCTGCATGGATGATGAAGGCGGCTACCAATTGGATTATTGGAGTTAGACCTCAGTATCACGGATTGCTTGTCGACCCGTGTGTGCCAACATCTTGGAGGAGTTTCAGGATGACTCGTCAGTTTAGGGACGCAATCTATGAAATCACGATCTCTAATCCAAACGGGGTTTCAAAGGGCATTGTAGATATTCACGTGGATGGTAAGTCGTTCGAATCCAATCTACTCCCAGTGTTCTCTGATGGCAAAACACACAAGATATCAATCACCATGGGTTAGGAATATAATGGGGAATTCAGAAGATGACACAAGACACTGAGTCTCAGGTGGATAAGAGTAACTCACACCCCGCTACAGTGACAGACTCTTCATTCAGTCAGGTATTATTGAAACTCAAGGGTTTGCTTCTCAACTCATACGCAAAATTCGTTGGCAAGAAACTTGCCTTTTACTTGGTCGTTGTGTTCTTTTCAGTTACACTGGTGTTTATTATCATTGAATCCATGCCGGGTGATCCCGTTGATGTAATGCTTTCCAGTGGAAACCCCCCACCAGGAGCAGATCTCGATGCTTTGGAAGATATTATGAGAGAATACTTCGGTCTGGATAAGCCTGTCCATGAACGGTACGTAACCTACCTTGGGAATATCTTTAGTGGCAATTTGGGGCAGTCATATCATTTCTACCCAGTATTTGCTACAAACATAATTCAATACTATCTGCCCTACACACTATCCTTGGCGATTCCTGTGCTATTTGTCAGTTTCTTTGTGGGAAACTGGATTGGTGCCAGAGCTGCCTACCTAAAAGGCAAGCTAAATGAGTCGAGTTATTTTGCCTTGGTCTTTGCCAACCAATTGCCACCATTCTGGTTCGGATTGGTCATCATATTCCTTTACGTGGTGCTGTTTCAAAGCATTCCACCTATCGGAGCTGTTACTCAGGGGACTATACCTTCCTTGAGTGTAGACTACTTCATGGACCTTGTAGCACACTGGATTCTACCTTTCATCACATTATTAGTAGTGTATGTGGGGGCATGGGCCACCGGGATGAGGTCAATGGTGACTCATGAAATGGATGCTGGTTACGTACGCTATGGTGAGCAGTTGGGTTTTAAAAAAGGAAAACTGATGTCCTATGCTCAAAGAAACGCTATCCTGCCGCAATTGACTGGTTTAAACATGGTGTTCAATGGCATCGTAGGACAAACTCTGATAATCGAAATCGTCTTTGGGTGGCCAGGCATTGGTTTGTTGCTCTATAATGCTGTCTTCAATTATGATTATCCGCTGATTTTTGGTTGCTTTATAGTTATAATCGTCATTATTGTTGTAGGCAACTTTCTGATAGATATTCTCTATGGCTTTATTGATCCACGAATCAGAACCGGACATGGGTGATAAGAAATGTGGGACCTATTATTGAAAAGTCGAAAAGCCATGTTCGGTTTAGTAGTCTTGGTCATATTCATTGTACTTGGTGCAGTCTTTCCACTTTTTCTTGGAGACCCATACGACATGAACCTGAGTTTAATGGGCCGACCTCCTAACCTAAATCATATTCTGGGTACGACGAGTTTTGGACAGGATATCTTTACCCAATTATGCAATGCTATTGGCAACTCATTCTTTGTCGGATTAGTGGCTGGTAGTTTGGGCACCCTAATTGCAGTCTTCGTCGGAGCTGTGGGTCCATACAGAGGTGGGATGGCAGACAAGATTTCCAATCTAGTTACTAACCTTGCCCTAGTACTCCCGCTGATACCACTCTTCATAATCATCGCATCAGTTGTACGCGGACTGAACTTGTTTCTGATAGGTGTGATACTAGCTGTGACGTCCTGGCCATGGGCTGCAAGGAGTATAAGAGCACAAATGCTTACTCTCAAAGAAAGAGAATTTGTCAATCTGGCCCGGATGTCTGGAGACAGTAGTATCCGGATAGTGGTGACAGAGATTTTACCAAATATGATGGCTTACGTCATGATGGTCTTTGTAATATTGACAGGTACATCGATATTGGCTGAGTCAGCACTCAGTATGATAGGTGTTTCCACGACTCCCACGATTACTTTGGGATATATGCTATACTGGGCTCAGCATCAAACGATTGTTCCATTCTGGTGGAATATCTGGTGGTGGTTTATCCCTCCAGGCCTTGTGCTGACAATAATACTGACTGCATTTTTTGTCATCCACGCAGGCCTCGACGAGGTTTTCAATCCAAAATTACGGAGGATCTGATTTCTCTTGACGAACCATATTCTTGAAGTCGAAGATCTCAAGGGTTACTACAGAGGTTTGTTTGGTGTCGTTCATGCCGTTGATGGTGTTACGTTTAGTTTAGACCGAGGTAAAATAATGGGTATTGCAGGTGAATCCGGTGGGGGCAAATCCACCCTGGCCCAACTTGTTTCGGGGTCACCACCTCCACTGCTATACCACGAGGGAGGAAGAATCTTAGTTGATGGGATTGATATATACAACATAGATCCCGAAGAACTAAGAACTGAAGTCAAATGCAAGCGCATGTCCTATGTACCCCAAGCCTCAATGGAATCCCTAAATCCAGTCAAAAGGATAAGGGACTTCATCTTCGATGTAGTAGGACAACGTACTGACAAAAGGGTTCGTACAAAGGAGCGGAAAGAAGAAGTTCTTGAAATGGCTGCAAAGCACATGAAGACACTAGGATTAGAAAAACAGGTTCTAGATAGATACCCGCATGAACTTAGTGGGGGCATGAAACAAAGGGTCGTAATTGCGATATCAACCCTATGGAATCCCAAGCTCCTCATTATTGATGAACCGACCTCGGCTCTCGATGTAACTTCACAAAAACGCATGATCAAGGCTCTACTGAATTTAAAGCAAATCGGGATTATTGAAAGCATGCTATACATATCTCATGATTTGACAAGTCTGAGACAACTCTGTGACGAATGCATAGTAATGTATGGAGGTAAGATCGCAGAGATAGGAGATATGGATGGAATAATTGACGACCCTATACATCCCTATTCCAAATTGCTAACCTCTGCAATTGCATCCTATGACTCTAAAGGAAAATGTACACACGAGTTGAAATCCATCCCAGGATCACCTCCGGACCTACGAGAACCTCCTACTGGCTGTAGGTTCCATCCACGATGCCCATCCGTGATGGATGTCTGTAAGACTAAAGAGCCAGAGATGATCATGGATGGAGATGGAAAGAGGGGAGCATCCTGCTGGTTATTAACTTCAAAAACGGGGTAGTAAAATGGGAGATAAACAAAAGACGGAGAACAATGAAATCGTCCTCAGTTGTGAAGATCTGACCAAGGAATACACTTCTGGCCTCATTAGAACAAAAATCACTCAAGCCGCAAAGAACGCAACTTTCGATATAAAAAGAGGTGAAATTGTTTCTCTTGCAGGTGAGAGTGGTAGTGGAAAATCAACGATAGCCAGGATGATACTGAGATTGATTAAGCCAACATCTGGCAATATTACTCTCAACGATAGAAGCATCGATTCTTACAAGATACGAGATTACTACAAACAAGTACAAGCAGTCTTTCAGGATCCCTACTCTGCATTCAACCCGTTTTACAAAGTCGACCATATTATTAGCAGATCGTGGGGACTCCGCGAAGATAACTTAGACGATGAGGAAAGAAAAGAGGTCATCGAATCCATATTCTCATCAATCGGGTTAAATCCCAATGAAGTGTTGGGTAGGTACCCTCACGAGCTGAGCGGTGGCCAAATGCAGAGGCTACTTATCGGAAGATCTCTTCTCATCGGTTCACAGTTGTTGATAGCCGATGAACCTACTAGCATGATAGATGCGTCCACTCGAGCTGGTGTCTTGAACTTACTTCTAACTCTGAAAAAGGAAAATGGATTGTCTGTGCTATTCATAACGCACGACATTGGTCAAGCCCAATACGTTTCTGATAGAGTTCTTATCATGAAGGAAGGAGAAATAGTCGAACAAGGCATTGTTAATGATGTTTTCTGCAGTCCGGAGCATCCGTATACTAAGGAACTTCTTGGAGCAGTTCCTAGTTTATATGAAAAATGGGATGAATTTCCTTAAGTTGGCCGGAAAAATTGTTTCATCTTTCCAGAAACAACTTGAAATTCTGTTGAGGTAATTCGATAACCACTTCATTCTTGCTTTCCGTTTTTTTCAGCGATTTGCCACTTCTGCCGATTTTTTTTTCACCAAAACTCCCTAATTGCTTATGTATTACGTTCAAACAACAATATTAATCGCACAACCAATTAGGAAGGGAATTACCAAATGAAAAGAAAAAATAGGGTTACAACCGCTATGATCATCGGTATCTTAGTGGGTGTAATGGTATTCTCCAGTTTAAATATGAATCCGGCCGCCGCTCAAACCTCAGTTCCGAGAAACGAAACGGTGTGGGGGGCTGGTTTCGGAATGAACCCTGGAAGCTACCAACCCTGGAATATGGGCTCAAACCAAGGCTGGACTACCTACCTGATGTATGAACCTATGTTCGGGACGAACGTGGCAACAGGAGAAATCATTAGCTGGCTCGGTGATACCATCGAATGGTTAGATTCTGACACTATACAGATTACACTGAGAAGCGGGCTTCACTGGACTTCAATAGGCAGTAACCTCGTTACTAATACTACGCCTATAACAACTGATGATGTCATCTTCTCGTTTGAAATACTCCAGCAAACCGGTCAAATCGGTTCTCTGGTTCAAAGAATAGGAAACGTTAGCACAGCCTTCGACAAGGTGAGCGATACGGTAGTTAATGTAAATATTCTTCCAGCATATGCAGCGAGCAGTGAAGTATATCGACAACTGACTTATGGTTTTCTCATATTTCCGGAAGCAGTATGGTCAGACATTAATGCAACAAATGGTGGTGACCTGTCAACATACACCAATGACTGGCAAGATACCGGGATGGTGCCTGCCAAGTGGAGGGTCGCATCTGGTATGTACCTACCGTACTTCCATGACGCTACAACCACGATTGGGGCGGTTAACGGTAACTGGTGGGGTGTAGACGATACCGATTTTGGTAGACTACCCGAACCAAACTACTTCGGGTACACATCATACTCTAGTAACGAACTCGCACTTCTCGCCATGGAAAATGGAGATCTTGATTGGGACGGCAATTATCTTGCAGGACTGAGTGATGTCAAGGAAGACTTCCCGAACGTAGTAACATACTTTGATGACCTGCCATTCTTCCCAGACAAGTCACCAGTAATGCTTGTTCCAAACCACAAGAACTACCCACTGAATCAGTCTTGGCTTCACAAGGCTATGTCTAAAGTGTTGAACTACTCTGCTATGAGTGATGTTTCTAGTGGTTACTTGAAGGATCCTAGTCCATTCCTGATTCCTGCAGACGACGAGTCTGCCAGAGCATTGTTGAACGAAACACTCGAAGCCGAATACGCAATCGAGTACAACGTAGAAGATGCTATTGACATTCTAGAAACGTACTGTACTTTTGAAGAAGGAGTATGGTGGACGAAGGAAGGAGTCACACCTAGTGATCCCGTCAAGCACTACCCACTCCAAGAGTGGAACATGGAATCGAACTCAACTGCTCCATATACAATCCTTGACTTCATGGGATGGACAGATGTCAATGCTATGGACCAAGTGGCAGCTCAGGCATTCTCCAGCCTACTCAACATTCAAACTCAAGTCGAGTTCATTAGCGGTTGGGGTACTGTTCAGGTAAGAATGAATAATTACAATTTCGATCTTGCTAACATGGTCATGTCTGGTCAAATAAACATGAACATGTATGAGCGCTACTTCCAGATGTTCTCACCCGACAGTGCAAGCGCAGGTGGAGGAGTGAATGCTCCTCTGGGTGGTTGGTATAATCAGGATTTCATTGACGGCATCGAAGAACTTGATACCCACCCTGCAGGCTCTGCCGCACAATGGGCTGTCGCTAACGAGCTACAAACGATCCTTGGTGAAGAAATGCCTGTGATTCCATTAGCAGGACATGCTGACTGGCAAATCTACAGTACAACATACTGGGAGAACTGGCCCAACAGTGTGACCAATCCAATGCTACCAAGCAGTCCCTTTGCAGGCGCTACTCAGAATGCAAACCTACTTGCCATCGTCTTCGCGTTAGAATCAACAGGAACTACACCACCTCCACCAGGGGATTACACACTTCTCATCGTGGGAGCCGGATTCGCGATCCTAGTAGTTGTTGTTGTCGTTGTCTTGTACAAACGTAGATCCGTGTAAGTTGGCTTAAGAGAGGAGGTTGTTGTGAAGATTACAACCTTCCCTCTTTTTTTTTATGAATAATACTAAGTCACTTGTTTTTTTTTTTTTGGTTTGGTGGGGGGGGAGGGATTATAGCACAAATGATAGAGAAAATAGGTCAATCACTAAGTTTAGATTAGCCTGCGAACACATCAACTCTCTTGCATCAAGGAAAATTCTGAATTAAGATGACTACTCAAGACTTCGGAGAGCGTGCTCTATAGCCCAGATTGACAAGGGACGCATATACATCGAGGCTCTGAAATTACCATGTTCAGTCCATGCCTCAGGCGTCCGAAACCAGTAGCCTCTCTCCTTGTAGGTCATATTATAAACACCAAATGCTGTTTTTAGTCCCTGCTCAACAAGTCCTAGATGAATCATGAATGCTGCAAGCGCATAGGTTGTACCTGTCCAGACTTCTGAGCTTTGAGCACAGGTGTCGTCAGGCGTTCCATCAGGACGCATTCCATTTACTGCACCCATTTGACCGAGCTGAAATCTTAGAACATTGAAATTATAAATTGCCTGCAAAGCCGAAATTGCCTTCTTATTGGGTACTATATCTGGTAGACCACAAACATGCATGTACCACTGCCCTGCCAGTTGATCGGCCATAATACTGTCATGATGCTTTGCATTACTACTGTCGAAGTTGTAATACTGTCCATTCCAGAGCTTCTCATCAAACGCTCGTTTTCCGTTTTCTAGAATAAAATGATACTTCTTTTCCGTACTTTCATCTCCGAGTTT
Source organism: uncultured archaeon (assembly GCA_964458565.1). Classification (GTDB taxonomy): domain Archaea; phylum Asgardarchaeota; class Thorarchaeia; order Thorarchaeales; family Thorarchaeaceae; genus CAYWJO01. The sequence continues at coordinate 7,248 of CAYWJO010000063.1, read as the reverse complement.
CTTTGCCATAGCAATCATTGCTTGAACTGCACCCAAATACAGACTGCCACAATAAGCGCTGGGACCTTCCATCCTCCAATTGTCATATGTCTGATCAGGGATTCCTTCGTTTTCAGGGATGCCATCAAAATCCTTGTCGAATGCATCAACGTATTCCATTGCTTGTTTTACGGCGGACCAGCAATACTTCAAAAACTCCTCATTATTTGTGAACACAAAGTTTCGATAAACTTGAAGTACAAATTTGGGATTCAGGTCCTTCCATCTTCCACAATCTAAGTAGGCGTAAGCGTTTAACCTATACCAAGGATCTTCCTGAGGCATTCCCAGGTCGTGAGGCACAGCGCCCTTACGTTTTCTCGGAACTACTTTCTTATCAACAAGCAAAGCGTGCGGACTGTTATCTTCAATATCAATTGTAGCAGCAAAGTCTCGCTGAATACTGTTGTCAAGTTCAGGCCAATTCATTAAAGTTGCAAATGACGAGTAATATAATACATCGTAAGTATTGATGTATGGATACTCAAAACATTCTAGATATCCAAAGTGTCCCAAACCCCTTAGGTCTATTTTCTCATCAACTTCTCCAATAATCCATGATGAGCTACTATCAACTAGGAAATATAACTCATTGAAAAGACCAGACTTAAGCCACGCAGGTCGATTTGACTCCAAAATAGGTCTTTGCCATTCTTCAATCATGTCCATCCAAGTTCGCCAATTATCCAGAGCTTCTGTGACTATGGGAATGGCATATCTTCCATCAGTTCCGAAAAATCGGGTATAGTACTTATACCACCTTCGCCCTTCTCCGAATTGGATTATCGGGATATCCCAACTTAGTGCGAAGGTTATCTCAGTCGATTCATTAGGTTCGAGCCGTGCTTTGGCACATAGTGCTCCTCCCTCCTTATGAGAATGCTTAGATGAGCGTGGTATAGATTCCACCAAAATCCCAGCCTTCTTGAAACTCCGCCATAATTCACGACCTTTTGATTCAGTATCGAAATGCGAGCAACTTGTGAGTTCTGTTTCTTCTGTTCCTTCAACACCCATCCCAAATGAAACTGGACTGGCTGCTTCATTACGTTCCTGTCGGAGTTCTAAAAAGAGTCGGTTAGGGTTTGGCCAATCGACCAGTGAATGAGTGCCATCGATTTTTGGTTGAGTTGGAGATACTGCATTCTCCCAAGTGAACATTAATGAAACATCAAGTCTATCATCTGTGACATTCTTAAGCAACCAAGAGAAGACACCTACAGGGTAGGAACTCTCTCGATAAGTACCTCCAATGACTGGAGTCAGCTGCTGGCAAATGGCTTCAACTCCAATATCACGGAAATTATAGGTTGTCCACGCGCGAGGGAATAGGGCATAATATGTGGCCCTGGAAGCTCGCATTCCCCAACTCCACGAACTCAATCGAGATTCATCAGGGACCCTCGGATTTAGAGTCTGAAGAAATGGTTTCCCTTTCCCCTTAACTCTCAAATGAAACTGATTGGGTAAAGAGGGGTAATATTCATGAGCGCCCGTTCGAAGATGCCATCGTGCAAAGTCCCCCTTGTAACCTCGTCCTATGCTTCCGCAGCCCATGCCTCCAATTGGAACGCCTTGATTATATCCATCATCGATTGGTTTTGTTGGTGGGCACGGCAGCATTTCCCAAAATTGCTCGTCAAGGTCAATTGGTACATCTGCTAGGCTGGGCCATACCATGCTAGGCTCAAGTCCCATAGGGTAACTTCTGGGTCGTCCAGGTTGCAATGGACCCTCATTTAGTGAAATTGTCCAAGCACAATCTGGTATCTGGGATGGCATTACAACGTCTCCGGTTAGGGTATTTAACAAACTCTTGATTGACAAGCTACAATCTAACGTAAATCCTATTAAGAACTTTTTATTTTACAGTATAAAGCTGTCAGAAGGTATACGATACACCACCATCACTCACACTAATCACTCTCATTTCATTCTTTAAGAAATTTATAGGAAATAGAGTGCATTTCAGTCGCTTAACAGCTATACCTGAAGGTTGTTATCGCAGATTCTTGGAGGGGCTACTCCTATTTCCTCTGAGAATTTTCTCTTCTCAAATTTCGTAATTTCACAATTGGATTTGTCTTGATCTTCATATCTATGAGCAGGCTCTATGAAAATTCATGCAACCTTTATGTTTCTGCACACACTAATCGAATAAATAGAGAAGAATCGATACAAAAGATGTAGAACCTATTGTATCGATTTCATATTCTGCTTGAAATGTTGCTTCAAGAATGTCATCAGAATAATCATAATATTGAGTTCCATAGGTCCTATTCCACAGGTGTTGACCTTGAGAGTCGGTACGGATTAACCAGATGTCATTATAGCTTGGTCCATTACTAGTATAAGCAGCAATCAGAAATCCACCATCATCAGTTTCTAAAAGAGCGTTTCCTACATCCGCAGAACCTCGATCAAATGTGCGATTCCAAATCATACCTCCACTTGGATTCAACTTGGCAAGCCATACGTCATTCGTTCCAGTTTCATGCGATGAGTATCCTGTAAAGATATAATCACCTGTTGTAGTTTCAACTAGTTCATAAGGTACTTGATATCCAGCAAAATCGAATGTGACATCAACAAGCAAATCGTCGCTTTTTAGGAGAGATGTGTCTGCGATTTTAGATTGAAACAGATTATCTCTTGTTGAATGATATTGCAAGTTTCCTAAAAGCGGAGTTGCAGATATCAATATAATTCCAACCAATGTAATACATAGAAGCTGTTTTTTGTTTATGTTACAGAACGACCTCATAGTCAAACGCCATTCCCGACAATGATAATATCGAACCATATTAATCCAGTGCATTGTTCAGACCATGAAATTTAGGAAATTCATCTACAACAATAATCCTATATTCAATCGATTGAGTAGAGCATTATTATGACAGATGAAGAGTGTGTTGAGGAAGTAATAATCACCGTGTTTCCACCGATACCAGGTTTAGGTATCATTGAAGAGGAACCAGTAACCGAAGAAGAGGATTCGTGTGGTGAGGTAACACCATTCATCAACATTCCAACCCAAACTGATCCAAATACAAGAGTATTCACATTATCGGTCAACAATCCTATGAACAAAGTCAATCAACTGCTTGAAGCAGCTAAAGATAGGTTTGGAGATAGTATCTGTGTACGTATTGCAAAATATGACACTAGAGAGCAAATAAATGAAGCTATTGAATGGTTGAATGCGACTCTACGAGGAAGCGGAGATAATACAGTACTTGATGATCATAGATTTTCTTCATTTCTAGCTACATCTGCCCCCATTTTGTCAGTCAACAATCGACTTTCTTTCGTGGGTATGATTCCAACTGAAAATCAATTCCTAACTAGGATATCTGCAGCTCTGAAATTAGATTCTTGAATAACAGAAACGATTAGTTGGATGAGCAGCTAACATCTGCTAGAAGATTCAGCAGAGTTAACTAAGCAACCATCGGAAGGATGTAATATGACAGGTGAATCAAAGAAGGTTCTTGGAATTCAAGGAAGTCCTCGAAAAAATGGGAACACGGATATTCTCATGGACATTTTACTTGCAGAAATCTCAAAATCACAGATCGAAGTCGATAAAGTTAACCTCTACGATCTTGATATAGCTCCTTGCAGAGCATGCGACTCATGTAAAAAGACAGGACAATGTATCCAGGAGGATGATATGCTGCAATTAACCAAGAAAATGGAAGAAAGTGCTATTTGGATATTCGGAACACCAGTATATTGGTGGTCAGTCACTGCTCAGATGAAATCCTTCATTGATAGATGGTATGGTTTGGACAGAGAAATTTTCAAGGGAAAAGAAGCAATTATCGTGATTCCACATGAATCAACACATCTTAGCACAGCGCAACATGTAGTAGGAATGTTTGAAGATATTTTTGATTATGTGAATATGAATCTCATGGATAGAATCATAGCAACAGGAGTCAATAAGCGAGGAGAGATTAGGGAGAGACCCGAATATATCCAAGCAGCTCATTCTGTTGGAGAGAAGATATCAGCATTTCTTTCAAGGTAGTTTATTATATTAAAAAGAGATTTAATGAATCATCACGAAGACATCCACATAATACCTTTAGATAGCATTTTCCAAAGAAAAGGGCATGGCACCACAGAATGAGGAGTACGAGGACATCATAAGAGTCATCGATGGCGCGGATAATTCAAAGAAATTGTGCCTTATTCGCATTTACAAAGCAGCTGGAGATAAACCAAGACCAGTCATCGAGATTGATAGACCAGATCAGCAGTACTTTACGTATGAGATTTTGAAAGAGTTCGGTGGGATTGAAGAAGCTCACGACTATGCAGAGAAGAATGAAATCTTTGATGTAGAGTATTGATCACACATAATTCGGAAAGTACATTCGAACTAGCCAATCTTTGATTTCTTGAGTATTTGAAATGTCTAAAAGAAGCCTCATGAACATCTCGTTTTCGATTCTTGAATATTTATGGTGTTCTGGAGCAAGGACTCAGCCTCATCATATTTTCCTGCAAGTAGTAGATTCTTGACTAATTCCAAATCCTGACGTATATCAGAACCATTCATCATTTGCGCCTGTACAATCAAAAGTTATTACAAACGCTTCAAAAATATATTACAATATGTAGAGAATCTGATATTATGCCCATTGAAGATCGATTATGGAAAGCAGCTAAATCAGGAGACCTCGAAGATGTAAAAAGATGTATAACAGAAGGAGCTGACATCAATTCTCAAAATGAGGTTTTCCGCCATACAGCATTACATATAGCGGCTAGTGAAGGACATTACGAAATTGCGAAATTTCTAATTGAGAAAGGGGCGGATTTATTGATAACAGATGCAGTGGACATGACGCCTGTGCATCTCGCTGCAAGGGATGGACACCCGGATATTTTGAAATTACTACTAGATTCGGTTGAAGATTTTCCCAGTCGAATCATGGATGATGTCATTCATGTCGGACAAATGTCAGTTTATAGTTCAGAATTCATTGTCGAAATGCTTCAGAAATACAGAATCAAGTTTGTTAAACCATCGATAAATTCTCTATCTGAATCTGATGCATTACTATTAATATCCGCTCATGATGGCGATATTTCTGGTGTGAGAAAGGCATTGGAGAAGGGAGCGGACATAGAAGTAGTTGGAGGCAGAGGTCTGAATCCTCTATTGTGGGCGTCCCTAAGGGGTCGCTTTGATGTTGTAAATCTACTACTTGAAAGCGGAGCCAATATCAACGCACAAAACAGAGTGGGATGGACACCAATACTCCAAGCAAGTGCTGCTGGCCATTTAGATGTAGTTATGAGTCTACTTGAACACGGAGCAGACGCGAACATAGCCACAGAATTCTCGGAAACTGCATTGATGTTCGCAGCTAGGGAAGGATATAGGGAGATTGTTGCAGCTCTTTTAGCTCATGGTGCAAACACATCAGTTCGAGATGATGATGGAATGACTGCATATACGTTTGCTATCAGATATGGGTATGACGACATTGCAGAAATGATTGGGAAACCAGAAAGTCTTGGAAAGAAAGGACTAACTCAGAGATAAACCTAAGGTTAAGCAATGACCTCCTCATCAGAGTAAATCGTATCCCATACAGATTGAATATCTTCGGACCTTGACAATCTCCGGGTCAGTGAATTCTTGATATTTGCTAATTCGCAGCTTTTCCAAAGGTAGAACAATGTCCAAGCAGAAAGAATCCACAGGTATACATAGCGATAGCATACAAAAACAGAGATTATCATCAAAGGTACAAAGAGATGACGCTTAGAGAATTTGAAGGATTTCTCCATACACCATGAAAGATCTTCATAGTCAAATAATAAAATTGCAAAAGGGATTAAAGCGAGAAGGTAGAATTTGTATGAGCCACGCGGATAGAAGGTTTGTACGACCATGACAAGAGTAAAACTCCAAAGGAGCGCTTTTGTGAATAACAAACGGAAGTGCATTTCGGGTTCTTCAACTGCATTAATCTTAGGTTTATAGCTTCGATAACTGAGATAGATGATTATACCAGATATGATGAGCGGTACGAAGTAAAGTAGAAGAAAGGCTATGATGTTTGTGAACCATTCTGGAAATCCCAACCACAGAAAGAATGTATTGAATTGTACCGTCATTGAGAGACCGGGAACGAAATTATAGATGCCCATCGAACTCCCTGTTATGAACATCCTACCAACAAAGTTGTCAAAACTAAGAATCAAGAAAGGTAGTGATATAACACCAACAATTCCTGCATAGAGTATTGTGTGCTTCAGGAAATGAATTACACCCTTGCGAGAACCAACCTCAGCGTTATGTTTTATGAAAAGTAGAGATAGAATCGGGAAAAAAATCACCGCAAATTGTTTGTAGAGCGTTGCTATTGCTATAGCAACAAACACATTTCTCTCCTTTTTCTCAAGCGCTTGTTGAAAAGCTAGAACAACAAAGAAGACAAATGGAGTTGGATTTAGCCACATAAAGCTGCCATAGAGCGCAGTAATAGGATTGAGAAGATAGAGAAGCATCACAAATGTTGAGCGTTTCTCATCTCCAAAAAGCGTGTAAGCTATTTTGTAAATCAGAATCCCCGTAAGTACATTGAATGAAAATAGTATCAATCCTGGTAACCATGGTGGAACGTATCCAAATATGGATACAGAATATATCCAAAGTGGAGGATAGATGTAACCCAGCATCTCATTAGAATAAGGCCACACACCATTGAATAATTCAGGAATCCAATACACGTAGAAGAATTGGTAGTCATTGTATAACTCAATGTGTATGAGGGATTCAAAGATGTCGGGAAGTCCAAGAGAATATGTCGTCAATGTGAAGATGCGTACGATAAATAGGGTTAGGTTTACTGCAAGACCTCCCATGAAATATCGTTTCCATCCATTGAAATACCACATCAGTCCGAGAACAATGAGAAACAACCCCGAAAATCCGATTAAAGCAGTGGGAAAATAAGAAAGCGGAGTAGAAGAATAGAAGAAGAACCAGAAAGAATCAATAACAGCATTATTGAACAAGATAAGATACAGAGTAGTTCCACCATCTATCGTTGCATCATAAACCCCGCGTGTGTTGTTCTCAAATTTATATAATGTGCCAAGCTCAGTGATAGGAGTCCCATTGAGATACTGATTATACTCCGCAGAAGTCAGTACGTATGCAATGCATGCATTCTCCACGGGTTG
>CAYWJO010000062.1:0-16088 GCA_964458565.1 uncultured archaeon | reverse complement strand
AGTTCCTTAGATCCTATTGAATTATTTCTAAATTCATGGAGATAATATTGAAAACTCATTGTATATCCTATCAATACACCTCTATTCATTTGATTATTCTCAATCACACACATACTTGATGTCATGTAGAGAGAAGAGGAGGAAGAAGAGGTAGATTCTAGAATATTGTCTTTAATAACTGAATTATCCGATCCAGCTAAAAAAATAGAATTTCCTTCACTGGTTATAGAAACGTCGATAATGCGTGAGTTGGGACTACCTGAGATGTAAATACCATTCAATTCAGCTTCAATCGTACATGAGGTGATACTTGTTTCTGGAGAATTTGAACAAGAGATTCCATCAAAAGGAGATTCAATAATACATTCGGTAATGTTAGATCCTGCCGAGCTAGTAATCATGATTGCATCATAGTTACTGTCTAGTAATTGTGAAGTCTCAATCGTGCAATTTGTACACATTATTAACTGAGTACTTGCTTTTGTTGTCACAGCATCGCTAATCCGCACATTTGTGCAATCATAAAAGAGAAGTTGACCATAGTAACTTGCATGAATGTATAAATCAGCTTCAGAATCTAAAAAGAGGAGCTCCTTACCATTAACAGTGTTATCAGTGAAATTGTAATGATGTATTGGGTCATCACCTAAAAATATTCCCATAGAAAGCGTGTTGTTGAGGAAATTTAGATAGTTTCCAGCATCAATTGAAATACTTCCACCAGATTCGCCTTCCACAATGTTGTGGTCAATATTCCAATTTTCTGAACCGTAAATCTCAATCGCACTATCTATATAATAATAGGAGTACCCATCAAAATCAATATAATTTGAGCTACAAAGCCCGTTATCTGAATTACCTATCGAAATTGCAGTGCTATCAACTGTGCTTATCAAATTTGATTCAATGACACAAGAATCTGAAACAGAAATCTGAATCCCGGTTTCTTGTGACTGCGTTATATTGTTTGATACGACATCAATATCAGTACACCCAGAAACTCGCACTGGGTACGAAACACGATTCATAGAGTTTGATATCACTGAACAAGAATCTGAACTCTGTAACTGTATCCCTCTATATGAATCGATTATATTGTTCTGGATAGTACAATCCTCACAATTGTATAGATTTATTGCAAAATCATATGATACGAAGGAACAATCCTCAACGACTCCATTTGTAACATTGTAAAGCAAGACACCACTGGTGCCACTCACACCAGAGTAATAAAACTCACAGAACCTTATTTTGAAGAATGCATTTGTGTTCATTATTGTGATTTGAGCTTCATCTGAGGGATCAGGATCGAATTCAAGATCTTCAATGATATACGGATCTCCCACTGTCCCGGAACCACTGAATCCATAAACAGGAAAGTCTCCATCTGAAAGAATTGTAATTGGAGAATGAGTTTGAGAAAGTTCAACCGAAGCTGATGCCTCTGAACCAAATGAACCTGCTATTATGACCAAAAACAAGTACAATAGAATGCCTTTCACCCTCATAGTGATACCCAGTAGCACAGTGAATATCCAATGTATATACTTTATGGGAACTTGAAATTAGGCTGGAAATTAGATCACCAAATCAATTAGGTTTTCTTGCGCCTGGTAATTTTCCTGTATAGAAGAAAAAGGAGCATCTAATCTATAAAGCGTATTCTTTGGATAAAGATTTCTTACTAAGAATCATAAGATGACCGAGTATAAAGAGGAATGCTCCTGATTCATATCATGAGCTAATTCGGAATTATTCTTCCTCACGCTTTTGGTATATCCTTAGGGGATTCAATCTAGGCGGGATTGAAAGAAAAAAGATGAGAAAGCTCCCGTATTGTACGGGAGCTTGGGAGAGGGGTTTATTCCTCTCGCTTTCTATACTTGCGTAGTGGGATTGCGAGAGCCACTAAAAGCATCGGTGCACCAAGTAGTGTCGCATATACGACAGATTCTATGAGGGCTGAACTTCCTGCTACCACAAGAGCAGCTGGAACTGGTGGAATTGTAAGAGAATGAGCAACTACATAGATACTATCATCTCTGAAACATAGAACATCCTTGTTTCCATTATCATAGAAATGACCAAGGACAGGGTCTGTGTTACCTAGTAGATCACTCCTCCAGTAGTGCCAGAGAAGGCGGGTGGTAATACCGTCAATTACGTTGATGCATTCCCGATTGGTCAGAACAACATCATTCCTACCATCACCGTTCATGTCAGCACATCGAATCCGTGTGTCTTTACCACCCAGAACTAATGGAGCGTCGAATCTCCAAACCTCATTAGCCAGGTTATTGTATGCAAGGACGCCTTCCGCTTCAACATTGACTATGACCTCTTCTCCAGGAGCACCATCGAGTTCCTTGACAAGAATCTCACGCACAACTCCTGTACTGAATGGAATAGTTGGACCTCCACCTCCAATTGGATCCAGGAGGTGAATATCCGAACCTGAGTCCATTACAATCAGAATATCATAACTACTGCCGGTCAGATTACCTGCCATCAATGCGTAGGTTGAGCTTGGTCCCAGAGAAGCGTAGTACCCTCCGTTTTGACCTCGATACATTCGTGTCTGAACAGTAGACGAGCCAAATGCAACATCAGGATTTCCATCGCCTGTGAATTCACCAGAGATCAGACGCCACGAAGCAGCTGTAGAAGTGAATCCATCTGCAGTAGTGTCATAGAGCGCAGTTCCTGCACCATCATACCACTCGACATAGACAGCAGAACCTCCAGACCATTGCCGGATGAGAATGGCCAGCTCTTCATAACTTCCTGGAGTGGGATCGAAATCATCAATCACAATCCCTTCAACCTCGTACATGTCACCAACTTTGATTTCTGCTAATGACTCACCATTAGATCCGTCAAGGATGTAGACGGTACTCAGTCCAACCCAAATTGCGATGTCGTATTGCAGATAGTCATTGAGGTAGCCAAGCCTGAGCTGTGATATCTTGTAGTCCGTATTGAATGACCAACGAGTTTGAAGGTCATTGCCATTAATCATCTCTAGCCGATAGTGACCTAATCCATCTGAACTCGCAACGAGAATTTCATCAAGACCATCACCACTGAAGTCCTGTGCCCATACTTGATAGACACCATCAACATTCATCTGCCAATAGAGTCCATGGTTTTCAAACGCAGGCTCAACGACCTCTAGGATTGGTTCTCGACCAGAAACAGCAATGTATTTCTCATTAGTCATATCCCAGACAACTAGTGAGTCGTAAGCACCTGGTTCAAGTTTAGCGGACACTATCTCTCCGAGATCGCCACCTGTATAGTTGAACCACATTGGAATTCCATTCTGACCATCAATCGCAATAACATATCCCACGTTTTGCAGGTATTCAGAAGCCGCAACGAAAATATCAGTCTCTCCTGCACCACCAGCATTTCCGAATGCTACATCCCAAATGACATGCATTTCCGAGTCCATGTTGTAATGCCATTGTAGACTGTTTGAAGCTAGTTCTTCTAGATACAGACCTTGGTCAAGTGTCAATGTAAGCACTTCTGTTGAATTATCCCCATCTATATCAAACACATAGATCTTGTGCGGGAATCCTATATCAGTGGTTGAATTGTATATCACTGAACCATTGTATACATCAAGAATGCTAACTTTGTCATAGACAAATACTAGGTCAGTATACTCATCTTCATTATGCAGGTATGGTACCATTGACACAAATGGACTGGCTGTACCACCAGGACTCTTATACAGAATGGTTTCATCGATTGGATCCATCACCACAATTGTCTCATTCCAGGTTACAAACGCAAGCTGCGGTCTCGTGCAATTTGTGAAGTTACCAATCAAGGGAGAATAAATGAATGTTCCAACGGTATCAATTTGGTTTATGAGCCCACCTGTATTATTCAGGATATAGATGAATCCCTGATCATCAGTGACAGCAATCTCAGGAATATCATCTCCTGTTACATCACCTGCTACAACCGAGTACAGAGAATCTGAGGGGTCCAAATAAGCCCAGATTACTTCACCTGTGATTATATCAATGACATATAGGTTATCGTCCTTGGAAGCACCAATTATTTCAGGCACACCATCATTATCCAGATCTGCCAGGATTACGTTGTTGTACCCGTCAGAAGCATCTGTATTTGTCCAGAGCTCATTCCCATGTCTATCCACCACTTTGATACTTCCATCAGTATAAGACGGTAAAATCAACTCATCATATCCATCGGCATCAATGTCATAGGAATGAGTGACATCAGGCGTTAGAAGACCATCATATAGAGGGTCTTGATCTCCGGATGCAGTGGTAGACCATATCTGCTCAGAGAACCAAAGGTCGATTGCACCCTCGGAAGTATCAATATATTCCCAGATATAGACATCACCTCTCTCTGTTGAGATACCAATCTCCTCCCAATCGTTTCCATTAGTATCGTAGACAGTGACTCCTGTAACAGGATGTTCGAACTCATTAGAGAGCCAAGCTTCTTCATGAATCATGAAGTTCGTTCCATTATTGGACGACTTCATCTCATAGACACCAACTTGATTCCCGAATCCAACCACAACCTCTCGTCGACCATCAGAGTCAGTGTCTCCGACATCTAAGTCGACAACATCGCGTAGATGGTTCAATGTGAAATCAGACTGCAAATTTTGTCCATATACAATGTCATGGACACAGAGCTTCAACCTATTATCGAAGGGTTTGAAGTACCATGTGTATGTGAATGTTGCAGTGTAAAGAAATCCAGCGTCATCTCGAGCAATCACTGAGGGTGAGAAGATGGATAATTGATAGATATTGAATGGGAATCCATCTATCGAATAGTATACATACCCTCCTGGCATCTCCTCTCTGATGATATATCGTGGAATGGTGTTGAGAGTTTCCTGCTCACTCCATTCTCTTCCCTTTGTCGTACTTGAAACCATTCCAAGTCTATCTTCAAGTGGCACTCCGATAGACTCGTATGCAACTACTAATGCACGTTCATCTGAATTCAGCTCGTCAATAGATACGAACATCTCATCATCATATGATGTTGTAGCTTGATGTGGGTTGGCCTCTGTGAAGTTGAAATAACGATCACCAATCACGACCCAAACATCATGATCTGCCTTTCCTGCACGGGTGTAAACAGCTGACATTGCAATTGCGAAGTCACCATCGGCTAACTTGACAACATCAACATCATGTGCTTGGAAATAGGATCGATCATTGAAGAACATCTGAAGGGTAAGAGAGGTCCATAATCCTGACATGTCCTTTGGACGGCAATATGCCCCCACACCTCCATACGTGTAGACTCCACCAATCATGCTGTAGCTATCATACATGTACACAAATCCGATGTGGGTTGAATTTAGCTCAAAAAGACTCGGTTCAAAGCGATGAGTCCAACCAAAACCACTGAAGTCCTGCAAGAGATATGGTCCATACCAACTTCCAGTAGATGCATCACCAAAAGTGACAGCAATATAACGTACACCTCCAGATGTAGTTGCCTCCCATGCGCAGTATATGTCACCATTTGATAGAATTAGAACACTTGGATTCAGCTCGGAAACAATTGGAGTGGTGTTCCCTGTATAGGCCAGACCAGCCAAATTCATCCATGGGTTACCAACGGTCCAACCGTCAGCAGCCTCAGCATACCATTTGAACCAAATCTCCTCACTATTTTCATACACCATTAGGATTCCGCCATCAGTTATACCACGACCCTGTGCTAGATCCTTGACTGACCGCTTTGTAAAAGCGGAATCAAGTAGTACATCTGCACCATTATAGGTAGTCTTTAGTGGAATCACAGGATAGTTTGGCGATGCAGTAACATATTCCACCTTTTGATACTGAGAATCAGTGCCTGGAATCCATTCCCAAAGATCGAATCCATTGGTGTGACCAATGACTATCTCTTGAGAACCATCAAGATCCTGATCATCCAGTTTCAGAACACTAACAGGATTCCAATAGGTGACCTCCTTCGGAGCCTGCCATGCTCTATAGAAGGTTCCACCTCGACATTCGTAAAGCAATACAAATCCGTCTTGATGAATTAGACGAGTGTCATTTACTCCTCCGATAAGAACCTCCTTGTAACCATCTTGGTCCGTATCGCAAAGGACCATGGCATTGATGTAATAGTATCTGAGAGTTTCAAATTCCGGATTGCCTACAAGGTAGTATCTACCTTCCAAGGCGGGTGAGGTGACAAAGAATTCGTTGTCTTCGAAGCCATCGAACTCTCCCACTGGTATATTATAGATGAATAGGTAGGGTCCTGCTGCAACTGCTAGTTCAAGTTCCCCATTGTAATCGAGATCATCGCCAGCAGCCATCGCTGTGATTTCAGTCACAATATCCATGAACGCACTCCGATCTGACCATAAGGAATCCCTTAGATCTATAGAGTACTGGAAGGTCAGGAGGTCTCCTCCATACAGTCCAGCATCCTCAAAGACATAGATTTGAAGATCAGCAGCAATGATTATCTCCTTGTATCCATCTTGGTCAAGGTCGACGTCTGCAACGAGGTGTTTCGCATGGTCCCATATCCTTCTATTGAAATCACCAGAAATTCCTTCTAAATCTTCATAGAGATATGGAGATATGTCCGTGACTTCAGTGTGGTTAAGATCAAAGGATCTAAACATACGTTTGTAGGTGTTATTTGCGAGATGTTCGAATGCATAGACGTTGTTGTCATAATCTCCGACTATTAGTTCACCCTTGCCATCACCATCAATGTCTCCTGATGTGATTGAGAGCGTCCATTCCTCCAAGTCTGCATCATTACTCCACGACTCATGGACATGGAAACCTATATTGTTATACAGCTCTAGTCCAACTACATCTCCACTCATGAGACTGAAGTCAAGTTGTGCCACTCTTGGGTAGGTGGCAACAATATAGCTCTCTGTGGTATCGAATTTAGGAGTGGCCCAACCAATCCTCTGGTTCCATTCACGATATCCTGCAAGAGTCCATTCAAAGTCCATATCCCAGCCCCAGAGTTCGTACCATCTCTCAAGAGTATATCCACTATAGTAACCTCCGAGTTTAGGTACAATTCTGATATCGGTGAAATTCTGGTATTTCATATTGGATTCCGGAAGCGGATTAGACATGATCTTCTTATCCTCAACCCAGATTGGATGCTCAGAAGTACCCTCGTTAATCCAGCATGTACCACCCATACTATTTGCGTAGCTGAGTATGAGATCCAAGTCCCCATCAGAATCGATATCAACCATTTCAGGTTGACCCCAAACTTTACTGGTTTCTTTTGAGTTGATGGTATCGAAGTATCCACGAGAGTAGGTGAAGTTCAAAGTTCCACTCTCATACCACATGTTCTTAGCCATGTAGACATAGCCATTGGACACAGTAAAGTCAAGATCTCCATCACCATCGTAGTCAGCAAAGTCTAGTTTGGGTTCGGCTTTTGCTATGTTTATTAGCTCAGTCAGCTCACCAGTTGTATCCATCTCGAAGAGATCTAACCGATGTATAAAGTTGGAAACTTCTGAGTCTCTATAGTAGAAAACAACAGTAGCTCTAGTCGGATCGTCATCATAACCACTAAGTTGTATAGTCTCAATTGGAATAGTAGGATTAAAGACACCCATCGCCATGAATGGCCATATACTATATTCATTTGCGGCTTCAAACCCATTCATGAATAGAGGCGCTTCGACAGAAACACTCTCCCATCCATCAAGTGGAAGTTCAACATTGATACTACTGAAGTACGACTGTGTTGTAAGGTCGATTTCAGGTGAAAGACCAGGTGGGAAAACATCAGGAACTGTGTAGGCTCGTATCTGACCTTCATTAGTACCCATGAAATAGTTGAATGTAGAACTACCAAAGAGCCAAGGATCGAGTGTACCATAACTCCATGAGTTGTAGGTCGTACCTCCATCTGGTAACCATGGCATCCCATACTGCCAGTTCCATGTTGGTACATCAGGTGTGTTGCCAACATATACCATGTCCCAAATATTTGCTCCAAAGGTGTAGAAAGCATCATCTCCAGAATCCCATATAACCTCGTAATCAAAGGTTGTTTCGTTGTATTGAATGGCGTTGATTTCACCGGTCACACTCCCAACAAGAATCTTGTTAGGTTCTGTTCCACCAGCAAGGTAAGTCATACCATCCATCCTGAGCGGTCCAATCTCAACAGAGATCGAATCGGTTAGGGTGTTATAGACCTGTAAGAGTTCAATGCCATTGACCTCATAATACGCAGAATTATTGACCATGATTTTGACATATCTGAACCAATCCCATTTCCTCCTAGATAGAGCATCATCAACGTCAACACCAAGAACACTACCTGCGGGATCGTATCTATCAGACGATATCAATTCCCAGGAGGTACCATCCTGAGATACTGAGAACCAGAAGTCTGAATCTACATGACTCAAATCAGTGGGTGACTTGAAGTAGATGATGAGGTCGTTGTAGCCATTAGCTCCTCCCGTGCCTTCTTCATCGAGACCAAAGTCGAGGATGGCTGTGGCATTATCCACACCTAGATCCGCGTGGAATCTCGAATAGTTCTGGTCTATACCACCAGCAAGATGCATCGGTCCTGCCATCCCAGAGTTATACGGGTATACACTAGCATCAGGTTCGAATATTTCCAGTATCTCATTCCAGACATACTGAATTGGTTCGTTTACTACGACCGATGCTGGAATTGAGTAGTATGATACATTGTGAGCATATATCATCCGGTCAACATAGTTGTCTAGCTGCCAAAATCCAAAAGTCTCCCAAGGTTTGAAATCACGGTAGACCTTCTTATAGTCATAGGTATGGCTCCACCTATTCCATTCAAGAATCATAACACCTTGACCCTGTGCAACAAGTACAATCTCATCGCCTGGATCATCATCGAGTTGTCCAACATCCATTGAGAGGATTGGGGTCCATGTGTAGTTCTCACTTGTCCAGTTCAGATAGTAGTGATTGTCATAGATGAGCGGGAATGGTTGACCATTGATATTGAAGGTTATTCCATCATTTTCAAAGACATAGACCCTTCCATCTCTTGTACCACAGATAATCTCAGGAAGACCATTGTAGTTCGTATCCCCGGTTTCGACAGTGTAGATGAGTTCATCTTCACCAACCTGTAGACGTGCTACCTCATTATAGGTAATCCAATGCTCTTCTACGAATGGATAACCTGAGTGGTTATCATATTCGAAGAGGTGAAGCTTACTATCCCAGCCTGCTGCGATAATATCAGGTCGGTAGTCACGGTCAACATCTGCAACCTTTACATCGAATACCCTGAACATTCCAGGGCTTGTCCAAACCAAGTCAAATTGATTCTCTGTGTTCGCGTATGGGTCGTATATGTGACGCTGTTCGAAGACATAGACATAGCCATCAGAACAACCAGCAACTATCTCAATGAAGTCATTGAGATCTGTGTCACCAAAGTCAAGTGCCATGACATCACTCTGGAAAACACTGTCACCTGTATCCCAAACCTTGTCCCAGAGCTTTGTTTCAGTATTCAACCTGAAGATATGTATCTGATTATCATATAGATAACCACCACCCATCGCTAGGAAGCCTGTAGGTTCATCGTAGGCAATCGCGTGTATCGCAGCCTTAGACCTCCATGGTTCATAGGTCAGGGTATAATCATTAACGCGGTCTCCGAGTATCTCTCCAATATTCTTGTCAGAGGGCATATTCTGAATGTAGTTCAGTGCTTCTTCCGCGAGAAGATTTTCGACTTCGGGTTGAATCTCACCAGGTACATTATTGAAGAGGCTCATTGGATCTTCCATTTGAGTCGACTCGTTCACAGCCAAGGGTACATTAGGAATGACTCCAAAGGTACCAACGACCAGCACTATCATGAATGTCAGTGTCATCAGTTTATACTTCACACTATGCACCTCCCTCATCGCCCTTATCTGGGCTGGATGTTTTCTTCTTTCTCGTTGTAGTCTTCTTCTTACTTGTGGTCTCTGACTTCGTATCAGGTGGCGGAGCTGACGGAGTCCGCGCTGCCCGTTCTGCACGTTTTGTCTTAATGAACCGCCACAATCGCGGCATTCCATATATCAGAAGTGGGAAGAGAATAAAGCCAACACCAAGACCGATAGCAATCAATACTAATGGACTAATTGGTTCTCCATAAGTCGGTACTGCTGCTACTGTGAATTCTCGTTGAGCTATGTAGTCATTATCCTCAAAGTCCTTTGCAAAGACCTGTACCTTGTAACCACCCACCTCCCATTGCATATCGCTGTAGATCCACGTCATTGTGGCTGTGCTATAGGTCATAGTGAAATTATCACTCCAACCATCAGTGGTGTTATACCTGAATTTCATCTCCTGGAATGGTGTGTAGTTCAGGACATTCACGTCTACGGTCATCGCATTGTCCACGATTGCTAGAGGTAGAAGTATATCCATAGACGCCTCACCACGCATTACAGAGATGTAATACTCATACTCCACAATTGTGGTAATTACTGTTGGATCTGTACCTATGGCTATCTCAAGACCATCGGGATATCCATCACCATCTGTATCTGCAGATGCAGGATCTGTACCGTAGAGGTAATATTCTGCTCCATCTAATATACCGTCATTATCAGAATCCGGATCGAAAACTCCTCCAGATCTGTACAAAAGAAGCTTGAACTCCAATCCGTCTTCCAGTCCATCAAAGTCCGAATCGAATTCCATTCCATCCGGAATTCCATCCAGATCGGTATCATCCGACAACGGATTCGTATGGTAGAATTTCACCTCCGCCCCGTCCGGCAACCAATCGTCATCACAATCCGGATCATTAGCTGACGTCGGATACAATGGAGTCTGCGAAGGTGCGAACATCAGAATCGGATGGTCTTCCGCAATGATGAAACTTGACTTCGGCATTGCCAAGCCATCCTCAGTTCCCATACCAATACTCCAATTGGAAGGCGGCCACGGGCCATACGGCCATATCTCAGTAAGTGTCTCCTCATTGTCTAATAGCTCGTCTCCATCTGTGTCATTATACAATGCTGACGTGTTATAGACCCAAATCTCCCACCAATCAGTCAATGTATCGTTATCCGTATCAATGTTATCCGGTTGTGAATTGAACACCAGAACCTCCTGATAATCAGTCAATATGTCATTGTCACTATCAGCATCAACTGGCGAAGTATTGTACCTGAACTCAAGGGTCATAGCTCTAAATGGATAAATGAGACCTGAGACGTTTACTATTGCCATCTCAGTACCATCAGGTATGAGGTCACCATCAGTGTCTTTGTTCATGGGATCGACTGGTATTATGAGTCTTGTTTTACCCCCAATAATCGTATCATTGACGAACCATGGAAGCGAATTATTATCCCATTCAATGAGTCCAGAACCTAGATAGAGCTCTAGACCATCCCGAAGACCATCCTGGTCCGAGTCTGCATCAGTGACATTGGTGTGATAGATCATGACCTCGGAGTAGTCATTCAGCGGGAAGGTCATAGAACCATTCTCGTTGGGTTCCATAATAGAGTCATGGTCTGTATCCCAAGAGAGCGGGTCGGAATTATAAAGTTCGATTTCCTCTCCGTCACTCAGTCCATCATCATCCGAGTCATAATCAAATCCGTCTGTATAGTAGACTTTGATTTCTTCAAAGTCTGTAAGACCGTCATTGTCTCCGTCCTCATCCATTGGGTCCGTTCCATACATCAGCACCTCATCTCCATCGAGCAACCGATCCGCATCTGAATCGTCAATCAGTGGATTTGTGTGCCAGAAGTAAACCTCTTCCCCGTCTCCAAGTCCATCAAAGTCTGAGTCCCAGACATTGGGATTAGTGAAGAATACGTAGAACTCGTCTCCGTCAGAGATCATGTCTCCATCAGTATCTTGCTCTCTTGGATCTGCACCAAGGAGAATCTCCTGCATGTCGAACAAACCGTCGTCATCTGTGTCAGAGTCAAGAGCGTTGGTGTGGTTGCTGTATTGGTTTAATACTCCCTCTAGACCGTCCAGAAGGCCATCGTCGTCGGAGTCACCATCTGTTGGATCTGTAGGTGGAGTCTGAGCAAGTTCATACCCGTCGGAGTTCAACCAAGCTCCAGGTTGCGGAGTTCTGTCGGTGATACCTGTATCGCCATCTGTGTCTGGATTGCAAGGATTCGTAAACACCTTCTTGTTTTCTGGTTCACCCTCATCATCGTAGAGGATAATCCAGAATCCAGAGACCTCAGCACCATCATTCATGTCTTTGAGGTACAAGTAGGCTTGAGAGTCCACAATACCGTTGTAGAGTTGGAGAGCGCTGTCGTCATCAGTGTCAGCGTCTAACGGGTGAGTGAATCCACCATTAAAGATGAGCGGGTTCGGGTCTGAGAACCATCCGGTATCCTCGTCCTCAGTGTCATTGTAGAGGGCGGGATCTCCATAGTAGGCACCCATGGGACCCTCGTCACCGTCCATCAGATCATCTCCATCTGTGTCAGGGTTCAATGGATCAGTCCTATCATTGTAGGTCTCTCCACCGATGATAACCTCGGTCACTGTTGGAGTCACATTGCTGATATCGAGTTTGGTGTAGATTTCGTACGCGTCGGTGAGACCGTCACCATCTGAATCCTGTGTGAGGGGGTCAGTACCATAGACCTTGACTTCCTTGTAGTCGTCAACATCGTCCCAGTCTGTATCCTCACGCATTGGAGATGTACCCAGCTCCCACTCTTCGCCATCGAGTAGTCCGTCTCCATCAGAGTCGGGATTGACATAGTCAGTACCCATGGTCTGGACTTCGAGTTTGTCATTCGCACCATCGTCATCAGTATCTGCTTTATTCTTGTCAAGACCGGGCATGGAGTCCTCATACGCGTCTCCTAATCCGTCACCGTCCGTATCGAAGCCCTGTCCTGTTTCATCATAGTCTGCCTCCCCCTTTGATGGAGAGAGGTCCCAAGGACCGCCAGGCTCCCAGGTGAAGGTAGCCGATTCACTGATCATGAGGAATCGGAACTTCACCTTGATGGTAAACACCAGCCGTAAAGTTATCTTCATGGGCGATGGCGATGCAAAGTCTTGGTAAAACGTGAGAATTATCTCCAGCGTGCCGTCGATGGTGATAGCTACAATTATGAGTTCTATCGGTATATGCACTGACACACCGAAGATGATAGTAAGTGTCAACGAGGACACCTCTGGTTCTAACGCACTAGCCGCCTTCTTTACGATGTCAATAACAATCTCAAAGTAAACCTCAACGGTGATCATATCCAGACCGAGGAAAGAAGCGACGGCGTTGAGTGCACCACCACCGACTCCAGCTGTAAGGAAGTCGAGTAGTGTGAATACCTTACCTATATGAATTTTGATATGAAGAGACCATTCGACGATACTGAAGAAGTTGTCAAAGTCGAACTGGCCGTTTCTGAAAGTGAATAGATTAAGCACGAATTTTGCTGAGCCTTCAAATGAGAGCTTGAGACCTAGAGTCTCTAACATTGTCTTCATGAGGGGATTCTTTTCGGTGTCAAATCCACCGATACCACACTCTGCATAAAACTGAGGTGATATCTCGAAGAATGAGAAGAGCTGCTTGAAGAAGTCACCAATGTTATCCATGGAGAAGACCTCACGAGCATCGAATATCATGCTCACAATCATGTCAAACAGGGGGTTGAGGTCAATGGCAAAATTCGCTCTGAGTCCCAGCGCATACTCTAGGTCGAAGAGAGACCAATCGCCGAGACCGATAGGAATCTTCCCTGAGAAGCCTAGTAAGTCGTCTAATCCCGAGAAGAGACCCTCAATGGTATTCTCGATGTCATCTAATACAGGATTGATAAGGCCGCTCAGCCAATCGAATACTTTTCCGAGTAACCATTTCACACCATTAGTGAATATGCCTTTGATGTCCATGAAGAACTCCAGAATACTCTTGAGAGTGTCAGTGTCAATGACTCCACTTAACAGACCCTCAGCGAGACCCATGATTTCGTTGATTATCTCAGTACTGCTTGGCATATTGTCCTTACTAAGACCGAATGCTTCAGGGAAGAAGCTCTGTAGTAGTTTGAGTACTGCATCAATCGGAACATCATCAAACCCGGGGAAAGACCCAAGCATTGAGCCTGCACTCATGAGAAGTGATTGCATGACACCCTGGAATGACTGTCCCTTGATACCTTGAACCATGGCGACGACACCGCCAACTATCTCACCAACAGTATTAAGAATGGATTCTAGGTCCCCACTAGCAGAGAGAGCAACACCAGTTGGGATTCCTGAAAATACATCTTCGGTATCAAGGAATTTGAGTATGTTCTTTACCATGGTGGGTACGTCAGTAAGTTCTGAGACAAAGTTGTTCACAGTTTTACTGATCATCTGCTTGAGTGCATCCTTGTTAGTAATGAGAGCAATAATGCCCATAATCGGTTTCAAAGCTGAATTGAATGCTTGAATTACATCTGCAGCGCCGGTCCCGATGAACTCTGTTGCAATATTTTCTGCAATCTCAAAAATATCGGGTAATTGTGTTTTATCGAAGCCATTGTTGAAGAAACCTGCAATTAGTGCAATAACATCTCGTACAATGTCCTTGACATTTTGTGTAACTCCCGTTACACCTGAATCAAGAATGGTATTCAGGTTTGAGAGAAATCCGGACACATCAGTGCTTCCACCCTCTTGAACAGTTTTTACTGCGTTAAACAGATTCTTTGCGAGCTCATCAATCCCACCGGGTATATTTGACGAACCTACGATTTTGTCAAGCATTGTTTTTGCGATGTCCATCAGAGTTGTTGTATCGAAATTGTCAATGAGGTCTACAACATTCAAGACCATCTGAATCATAGACATAACTTTGTCAACGACATCCTCAAGACCAGTCACTGAGAGGACAGAACTAAGAAGGTCAGTTCCAACCTTCTGTAGAAAGTCACCAAAATTACCATTAGTGATAAAATTAACAATCGATTCTACGAAGGTGATAACACGTGGTAGCAGGGTTGTTACCTGACCACTGGTCATACCAAGATCTGCAACTAGTGTTCTATTCAATAATGAATTGAGTGTACTTGAAGTGAAGAATCCAAAAATCGCATCGAATACACCCTTTTCACCAGATGTTACTTCACTGATTGCATTCCATAGACCATTATCAGCATCGAGTATTTGTCCGATGAAATCTTTGAGAATCTGAGGAACGCTATCAGGTAATAGAACTTGAATAATATCACCTACAAGTTCAAGGATGCTACCAAGGTCTCCACGGAAATTGAAAAGAGCTTTCAAAATAATATCAAGGTAATCCTTGAATTCTGCCATGAATGGGAACTCATTTGCCAAAGCATTGACAATAGACTTGAGCGGTGATTCTGCATCAAAGTCTTTTACTATACCAATTATTGGTTCAATAACTTTGAAGAGGCTCTGAATAGTTTCGACTAAATCGCTGGGTATCGATATAACGGTTGAACCTCCGCCTCCCAATACACTGAGAAGAGTATCTATTATTTCACCAATGGGTCCTCTAAGTGCAGATAGTAGAGGAATCTCCCCAAGAATCATATCACTCTCTGAAAGCTCAGCCTCTGTGCTTAGTTTGATTGGTGGAGAATAGTCCTCTGGAAGGTCCTCTTCTGAGATTTCTTCTAGCTTACCTTCCTCTGACATATGATAGTATGTTTGTTCGATTGTTGGAGCATGCTCCTCCCACATAGAAGCAGTTCTCTCAGCAAGAGCGACTTCATCAATTTCTCCGATAGGATTGACAGGTTCGACAGTCCGTTTGAAGAACATATTGAAATTATCTCCATAGACCTTTAGGGCAATCGTCTGGAGTTCATCTCTTGCCTTTGTAAAGTCCTTACTCTCATCAGCTCGTTCAGAAATCTTCTCTTGAACAGTCCATACGTCATAGAACATCATTAGAAGAGCGTCAACTTGTTCGGAATCACTATGATGTATGTTCACATCAGTCTTAGAGAGATAGGGATCTAATGTCAGTGTATTTCCCATTCCAACAATATGTTGAGTGGATTGATGCGCACCAATTGTTTGATAGAATTG
>CAYWJO010000061.1:0-17685 GCA_964458565.1 uncultured archaeon | reverse complement strand
TTGTAGTGGTCGTGGCTGGATGAGCTCGCTGTCCAGTTGACACGGATCTCCTCGTAGGAGACCGTGGTGGCGACTGGTCCTTGAACCTGAGGTGGTGTCAGGTCAGATATGTCTTGAGGAATGAACCATCCTCTCATGATTGCGGAATTTGATAAAGAAACGGGTCGATCACAATTCAGAATCATTCAATATCATCATATTTCTCTTTAAAGCTCACCCAAGATTTGAGTATTCCCAAAACATTACACATCTCCGCAATGTACACTTCATCTAATTCTCTCTTATGACGCGCGTAAATCCCAAGTGCATCTCTCAGATCCTGTTCTCCCTGAAAGTAGAGCTTGTTGATCAAGGTATCTTCAACAGATCCTATTCTAAGGTTACAATCAGAATAATTTACCTCAATAGCTCTGTCCAGTGTTTCCTGATCGAACTCTGAATTTACACCTTGAAGGTCTAAACGGATCAGACCCTCATGGAGAAAAACAGTACTATGACTTCCATCATGTATCAATTCTCTCATAGTATCATAATCAACATTGAACTTTTCTCTCTTGAGGAACCCAGTAAATTCCTTGAGCTCCGCATCACTCATGTCCAAGATGATATCGATATCCACTGTGGTTCGAGGAACTCCATGAAACATCACTGCAATGCCGCCAACAATGACATATCTCATGTTCTGTTCGTTAAGAAAATTACAGACCAATCTCAAGACCTCTTCAATGTCATTCATGCTTTTTATCCCCTGCCACCTTCAACGCAGTATTTGATAACATGAGTCCTATTCTGAGTGTGTCCAGTCCTGTAAGAGCCCTCGCGCGGATAGCGGTGAGGACCTGCTCCCTGTCTCTTCGCTCTCGCACCTGTTCCTTGATGGACTTCATTCAACCACACAACCCAAAAAGCTGATTTCTTGATATACTCTTTTATTCGAAACATACGTATTTAGAGTACACGCATTTATAATAGGACTTGCTTGAATTCATCAGATAGTCAGGGATTGCTCACATACTTCATTGTTGTTTACTATTGAGGCCCAGTAACTACAGGTGGTTTCCGCCTGCAGGCCACTGTCCATGTAGGAGGTTTCTTTCACATCTCTAATTCTATTCATAAGAGATGGTTTCTTCACTCATTTGATGTTACTACATTAAGTGGCCAAATGTTAAGTAAATATGGATTCTTAGTGTTACAATCTTCCATGCAATCACTTTTCTAAAGCAGAATCAAACGAAAAATAGAGATACAGCTACAGAAACCCATTAAAATATTATCTGCGTGCATTTAGTCAAAATGCACCTAATTCTTCAATCATCCTTTAATTTTATATAGTGCGAATTATATAAAATTCTTGGCTATGATTGGGGATGGAGTACCAATCATATTGTGTAAAGAGGCGTTCGCATGTGTAGGATTAATCTCCTTAGGAGGAAACAGTTTCTTCTATCTTGTACTATCGCAATTACTGTAATTCTTGGAATGCAGCTCTATGCTTCTACTGCATGGACGGCTGATATTGTGAATGAAGGTCCTGATATTGCTATCCTTCAGTTGTCAGGTGATTCAGACACAGATTGGGCAGTCAATGATTTAATTGAAAGATTTTCTACCTTCATTTCAGATGATATTTTTCTTCCTGATCGTATCAGGGTCATTCGGACCAATAATCCACGAGTTGCTCTGACATTGGATGAGGATATAGTCATCTACGCATCTCATGGCGGACCATTTGGAATTGTCACAGGCAAGCATATTACATCCTGGAAGACAATGGCAGGAATAGTGGAAGAATCACCAGTAAGCTTACACCTGTTCATGGCATGTTGTAGTAGGGAGATAGTAAAGTATGGAGATGATGATTCAGGGAAAAAGCTTTATACCGTTATTGGAGCGAGACCTGCTGAAGTCACTAATGTTGAGATTACCTCCACCGCAATGCTAGCGGTTGGACTTCACACTGATTATGTTGAAGAATATAGAATAGAGGAACTTACCAAGGCGAAGGAACTCGTACAGACTGGAACAAGTGTTCATATCATGGATTTCTCACAGATTATTCTCGATGAGATTGAATACATTGATGACACGTATTCAGATACATACACAAGTGAACACATGGTCATCCGTTTTTCAAATTACACTGTTTATGGCACTTACGATTTCAGTCTTTTACCTTCTGATTTAAGCTATATGTTGATATACTACTACGGGTCATATTGGGATGATGGTGAATGGCAAACTGTACTAGCATCCCAAATTACAACCTCTGTCAATTATACCATGAACTGGTACTACGAGTCCACATGGATTGAGGATATTGAACCTCCTGAGAATCCACCTCCACCACCACCTCCACCAGACTCATTTAGCATGATATATGTCATGGCAGCCGCCGGAACAGGAGGGCATTGGGAAGACGGGCCAACTCAGTTTGCTGGTGGAACATACTACGGAACAGTTGGATTTGACTATTCCATATCATATGGTGACTCACCAACAGTAGAGGTGACAGCCAGTGGGAGTGATCTTGATCAAGTCGACTCAATTGCTCTCAATGAAACTGTCATACATGGGCTCTATGTTTCAAAACAAAAGGTAGATGGAGTCTGGCAGGAACCTGTAACAGGTCGAAATCCTGGTAGGTCTGGAGGTTTATGGACTGACCCATGTGTAAAAGTAGAGTATGATTATGATGCATCATGGCCTGTATTTCCAAGCTGTACGGCACAGAACACTGGCGATTTATATTGTGACGGAAATGTAACTTATCCTGTATCTATTCCTTCAAGTCCTAGCGGATGGAGAGGGCCTTCATTTGTCCGCACACTTCCATCATACTTCAAGCTGCGTGATCTAGGCTCATTCTCAGTGAATCTTACAATAGAACACAATAATGATGGACGGAGAGGGACCTATACTTGTGTTTCACTATATGATGAGAATAAAGACATCATGGCAAGCTTGTTTGTTTACGATTCTTGGACTTATTCTTCAAGCTCACCCTATCAGAGAGAGCGTTTTGTTGCGAGATACTACAAGGCGAGTGGTAGCTATGAAGAGCTAGTTTCAGATGATATTTACGGAGATTACTCTGGCATAGTGCAAATACGCTTCGATCGATTGAAAGGATTATCCGGAGATGTCCCAACAAAGAGTGAACAAGTATTCTTTACTCCTATAACAGTTGACCAGAACCGAATTATCAAATATGTAGTTATACAGAGTTATCGAAATCCTACAAGCTATCAGCACCATGTGGAGATAGATAATGTTCGAGTCAGCTTTTGCAGGTCTGAATACACGGTATTTAATGACAACTGCAATGATATGGACGGATTCAACAAAGATCTCGATTTTGGATATGGCACATCATCAGATGGGGAGTTCGTTGTACCTTCTGGTGAGAGCTATATGACACCGGATCAGATCCCTATTGATTATACTGGATGGCACGGACCGGACTTCGTTCACGTTTTATCAAGACCATTCCGATTATATCAGCTGACAGAATTCTCTGTCAATATTCAGATGGTTCAAAGCAGTAATACCATGGGTAAGATGTATGTTGCTCTCTTCGATGAGAACAAGAACATCATCATGTTGGTATATATTGGTGATGCACAAGTAGGAGCTGAAAAGGCAGTCATGAGGATCTACTTCTACCCTGAGGGGAGTTCCACATGCTCCTATTCGTCAGGTTATATCTACAACTCTGGTTTCACAAAGACTGCGAAGCTCTGGTTTGACGAAGGAATGATAAAAGGCGACATTGAGGGTGTTGGACAAGCTGACCTTGGAGTCTCGTACAACTATACCAGAGTGGTAAAGTATGTAGTTCTCCTTGGGTACAGGTACAAGTACTATAACTTGGTTGATATGCGAATCCACAACATCAACGTGGAGTGCAAGCTCAACATGCAGAAGCCTGATGATATCTATCCACCTGAACAGGCAACAGGTCTAGCTGCAGATCAACCTTCAGGGTCCGAACAGATAGACCTCACCTGGAATGCAAATCCAGAACCCGATGTCACTCGCTATAGTGTATATAGAAAGGTAGGAGATGGAGCATTCACAAAGATCGCAGAGATTCAAGGAACCTCCTACACTGATACCGCCCTTGAAGAGTACACGAGTTACACCTATGCTGTGGCTGCTGTAGATCGGTCTGGAAATGAGGGGGACCAGTCGTCCTCAGTAGGTCTCTCAACAGGGTCATTTGGGAACCCACCTGATGAAGTGGAGGACGTTACTGCCACCACACTGTCTCATGATGAGATAGAGGTCGCGTGGACTGGGATCGAAGAGCTAGACATGGACCACTACTGCATCTACCGGGATGGTATCAAGGTGGGTGAGGTGGACCATCCCACGACGACCTTCACAGACAGCGGCCTGGAACCGGAGACCACGTACAGTTACCGGGTGTCAGCAGTGGACGAGGAGGGCAACGAGGGTGACCTCTCTGACCCCGACTCCGCCACCACTCAGGCTGAACCTGTGGATGAAGATTTCGATGGGACATTTAATCCCTCTAAATCAGCACTTTATACTGCTGATTTTGATCTAATTGAAGCTTTTGAAACATTGTCCATTTGGTGGTCAGGATGGTGGCCTTTACTACACGTTGCCTACTCAATTCCAATCTCTTATGGCATAGTTGATATCACTTTGAATTTCCATATCGCAAAGAACTTACTTGGTTTTACTGAGGACCAGGATGTTTCTATGAGTGGTGATGGATCTTTCTGGGAAGGAGCTCCTGCAATTATTGCATTCCTTATCGAAAATGCACTACCTCTTGCAGGTATTCTGACAGCCATAGCTATCCTTGGGAATGCAGTAGAAGTAGCTTACAAATCTGCAGCAGCATTAGCACCATTAGCATTAGCCGCTGGAATTGTCGCACTCGCTGTTGTCGCAGCATATGCATGGTGGGTTCCAGTGACTTTTGCAGAAGAAAGAGTCGAGTCAGGAGCATTCACCCATTTTGATGCATTCATTTTCCTTCTCGAGTGTTCATTAGTTTATTTCATGGCGGCTTGGGGTATGAATAAGAGCCAGATGAAAAATACATTTCCAGATTACGGACCAATAGAGATTGTTGATAATGTAGCTGTAAAGGGATTTCTTGATTGGATGAAACCAACCATGGTAGCTTTTCTGGTAGTTGCCGCAATCGGTGCTGCAATCCTATCTATTGGAGTTGTACACCTGCTTATGTCATTCTAGGGGAGGAATAGATAATAAGGAATTTTATAAATTCTATAGTTGGGATACAATGATGGATATTATTAATGATATACTAAGTAATATTGGATGGATTATAGGCATTGGACTCCAGATGTTGTGGTTATATATATTCAATATTCAATGGAATATAATTAGAATGTCGCTCCGTATTCCGATGATTACTAATGAAAGAGTATCCCGAAAGGAGCAAATAGCAAAACGAATGGCAAACAATAGGAGAGAACGGTTTCATTTCATAGGGATCATAATTGTAATCAATCTAGTAATTGATACTATCACAATTGTGATCGCACCATATTACATCTTGTATCTGGTCATTGGACTGAAATTCATGTATCTATGGCTATATTTAGAATTACGAGAGCACAGGTATTTTAAATCCAAGAATGAGATTGAACTTGATTTGTAGTTAGAGACCACGTACAGTTACCGGGTCTCGGCAGTGGACGAGGAGGGCAACGAGGGACCACAGTCGGATGCTGACCAGACTACCACGGAGCAGGAGCCTCCCCCTGATGACTCCTTCGATGGGACTGGGAAACCAACTGATGACGATTTTGACTCTGCTGATTCCTATCTCAGTGATGCGATGCTTTCAATAACAACTTATTGGACTGGTTGGTGGCCCTTGCTTAACGTAGTAATTGAGCATGAAATACAATACTCCAATACTTCTTTGGTAGTTGATACACATTATAAAAAGAATTTATTGGGAATAACTGAGTATAGTGAATGTAGTGTTGAAGGTGACGCAAGTGTTCTAGGTGCCAAAGGCGAAGCTGAAGATTGGATTGCTTGGAATATAGATACCATAATTTCTCCCATATTATTAATAGGCATTACTGTAGCTGCTGCAACACTAGAATGGGCTGCAAAATGCAACCCAAATCCTATAATCTTAATTTCAGCTGCTTTTGCATTAACAACTCAAGCCTTATGGGCTATAGCAATGCCTGCAATTTTGGCTAGTCATATGGTAAATATTGGTGAATGGCAAAGAACTGATGCAGGACGTTATCTATTAGATATTGGTCTTATGTGGCTAACAGCGGCTATTGGTTTTGGTATCATAAATGCTTTTGGTAATGCAGGAATGTCTATTGGAGTCTTAGAATCCATTGCTCAAGCAGTACCTTTATTGACACCATTGGCTAAAGTACTAGCATTCGCATTATGGGCAAATATTGTCATTCTAGGGATTGGAATTGCGTTAATAATAATTGCAAGGATTTGGTTAGATGGGTGATGATGTGTTTGGCAACGTATGATAAACAATTATCATCTATAATTCATTATGTAAAAATTGGGTGAGAAATCTATGCAGCGAATGATAGAAATTGTGATTTCAGCATTTTTATTTCAAGCTTTGGGAGGAGTCATTTTTATTCTATATGCGTACATACTTAAGAAAATGATTCTTGACGCGCAATCAGCTGATTTCACTCTATCTAGATTAAGAAGATATATCATTGGTTTAGGAATCCCTTCAATTTGTGTGGTACTCCAAATAATAGCTCTTGCTATTAATCCAGAATTCAATTGGGGCCAGCTTATTATTCTAGTAGTAGTGATTTACGCTTTTATTTCAACAGTATATGTTCTAAATCAGAGGTCCTTTTTTGACACAACATCTTGATGATTCAGGAATATCCCTAATCTATTTCCTGAATAAGACATTTATTGAACTACAAATTACCAAGACATGAGGGTGCCAATGTGTCTGAAGTATTTTTGATAATCACGATACTCTCAGTCGCGGTTACAACTTCCATGCATCTTGCAGTTGATCCGTACTATCGACGGATTTCAAGTAAAACACGCTGGTTCTCCCATTTTACATACTTGCCAAGTTTTCGTATGACTTCGATGATTTTACCTGGCGGTGTCCCACTGATTTCAGCGATTTCACCAACAGAATAACTACCGTTGCAAAATTTCCATATTGTGTTAATGATGTCATACTCTCGTTTAGGAAGTCCAACTACCTCTAAATACGCAGAGAATCTTTCATCTCGTTCCTCCAATACAGGAAAAATCATATTGACCTCAGCGATACCTGCGCTGATAAGATATGCTAGCACTTCACTGATTGTTTCACGAGTTTGGCCTGTCTTCTCTTTCAGCTCATCGATTGTAATATTCCTACTGATGGCACGAACTGCAGTTTCAATGTCCCCTCGGATTGATTCTGGAGCAGTAACCAGGTGTCCCTTTAATTCTTCTAAGGTTTCATTCTTGGATTTTGTTAGAGTTACAATATCGAATTCGTAAAAATCGAATCCTGTTGGATCTTGCTTAGGTTCAATCTTTCGCATATCCGTAAAATCTATGGTATGGACAACACTAAGAAATCCCGCTACTTTCTGTGCATAACCTTCAAGTTCATGCCCTATTTTAACAACAAATACAGCAACTCCGAAACCATCAACACGCATGAGAAAGTACTGTGTTCGTGGATCCAGGCTGGTATGTACAGCTATCATGCTTTCTTTCTGAATATTCTCATCATTACCAAATATCACCAAGATATCGAGGATGCCTTCTAGTTCATAAGCTCTGAAATTCGAGACCACTATATATCCATCATTTGTGACGAGTGCTGCCCGAAAGACGACAGACTGCTTTTCGACTTCTGCAACACCATCCTTCAATTTCCTTAATTCATCGACAGGAAGAAGAACTGTCTTGTATCTCCGTGCAAGTCCAGGGATACCGTCAAATTTCTGAAGAGTTAATTCTACTGTATCTGTAAAGGGTCTGAAATTTTTCAGGAGCGGTTCATCCTTTCGCAATTCAGAATAATATGTGCTTACGAATTGGTCTGATAATGTCCTAAGGATAACCCTGTAGATTTCAGAACTATCATCATCAGAAACCAATGCGATGAAGTATAGGTCTCCAGTCTTTTCCCACACGAATTTACTGTTGGCAAACGATATCACTTTGATCTTGGATTCACCAACTTGTTCTGCAAAGAACCCTACAGCAGAAAGGAAACCTGCGACTAATTCGTCAAGCTTTTTCTCTCCCCCCACACTGTAATGAAATAGAGGAATGCCAGAGTCTCTGAGAATAATGATTTCCTTAACCATAGCAGGTTCCTCCTTATACCATAGCTGTTAGTAACCTCTTATACCTTCGCAGATTTAGATTAGATTATTCGTTGTGGTAATCCCGATACTTTGACAAGTTTCCAATTGACAGAATCGCCTAACTTAGTCAGAACCTCATAAAGCCTCTCAGCAGTTACACTTAATCGATCCGCAATTTCAGCAACAGTCTTTTCACCTGTACAGAATGACCTCGCCCTTTGGAGCAACTGGTAATCTTTTCGTGGTAATCCAATGAGATCAAGATATGCATCAAATCGTGTATCATTCGTTCCAATTTGGGGACACATCTTCGAAACTTCAATCACTCCGGAGATACTGAGATACTCAATTATCTCTGATGTATCTTCTTCAAGCAGACCTATCTTTCCACTTATTTCGTAGATAGATTTCTTCCCATCAATACTATCCAATATTCTTGTTCCCACTGCACCATAATCTCGATGGAAAGCATCGATGAATCCTTCTTTTTCATTTAACTCTCTTAAAACATCTCGACGAATACTCGGGACAACAAATGAACTAAGACTAGATGTAATATAGAGAATCTCTTCGTAATAAGTAAAGACCTCTCTTACCTCGGTTTCAAAACTCATGAATAGTTCTTTTATAGGTACATCCATTTTGATCTCGCTTTCATACCGTTTCATGAATCTTGTAGCAAGTTCTCTCAAGATAGTTCTCAGTATCTTTTTCGATGCACCAGTTTCAACGAGAAAAATGAATAGTGTATTATCAGGTAATTCTTCATATAGGAGTTCTGACCCCTCAAATGTCAGACTCTGCACTGACTTCTCTCCAAATTCTGTAGCGAAACTTGTTATAGCTGAGAGAAATCCTGAGAGAAGCTCATCTAGTTTCTCAGTTCCTTGGGTCGAATAATGGAACACAGGTACTCCACCTGATTTTAACACCATGAATTCTAGAACCTTGAGTTTTTTGTCCAAAAATGGTTCTCTCCTCTTTATCCGAAAAATGTTGATTTGCCTTTAAGGTATCCCATGACGAATTCAAATCCGAAAGCTTCTTGTTATATCGACAATGCTTGCGACACATCTTGGAGATACAATAATGCTCGAATATCGCGAATTTCCAATGAAGACCTCGGTTGGTTACCTGTTATTTTTCCCCTATTTTACATACTTCATCTATCTTGTAAATGGACTTATCTCCATGACCTATTTCTCCTCACCAGTTGATCATTATTTACTTCTTGGCTATGGTGCGTTGGCAGCTGCTATTACTATCCCTATGTGTGGGATTATGGTTGATTGGATTAGAAGACCTATCATCGGGATATACGGAGGTTCATTGGGTCCTCTTTTATTCGCATTCTTGGGAGCTATCAATTTTTTTCCACCTAGTTTTTCTCCGTTGATAGAAACAATCACAGTTATTCTGTTCTTCTCAGGTTTTACGATTTTTATGATCTCTTGGGTAGTTCGACTTAATCGGACTGTCGTTGTTAGATTCCGTGGACGGCTATCTGCATTCTTTCTAGTATCATCTCTATTGCTTACTCTAGGATATGATATTCTAATACAATTCGGATTTGGATTAGCATTAGGCGATTTCTCAATACCCTTTGTACTTGCATTAGTTTGTATATTCGCATCCATTGCATTGAGACCTTGGAGGCAGAAGGAAGTCCCTCTTGCAGTAAGAGGGAGGCCTGCGAGTTACTTTGTACCGATGATTGCACTTCTCGCAGCACATATGCTTTGGTATTTTTCAAACCTGAAGGATATAGAAATAGGTTTGAGCTGGGATCCTACATATGTATCGTTGGCTCAATATTCTGGTATAGGCTCCTATGAGCTTCTCTTTCTTGCTATGGGAGCTGCACTAGGTGGCGTAATTGCTGATTTTAGAGGAAGAAAAACGACTTTCAGCTTTGCCATTCTCCTTATGGGTCTATTAGCGATTTTCAGTACTGCATTTTATGGTTATAGTAATCCTGGAGTATTGGACACATTTTGGATTGTAGCAGCACCACTCCTTGCCGTTGAACGAATTGTAGAGGGATTCATCTTTGGTTCGTGTTTCCTCTTGATATGGACGGAGATAGGGTCTCCGAGAACGAAAGGTCTACGGCTAGCATCCGTTTGGATATTTTATCTTGGATATATGGCACTTTTCTGGGCATTATCCCTT
Source organism: uncultured archaeon (assembly GCA_964458565.1). Lineage (GTDB taxonomy): Archaea > Asgardarchaeota > Thorarchaeia > Thorarchaeales > Thorarchaeaceae > CAYWJO01. Next base: position 7,165 of record CAYWJO010000061.1, on the reverse strand, counting down.
GGAGTTTGGAGTGCACCTCCTGAGATTCTCAACGTTGCTGGACAGTTCTCGATTTTACTCTCGCTCGTATCCTTATATTTCTCGGGTCATCTACCTCAAATACTAGGACGAGAAGTTGAGATGGAGGAGCTAGCACTCGATTTTGACGACAAGGTAGTTGCAGAAACTGTGGAGGCATTCTTAGGGGATGAAGATTTCGAATCAATTCAAACTCAGTTGACTATAATGGGAGCTGCAGATGAGCTTAGTGATAGTGAAATGAGTGAGATTCTTGGAGGTGATTTGCAATCAGCTCTTCCTCTTAGACGAGTTCCCGGAATAGGTGAAGCATTGGAATCAAAACTCCGTAAGGCTGGATACTCCTCTGCAGCGCAACTAGCAGGAGAAACAGCTCCAAGATTGGCTCAAAAAATCGAAGGTTTAAGTCAATCCCGAGCAGAAAAAATAGTTGCTGAAGCTCGCAAGATTGTTCATAAAGAGTTTAAGGAACAAAATAACAAGAGTTGATTGTTTACTCCTTCCCAGCTGGATAATACGCTAGCCCTGTTCCACCAAGTAAATCGACGGCTTCTAATGGTCTGTTGCATACTCCGCATTTCAACGATATCTTTGGTTTATCCGTTGCAGTGCCGCATGATTTACAGAGAGGTTCTACTGAGATGATGTCTAGATTTGAAACAGACACTGGTCTTTTGCAGCTCTGACATATTATTTCAGTTATATCATCTTCAATAACAGAATGTATCCGGTCTTTGCAATGAGGGCAAAAGATTGAGTAAACATTGTATAGTTCTTTTGAGTCACAGTTAGGACAATGAATGACAATTTCTACTTCTGAACTACCACATGACGTGCATTCAACCTTCCGTCCATATGTCTTTGTTATTACTAGCTCTTCATTTGCCAAATCATGAAGTTTCCTTTCAACTTCATCAATATCCTGACCCAGATATTCTGCTGCATTAGGGTATCTTGTCTTCAGATGGAGAGTATGTTTCGGAATAATACTATCTAATCTCTCTTCTTCCATATCACGGATCAATCTCGTAATGGAAGGATCTGAGAGGAGTTCATCTCCTGACGAAGCTCGAATGAGTTCATGCAGATGATGAAATGACTTCTTTAGTTCATCATCCCAGGTATCGGCATTGAAATCAATCTCTGAAACAATTCGTTGCAGGTTTCTTTCAACAACGCTAGTATCATCATCTTCATCTAACAATACTGCAATGCAGTTTGGAGTTTCCAAATATGAAATGATTAAACCACGACTGAGATTAGTATAGCCAATCTTTGCTTCTTGTTGAGTGCCATGCCCCATAAACACCACAAGTGCTTCATCCTCTTTGAGTGCAATGTCCTCAGGGTAGCTCCGACCTGTCATCGGTCCGAGTGTGTTATCCCACCAAATTGCAAACATGGCTTTGGGCACTTTCTTTACCCCCAATCGTTAGTAATGCACAACACAGGTTAAGATGTCATAACACAAATTGGCTTAATAGACTTGCCTTGATATACACCATCGAAATATACCGAAGGGTATAAAACCACACTCCAATGACCGCTCGATTACAAAGCTCTGATGAATAATTCAAGGAAGGAATCTGATGAAGCCAACCAAATTCAATCGATTGTTACTATCGTTCATCCTTATCTGTTTCATGATGTCACCCTTGATATCAGCTAACGTGAGTACAAATCTACATGTATCTCATGACATTCAACTCTCAGGTGAGATTACAATCACTCATCCCGATGATATCACATTTGAAAATGGCACATTCGGAAAAATCATTGTATGGAATGCTACAACAGATGTTCCAAAGAACTATACCGTGACGAGAAATGATACGATTATAGAATCATCTGCATCATGGGATGGTAGAATAATAGATATTCCAGTTGATTGGATATACAGAGATGATTTGGTGACTGCAGTTCCTATCCTATTCATCTACGAGTGTATTGTATTCGATATGGAAAATGACTCAATCTCTGATGTAGTGGAAGTCTTAGTTCAACCGGATACAACTCCTCCACAAATCGAATCGCCCCTGGACTTTGAGTATGAAGTTGGGAGCATTGGTAATTACATCAGATGGAATATTACAGAGACTAATCCTGATTTCTTCAATATTACACGTAGATCCAATGAAACAAGTGGTAATGAATCAATTATTGATTCTGGGAACTGGGGTGGTCAAAATTTCACAATCAATGTTGACATGCTAAACGAATCAAGATGGTACGAATACACGATTTGGCTCAATGATACACTTGGTCATGAAGCATCTGCTAGTGTGAATATTACTGTCTCCCCTGATCTCTCTGCACCAGTGATTGACTCTCCCGATGACATATCTTTTGAATTCGGGTCAAGTTCTCATTTCCTCACATGGCACACCTATGACAGTAATCCAAAGAACTACTCACTAGAAGTAATCGTAATTAGCAATGACCCTAATTATGGCAACTCATCAGAATTCACTGGACCACCTTCAAATACAACCGAATCGTGGACTATTACAAATCCTGATGGCCTAAACATTGAATTTGCCTTAGACCGACTCTATGTTGGAAATTATACTTATTCTCTAACATTATTCGATATCAATGACCTGAATGTAACAGACTCAGTAAACATCACAATTTATCACGATATTCGTGCTCCTATAATAGAATCTCCTGGCAATGTTGATTATGAAGAGGGATATACAGGATTCAACTTGGAATGGTCTGCGGAAGAAAGTAATCCCTTATCCTACAATCTGACACTAGATGGTGAGATAATACAAGAAGGACGCTGGCGGGGAGAGAACATAACTCTCAATGTTGATGGTTATCTACCAGGTCTCTATGAGTTGAATCTAACACTGGTTGATTATTTCGAACAATTGTCATCTGATATTGTATTTGTAGATGTTTCACCAGATTCACAAATGCCCCTCATCGATTCTGTTACTGTCATTGAATCATTCGCTACAGTCAGTGAGAATACGTTAGCTGTACAAGCGTACATCGCAGACCTCAATGGTATCAATCATGCAGAGGTTGAGTGGTATACAAGTCTAAACGAATCAATTAACGAAGAATCAATGACTTCTGTAAGCAATAATCTCTTCTCCGCAACCTTGGGTGACTTCGTTCTAGGTACTGTACTATATTATCGAGTGACCGCTGTAGACAATTCCACGGCTCAGAATGCATCTACAACTGATTGGATTGAATTTAATATCAGTACTATGTCTCCTGAACCTACACCAAGTATAGTCTGGGGATTGCTATTGGTCTTAGGAGCATTGTCCTTGATTGTGATTCTCTCACTATACTTCAGGACTCGTACTCGCTAAGAAATGAATGGATGATCTCAATTACCTTATCAGGAATGAGGTTTCTATTCTTTTCTGTAAGTGTGAATATGGATACATCCTCTCTCGCTCTTATGACATTGAGAACGGGATGATGTTTCATCTGAATTGTCCCGAGAACTCCCTTTGTATCAAGGCATAGTTTGATCTCATTTCTGAACTTATCTGAGTATAACTCCATAGATGCGATTTCGTCAACAATAATGATTCTTCTCTCTTTTCTTGCAGAAGCTAAAGCCGGAACTGCAATTTCATCAATATCTTGGACATTTACTCGATATTTTCCCACTCTTGGTTCAAATGTAAAATCAATATGAGCTAGAACTCCATTGATTCCGCTTAATGTATTGATTGAGAAACCGATTCTTCTTCCTTCTTTCCTCATCTCACTTGACCAGAAACCACCCACTCTTTTCTCTCCAAGTGCGTCCACTATCTTTCGAATCGCAGTGGTCTTTCCTATTCCTGGTCTTCCCGTAAGAAGAATATTGGACTGCATGATTCTATCCATCATGTGATCAATTTTTGTAATGCTTTGTTGCCTTCAATCGAGCTACATTTCCGATGATCCTGATATCCTTCGGTTCTAGCTCCTCGGCTTCAATTGCACCATTGTTCTTTGCTGCTTCAAGTAGTGCAGCAGCTCTATTCGACCTGATAAGCACAGTTGACCAGCCTTCTTCTGTTCCTACATTACCACAGGAAATGTCTGCACCTTTGCATGTAAAGTCTCGACAGACACTACAAGATTTTGCGGCAATATGATCCAATTCAGCTATTGGCCACTCTGTTTCCTTATCATTATGATTAACTTTGAATTTACCTCCACTAATTGCCATCTTTGTTACATGCTCTATATTGATTCCAGCATCTTTGAGAAATCCAACTAAACCTGGATAATCAAATGATTCCATGCAGAAAAGGCCAATCTTGAAAACTTCTATTCGATCATCTTTGCTAACGTTTTTCGATAAGTAAGATTCCATTTTAACAACTGCTTCGATATTGCATGAAGTCCCTACTATTGCGAGATCCTTAATTTCATGTGCATATGTCTTCAACAGTACATCTACCACAGGTGAATGAGTATACAATGTCCCCGCACAATCTGATAAGTTTGAATTAGCTGACACTAATTTGGCTATCGGTCTCCATGGCTCAGTATCACTTTGACATGTAACTACTGCTCCCTTAGCGAATTTGTTTTCTAACAATGTTTGCAAAAATACGGTTACTGCTCCACCATCTTGACTGTCTGGTGATTTATTGACAGCTCTTACACGCCATGCACTTTGAAAATCTCCTAAGAGATCCTCAGTACTGAATTTTGTACGAGGACACATTGCATAGCAGAGTCCGCAAGCAGTACATTTTCCGGTGAGAGTTGGTACATACTTTCCGGAGCTAGTATCTCCAGTTAAGGCATTCTCGGGACATATAGATACGCATTGTCCACATTCAACGCAAACCTCCGTTACTATGATGTCTTTCTCTAATTTCTTGAAGGCAAATACTTTCGTATTCTCTTTGAGCCATTCACGTGTTTTTTCGCAGACGGTATTGAAATCAGTACCCATATTGAAACAACCTTTTTGTCTGATAATTAATCCAGAGTGAAAGCTATATATTAAGAGGTCGGAGGGGTGTCTTCATAAAACTAGAATAGTGGGTTTCATGAAGTTATCAAAAGAACAAATTGCATATCTATTAGAAGCAAGCAAAGACCATAGTTGTGATCCTGAGGACTGTTGTGTTCAACTTGTCGCTGTAGCTAATTTGCCTAGTATGTTTGGCGAATTTCAGATCTGCGGATTCGTAAGTCCTTGTGATGGAAAAGAGCACACAGCGATAATAAAAGGAGATGTCGTGAACAAAGAAGAGATTGTTGTCAGAGTCCACTCGGAATGTCTAACAGGAGATGTCCTTGGTAGTAAACGATGTGATTGTCGAGACCAACTTATAAGTGGTCTAAAATATATCGAGAATGAAGGAACTGGGATATTGATATACCTTCGACAAGAAGGGCGTAACATCGGACTCACAGAGAAACTCAAATCTTATGCCTTACAGGACCAAGGGTATGATACGGTGGAAGCAAACCTGCTTCTTGGCTGGCAACCTGACGAACGAGATTATGGAGTTGCAGCACATATGCTAGGAACTCTTGGTGTTAAATCAATCAGATTGCTAACGAATAACCCTGAAAAACTTGAGCAATTAAAAAAGCATGGAATCAAGATTACGGAGCGAATTCCACACATAATGGAAACAACTGAGTATAGCGAGTTCTATCTTCAAACAAAAATGGAGAAAGCCGGTCATCTTCTTGGGGATTTTGCATCTTTACGTGACGTGGACAAAGCAATTACTCACGGTCATGAATACCATGAATGAGCTCCAAACAAAATCAAGAGGATACTGCCTGCTGAAGATGAAATTCTAAAACATCTTCTGAATTATCGGCTTTTACGAAGATTGGAACACTATCTAGACCTGTTGCAATATAACTTGAGAGTAACCAAGAACCTGGTGGAAATTCAAGTGTCTTGTCAAGAATACTAATGTCGATTTGGAATGAGCTGCTTACAACAGTGCGATCATATGGTCTCGGGAGTGTACCCACAAAGAATGTATGGAGCTGCTGCATAATGTTGGTATTGAGATATGCAATTCGTTGCGTTGCAATCGCTCCACCCAATCCATATTTTCTTCCTTGTCTTAACAAGCGTTCAACCGCTCTACTGCATGACAATAGTTGACCACTTGCAGAGGATGGAATGAATTCCTGTGCTTCATCAAAGACAAAGAGTATTTGTGGTTTGATAACGAAACTTTTCTTTCTATATCTTAGAGAAGCATTTGTCAAAGCGATAACGACATCGCGTAATATCTCTGGTTCGGCAATTGAGATACAGATTACCCTTTCTGGTCCAGATAACATTTTCAAAATATCATCAATTGCTACTCCTCGTCGCGTTCCTGCTTGAGCTTTCTTTGCTCTTGCGATTCTATCCTTTAATAAATCTCGAGTGCTTGCCCATCCATGTAACGATGCTCCTTTGTAAACTTTGAAGGTCTCTGCAATGGTCACAGCTTCTGTAGCAAACATATCTACAAAGGCATCATTAACTTCGTCACTCTCATTCAGATTCTTTGTGTCCAACCAATCAATAATCTTGTATCGCATCCCTTCTATTGCATCTAGGTAATTTGGTTTATCGCTATTACTTTCTTGAAAAGTGCGAAGGTCTGATAGGATGTTGGAATATGTGGGAATTGTTGATCCCGATGCTTGGATGAATGTCACATTGCCGCGATCATATACACTCTTGAGTGCTTCGTTCGCTCTAGAATCATCTTCGAAATCTCGTGGTTTAACAATAGACCGTGCGAAGTCATCTGCTGTTTTTGCTTCTTCTTCTAAGATTATTCGAGTTTTGATTTTTTTGTCACTAAAAACATCAGCAAGCAGAAATGGATATTCGCATGATATATCGAAGATTACTAATTTAGTGTCATCTGTATGATATATCAATCTCCTAAATAAATTAGAAAGAAGGTTACTCTTTCCTCCTCCTGTGAATGAGAAGACGCCAAAATGATACCTTACTAATTTGTTTAGGTCAACATAAATTGGTACTTGTTTGGATGATTCCTGAAACATTCTCAAGATACCAATTCTTGGGTCTTTCTTCGGATCAGGAGAAGTGAATTTGGCATCGAAACCCAACGCTTCTTTTACTCTTCCATTATATATGAAATCAACCGTATCTAGATTTACTACATGCACATTGTCA
>CAYWJO010000060.1:0-18205 GCA_964458565.1 uncultured archaeon | reverse complement strand
TCATATCAAAAACGGTTTTCATTGTGATATCACACGGGGACGTGGCCTAGTCCGGGTTCAAATCTCTTGTTTTTGAATAATAATTTCCGAGTAGTTATCTTGAAAATGAGTTTCAATGAATTGTTTTGAGAATTCCATCAACCTTCTAGTGCTTTCTTCGCTTGGTATTTTGTTATTGTGTATTATCCCGTTTCTCAGTTTTCTTGCCCATAGAAGACTTTCTAACTCATCATGAGTAATAATGTCCAACCGCTGTAATTTGTGTACTATTTTTGGAAAGACATCAACTCTTTTTTGGATAATATCATGCTTTTTCCCAAGGCTTCTTATCAGGAAGTCTAGTACTATTACCAAACGGAGAGTCACATCAAGATAATTCTGTTCGTCCAACTCTCTTTCAATTCCCAGCAAGCTAAATGGAGCAAACACTTGTTTTACTGCCTTTGAAATCTCGTCTATTAGTTTACTTGGCTTGAAGATTGTGGATACTCGAACTACTGGTATTCGATTTGCTTTTATGGCATCGTAAACATCTTTGGGTAGCAAACTATCTAATCTAATCCCTTTCATTGCAACTATTACCAAGGGCTTCTTTAGCATTACCGCAATTCCTGTGTCGTATGCTGTTGCTTTGTTTTCTGTTTTGATAATCGCGATTACAAGTTTTGCTTGTTGTATCAAAATCCTAATTTCATCAATGGATGAAACAAATGAACTTGGGTATTTAATATCAAAACCCATATCGTCAATTGATGGCTTGATTATTTTTTCAACAAGTTTTTCTGATTCGTCTTCTGATCCTGATACGTAACAGTAGTTAGAAGTAGCAATTAGAATTGATGAGATTGTATCTGGTGAGGCTTGCTGAATCAGTTTCTTTGAGTCCTCGTCATCACCATGTTCTTCATGATGGCTCTCCTTCCTAACGCTTTCTATTGCTCCACTCTTTTCTAATTCTTCAGATACTCTATCAAAGTAAATTTTCAGTACCTCTCCATACTGTTCACCTTGTTCTAATGGTAAATTGATTGGAGTGATTCCATCCGCTCTAAGAATTTTTTCTTCCCATTCGCTCATATTTGGGTTCACAAGAAATGCTTGTCTAGCAAAACTTCCTAATTGCTGCCGAACTAACCATCTAATGTGTCTAAAGTGTGGATCTCTCCTACTATATCCAACAAATAACGGCGTTCGTGTAATGAAGAGATTCGCAAGATGAGTAACAAATATGGGATTTTTACTAAGGTATTCATCATAATCCTGGACAGATATCACTATGTTATTTGGAGCATTGAGACAACCATGCATCTTTACAATCCTTGTGGAATGTGGTGGGATGTCCAACGAAAGATCATCACAATTCTTTATCACGTTTGCTGGCCCTATTGTTAATCTACAAGCATCTTCTAATAATGTATCAAAGTTCGTAGTTTACATAATCGGAAATGATAGTTTCACGAGTGATTTGTGGACTTCACCGGGTTCTGCTGTTTGGTGATGTAGTTTATTCCGCAGAAATTCTACCATTGCTCGTCTTCCATTTTCCTCTATATACAAAGAGGCAATCTCCATATGTCCAAAATCAGATGGCGCTCCTATTTGAGATGCCATTTCATTGACCAAAGTGTTCCAATTAGGCATTCTCTGATTAGCGGGCAGCTTCGCATTCAATGAGAAGCCAGCACCTATAAAAGGGAAAACCTTCCTATCATTGATTTCACGCAATAATAACGGATGAATATCCAGTTTTGATTCCCTCCTTCTCGAATACATGCTAACTGTGTAGATTATTGATAATTCACTTGAAATCTAGCTAGTATGGTGGGGCGGATGGGATTCGAACCCACGATCGACGAGTTTCGCCTGGCAGACGGCCTTTGTTGACCCTACAGTTTTAGATTCGAGATGAATCTAGATCTGGAGCCCGTCGCCATACCGTTCCAGAATATTTGAGAATTCCAAATATCTGACTAGGCCACCGCCCCGTATGATTATGATTGAACCTCTTATCTAGCGATATGAACCTTTCGATGATTCTAACGATTCTTCGAATCTAATTGAATGAGAACTTCTTTGAAGTGTTCAATTTGCCTATACATGAAACCTGTACGATGGAGCCGCTCCTTTAGGTTAGTAATATTACTGCTAAGATTGTGTGCAACCGTAAATGATTCATCATTGCAAAATGTGAATTTTCTTTTTAATTCAAGATTGTCTTTAGATATGCTAGTAGATCCAGATAGTAGAATTGAGCTATCAATCCATTTGGAAATTCGACGAATCCAAATATCAAACATGGATGTATGTCTTTCTATATCTAGATGGGGTTGATTCAATCGAGTTGTTCTTCTAATAGCTAGTTGTCCACATTCGGATTTAGATGATATATCCAAAACGCCAAGTACGGGTATGGATTCACTATGCTTTTCTATAGACAAGGCGGAATTTAATTCAGCGAAATCGGACCAAAACAATGCTTGTTCTGTCTTTGCTTTGTACATAATCTTCAGCACTCTTTTATCGGTAATGTCGTACTGATGTTGACGCCAAAGTAAAACCCAAGCATCTGCACTTGTGGTATTGGGGTCTTTTCCCGTGTTCTTTGAAGGAAACACTGCTACAATATTGAACTTGAGTTCGCCTTCTCCGAACATTTCTAATGCATCAGCAACATTTTCGAGCTCGCGTTTACATAGTATTCCTCCGAAAACTTGAGCAAGATATCCAGAAAGACATTCAATAGAATGAGGAAACCAAGAAGTATCTATTGTCAAAGGAATTCCTTGTTCTGAATACTTACGCATTTGGGCTGTAAACAGAGCTTCTTTTGCTATGCAATTGTAATTCACAATATGTTTTGTGATTCGAAGTGGATCGATTTCAAGAATTAGGTTCTTGAACCCTTGGCTAAGATTTGTAGTTTTCTCTGAAAATATGTAGTGCTCCGTTAGAAAGGATATAATCAATTCTGAAGCTGAGGACCAATCAGCTTTGTTTCTCAATTTATTGAGTTTATAAAGAAGTTCTTTATCTCCTATTTCGAGGAGCATGTTATCAATGTCCCATAACAACTCTGGATATGGAATAATCTTGTAAGCAGTATTACTAATTGCGAAAACTGCAAGGAGAGGATATGATTTAGTTGTTCCATCATCTAAAACAATCTCAACATGAGTAAATGGTATTTCTTGCCATCTTTCCTTTTGTGATGAAAAAGTCGTAGTTGATGGACGATTCTTCTCAATAGAGTCGGTTATGCGCATTTGAACTCCGGTATCTTTGATTGTTAGTGTTTTTTTTGTGGTTGCATGGTTGAGTGATTTAACACATACCACTTTCTCACCAGATAAACCACCTTTCTCAGGGATTCGCACACCAAAGTACTCGAGTACACTAGCTATCGAGTCCAAAATAGAAAGAACCACTGCATCTCTTCCAAGGAACCTCTCTTGATATTCAATAAAGTCATTTCCATGAGGGTTTGCACTCGGTGCTAATCGAGATCTCCCAATGACATCTTTTGGACTGGAGTTTATTAGTTCTACAATATCATTGGTCAAGTATTTGCATAACATCTCTGCATATGATAATATGGATTTGTTGTCCTGAATTGAATCTAGGGTGCCTTCGATTTCAACATAGGAGGACTCAAACACATCATTAGATTCTTGATTATGTGTCTTATCCTTTCTAGTCTTACTGTTTTCATCTTCACCGAAACGAACTAGATTCCATTTTATTAAAGGTGAATTATCTCGTGCGTATTGGAGAAATTCAGCAGATATTCCCCTTAGAGCACTCTCAATACGGTTGAAGCTAGATGAAGATCTGTTAAATGGTACAAAATATGGAACCCAAAAAGGATTAGTTGAATTGTCTATCTGTAAATTGTGTGATATATGGTAGTATCTCCCCTTCCCCTGGACAATTCCACAACTAATTGGTATTTCAGCAGAGCCATGTATAAGATGACGCAACGCTACATCAAGATATGGCCCGGAGTTCTTCTTGTTTCCTTTAAGAAAAAATGAGAATAATAATGCTGCTTCTCGGAATTCTGGTGACCAGTGACTAAGAGGTGTTTTGGATGTGGGAGCTTTCTCCTTTGTTAGAGGAAATAAGAGTAAATGTGATTTGATGTATTTCCAAGCTGATGAGAAAGAGATATCACCTTCTGTTTCATATAATTTCTTGAACATATTCCATTTATTCTCATCAAGCATCATTGTTTGCAGGATTTCTAGTTTAGTTGCTGTAGAATCTATTGCAACCTGTAAAATTAGAGGACGTGAGAGAATACCTTGTTCTAGTTTCATACGTGTTGATTTATTCGCTTTAGGATGAAGAAAAACCTCCTCATTGGTCCAAATTGTTGGATGTGAAGATCCAAGTATTAAGGGGATATATGCGATTTTTTGTTTTTGTGTTTTTGAAGTATATCTTCGAAATTCGGTTAATACTACATATAGTTCATCTAGATATCTTGCACGTATTACATCTAAAGATGGAGATTCAACAAGGAAAGGAGATAATGCAAGATTCGAAGTGTCTTGTAAAAGAGAATTGAATGCTACTCGAATAACATCGGAAAAATCACCATATTCGGTTGATAGATCGCTTATCAAATCGCAATAGAGTCCTTTCCAGGAATCTCTGGTTAGTGAGTTTATTACCTCATCAATTGTGGAATAAGTTAGTTGATCTAGAAATTTCGACAAGCTCACGAATTTGTCATTAGAAGTGGAGTTCAGAAGATTTTTGGCATTATTAAAGAAGTCTTCAAGATTCCAAGATTGATGTCCTCTATCTTCAAGATAAATTCGACTCAATGTATGTAGAAAAACATCTAGTGTTGAGTACTTTTGTCTACTAGAATGAAGAGCTCTATCATATCCTTTAGATAAAACCTGAGTGCTCCATTTTGAGAGATGATGGGTGTTTTGTATTCCATCTATCATTTGTAGAATATGGTCTATGTTTGTATTGTACTGAAAAGCAACTGGGTTCGTTTTTATGTCATTAGTATCAAATCGATGAATTGATGCGACAAATGCATCAATATCCTCACAAGTGTAATCTTCTCCCAAGAAGAATTCAATGTCTTCCTGGATCTTTTGTAGTGTTGATGACTCCTTATTACACTTGGTGATGATTTGTTCGCGTTCATCCTCGGAGAATATAGCGTTGTCAATCTCTTGGACTATCTCATCTACTTCCTGAATTATTGATTGATCAGTTTCGTCAAGCTCTCTCTTAATCTCAGAGATAGCTGAATCGAACTCTTCGATGTTCTTATCCATGACCCTCTACCCCCTTGGAATCTTTGCTATCCATAATTTCGTTCCATTTCAAAGTGCTCTCAGCTTCCCCCCTCATATTCCTCACGAGGACTGGAAAAATCAATGTCGTATATAGATCAATTTCGGTTGGTTGTTGGACCATAGTTTCAACAACTTCTCGGACATATGCACTGGCAGCAGTATCATGATTGAGGACTAGACATGCCTTGAAGTTCTTGAGAAAATTAAGTGACTCTGTTAGAAGTAATAGTTTCCTCAATATATGAGGGTCAGGCTCCCACTGCATAGTAGAAGGAAGAAGCTGAATCAATAAGTACGGCCGTTCCTTGTAGTAGGAATCCATTGCTTCAACGATATCCTCATTTTTCCAATGCCTGCCACTGTCGAAACAGTGAGAAACCTGACAGTTTACTGCAAAGTTAGAATGAAGGTCAAGATTCCGGTGGACTATCACCTCGCCAATATTCAAAGATCCAATGTGTGAGATCTGCTCCTTATTTAGATCTGCCTGAGTTCCTACTAATACACGTTCACGTGGGTCTTTTATCTGATGGATAATAGTGATTCCGGGGAGTTTCACTGCGGTATCAGCCATCTCCCCAGGCAGCTGGTCTATTAGAATGAGTCCTAGCCCTAGCCCTCGTGCTTCTCTAAGTAGATTCACGATTGTGTCTATTGCCATCTGTTTACTGGAGTGTCCTTCATTGATGCTTAATGAAGTTGTGGATCGTTTTAGTACATGATGAGCCTCCTCTAATACAAGGAGATGCTTCATCTCTTGTTCGAATCCCTGTGGTTGCGACTCAAGATACTCTGCAACTGCAACTGTGATCAGACTGGTGATGAGTGAAACCTGTGAGGAGTTCATGTTCCGTATTTCAATGACTGTTCTGTGTTCAAGCAACTCAGGTATTGTGAGACCGTGTTCAGTATTCAGAGTCACAGCCATTACTACATCATCCAAGAGTGAGCCAAATCGTGACTTGTGAGCCCCAATGAAATCCTGTTGTAACCGACCGTAGCTCAACTCGGACGATACTTGCTCCATGGCAGTATAAAGATCCGAGATGAGAATAGGTTCGCCACGTTCGTTAGTGAGTCGATTCCAGCCGGCGTTATCATAAGCTCGTCTGAATATCTTGATTATATGTTCAGTAATGATACCCTCACTTGGCCAGCTTGCTATGAAGCAGTCTGCTATATTGTTGATATGGGTGTTAATAGAAACATTAGGTGGAGGAATGAGGAAGTTATATCGAAACGGTGCAACTTGCTCATCACCAACTGTGAATATTCTAACATCTGAAAGAAGATTTAGTAGCTGTCTCCACTCAGTCTTTGCAGGACTTATGATAAGAAATGGGATCTCCCTCTCAGCCAGCTGAGTTACGATATGCATTGCAGTGTTAGTTTTGCCACTACCAGGATTCCCATAGATACCGGTATGGAAACAAAAAGCATTGACAGGAATCGTGTAGTCTTGTTCAGTGATTTTCCCACTATTCAAAACTCTACCAACCTGAACAGAATGGTCGTCAATCAGATTATGTCTTGGAAGTGCGAATTTAGGTGGTACAATCCGATTTGGAAGACCTGGAACAGGTTCACTCATTTGTAAAAGTGCTGACAAAGTAGCACCACTAATTGTGTTAGACTTGCTCACAAAGTATTGACGCGTTTGGATAGAATCCCATGTTCTTCTAAGATACTTCTTGGGAATTTTAGATACATCAGTTTCCGGCCAGATGCTTTGAATTACACTGAATATCTCGTCTGACTCAGTTTCTGATATTGCCAAAATATTGCATTTGAAGGCCCCAGTTTCCTCACAAGCCTCGATTTCAGCAATCTGTTTGTAGATATCACGGAGATGATGGTCCTCAACTTTGAAAGGAACTTTCGTATCATTCTGATCTGACGATTCAGGTGTCGAGTACTTCAGAATAGGGCTCTTCATGGATTTGAATGAGATTTGAAGTCTACCAATCATCTTTGCATCAAGAAGAGAGTTCACTAGTCCACTCAAATCATCTGCACACTCAGTTGGAAATTCTGTAATTGTAATTACATCTGGACCGTTTGTATGATCCAGAGAAGAATCGGTTTCTTCAAGTTGTATACTCTTGTAGTTTTTCCAAAGCTGCCTAGAATCAAGAATTTTAAACTCGTAGTTCCACTCTTCAAACCACCTGGTAGCAGTATGTCTTGCCTTTCGCACATTTTCCAACGCTGTTGAGTAATTTTTGTGGTGATTGATGAGATATAGGTAATATCTAGCAAGTCCATTCTGAAGTGTTATTTCAATTGTATAGACAGTTTTTGTTCTCTCACCAGCAATCCAAAGTGGGTAGAGGCTTTTGAGAGATGAATCCGAATCGGGTTCTTTATGAGATACTTGATTCGAAAAGGGAAATCCGGTTCCTTCTAATGCTGTGATTGCCAAGAATCCCCTTTTCCATGAAAAACAGAGAGCATCTTCAGGAATCCCACCTTCCACAGATTCGACTAATTGAATAGAGTTGGATCCGGTTTCCGTTGATGGTCGTACAACCTCAATAATCATGACTGGAGTGAGGATGAAAAACGCAATCAGAATCCGATACATCTCAAATGTGCCAAGAAGAATATCCAGAATTATATAGACTCCAAAACCAAGAGCGCAGCAGATTTCGGTAGCAAACCGATTACTTCTCACAGACAGCAGGATATGAGTCAGAGTCATTGTTAGAATGCTAGCTCCGATTATGATAATCAAGTTGATAGCAATATCTAGAATATTCACAATTTCAGACTGCAATTGAAAGTAACCTCCCTATAAGATCAAGTGTGGTATTAAGAAAGACGAGAGAGAAACAGATATTGAATGCAGGAAATGTAGCCAGTATAAGTACAGAGAGAATAGCTCCATAACTCCCATTCCTTTTTGAGCTCTCATTCAAGTATTTGATGATCTCTAGACCACCAACACAACTCCCTATGATACCCACAACATAGACAAGTATAGTAATTATGAGATCCATATAGAGGCCGGTAATTCCTAGGGGAATTGGGATTGGTAGTGTTGTCCCTGCAACATCAATAGGTAGTAGGTACAATATTGGAAGGATGAACATTTGAGGTAGATTTGTGTGGAAATAAGTGTGTATCAGCACAATCAAACCTATTGAGAGTAGACTCCAAAAGTATCCGCGAAAGAGTGCTTTGACCAAGTTATCACGTTTCATAGAAAAATGAACTATCAATCCCCTTACCATGTTGACTGCTCCAGTCATCAGCAGTCCATATACGATAATGAACATACAAGGAATTGCACTTGGAACACTCCATACCGAACCAGCTGTAGTCACTCCAAGGACAACAAGAAGAGGCCAACCAATCTCCAGTGTAATCCAACACCCGACAAAGAGAGCTATAGACTTGAAAGGCATATCTGTCACAAACCCTAGTCTCTCAATCCATCCTCTTAGTGATGCCCCAGAACTATGCCACTCTGTGTTTCGAGGATTGTATTTCACATAGGCTCTGTTCGCTTTTCTACGATAATATTCAGAGAGGGGGCTTGTGGGTTCCTTTTCTTCCTGCATTTCTATACCACCACAGTCAGACTCTCAAGAAGTAGAACGGTTATTGCAATCGAGAGGAGAGGTAGGAGAATGACTAGAATTCTTCCATAGACTCCCCGAGTCTGCATATCAATCTCAAGTATCTCTTGAAGTTCTTCAACTGTATCGGGAGTGAGAAGAAAGAAGGGGATCAGGCTGCACAACGCCAACACTATCTGGAATGCTGGAGATATGTCATAAGCATCCGGTGTAGTTTCCATTTGTATGTGCCTCAAATGGACGAAGTAGTCAGAGCTGGTTATTTCAAGCCTGGAACGTTCCTCACCTAGATAGACATTCTCAATGCCCTTGAATTGTATTGTGCACAAAATTTCACCGGAGGAAAGGATGTAGTAGAAATTAGTATTCCATGTGTCTTGGACAATATCAAACTCACCAATTACCTCCAATCGATCTGATGAATCCAGAAACCGGTCAAAGGTCAGACTGATTTCGAATGTTGCCTCAGTATCAATCGATTCAAGAGATAGAACATAAGTTTCATTGGGAATTGCTAGGATGATGCAAGAGGGACTCTCTACACTCTCAGCGATGCAAATAGGTAAACTATCTCCTACTATACACAACATCAAAATAGTTAGACCGATTCTCCAATCTATTCCATTCATGACCTCCCCTCACACCCTCAGAACAGACTCGATACAGTACCTGTGAATAGACAGAATGAGAGGTAACAGACACTGATTAAAATTAGTGGAAGGAACACTTGCAGGACTGCTGAATATACTCGATACTTCATTCCACCTGAGTACTGTAATTGACCGAGTTCCATGTCAATCACATCAATGAGATTCTTTGCTCGTGGTGGTACAATGACCACAATTTCATACATTAGCCAGATCTGCAGAGCATTCAGACCAAGACCCATAATGAGACCAGTTATGCCCTGAGTCAGAATCTCTGCAGGACCCAGCAAGAATTGGACGATATCAAACACCATCTTAGGTATCACCTGAAGATGATGTTCCTGAATTATTACATAAGTATGCGGTGAGAGAAAAGTTGTCATTGTAAATGAATATAGCTGTCAATGACAATGTTGAAACTTAGTTTGAGCTGTCAATGACAACTGGTGGTGAATTATCCTGAACTCAACCCAAGAATCCAATCTCTATACTCTTTTCGATACACAGACAGACCGTCTATTAATCTAGTATGACTCTCAAACATGTTGCTTTCACTCATTTTCTCTAGAAGAAGATGGTTAGATTTTGTCTTGTCTCTGATTCTTTTTAGAAGTGCATCCAGAATATCGGAATCATCTCTAATCCAGTCGAGCTGTAAAAGAAGAGCACATACATCAACCATGCTGTCCCTCTCGTTGATTTCTTCAAGAATGAGTGGTTTTGCTTCTTCAATCACACGAACAATGTCAGCATCATTTCTGAGATAGGGCGTCCAGAGAGCCATAACGACATTATGCCAATTCTCTCGAATCTGTTCAAGAATATCTTCTCTCCTATCAAGTATCGCTCTCTTCACCAATGGATGTTCACTCAGACCAATCCCTGTTGCTATATGGATTTGAAAAAGCATACTTGGACAGGTCGCAATGTTGAATGCGATTGCTTCCTGAATGGTCGAAATATTTCGATAGAAAGGGATGAAGGAGATGGCATCAATGAGTAGTGTGTCACCGTTACGCAGGGCATCTGCAAAGACATGTTGGATTTCCTCGATATGCCACAGTTCATGAATCCTACTTAGAGTGGCACAGAACATGTGAGCGACTTCTTTGTTCAGTAAGACCCGATTAAATAGAGATTCCACTTCTCCATTCTCCTTGTATAGTTCTGGTATCCTACTCCCATAATATCTGAGAAACTCCAATTCCCATGCGCTGTACCCCTTGTTCCGTTCCATTGTTGTCAGGTTCTTGAGGGCTTGCTGTATTTTCATATCAATATTCAATGCATTCATGACCTTACACACTCCATTATCTTGTTGTTGTGATGAGTATTAAGCTCCCACAATCTATGAGCCCTACTCTCTAGTAGTAAGAAGTATCTTAGATTTCTGAACCTTAGATGTTACGAGAGAACCTGAAACAAACAGATAGACCGATTTGGAAAAAATAAAAGATTTTCAAGATTTCCCCATTTTTCAATGCTGCTCAAAAATTCATATGCAAAGAAAGAAACGTTATGAGGGTCAGTTCATTTTTCTTAGTGTCCGATAAGTAGAACTCATCAAAATGAATTCTGTGAATTGTATGCAGATTACTCAACATTTGAGTGGCCATTAGCGAACTCTAAAGTACAACTATATCCTGCTTTCTTTAAGTATTCCTTAATTGCATCTCCCAGGAATATTGGAATCGATTCAGAATATTGTGATAAAATAAGTGATAGAATCACATCATAGGTTCGCTTATACAATTCTAGAAATCTTTGAAACTTCGCTTCATCATATATTGAATTTAGTTCCAATAGAGCAGATCTTAATCTCCCACGCATAGATTTTATCGATGGGTGAATATAATCACATAATTCATTGTATAATGTACTTGACGATGTTTTTAAATTATCACAAACATCAAGACTGAATATTAAATTTGTTCCTCGTATCTTTTTCCTAGACTCGGTTTCCATTTTCTTCAAGTACTCAAACTTATCATCAATAGAAACATCAATCAACTTCTGATCAGCATGTAATGCTTGTGCGATGTCTTCAAGGATAAATCGTAGATTCCGAGCAATAGACTCATACACACCAGCATACGCAGCCAGAGTAAGCCATTGTGTTGCTTGTCGTGCATCTAGCATCCGAAAGTGGACCAGACTTCTTCGAGCTTTTTCCTTGCAGTGATTAGAAATGGTCCTCCACAGGAAATCAAGCAAAAATCCAGGAGCAAACCAATCATCATAATATCTCCAACCTTTATTAACAGACACATCCAAATGATTTTGGAAGTAGATGAGTAATTTCTTCCCTTTTTCGTAAAATTCTGTTACTGACAATCTTGTCACCTAATTAATAATTCATATCCAAAAGATGGTAACTGACCTGAGCTATTCATGAGTGATCATTAGCAGCTGTTTTTCTATATTACCTATCTTGTTAATGATATTTTATTTCGATATATTATAACACTTCAGTAGAAATAGATAAACATTTGAATAAAAGAAATAGGGCTTTCTTATTTGAGTATCTGACACAATAAGCGTTTAGACCCCACGATTCCATTGGAGAATATTTCTCATTTACCAGAAGACTATTTTTAGTCATCTTCTTCTCATAATGACAATGAAAACAATCAAGATGGATAATACAGGAATACCGATCACAAGTATCACATATATCGCTTCAAAAAACCTGTCTGGCGTCATATCTACAGTACTGATTTCAGTATGACGTGTTGTTGATATTGTGGAGGTTGTATTTGATGATGATGTGATAGATACAGTTGAACTGGTTGTTCGATTATGGGAGAATCCACGAAGACCCATTAAGGGGTGCATATCGATTGCGTCAGATATTTCGTATGGAGTGTCCCCGATACCATTTTGATCTGCATCGATTCCTTGATAGTCGAAATACCAATTATAATCGAAACTGTTGTCTTGTTCTTCATCGCTCTGAGAAATCTCATCATCAAAGATATTCCATGTGAATGAGTTATTGTGAGCATCAAGAATGAGGGTCTTTCCAAAGATGTCATTATATGTTACATTACACCAATTAGTTTCACGTATTCTTAATCTGAATGTTATAGTGTTGTTGTGTATGATATATTCATCCACATGAAAGTCTGTGCTATCAAGAACATCAAGTTGAGCCACAACGTTATTTTTGATAAGTGCAGAACTTTGTTCAGTCTCTCTTCCGTTAATTACTACCTCATTAAAATGGTTTCCAGAGATTACACAATCTCTTGGCCACTCAACAGAAAGAGTCCCTGTACCGACATTGTCTGATATGATGAAATTCCATGTCCTTCCATCAATGTTAATGTTCTCGGCATCACTTGATATCGTATTTCCAATAATTAAGGAATCATCTGTACTCCCTTCGGATATACAATAAATACCATAATAGCAGTCTTCAATCTTACAATCAATTATTTTGGTAGGCAGTGATCTTGCTAAATAAATTGCTGACCTATCAGGACTCATTGAATCGATGACATTAGCTCCGAATAGATAGCAATTCCTGATTTCAAAATAGGCACTAGTTTCTCCAATTTTAATACATGGAAGGTCTCCACTTCCATTGATACTCATTCCTTCCAAAACGTATGGTTGTTCTTTAGTTCCCATCCCTAGCCAACTTTGATTGATGAGATCGCTATCCGACATGATGAGAATTGGGTCATGTGGGATATAGTCCACAGATAGATGATTATCATCGAGAATACTACTGTGTCTTGATTCAATTATACTTGAGGTAGTTATAGACATCATGACAAGCATCTGAACAAGGATTATACTTACAATTATCCATCGTTTCATATTCCTACCACCATATCAATCGTAAAGGAAGTGGCAGATGCAGACCCTCCACATCACTCCTATCGGATCCTAATTAGAGTAGAGTAGGAATCAATGTCCGCATCCTACCATCCTAGACAATATCCGAGGTTTGTAATAAATTCTCCTAGATTATAGGTGGTTATTAACTCAAAACCAAGATAGAACAATGGGATAATAATTGAACAGCCAGAATCAGCGACAGACCTCACGCACGGACTGGTACATCAAAGCCATGTCAGAACCCATTGAGGGATGTGTCATCGCCAGTATTATGCAGCAGGAAGGTCATGTCCATGATTTAACTCGGTCAGGTATGCTCATGGAGTGCTTTCGCACGAAATTGTGTTGGAGTTGTGTACATGAGTATGACGAGCTTGATCCAGATCGGCAATGTCATGTCTGTAGATTGCATAACAAGCTCGATAACGATGATTTTGGAAACCTGATTAGAGAGCGAAATATTGCACGCTATAGCTAGAAACCCTAAGATTCGGAATTGTCAACTATCAAGATTGGTAGTTTCTTATTTGAAGAGGAGTCAGTGTGAAATTGAAATCTGTCAAAGGTTTTCGAACGTCTGGTGTTCTTGTTGTTGCGGAAGACGTTGGAACTAGGGTCAGAACTAAAATAATACACACGAACAATTTTTTCTTTATGGTCTCCACCACCAATTACTAGTTTCTGAAAAGATATTTGTGTGTTTCTTGAGATATTAAATTTGATACAATTGAGCACAGTATTTACTCGTCGATGTAATGAAGGGAGAATAAATGAGTTCGCCAGAGAAACTGAGGTCGTTGATGAATGAACTTCGACAAATAGAGAAACAATTCCTTGATGGGGAGAGGAATTGCATAAGAGAGTTCATCGATAATCCGAATGATGGATATCTAGAGGAGCATTTGATTCATGCAAATCGTAGGTTATCTGGATTGAAAGAAAATGATCTTGAAGAAATTCTGAAAAGAAGGATGTGTTCAGGAGAGTATGAGCCTTGTTTCTACACATTCAAGAATCTGAAGAATGAGGGATATCCACCATTTTATCATGAATGGTATGATGAAGAAGAAATCAGGAAATATCAATGGTTCTGGGAAATGTCAGATACAATGGGATTTTCCTATGCTTTCCTTAGGAAGTATGGTGGAGTGTGGGATGATCACAGAAATTGCATGGACAAGGAAATGAATGACGGAGATGTATGGTTTAGAAGGGCTGATAAAGACATAGATAGAGATGAGCGAGTTGATTGGTGGGTATTGGCTAGATGCAACATAGCACTACCTGAGTTCTTTGCCCTTTCGGTATTGAATAGAGGAATCCGTGAGGGTTGGGAAAAACTTGTTCTGGATATAGTTAACTCTAGACTAAGAACCCCACTTGGTGAGGTTGCTAAGGTTCTAGGTATACGTCTTCCAGCTGTAGCACAGATTTCTCGTAATCATATGTCTGAAGACGACACAATAATCGAAGATGAGATGATCTATGTCTGCAAGGACCCCGACTTTGGTCTCGAAGCAATTGTGGAACTACCTGAGAGTCCAGATTTTAGAGTTGTCTATCTCATAGTATGTCCAAGCTGCAATCACAGAAACGAACAGGGTAGAACAACCTGTATTAATTGCGGCGCACCACTTTAATATTCAATCCTTCCTTTCACGCCAACAGTCCATCCCTTGCTTGGCTCTCTGCCATCCCCTAGTATTAGTTGGATCCTTACAATGAACATAATGAATGCCATTCATCATCTTTGTCTGCGTTCCATAGATACACGTTGTACAAGACTTGAGCACTACAGTTACACATCCTCTGTTTTTTGAGCATATGTTTGGAATTTAAATATTCGGAACGGTTGGTGAGGTGTCAATATTGGCTTGGTGGGAGTATTTGAATCTGTATTTTTCATAATACTCTGGAAGTATCTTTGAGGCACTAGCAGGTGAGAACTTTACTACCATATACACCTCTGACCTCAGCGTATCAGCCATCTGTGTGAGATGAACCTTGTCGAGTGTGCCTGGATCTGGACATAGCTGAGTAGGTTCCATGAGCATATCGTTCATCGCTTGTCTGATACTAGCCAACTGCCTCATATTATACCACACTCTGAATTGTGTCCCTATTTGACCGAGTTCATTCCTAATATTCCTAGATACAAGACCAGACTTGTAGTGTGGACTCATTATCGACCTGAAGACCCCTTTTCGCTGAGAGAGAACATCCACTGCAATCTTTGCCATGTACCTGTCCTCCATTCCACCCATTGTGACCAATTGAGTTGGATGTTGAATACCCATTGCTGCCAGAGTGTTCTTTGTCAGGTTGATTCGCGACCAGTCCATCAACCGGTTCTTACTTGCTAGTACAAAAGCCTGAAGCAGCGTTTTCATCCCTTGAAATGGGCGAAGGAACTCTTCGGTGGTCTTCTTCTTGTCGATCAGCCTATCAACTCTGAACATGGTCTCAACATAGGGTTCAATGTCAATCCATTCAGCATCGATGGCATCAGGTTCGATAAGCCAGTAGACATGAATACCTCTGGCTCCAGAGAACTTAATCGCAGGAATTGGTAATCCTAACCTGAAAGCCATAGCAAGAAATGCATCCACTAAGGCACACTCGAAGTTCCATGTCTCATCAGGACCTAAGATTGTTGAGAGCATCCACCTTGCATCTATATCAAGGCAGACCTTTCCCAGTGTCCCGTCCAATCTCTCACTTGATGAATAGAAGGCATGGAAGTTCTCATCTTCCACAAGCTGGATTACATCATCTGCTGTGTTTACAGAGAGAACTGTCTTTTTTCCATCAGGATAGAGGTATCTTCTCACCCTCCTCTCACCAAACTCAGCCTTGTCAGCGTTCATGAAGTATCCACGACACTCATCAGCGACAAGTTTTGCCACACCTTCTGTTCTGAAGTACTCCATTGCTTCACTGTAATTATCAATCCATAACCAGTATTGCCACGAAACTCTCTTGGCAGTGTCGTCATGGACGACCACTTCGTTAGTACCGTCTGGAGTTAGAGTCCATGTACGAAGTCTAGCACTGTCAGCATACTGAAACCAATCAGGAGTGATCATCTGAAGTAACATCCGGAGAATGAGTGTGGTTGAGAGAAACGACTCTCGTAATGGGACAGAAATCTGGATACTCCGCTGGAGTTGATATTTCCCCTTTCGCACGGCAGTTGTTATCTTGTGCGGAAAGAGGTCATGTCTGAAATCGAGGACGTTGAACATGTTACCTCTTAGTGTGGTCAATTCCCAGTCCACATCACTGAACCGCTTGTGAATCTTTTCGGTGAGTCGTTCCACTCTGTCGGACCATCCACCCTTACTACTATCAACCATGTTGAGGTCGGGATAGATGAGGATAAGATCACATCCGATGTAGCCTTCAGCTTGTTGTGAAGTATTGAATGCTGAAAGGGCATGTATGGATTCATTCACAAGTGTGCTGAAATCGAATGTGGTCTCAAGGGGCTTGAAGTCGTAGATTCGAGAGGTCTTATAGCTCATCTTTGACACTATCCGCGTCTACACCAACAGTGCTGTTCGGGTGTGATTTCCAGTATCACGTGGGTGTCACCTAATATACTGTCAGAGAATAAATGAGCGGCAAAAATTCCATGAAAAGAGACACTTCCTGAGCAAACTTAGTTTCGGGAATCTCCGTCTGACGCTGGAGTTCGTTCGAGAGGGCAGTGGGTCACAGAGACAGCCATGAATTGTTTAGTTCTATTGGATAGAACATGGGAAGGTATGGACTGCATGTGCGTCTAGCGCGTGGGTTGAGGAGAAGCGTTCTCCTAGCTGACACTCCAAATGGCAGCAGGGATGAGCTGGAGAATATCTACATATTATTCGAGGATGAGAACTTTGGTTCTGAGACCGATGAAGAACTACGGAAAGGTAAGGACAAGCTCACATGGCACATTCCAACTACCTCCTGAGCTGATTCTGGATTTAAACCTCAGAGAGGGCGACAGGTTCATGCTCATCGATGCAAATCCACCACAGATATGGTTAGGAAGGTATCTGCTTGTTCCTACTGAGGATGAAATTCACGATGATGTCATTGAGGTGGTGGAGATGAGATATGATGGAACGATTGAGGTCTCAGAGAAGGCATACAGGCGGATCGGGTTGTTCAGGGACAAGTTATTGGCTGTTGTGAGGACTGAAGAGAATCTGCTATTGTTGGATCTCTGGATGGATTTACTTGGGGATGAAATCACAGGAAGAAAATAATTCAGGAATAAACCTGGTCGACACCAGGATCGTACCTCACTAGTTTCCATATATACTCCTTCAGGGCATCGGACATCTGCACAGGGTCTGGAATATCCTTCTCTTCTGTAGTTTTGATTTCAAAGCCCATCTCTTTGAACTTCTTTTGAAGAAAAGACAGCCCCTTTTCTTTCAAAGTGAGATCCCTTGGACGTATATGCAGAACTTCAAACCCATAAGCAGTGAGTGCGAGTGGTCGAAGGTCATACCTTTTCTCCCTTCTTTCCTCCTCTATCTTTTCCCATCTTCCCCACTCTTCTGGATTCTTAATGACTTTATCAAACGTCGGAATCCGAACCAGCTGTTTCTTAATGACTTTGTCAATCACCGGAATCCGGGCTCGTGACATCTCTTCTTTCCGCATCTCAATTACTTTTTGGATTCGCTTTGCAAGTTCACTATACTCGGTCATCATCTCAACGACTAGTCCAATCGTAGGACCACCGTTATCGATCTGATCACAGATATCTCGAATGAGATCCTTTCGTAATGTGTCAATAGAAACATCATCTCTT
>CAYWJO010000059.1:0-18587 GCA_964458565.1 uncultured archaeon | reverse complement strand
CGGATATACGCACCCTCTAGATTCGGATACAGACGATGATTCCTACTTACAATTGTACAACGGCATTGTTGACAGCCAAGCACTTCTTTTCCTAAAGGACATGAACGATGGTGCTGAGGTAGCAGGTCTCCTTGCAATCTTCTACGATGAAGATGGTATCCCCGAGGAGAAGCGCTTGTTCACTAACCCCTGTAATCCAGATTCTGATGGAGACACAGGTATTACCGATAGAACTCCTCAACCTGGTATGTGGATCAACAGTGATGGATACGAACTTGCTCAGGATCCACCGACCAATCCTCTGAATGGTGATACTGATGGAGATGGATTAATTGATGGAATTGAGGGTGTGTTAAGTCCATTCAGTGATCACACAAATCCCAATATGGCAGATACTGATGGAGACGGGCTATACGACATGCACGAATTACTCTTAGGATGCGACCCTCGTTCATCAGATACAGATGGTGATCTCATAACTGATGGTGATGAGTTCTATGTGTTCTTCACAAATCCGAAAATTGAGGACACCGACTTTGACGCATTAAAAGATGGAGAAGAAGTCTTTTTGTGGCATTCTAATCCACTCATAGATGATTCTGACGGAGACGGAATTCGAGACGGTGATGAGGTACTCCTCTATGGCTCAGATCCGATGGATGAAGATGGAGATAACGATGGGTTAACTGACTTCCAGGAGATTAAGATTTACTACACAGACCCATTCGAGTATGATACAGATCAAGATGGATTAGGTGATGGAGAAGAAATTCTAATTTGGAATTGCGATCCGCTTTCGTGGGATACTGACCGCGATTCGATTACAGAACCCAACGAGTTTGGCGAGATGACATGGCCAATGAGTGATTATGATGAGGTCATGGTCTATGGTACAAATGCAACAGCAACAGATTCAGACTTGGATGGGCTCTCAGATGCAATTGAGCTGTATGTAGGCGCAGGTGAGATACCATGGATGGACCCCCTGTTACTTGATCCATTAAGCGAAGATACTGATGGAGACCTCTTACTTGATGGTAGTGAGATGATGTTGATGAATGTCACTGACATCACCTACCCGTATGTCGCCATCACAATTGTGTTCAAGTATGACACTTCTCCAGTCTTGGCGGATACAGATGGAGACCTTTTGACAGATTATCAAGAAGTCATTGTCTTCAAGACTAATGCGTCAAGCATTGACAGTGATAACGACACCCTAGACGATTGGCACGAGGTTTGGGTCTATAACACTTCAGCGATAAATCCAGATACAGATGGTGATAACCTTCCAGATAACGAAGAGACCGTGTCCGAAGTGTGGCCCTATGGCCCATGGCCGCCCTCAAACTGGTCGATAGGAATGGCTTCTGCGTTAGCCATAGTAGAAGATGTGCCTTCATATATCTTAGCCGCTCCCATTTATGGTACTGATGCCCTTGACTCAGATAGTGATGACGATTGGCTCCCTGACGGACTTGAAGTCACATACTACTTTACGAATCCTCTAGCTCTTGATACAGATCTGGATGGAATACCTGATGGGGATGAGTTTGATTCGGACTTTGATGGATTGAGTGATGGTATGGAGTTTCGGTTGAGGACAGTATACATTCTTGGTGGAGGAATCTGGAATCCTGATTCGGATGGAGATGGTATTCTTGATGGAACTGAGTACTATGTATACGGTACATCTCCAACACAACGTGATTCAGATGGTGATGGAATTCCAGACGGACTTGAGATTGCAACAGGTTCTGACCCTCTCTCATGGACGTTGTTCACAGTTCTCGCTCCCTCAGGTACGCTCGCGCTAGGATATCCGATTCATGTAGAGGTTCTCAACTATACTATCTTTGATAGTATTTGGTGGAGATATGGCGATGGCTTGTCTTGGAGCACCAATATTTCACTGGAATATAACGCATCGATAAATCGCTGGATAGATGATTCGGTACTATTGTCAGC
Organism: uncultured archaeon; assembly: GCA_964458565.1. Taxonomy (GTDB): domain Archaea; phylum Asgardarchaeota; class Thorarchaeia; order Thorarchaeales; family Thorarchaeaceae; genus CAYWJO01. The sequence continues at coordinate 16,619 of CAYWJO010000059.1, read as the reverse complement.
TGGTGTGTACGCATATCAGGTGATTGGAGAAGACATGAATGGGACGGAACTGACCTTCAGCGGTCAATTTACGGTTGCAGAAGAAGGAGTGATTGTACCAATTGGTCCTAAGATGATTATCATGACTCCCGCAAACGGAGTGACCACTTATTCTGATACAGCTGTGAGAGTACAGAATCTTACGAACTTTGAGTCGATGTGGTATAGGTATAGGGTCTCCGAGTCATGGAGTGTTAATACTAGTCTGACCTATAGCAGCGAATACCAGCATTGGTATGACGAATCTGTGGTGTGGGCTCCAGGGGAGTATGAACTTCAGGTGTTTGGAGAGACCACGGATGGTTCTGAGTACATGGCTGAAGTGACATTCATTGTTCCTGCCATTGGTGAATTTCCATGGCTTCTAGTTATTGGCGTAGCTGCTACTGGAATCTTCGGTCTTACATTAGTTACCTACATGTTTTGGTGGCGAAAGAGAGGAACTGCGGGAGAAGGTCCAAAGGAATTAACACCGGACCTCACTCCAGAAGACAAGCCAAAGAAAACGAGAAAAACAAAATCAACTGACGAAACCGCTTCAACAAAGAAGACGACGAAGAAGACCACGCCTAAGAAAACTACGAAACCGAGAGCTGCAAAGTCTGAGGAGGGAGGAGCATAGAATGAGAATTAAACTACTCACACTTCTTGCAATGATTGTGCTCACAGTTGGCACTTTTGGAACAGTTCCTACAGCACCGCTGGGTATAGGAACTGATACCATAAATGGAATGACTCAAGATACAGAGTTTGAAGCATCTCCTGAGTTGGTCCAAAATGCATTAAACACACTACTTGCTGAAGAAGGTGATCCGTACCCAGAGTCATTGGATCTTGACGAGATTCTAGGTGATCGCAATAATGAATATCAGATGGTATATGAGCCTTGGAAGTCGAAAGCTGCAATCCATGCCATAGCTTATGATGAAGATACAGGTTTTCTAGCACTTGGTGGTGGATATCTGTATGATAATGAAGTTCATATGTTTCGATTGAATATCGAAACTGGTGAGTTTGATAAGGTATGGGAGCTGGGTGATGGAATTATCCAGAGTGATGTTCTGAGTATTGATTTTGGTGACACTGATCTAAATGAATTCTTAGAGGTTGTTGTCGGAAGCTCGGACGGTCATGTATATGTCTTCGAGCAGCTACATATCTTCGATCCAAATACCAACACTGAGAACATGTTTGAATTGGTATGGACTAGTCCAGGTCTCTTCAAGGTTTTCGCAGTAAAGGTTGATGACATTGATCGTGACTATCGACCTGACATCATCGCAGGTTCTTGGGATGGTAAAGTACACCTCTGGGAATACACCAACCATAGTGGATATCCCTTCGTGGAAGAACATTGGATTGATTATACCGAGGTCGCGACTCTTAATGTCGGTGAGAAAATCTACAGCTTGGAAACCGGCGATACTAACGAGAATGGTCTTCCAGAGATTGTTGTAGGAACACGAGAGGGTACAGTCTTTGTCTTCGAGAATGCAGGAACCACCTTGATGATTAACGGTCAACCATTCCCGTTGATTCGTGATAACACCTACTATCTCAATTGGACTAGTGCAAATTACACCTGGCAACCCATCCGTTCCATCGATATTGGTGAACTAGATGGTACACCTGGTGATGAAATCGCACTTGTCTCTGAAGGCCAAGGAGTCTTTACCTTGGATTGGAATTCAGATAGCAAGACGTATGATTACAAGAAGGTTCAGAATGATTTCTCCAATTGGGAAACTTTCGGATTTCATGGACTTGATTATTGGGTTGATAGAGTCGTATGGGCGAATAATGTCACATACATTGACGCTATTGACCCTTCAATAAATGTCTATGAACCAATCGAGTATGTTTGGAATGATGTGTTAGAGATATTCGAACCAGATGCTAGTGTCTACCCATACAATACTGGAATGGCACAAATAACGGATGGGAATTACTCTATATTTGACGCTGCCCCAACTGATGTTGACAACGCTACAGCTGTTGTCGATTTCGGTCTTGATGAAGAAGGTACTGGAGGAGCGAACTCAGAGGCTGATATTATTATCAAGTTCGGACAGAGTCTTACGCCAGCTTTCTTCAGCGAGTTCAATTTCTCAATAAGCCAAGATGCGTCTGATTTCCTGCAAATTCCTTCAGAATCTATGTGGATTATGTTGGGCGATAATAGCAAGCTGATGATAGATGTAGATGATATCCTATCGCAGAATAGACTTGACTGGTTCAGATACGCGAAAGTTTCAGTCTATAACGGTGGTAATTACTCCATCAATTCAATGGAACTCCTTCAGGTCTACAACCTCATCACAGATGCATTATCATTATCTATTAGTCCTCTCCGAAGAGACGGAGACGCTTATGGTATGGGTCTTGACGAACCAAACAAGATTGTCGTAGCGACTGCTATTGGTGAGTTCTTCTGTATAGGGTATGAATCTGGAAAATATAAGGTTCTCTGGGAGTCTTATGAGGATGAACGCTTCTCACTTGGGTCTTATGTTTGGGATATTGAGCATATCATGTCTGTTGCAAAAGTTCCTATTTTCAATGATGTTGGTTCTTTGAATAACATAAATCCCCATATCGGAGGATACAACTCATGGTCTTATGGTGTTCCCAGTCCAGTATCAAAAGGTGGAAATGGTCAACCATATTATCTAGTAGGAACCGATGCTAGCATTGTAACTGCTCTTGATGTTTCAGGAGAAACTGATTTCTCCATGACTGGGAGGTTGTCAGCAACACTCTCAGCACATGACTTTACATCTGCGGAAATTGTGAATCTCTGGCCAGAAACTCCTCAAGGTCTAATGCCAATGGTCGCCGTTGGTGGCTATAGTCCAGATGGAAGATATGCAGACCCAACAGCATGGAGTAGTAGGTCTAACCTCATATTCTATTATCGCAACACTCCGTTTGAAGACTTCATGGAGCTTGGTTCCATCAGATCCTTTGACTGGACTGGGGAGATTACTCAACTACTCTCAATGTCGCAAGCTACTCCTAGAGTGAGTTTTGCTGACTATGATAATGATGGAGACCTAGACATGGTATTATCTAATGGTTTTGTATACTTAGCTAAGAATATGTTCAGTGAAACAGATGCACAGCTATTTCAGCTTGAAACGGGATATTTCGACGAGATCAATCTGAATACTGGAAGTGTCCTCTGGGGACAACCACAATTCGTAGATATCAACGGCGATGGAATCTTGGACCTAATTCTAAACTATGATAATAAGTATGGTGCTACATGTTTCCTAAACAAGGGCACTTCAGGTTTACCAATCTGGAAAGAAGATCGACGCATCTTCAATAATCCTGATACTGATACAGCAATGACTCTGTTGAAGCTAAAAGACATCAGACTTGTTCCCAATACCGGTGGATATACGCTCCAAAATATTGCAGAGAGTGAAGATATTGAATTGACTGGAGATTTCTCACTTGCTGCCTATCATGAAGATACTGGAACTCTTAGATGGGCACTCTCTCACTATGATGCGATTGATACTTTTCTGGTAGCGACTTATCCACGAGTATTAAGATTAGACTTCTGCCTAATGAAGGGTGAATCCTTCAGGAATCTGGGATATCATATGCATGAATCATGGAATACAGATTTTGATTTAGAAAACTGGACTCTGACAATATCATCCGGAGACCTAGATGGTGATGGAAGGGGTGAAATCATTGTCGGTGACTACGATAACAATGTATATGCTTTCGAACACCTCTCAAATGCGACCTATAAGAGGATGTTCCGGTCCTATGATCTTAATCACACCGAAGTCAGTGACTCCAGTCCGTATGCCTACCAACAGCTTGAAGGTATCTCAGGTGAATTCAACAGACGGATTTGGGACCACGCAAAGCATCTTTTGACTGGTACAGATCTTGATCAGGACGGTTTAGCTGAGTTAATTATTGCTAGTGATTTACAGATTTACATCTATGAAGCGACAGGAATCGATGACACAATACAACTCGCTTACTCTTTTGACCTCAGAGACCTTGGATATCTGAATGAGGAATCAAATGCGTGGGAGGAAGTGACAGAGATAACTGCTCTAGAGGCTGGTATTGATATGGACAGTGATGGTCGGAGAGATCTTGTGGTAGCCGTAGGACCGTTTCTATTCGTCTTTAATATCGAAGTAGACTCCTTCGATGGACTGGAGCTGAATGACTACTTTGGAAGAACTGGCGATGTAGATGGCCGTTACTATCTCCTTGGAAATCCTGAGGGAGCAGACCCATATCAGGGAGCTGAAATCAAGAGTCTAGCAGTTGGAGATACAGATAGAGATAGTCACCCTGAGATAATACTAGGTGGGACCTATGATACTAGAGTTAGCAGGCAGGATGGATTTGTATACATCTATGAGTGTTGGGGAGGAACCTTCCAGAAGGTATGGGAAGCACCACCTGATATTGTCACACTGAATCCTGTGAGTGTAGTTCTGATAGACGACCAAGATTATGATTCGAATCTAGAAATCATAATAGGTCATACGAAGGGATTCGATATCATGGAATGGGACAACCTTGCAGAGGACTACATCAATGCGGCAAAAGTCACATCTTCACCAAGCTATCCGAATATTGAACTTGAATCTATTCTATATCCCGGAATTGATACGTTGACTTTTACTAATCGTTGTGCTAATGATATGACTTATTCTATTGGTGCCCAGAGTGAAGTAGCCCTAATGGTTCTAGTGAATAATGAGCAGCTCTATATGAAGGGCATTAACACAACATCGCTTCAAGTCAGCTCATTACCATTAATTCCATTCAGTAGTCTAACGGTATCTGGAGATTATAATGATGTCACAGTTGTATCTGAAGCACAACCATCAATAACTAGTAACGATAATGCAATTTGGCTAACATGGAAAGCAGAACGAGATTGGGGTCAGAATGACTTTTGGATTTCTCGACTGGGTACTGGTGATATGTGGTTTAGTGACCCTGTATGGGTGAGGAACAACACTGAAAGTTCTGGTAGTAGAAATCATCCACAGGTGTTCGCTTACAATACTACACACATTGGAATTATGTACGTTAAAAATGATATCGACACCTCAGAGGCATATTATTACCTCATGAAAGAGGACCTCTCTGAGAGAAGTGGTCCATATCTCCTAACATTTCCAGGTTGGGATTACTTCGATATACAAAAGGCATCTATTATCCGGATGCCAAATGGCGACTTCGAAATAGCGATGTCTGCAATAAATACGATGACAAGCAAGGGTGACTACGATATCTGGTCATTACATACCAACGCTTCTTTCAACTTCAATAATAGCATCCCTCATAGAGCAACTGACTCCTACTATGATGAAATATATCCTGATGTAGACTACTTGAGGAGTGATGGATATCCAATCATTGTGGCATATGAAGTAGGAGGCGCCCCATTTGAGAAACGAACTGGAATGGTTGCTAGTGTTGATAATGGTTCAACGTGGAGTGATCAGAACTACCTCAATACATACCCTGACTATCTGGATAGGCTCGATTTTCCAGGATTCCCTGGTCTCTTTTACTATGATATTGGAGGAATGCCCTACAGGGGGCCTATGACCTATTCACCTAGTGTGCTTGGTCATCTAGATACAGGATTCCTATATTTACAGGCTTTCAACATCTTTGACTTCATAGGTTCACCAAATCCTGATATTTTCTGGGGATACAATCCATCAAATGCCTGGGTCAATAACCACCTTCGTGATGTTTCGAACTTAGTCGTGGGTGATACGGATTCTGATGGGCGGCGCGAAGTGATTGTTTCTTATGATTCAACGATGGCAGTTTATGAAATGGTACATTCTACTAATGGTTCTGGATATATGACATATGAGGAAGTGTATCTCTCTGATCCGTTCATCTATGACATAACAGGACTAACAGTGTATGATTCTGATAATAATGGCTGGGAAGAAATAGGAGTGTCATGTGAACGAGGTGAGGTATTCATCTGGGAATATAGAGACCCATCACATGGTGCGAGTGGATTCAAAACATCGGAGAAAACATCTACACTCCATCTCTATGGCGGTGTATTTGGCTATGTTATGGATAGTGGAGATGTTGATGGTGATTCCAAGGATGAGGTTGTACTCTCTGTATTGACAGGATCACCGCGAATGAATCTTTACATGATAGACGATGATGGAAGCATTGGATGGAATGTCACTCACGATACAACTTTATTCTCCCTCAAGTTATCAGATCTAGATGGAGATGGTCAACAAGAGATAGTCTGTGTTCAATGGGGTGAACAATTTCTATTGACCTATAATGCATCGGATGGTCAACTGCTTTGGAATTGTACAGTCTTCAGTAGTGATATCGCGGACCTTGATATCGGAGATATTGATGGTAATAATCTAAAGGAAATAATCGTTGGAACTGAAGATGGCGTGATTTGGGTGGTCAACAGCACAGGTGCCCTATGGCACAGTGAAACAGTAGACGCAGGGAATATTTGGGGTTTGGCTGTTGGTGACTTCACAGATGACCCGATACTTGGCGTGGCTTATGCAAATGGAACCTACGCAGTGAAAATCATCAATCCCTTAGATGGAACCCTTCTCTATGAGTCACCAAATGATGTTGTGGGTCATAGTTTTGGTAGGCAGCCGATGGAAGCATACGACTTCAATCTCGATGGCTTTGATGATGTTATATTCGGCAATAATAACATGGTTCGAATAGCTGAAGCTGTATCAGGAACTATCATCTATAACTCTACAGTAAATGCGAGATTGATGGACTTCATCATAGATGATTTTGATGGTGACAATACTGCAGAAGTTTTCATTCTTACCAAGGACGGTGGAGCATACCTAGTTGAAGTAGGTACTCTAAGAACACAGTGGCACTACAATGCTGAGATTATCACACCTGACTCATATGATCTATTTCATGTTAGTGCAACGTCAGGCTATTTTGGTGGTACTGGACGTATGGACATTGCAATAAATGTGAATAGTACTGAGTTGGTCACACTAGATGGTAAAAGTGGACTTCCTCTATGGGTTAATTTCATCCAAGATAATCTGGGTCTTCTGAGTGCTGCAGATTTTGATGATGATGGAGAGGACTCAGTTCTTACACTATATTGGTACTATCCGATAGAACCTACATCATCCTATCTGGACGCTTTTGAAGGCCTTGAATTTTCAGCTCCATCAATAGAACCTCAATACCTTCCACATATTCCATATTGGGATGAAGATATTGGCGATACGATTCAAGGTATTTGGGCATCTGATCTTGATCATGATGGGTTTGATGAAGTACTCGTGAGATATAGTGATGATGTAATTGGCTTATGGGATACCTATACGGGAACACTGATTCACCCGATATCTGCAGGTGACCAGATGGATATGGTTAGATTTGGCGATATTGATAATTCGGGAAATACTGATTTTGGATTCCGTATTGATGGAAACACAATAGGATTAGTCGAGGGCGAATCCCTTGCAAAGCTCGGTTATATCTATGCACCAACAGGATTTGTCGTTGTTGATTATTACATAGGCAACTTCAATGGTCTCTTCATTGGTGATGAGATAGTTGTCCTCTTCGAAAAACCCTTTGGGAATCAGGCTTATCTCGCTTGGTATAGCGCTGATACTTTACGTTACATATCAAGTGTGAATTCAACAGATGATCACAATCAACTTGCTGTTGGGCATTTCAGAGGTACTTCATATTTAGATGCCGTCTTTGGCGGAGATGAAAACATAGCTCGTGTTTACAATGGCGCAACTGGTGCATATGTATGGGAATACAATATGTTTACTGACATAGATGAGATTGATGCAGGTTACTTTAATGGCGATAGCTACGAGGATTTTGCGCTCAGAGCGGGATCGCAAGTTAGAGTTATGGACTGTCATCCTGCTGTTGAAGACCAGATGTACTCCGTAGCTCCAGGTGCATCCATACGAGCGGTCTATGCGACAGATTTGTATCTTAATGATGGTATTGATGAACTAGTGATGAACCTCAGATACTATGGGGTACGCGGCTACGATGATACAGCTACTATGGTTTGGCAGTATAATGCTCAATTGAGCTATCCATTGTACGAGCCATGGTCATATTACTCGACCTGTACATTTGGTGATATGAATAAGGATGGACATACTGACCTTGTCTTTACCAATTATGAATATCTGAATGTCATAGATGGACATACTGGAGATTTGTTATGGCATTATGTGAGAAATGGCTCCATACGGGAACCTGTAGTTGGATACTTTGATGGGGTGAGTTCAAAGGACACCATGGATATAGCAGCATATAGTGGATCTCATTTGTATGTATTATCAGATGAACAAAATCCCTCGTCTCCACCACCACCTGCAGAAACTGCTGGATTGGAAACCAAAATTTCGGATATCATAGCATCAGTATCTCTGATTGCTCTACCAATCTCATTGGGTCTTGTTATAGTTCTTACATATAGGAGGAAGAGAAATCAATAAACAAACGTACGTCCCGGTATATGCAAATCTCGTTTATTCTCAAAGAGATGTCCTTGATTGAATAAATGACCTTCAATGAAAATGGGAACCACAAAGAAAAAAAGCACTCAATCTAAATAGTCAAAGTTCGCTTTGGAACGAATGAAAGCATCTTTCATACCAAAGATAGCCTTTCGCTGAGGAGAGTTAGCATGAAGAAAAGAATGCACGTCCTATGTCTTTTTGTGTTTTTTATTTCTGGACTGTTTTTTGTTCCAGCAATAAATTCGGATAACGATTCGAAACAAATCCTTGATATTACAGAATCTAAAATGACCGAATCGGAATATGTGCCTCGAAACATTCGAGTAGCGATATATGATGAGTCAAATATAACGCCCCCAGTATATCAAACATATCCAGGTATTCCCCACAACAATGCAACTGGTCTAAGAGATGTCCTTGAAGGATATGGATATCAGGTAACTCTACTGGATGTTAATGATATCTACAATTACGAATTGAAGACAGCTGACTACGATGTATTTTGTTTGATAGATAATCAGCCACGTGAGAAGATTGTGTATCGAATTATGGACTTTTGGCTTGGTGGTGGGGGGCTGCTCAGTTTTGATGGATCTTCTGGTTTCCTTTGTTCATTCGGAATATTGCCTCCTGAATCAGAAGGCTCAGGTGGATACGACACATATTGGCGTTATTTCTCAGATGACATAAATATTACAGCAAGGCATCCAATTGCACAGGAGTACCCATTAAACTATATAATAGACCTACCGCTTGGAACATTTGCGTGGAATTATACAACATTGCAAACTACATCAATTGCTGATGATATAACCATGGTTGGGAAGTCACCTGTTTTTGGTGAGAGAGCACCCCTCCTTGCCTATGATCCAAGTGATAGAGGTGGAAGAGTAGTCACTATAGGTGATGATCTAAATGATGAGTATATTCCAGATCTTGAACCGATTATCAATGATGCAGTTGATTGGTTAGCGCCACGACCAAAAGCAAGGATTCTGTATGACCTTTCACACACACCTTGGGTTCCAACCGACCCTTGGGAGGATTCACCCAATTTGGTCTATCTATCACCATGGAGAGATGCATTGGTTTCACGTGCCTTCACTATTGACAAACTACATCCCTCAACAGAAGGTAACTATACAGCGGAGAATCTCGCACCGTATGATATGTTAGTTGTCAATCAACCTGGTGTGAGTTTCACAACTCAAGAGATACAAGCGGTTGAAGATTGGGTGCAGAATGGAGGTGGGCTCTTTGTGGTTGGAGATGGTGTAGGTGTTCCTGACAACTACCGATTAAATGAACTCATAAGTCCTTATGGAATTCAGTTTAATCACACACTTCCTGCGGAGATCGGCACTTTTTCCAATTTCGAAATGCATCCAACAACTGAGGATTGCACTGACCTTTACTATGCTGTATCCTGCAATCTAAATATATCTGGCAATGCATACCCAATCTGGAATTACACTTCAACAGACATTGCTGTCGCTGCATCTGAATTAGGAGAAGGGCGAATTATCGTTGTCCCTGATGCTAATTCACTGCTTGAGTCATGGATCGTATTAGATGACAATTATCGATTCCTAGTGAATGTCGCTAATTGGTTAACTACATCCCAAACTAGAATTTTGGTCTATCATGATTATCCCGCTACCCCTTACAATTATTACAAGTCTCCAATTGCATTGGCTTTGAATGATTTGGGTTTAGATTTTATGCTTACATTTAGAGCATTGTACTTCAATCTAAGTCTGAATTTACAGGATTGGGATTTGATAATCTATGATGCAAATTCAGTATCACCGACTCCTACACAACCTGTCCTGATTGAGCATCTTGAAAATGGTGGTAAACTTCTTATGAGAGACCTTGCTTTTCGTTTTCCAGATGGATACCTTTCTGAAGATTATCCTTTATGGGGTTATCTTGGATTTAATGGAAGAGGTCCAGAGGCACGAATCACTGATGGTCCACCCCCGGTTTATTTCTGGGAAATCTACCACACTCTGTTTAAGCGCCCTGTCGATTTCGGAACTGATTATATCGATTCTGCCCTAAATTACTACGTAACAGATTGGACCTCTGTTATGCTATACGAAAATGCAACTGCACTTGCTGGAATTTCACCTAGTCAAGGAGAAAATATGTCTGCAATCATAGAATGTGCAAATGGTCAGGCTATCTGTAATATGTTCAGTATTTCACAGTACTATGATGATACTGATGATTCAACATACTCTGACAATTATGAACTTTGGTTGAATGAAATTGCTTACATCATGCGGCCCACAATCGAGGATCCCGGTAACTTGGTTTTTGAGATTCAAGGACCTGAGGGTGGCTTCTATTGGACTGCTCATAGTTACGCACCTGGTGATTATCAGGTAAAACGCGATAGTGCGATAATCAATACTCAGGTCTGGGATGGCTCTCCAATCTTTGTGAGCATCTCGGGTTTAGCAGTAGGTACCTATGAATTTCAATTAACAGTCAGAGATCATGTAGCTTACAGGGCTGATGATTATATCAATGTCACAATTGAAGACCATATTGCTCCTGATTGGATTATAGGACCAACAGATGAGCTTCTCAGACCAGGAGAACCGTTCAGTCAACAGCTATCTGCATCAGATCCTTCTGGAATTGGTGGCTGGTATGTGAACGATACAACGAATTTTGACATTACTCTGACAGGTCTCCTAACCAATAATACAATATTGGAACTTGGGGATTATGGACTTAGTGTTTCTGTTGAAGACAGCTTTGGCAACATACGAGACTATAGCATCAGAATACGCGTCTATCCCTCAACTACAACCACAGTTTCATCTCCCACAACGACAACACCTTCGATAGCTCCAACATCAGAACCGACTAGTTCAACATCCACTAGTACACCAACAGGTGGTCCTGTTGATAATACTGTAATCATAATCATACTGATTGTAGCTGGTGCAGGACTAATCATTATAGTCATAATCGTAATGAAGAAACGAGGTGGATGATTACATTCTAGCCTGTCACATATTTAGTGACGGGCTCCATTTCTTCTTCGTTATGTATTTTGAAGGGATTTCTTAGATTGATTTCCGCTCCTTCAATATCAGGATACTGAATACAACAATGACGACCAATGACCCAGCAGTTATTGACCAACCGATAGTACTTAGATATGATGCAGAAGGTATAGTTGTTGATATCAAGGGTGAAGAAGTGTTTGAATTGTAATCAGGATGCGTTGTTGTGATAGTTGTTGTTGTGGTCGTACTCCAGTATCCCAAACCCGGATTTGTAACGGATGTTGTGAGGGATGTATATGGAGACCATCCTCCTTCATTTCTACAGAGCCCAAAGAAGTAGTCTTGATTATACGTCAACTCACAATATTCGCCTGGTAAATAATCTGATACATTGAAGGATCCAGATGTAACCATGCTCATTCCTGGAGGCTGTGGATCCCATACATTCCAATTTTCCAGACCAAGATCGAGGAAGACGTGCATTGGAATTATGTTCAAGTATGCAATATTATGAAGGTGCCAATAAGATTCGGTATTGAATTGTACAATCATCGTGTACTGAGAAGGTGTATAGGCTGACATCATATCACCCAACTCTACTCCAAATGGGTTCCCAGGAGCATCTCGATAGTAATTGAGTGTGAATGCGACATCTTCAGCAGTAATAGGTTGACCATCACTCCATGTAGCATTCTGAATCAATTCGAATGTGAATCTGGTGTTTCCCACCGGTACAGAAGGATTATCGTCATGAGTTTCAGCAATCCATGATTCTGCCAACCAAGGAACATCAAGACCTTCGGAATCGATTCTAATCAAAGAATCGTACATCATCTGTAGCACATTATTGGTGTACGCAGAGCTGCTTGTCATGAAGTTGAATGTGTCAAGGTCGAGGGGAGTACTCCAGCGGAGTTCACCACCCCAAGGAGCACCAGTCTGACCTGGCTTGAGGTGAACCTTATAGTTTGTCCACCATCCAGGTACACCTTTACTTACATCGTTAATGAAGCCATCAAATCTATCAGTTCTATAAGCTGAAAGAAGTATATTCTCATAACACACGATAATCGGACAAGCATGAACAAATATCTCCTGCATCTTGAAGGCTGCCTCATAGACATCTTCATACTCAGTTGCGTGAAGGAGTTGGTCCCTCCAGCTGTCGTAGGTTGCATTCTGCCAGTTGGGGAAGTTATAGTATGGCTCATCAACGTATTCTGACCAGTACTCATAGGCAAGCCAGTCAACATCGAAGTTGGTGAAGCTCTCACCGAAAAAGACGATATCATAATCACAATGCCACGGTAGAAGCCCTGGAAAATACTCATAGAAGTCAGTTGGTTCTGATGTTGCATCAACATGCAGTGCTGTGAGAGCATCAGCAATTTTCTGACCTACTTCAATAGCAATGTTGGATGAAAGTGCACATTCAATTAACACGTCAAATGGATCACCATTTGGTGTGAGTCTGAAACCAGATATTGGATCAATTACCATACCAAGGTCATCAAGCAATTGATTTCCATGTTCAACATTCGCTTCATAGTAATTGTAATCAAGATGACCTTCACATGAGAATGGGTTAATCATTGGAATGCAAGAATCCAGTGGTACGGAGAGCCCATCCCATACATCATCTGAAATAGCTTGTTTGTCTAATGCAAAAGCTAGTGCTCGACGGAATTCTGTAATATTGAAGGGATACTTTGCACAATTGATTGCGATATATCCATAACCATTCCGCAAGACATTAGAAATCTCTATAAACTCGGATGCTTCAAACATGGGTAGATAAGTTGGATTTATCATATCCCCGATGAGATCTATCTCATTATTTTGGATGGCGAGTACTTGCTCTTCATCACTCCCGATAACATTGTATATGATTTTGTCAATATATGGTCCTGACTTTGAAAATCCGGGTAACACGAACTGTGCATTCACCAAAGATTGACTATATGAAAAGAACATAATCAGAATGAGAATGGATACTGATACACTTCTTTTCACACCGCCACCCATCTAATAGTTATGTGGCATTCTTGTATATATTCTTGTGTTCTTGAGGCACAATGATATTTAATCAAGTAAATTTCAAAATTTGTAGAAAATATGCAAACTGATTTCTTTTCAACGAAAATATGGAATCATACGAAGTAACACAAGTTGGCTTAGGTCTTGGGCTCGAATTGTAGGAATATGGTCTTATTGAGGTCATACCAACTGATAAAGCCGCAGAAATGCAGCCACCTAACCACACTTCTAGAGGTGGAGGACCATTCTTCTATCTTTGTCCTAGAAGAACTGAAATTGACATAATCTATCCCATCTCACCTTTCCGATAATAACAAAAATTTTATATCGTTATACGATATATCGTATAACATAATAATTAATACAAGTGAAAAGATGTGTCCGACAGGGGTTCTTCCTCACGCATTCAAGATGAATTCGAGAAGTGGTCAAGAGAGATACGAAGAGGTGCTATTGCATTATCAATTCTAGCAATCATCCTTGAGGGAGAATCATATGGGTACGACATTATGAAAAGACTTAGTCAGGATTACCCTGCGCTCCAGATTGAACCAAGCACAATCTATCCCCTTCTCAGACGATTGGAAGAGGCTGGATTATTGGATGCTGAATGGTCTCCGATTTCTGAAAAGAAGGGTCGTCGTCTTTATTATTTAACAAGAAGTGGAAAGAAGATTCTGGGCGATATGGTGTCATCATGGTTAGTTCTAAATGAACAACTTGAAACTTTATTGAAGGAGGTAAAATTACTTGAATAAAAAGGGCATGATGTTAATTGATGAGTATATTGAGTTGGTACAAACAAGACTTCCTGCTTCAATAGCTGAAGATGTAGGAATTGAACTGAGGTCGTATTTGGAAGCAGCCGCCTTAGACGTTGGTAATGGTGAGATAACTGAAGACAGCGCTAAGCGAGCAATTGCTGCATTTGGTGCTCCAGCGGATGTTGCATCTGAGTATACTGAATCTCTGATTCACAAACAACAGAATGAGGTTAGATCCACAATTACTGATACTTACTTTGAGAATGTAAAGGAATCAGTAATTTGGAAGATGATCTTTCTAATAGCATTAGGACATCTATTTATGATACCAGCTGCGGCTAGCGTGGGAGGTGGAAACATTTACCTAGCAGTCATGAGCTTCAGCTTTTTTACTTTTATGGTGATGATTTGGGTTTTAGGAATTGCTTTGGTTGGGACAAGGTTCTATTTCAAGAGAAAAAGGAGTCAAATCGAAAATGGAAACGGGATTTTGGGAAAGCGCGGATATCCCACACAGTCAATAGATCTAATTATTTCCCTTTTCGTTCTCATACCAGTTAGTTTGAGTCTAGTTTCGTTGGAATACTTCTCCGTACATTGGGAAAATGGGTGGGGAAACCTAAATTCATTTCTTTTCAACTTCACATTTGGTTTGACGCTCATTATTATTGGATTAACTTTACGTGTAGTTGTATTTGCATTGAATGCTTTGGGTAAATCGGTAAAAATGCCACAGATGATTCTAGTGTTCTCTGGAATATTACTTTGCATAAGCTATGGGTTTATCGCTGAAGTATTGTATCTATATCCTTTTGCCCTTGGTAGCATAAGGGTTACGTGGCTGATATGTAGCTGGGTGCTTCTTCCTATTGTCGCATTTGATACATCACTTACTGACACGAAAATCAAGATGATTGAAAAAAGAAGGAAAATGCTGTCTTTAGACGAATCAGAAAATAAAGAAGTAATACTCCATCAGAGAGAGCAATAAATGTAGGACTAGATGAAAATGTGACGCCTAGACTTCAATACTATGCGAAAACTTTTCTACAAATACTCTATTACAGACTCGGTGCTTTTAGATGGGAAAGAAAATTATAAAATCAATGATTTCTGATTTTAGAAAGTTCAAGACTGCATGGGAGAAAGACGCTGGAGATCCTCAAAGCTCCATCATGTACTATCTTATTGCTGCTTTAAATATAGAGAAGAATGAAGACCTTGCTGATGCTATGATGACAGTTGTAGTATCCAAAAATGATAGTGAAGAAGATAGTAAATCTCCTTCAGGTCTAAAGATGAGAACGAAACGCGGCGGTTATTATATCGATCAGTTCAAAAAGAATCCAAACATAGCTAAATCCTATGTTGGCGGGGATTATCGAAAAGACTACAAAATTACTGCTAGCAGTCTAACCATGACAGTCACCAGCGACCAAGATTTAGGTGGCGATAAGAGAAAGATATTCATTCACTGTGGTGGCGCAGACTCTCCAAGACCGGTGCAACTTGCTAAGAATAAGCATGGTCAATGGAAGCTGATTGAGTATAGCTCCCTATGTGTCGGAGTAAGACCACCTACATCCGAAGAGGGCGATTTCTAGTTAGATTAAAAAGCGGATGAGATTTCTCTCCGCTTTTCAACTTCATCTTTTGAAGAGAAGAACTGATATCTAAAGAGTGCCTACAAAATATTCATTCATTGAGAAGTGAATTTGCATGGTTAGTAAAGGTACAATAATTGGTGTAATTATTTTCATAGTCGGATTATTGATATTTGTTGATGATTTGCACGATTTCATTCCAGGTACTGATATGTTCCACTGGTTGCCCGATTTTACTCCAATAATCATATTTGGATGGCATCTGGAGCACCTCTACATTGGGGCTATACTTCTTTTACTAGGTCTGCTTATAGCAATTAAGTATAGAGAATAAGACAACCTAATGAAGAAGCGAGCTGATATCAGTCAGAAGACCTTCAATCAGCTCTACCGAGTCCGACTCGGCGTTCTTACTCGGTGTATGTGATGGGAACAAACTTCTATATTAGGAAATTATTCAACGCAATGTAAATCAGTGCACAGTATGGTTGGGTTCTTCTAAAACTACTCACCTCGTTTCACAAGAAATTTCTTGGAAATTAAAACTGAGAATATAACGATTACAGCTATTGAACCAATAGTCACTGACCAACCCACCACCTG
>CAYWJO010000058.1:0-18804 GCA_964458565.1 uncultured archaeon | reverse complement strand
GCACGAGAAAGTAAAGAGCAAAAAAAAAAAAAAATAATAAGTTTCAAAGCCATATGAGAGCTCTTCTGTGACCAATTTTTTCGATGATGTGGCATTCTGAATCCACTCATTTGATATTACTTGAGTAGAGTCCCACGTGCCGTTATTCAGTATCAAATAACCAAATTTTGCTAAGTCATGAGGCGTAATTCTTAGACCTGAAGCACCATTAGTTAATCCATAATCTTCAGATGACCATGAAGTATTAGTGATGTTCAGTGGAGTGAATAGGTTCGTAATAGCAAAATCGTACATACTCATTCCAGTTTCCTTTGTGAAGATACAGGATAGGAGATGCGACTCTCCGCCACAGTAGTTCCATTGACTGCCAGGTTCGTGAATCACAGTGCGGTTCAGGACATATTCTGCCCAATTATCAGTAATTAACATCTCATTGAGGGAGTTGCCTGGTGTATCATAGGAAAGGGTTATCTCGTCCCACTCAAAGCCACTTGTCATTGTAAGTAGGTTCTCTATTGTGATACTCTCTTTCCAAGGAGTCATATTGGCAATATTGCAGTCTGGAAAGAAGTCAACAACAGGATGTGTCACGTTTTTGATCAGACCCTGATCCAGAGCCATACCAAATAGCATACCAACGATTCCTCTAGTTCCTGACCACAGAGGCTCTCTCTTATTCGGCTCAAAGAGCCAATGGAAATAATGCTGAAAGATGAGGTAACCATCCTTGATTACGATTAAGAACTCTATGGGTAGATTCTCAGTCTCAACATAATCAAGAATCTCTTGAAATGTGGTTGAGTCCATACCATGTTCTTCAGGTGTTGCGTTTAGCCAGCCATTTGTAGGCCAGTAATCTGATGAGGATTCTTTGATATGATTAGACGATCTATCTACTACGTTCTCTGTTGAAATAATACTCCCATGATTTACTGGAATCAGGGAGGACAGTATTATCACCATGATGAGTAGTGAAAATACCGTTCTTAGTTTCGAGATGACAAAGAAATCTTGCATATTATATCAAACTTTTATCAAATACCAAGTATATCTGGATTTGGAAAAACGCAGTAAATTGCCTGTATCAAAGAAAAAGGATGATATCGTTATTATTCAAAATTATTTGATTTCACCAAATTGAAAAACTCAAATCATTTTTCTTACTCAGTGAACAGATTTACTGTAATATGAAAAAAATCATTGGCAGGATTATGAGAAATCCCTGCCAAGTTCATGTCAGCTGAGATAGTTTGATTTTATCCATCATAGAAAGACCAAAAACACAAGAAAACATTTGATAATATTAGAGGTACGCACATGTCATCTGTTACTGAGTTAGAAATGAATAGAGATATTGTAAGTCTAATCTCGATTCTATCCTCAGATGATATAGATATGAAAAAACAAGCTGTTGAAGCGCTTGGTCGTATAGGTGATGCTTTAGCAATTGGAGCATTAGGCGAAGTATTGCAGGATGAGGACCCAATAATCAGAAGATGTGCTGCATCTTCCCTTGGTCAAATAGGTGATTCTCGGAGTATTCCGTTACTAGTTAGAGCTTTGAATGATCCCGATAAATTCGTAAAATCAGCTGCAGCGTGGGCAGTTGGAAAAATAGAACAATCTGGAGAAACAGATGGTCTATCAGAAAACTTAGAGAGTAAGGATTCATCAGTCCGAGCTAGGGCTATTATAGATCTGGGAAGTGTTGATGATCGGCAATCAGCAGAGTTGTTACTTGAATCATTGAAAGATGAAAACGATCAAGTACGAATAGAAGCAACTCATTCATTGATGAAAATTCAGGAGGTCGCTCTTGAGGTTCTAATTCATGCTTTGAGTCGGAAGTCTTGGACAGATAGAAAAAATGCAGCTAAGGTTCTGGGAATGATTGGTGATTCAAGAGGATTATCGCATTTGATAATTGCGTTAGATGATGAAAACAGAAATGTCAGATGGCAGGCTGCACAGGCTCTTGGACAAATCGGAGATGTGAGTGCAATTCCAGCCCTGAAAAAACACCTCAATGACGAAGACACCTATGTTAAGTCTGCTGTTGCTTATGCTTTAGGTATGATTGCAGAGAAGGAGAAGTTCTAGATTGATCTAATAAATAAGGAATATAAACTCAGTTTATTATGACCAATGCAGGGAAAACTCTTTCTGGATTGTGTTTCATGATGTGCATGATGCTATTGCGTTCTATTGGTGCCATAACCAAGATATCAAATAAAACACTGCTAGGGCTCGTTATCATCATTCTTATCTCCCTATCCTCTTTGCCCGTTACAGGGACAATCTCAAATATTAAGAAGATACCTACTTCCCCGAATCCATTACCAATAAATGAAAATGCGAAAATTGCAGACACTAACGATTCATATTTTTCAGTAACTCGGACTGGTAATGAGTTCGAAGGTTACAACCTCTTCGTTCTTGGTAAAAAATCTGATATCCACAATAACACTCTCATCATCACAGATATGGATGGCAATATCATTAAAGAACGATGGATTGGAGAACTCTTTACATATGATTCAATGGCTAAATTCATCAATCCTAACACTATTCTAGTTGGCACTGATGTTGGACCAGCTTTTTGGAACCTAGCCAATGATTCATTCGAACAGATTGCTTTCAAAGGTCACCATGAGTATGAATATAATCCTCTTGCAAACACAGTGTTTACTTTCAATAGAACTCTTGAATATTTTAATGATATACCATACCTCTATGATATAATATATGAAGGAGACAGTGACGGGCACGTAATCTGGTCGCTAAACACCAGCACTTTTATTCCTCCTGAGTGGTGGTGTCCATTTTATGATATTGAGCTCGGTCAACCAGATGTCACTCACTCAAATTCAATATTCTTTGACGTCGATGATGACATAATATATTACAATAGTCGGAACACGAATACATTCTTTAAAATCGATCATTCCTCTGGTGAGATCCTCTGGGGTCTCGGAGAGCATGGTAATTTCACGCTTTTTGATAAGAATGGTCTTCAGAAGGAGAGTCTCTTCTATCATGCACATTCAGTTGAGAGGGTTGATGAAAATACCTTCATCATCTTTGATAATGACCTACACAATCAAGAGGATGCCGATTCGCATAACTCGAGAATTCTTGAGATTACAATCGATGAGGATACTATGACAGCATATGAAAGCTGGTCTTGGACTGCTCCCCCGGAATACTACTCACCAGGTTGGGGTGATGCAGACCGGCTTCCAAATGGTGATAGACTTGGTACTTTTGGCTATGGTCATACTACATCTGTAGGTATAACAGCTGGAATCATTGAAGTGGACACATATGGCAATGTTGTCTGGAAGTTGGATTTCCTTCAAGCTTCAGATGGCACATATGGAACCTATCGCTCAGAACGTTTTACAATGACCCCAACTATTAACTCTCCAAAAGACATGTTTGCATTGTCTGGTACTGAAGTTGTGATTCCATGGGAGGGCTGGTACAATTACAGAACAAAACAGTATCTTCCAGGCAGTTATCAAATGTATATTGATGATGTGATGATGGATTCTGGTGCATTTGATTTTGAGAAATACTGGCGACCGACAAACCTCACCTTCAATATTGGTAGCTTAGCAGACGGATTCCACAATGCCACCTTGCTGATATCTAACGATTTTGGACAATCGATATCTGATACAGTAATGGTCGAGGTTGGTCCATTTCATATAGAGTATAGTGGACCCATGTCAATTGAGAAAGGACAACCCAATTCTACTATCATCTGGTCCGGACTCACAGTAGCACCGCTGTCTTTCACACTCACTCTAAACGGTAGTGTAACCCAATCGGGACTCTGGAGTGGTGATGATATCAATCTTGATCTGAATTTGTTATCGCTTGGAGTTTACAATGTGACATTTATTCTACTAAACAATTCAGAAATTCTATATGGTGATTTCTTTTGGGCTACTGTATATCCTGCTGTTCCTCCAATCATCAGCACGGCCTTTACAGACACACAACTCATCTGGAATCAATCAATTACTCTTAGATGGAATATTTTTGACCGTAGTCCTCGATTCTGGGAGATTCTTATAGATGGAACCCAAGCATCGACGGAAATTTGGATCAATCAAAATGAGACAGTGCTTTGGGACCTACCTATATTACTAGAGGGTGTCCACAATGTCACATTTTTAGCATATGACCGGGTGGACATGTACTCAACCAAGACTATTCTAATTACGGTCCTGCCGCCAGATATTCCAATTATCGCCGCTACTCCTACACCCACTATTATTGAGTGGGGAACTGAAAACACTGTATTTGAATGGGAGGTACATGGAGCAAGTGAATGGGAAATCTGGAAGAACGATAATCTATTCGCTGAAGGTATAGTATCTGCTGTAATCATTTCAATCGCTGTGGATGAATGGATAACTCCGGAGTGGGCTCCTGGAGAATATAATCTGACCTTGTTTGTGAACGATGTCGAAGAAAATACAGACATTGCAGTCACAATCATCAATATTGTTCTTGACATGGGTGATCCTTATGCGGATGAGCTGATATCCTCAAGATCAATCTGGTATTCAGATGGTGAGAATGCTATTGGTTCGCCAGATGGGAATACTACTACGATATTCACAGAGTATGGTAATGGATATGTAACACTAGATATGGGTGAAGGGGAGGAGATAATTAATGGGGCGGGTAATGACTTTCAGGTTATCGCTGCAGGTGGTTCTTATGCTGTAAGAGTGGCGAATGCACTTAACGTGCCTTTGCACCAGCTTGGTATTTTTAATGGTAATGCGAGTATTGATCTGGAAGGTATGTTTTTGGACACTGTCAGATATGTTCGCATTGATTATTTTGAGGGGAACTTCATAGAGCTCGATGCAATTATTGCCAATTACTATAATATCCCAACAAGAATTGCTGACCCTCCATTTATTGTAGGACCAGATGATTTTACTTTACAGTTGAATACGGAGATTATCATCAACTGGACTGGGTTTGACATAGCTCCCTGGAATTATGAAATAAGGGTAAACGACACTTCTATGCAATCAGGTCTGTGGAATGGATCTGATATACATTATTCATTCATTAGTAATAGTATTGGGAATTATTCAGTCACACTCCGACTCACTGATATATTCATGCAACAGTCTTCTGACACAGTCGTTGTGACTGTTATTGGCAGTCCCACTTCAATATCAGATATACTAGTGATAGCAATACCATCTGTTATCTTGGTTGTGATTACAATCATCTATGTAAATCGAAGACGCAAAAATTGATTCCTGCATGATATCGATAATCAACTGATATTGTTCCCTAAACCGTCGTGTCTGATACATATAATCGTAATAAAAATCCTAAAGAGATACCCTAATCATTATAGTTAAACAAGAAAGTGAGAACTTCTCAGTTTGGATATACAGTAGCTGATTGAGTTGGATATGAAAGATAAGGAAATCATAGGGCAATTAATGACAAACTGTCGTTTGAGCTACCGTGAGATGAGTAAGAAAATTGGCTTAGGTCCCTCTTCCATCAAGAAGCGAGTTGATAGGCTTTTAAAAGACGGATTCATAGAGAGTTTCGAGCTCTTCCCTAATCCAGCGCTTCTGAATCTTCGATTAGCAACATTCATGGTCTATACCGACTCATCTATCCCAATTGATATCTTCACAGATAAAGTCTTCAAGCATGAGATAGTATATCGAATACACCCAATAATTACAGGTGATTTCTACATTGCTATAGAATACATTAGTAGAGAGCAACTAGAAACTCTTGCTAAGACAATAGAAAAGGTGAATGGAGTTGTAAGAATTGAGAGGTATGAATTGCAATACTCTTCTGAGCAACAACTTGAGTTTCCTGAATTCTCTAATCATGAATTAAAAGTTCTTGAACAACTACTCGATGATGTACGAATGCAACCCCATGAAATAGCAGATAGAACGGGACTCACAGTAAAACGAGTAACTATGATTCTTAACCAATTTGACAAAGATCAACGAGTACGATATTTACCCATCTGGAATCCTAATCGCGGCAGAGGTCTCACGTTTACTTGTAAGATCAGCTACAATCCAAACCTAATAATCAAAGATGAGTTCCTTAATTGGATGTATGGAAAATACCTAATGGAATATTGGGGTTCAAGAGATTACCCATCTTATAATACGATGTTTTCCTTCCTGACGACTAACGAGATTTCAGAGATGGAAGAGATAAGCCAAGAGATATTGAGTTATCCAGGGATTCAGAGCTGCTCAACAATGCTGCATTTCAGAGCTACTAACAGAAAAACCCTCGGAAGTATTCTCTTAGATAGACATGTTAGAGGTTGAACCACTCTATCCTTCCACAAGTTTGACAATTTCATCTGAACATGGTATTCCTTCCAAGGTATACTCTCGAAATTCAATGCGAGGAATTTTTTCTTTGGTAGTCAGTCGTTTTATTAGCCCATATTTCGAGATATCGATAATCTCAACTTCTAACCTAGTTTTAGCAGCAGCTCGATATACTGCATCAAGCAGGATTTGCTGCTCCTGAGAAAGCATGATTTCACCCTTACCAAGCTTATCTGTCGGAGACCATGTCTGTGTACACAGGGGATGCCCTATAGTATCCATATCTGCAGCTTGTATGGTTTTCGATTCACTTTTGATAAATACTCGCAACTTCTCACTATTTCTAGATTCTATCTGATTTGTCATAATTAATAATCGATTAGAATTTAGTATAAGTTGGTGTTTCAAAGTATTGAAACGCCTATTTCTATCTATACAATCTCTTCGTAGCGATGACATGCGATTAAGTGATTAGTATTGATTTTTCGTAGTTTGGGTTTCAATGTAATGCACTCATCCTTCACAAAGGGACAGCGTGGATGAAAAGCACACCCCTGAGGAATCTCTCTTGGACTCGGAGGCGAGCCTTGGATTCCTCGTAGAACTGGTCGTTTCTTACCTGCAGCCATCTGCATCATAGCAATTGTAGGATAACAACTCATAAGCCCTTGAGTATATGGATGACTGGGTTCGTGAAAAATTTGAATAGAATCTCCAACCTCAACAATCCTTCCAGCATAGAGAACACCAACACGATCAGCCAATTCAGCAATCACTGAGGCATCATGTGATATCAACATTAATCCTATGTCGAATTCTTCTTTCACCATCTCTAACAGACTGATGATTTGCGACTGTACAGTAACATCCAATGCGGAAGTTGGTTCATCAGCAATTACAAGGTAAGGAGCGGCAATGAGTGACATTGCAATTAGAATTCTTTGTGCTTCTCCTCCAGAGAATTTTGAAGGGTCGAGAACAAATCGTCTATCAGCATCAGCAAGGCTAACTAGGTTCAGGAATTCTAGTACTCTTTCACGCATTTGGAATCTTCGATTATCTGCATCATGTATCTCCAACGGTTCACCGGTTTGGTAACCAATGCTAAATACAGGAGTTAATGCACCTTGTAGTCCTTGAGGTATATACGATATATGACTCCCGAGATACCTTGCACGTTCTGAATCTGTTAATGATAGTAATTCAATACCTCTGTACTTGACACTACCAGTAACTGTAGAATTCCAAATGACCCTATCAATATACTCTAACTGAAATGGATAGGCCCACTCAGACCGAATTTTAGCATCTAAGTACCTCTGTGTTATCTGAAATAGTCCAAGAGATGCATTGATCAGAGAAGTCTTTCCCGAACCAGATTCTCCAAGCAACCCAAAACACTCACCCTCCTGAATCTCTAAAGAAACACCATTAATGATTGCCATTGGACCCTTAGTACTCGGTATGAACGCTCTCAGATTACTAATTTGAAAGAGTATCGGTTGCGATTGGATCATCTGCCTGCATAGTCCCAGAGAAGAAAAGCGATTATTATATGAGGAATAGCAAATGCTGCAAAAATGAAAGGAGCAATTGGTTTCTCACTAGCCATTAATAGACCGAATACAGCTAGGCTAATACCTCCAAATACCTCAACCAAAGAAATTACAACCAATGCTTTCGGGCGATTGAAGAACAAGGTTGTTTCGTAATGAAGACCTGAATTCTCGTATACATCAATAAATTTTGCAGTGTCAAGCTCTATTGTTACAATCTCAGGTAGTATCCCTGGTGTATATTCTATCACAACGCTACTGCAAATTGGAGGGATAACACCCTTTGATTCCTTACCGAATCTCAGAGTGAGGCGCTCACCAGTTAATAATTCAAGATTAAGAGTTCCAGCTCTAAATCCCGCCCATTCTCCGATTTCATGACCAAGAAGTATTCCCTGAACTTTGATAGAGGATAGTGATTCATGTGTCATGTTCAAGTAGGTTCTCTCCATATTAGATAAAATGATGTTTCTAGGCAGTAAAACAGGAATAGCAATGCATGTAGAATCTAGAAGAAAGATCGCCCCGCTCCATCAACTTCGAATTGCAAATCATTCACAGTGAGATCCATTGATTTTATGCATTCACGACATATAAATTTAAAATCATCAGTCATGTTGTCACAGTAAGTGCATAGTTGTCCACCACAGAATTCACATTCAAAGAAATCTGCATCTCTACTCTCATAACCACAACCCTCGCATCGACCACCTTTAGATTCTTGTATCTTTTTCAAATTTGATAAAATTCTCTCAGATACCTCTTTCTTGTCATCGTCCATAATCACAATACACAATAACTTACAGTTAAGCACAACGATTTCAAATTAAGCTGGACTTTAGATGAATCATGATCTACTATTAAATCGTATATAGAAAGGTTAGTTCTGATTATTCAAAAGTAATCTCAATCAGAATATCTTCAAACAATCTCATCGATTGTGTTCAAAACGGAATTCTTGGCTCTGTATTCAGACAGGATTATCTGAAATACTTTTGAAACGTATAGAAATCATTAGGATGCTGCGTCGTGGTGTTTACATTCACTCACATCAACATTGCATTCTAAATAATCGAGATTACATAGTCTGTTTCGAGATGCAGAATCGGAGGCGCCTGGTTGAGAAGACCACAAATAGTCATAGGACTAATTGTAGTCATTTTACTATTTGGGATTCCTTTTACTCCCCCTCTGGAATCATTATTAGAGGATAGTATGCATCATGGGTCAGAGAAACCCCTTCTTCATCAGACAAATAATCATGTAGCAGACTCTGAATCAGCAGGAACATTGAATCCGGTGACAGTAGAACACTTAGCTAGCACCTCGTCAAGTTGGATCAATACTGGTATTGCCCGTACAGATGTTTATTCAAGTCCCTTTTCTGAAGCATATTTACCATCAGGAGATCCTGGAAATCAATACTCCGGAGATTGTTCAGGAGGATATTTCTATGTAGGTGTTGGAGGCTCAGGTGATTTTGGATCACCTGCAGGGACTATCTCATGTTGGATTAAATGGGACGGAACTGCACCGCATGGTAGATTTTGGGGACAACATGCAAATTTTGAAACACGATGGGATAGTGGCAGGCTTGTTTTGGACTGGGGTTCAGATAATACTATGTTCGGTTCCAAGAACACCTGGGAAGTGGACCATTGGTATTTTATTGCAATTGCATGGAATCAGACTTCTAATTCTCTTTCAATCTATTGGGGCGATGAAACAACGAATCCCACTGAAGATGCATCAACGAATTCATGGGTCGATTCGGTAGTGGGACTACACACAGAGAATAATATCATGAATTCAATCTCAAGATCTGATCAGCAAGTTGATGGTCGTGTTGATGATTTCAGATATTATTCCATAGAGAGAGGATTAAAAGAGATTGCAAGTGATTTCAATCAGACACTTATTGGATCTGAGGATGGCCTAGAGAATTACTATAAATTTGAAAAGAATCTTATTGATTCATCAGGTGTTGAAGGTCTAATTCCAACTGGTTTATACACATTCAACATGGATGTTTGGACAAGTGCAAATGGGTGGAAAGGAGAACAACTAGAGATTAGTTTAGATACTCTTAAGATGCTTTATGTTCAAAACGGTACTTTTGAAAATGGAAATCCCGGAACTAATGAAGATTGGATTAATGATGGAACATATTACGCTGACGGTTGGAGAGCACGAATAGATTTTCTTTCCGACTCAGGTAGGCAACGGACATCCTACGTTCAAGAAGATGGTAGGTATATTTCACTTGAAAACGAGGGATATTTGCGAGAATATCCAGATCGATATCAACATTTCAATGGCACTGAAATATACTGGTATCAGGTGATAAACAACACAGAACAAAAGAAAGATTTTGAGTTCAAGATGAACTATCTCTATCAAAGTGGACCAATTGGCAATCACTTTCAGGGGATATTTACTCTGAAATTCGAAATTCTAGATGGGACTGAAACTCTATGGAATTGGACGTTAGATCTGACAAATGTCACCCAACGACAGACCTGGTATGACACAGGATATCTTCCCGTTAATTTGTCCTACACGCCAAGCCTGTTTGAAGCAAGAATCAGTCTGAATGTAGATTACTCATCAAGTTATGTTGAGATTCTGGACACTGATAGTGATTTGGATGGAGATTCGACCAATGGTATGTTCATTACTGTATTGATTGATGATGTTTCATTAGATGGCATTGAATCACCTTCATACGAGGCAGTTAATCTTGCGGCAGGAACTTTAGAAACAGAACATGTTAATATTCAATCGGACTCGGGAATTGGTTTTGCATTACTCAATTATTCTTCATGGAGTAAATCCACAATCCCAATAGAATTCTCTGCAAATTCCACGGTATCATTTGCTTATTCAATTAGAGTAAGTAAAATGTTGAAAATGGAGAAATCATCATATACAACGTCACTCAAGAATATCGGGGTTTCTTACTCTGTAAAAATCGATGACGATGTAAATCTGACTCTTTATACCTATATACAATCACATCCGGAAGCAGAAAATCTCGGGTTTATCGTCTATCATCCATATGACTGGATTAACGCGTCGGTATTCAACACCTTCGGAGATGATGTGACACAACAAGCATACGCAGATGTGAATTTCATAACACTTCCAATGGGTGCAGTGGACTCCGTTGGTTGGTGGCAAGTTGATTTTATATGTCCTAACTATATCGAATCTATTACTACACAGACCTACAAACACTCTAGTCAAAATTGGGATGATACTGAGATATTCATGAGTGACCAACGAATCAGATGCAATGTAACTGTTTTATCCAATTCACCTTTCACTGAACTCCAGTTACATTGGTTTGATCCCGACAATAATTTATGGTTGACAGATGAGAGAAATGATGACAAGAGTACCTCAATAATAAGTGAAGGCGCAACCATTGGACCATACAATGCATCAATAGGACTCTGGTCAATCCATGCTCTCTGGATTAATGGTTCAGAAGTTGCGTATGGTTCAGGCATGTTTGAAGTTCATCACGAGCTTTATTGTTTTCCACAAACTCCTGAAATTCAAGTGGAACATGGTAATAGCTACACAATCGCTGTTTACCTATATGATCAAGACACAGCCATTCCCGTTCTATCAGATGAATTGGATGTGAGAGCGAATTGGTCTGGAACAGTAATTACCTTAAGTCCAAATCTTGCCAAGAATTGGTGGGAAGTGGATCTCAATACCTCCTCAATAGAGGTG
Source organism: uncultured archaeon (assembly GCA_964458565.1). Lineage (GTDB taxonomy): Archaea > Asgardarchaeota > Thorarchaeia > Thorarchaeales > Thorarchaeaceae > CAYWJO01. The sequence goes on along the minus strand of CAYWJO010000058.1, from coordinate 7,145 downwards.
GGAATTCATGAACTCAATGTAGAAGTGAATGCACCATACTTTGAAGATACTAATTGCACAATAATAGTCCATGTTACAGCCCTTACGATAATGACAATCATAGGGAATCAGTATGTTGAATTGAGTCCTGGTAATAATTGCACTATAAAAGTAAGATACATGTTTCTAGATGGCGATGGAATTGCTAATGCCAATATTTCAATTCTTACATGGTCTGGACCACAGGAAGGATTATCGTTTAGTGAAGCAACGCCCGTTTTTGGAGAAATTGGAAATTATACTTTAGAATTCACTGCCTCAATAATTGGCACATATATCATCACACTCACCGGAACGGGTGAAGGGCTCACTACTAGCGCAGCATCATTTTATCTAATTGTGGGACCTATATCAACACAGCTTAATAATATTGGACGTGGGTTGCCAGAAATAATGTACTATAATCAAACCTATTCGTTCTCAGTTTTCTATCATCATAACGGAAACGGTATTGAAGGGGCCAATATCAACACCACACAGAGTCCTTCTACATTGATACAAACAGATGAGTTTGGTGATGGGATTTACAATGTTTCAGTGAGGGTAACTTCCACCGGATCATATACCGTATATTTGAGAATCTCGAAATATGGATATGAATATGCTGACACATCAGTCAGATTTGATATTGGCGAAATTTCCACAAGCATCAAAACTTACGGAATGTTGGATTCTTACTTTGAAGGTAGAGAATACGAATTTGCATTATATTATAATTCATCAATAAATGGAGGTATAGTTGATGCAGAATTTGGTTACCCCCTTCTATATCTTGAATTCATCCTAGAGAGTGAATCTGGTAATGGGTGGTATAATTTCACTCTGCAACCTATCAAGGGAAACTGGAACATTACGATTTGGTTGTTTCGAGAGGGATACCAGCGACAATCATTGAATTTCATAATGACAGTCTTGAAGATTCCAATCTCACAAAATTCAGCATACTTATTGAATCAAACATATAGTAGAATTGCGGGTAGTATACTCTCACTGGCAGTCGCACCTATTGAAGCTGACACCCAACAACCGATTACTGAAGCGCTTGTTGAATACTATCTGCTTGATACAACAGGTGATATAGATAACATCTTGACTCATGATTTCTTTAATGAAACAAATGGTATTTACTCAATTGAAATTACAGTTCCAGAAGCAGGATTATATCTGCTATTAATTCGAATTACAAAAGAGAATTATGAGGATTTTGAACTAGGTATAGTGTTGAATTCTCAAGCTAATCCTGACATATTTATCATTGCTACGTTTCTATCTGGAGTTATTGGAGCAACTGCTTTACTCATCGTAGTATCTATATTCACGATTGGTAGACGGTATTTTGTTGGAGTTTCAGCAAGGAATAATATCGAGCTGCTTTCTCTAAGAACCAGGTTGGAAGATGCAAAGAATCTCATGGGAGTACAAGTCATTCATAGAGAAATGGGTCTACCCATTTATTCCAAAATAATTCGGGGTGGATTTGAGGAAGCGATACTTAGTTCATTCATTAGTGCAATATCACACTTCCGCTCTGAATTCTCGATGGATGAACCAATTGGTACTGTTATACCCATATCTGAAGTAATTACGGCAGTTCAGACTAACCATCTAATCTGTGCAATGATTAATGTTGAATCTCCATCAGATAGACAGAAGGGAATCCTCAAAGAGTTCGCAAAAGAGATTAGTGAACATTATGATGAACAGAAGGAAGTTCTTGAATTATCATCATTTAATGCAGACATATCGGATGAATTTGCTTCAGAATTGGATCCTAAATTTAACCAGCTTTTTGATAGGGCTTTAATGAGGAAGTATGTTGGTGTGAAGAGGAATATGCCACAGGAACTAAAACCTGTCGCGGAATCAATCGCTTCTCTTCATGTTGATTATGGAGTAACAGCAGAAGACATTATCAAAGACCTCATCAGGCATGGATACTCAGAGAGGAAAGCATACCTTGTTGTTCTTGACGCCATCGATTCGAAATATCTAATTCAAGGACCTGATGCTCTTCCGCGTCCTTCGGAGTACCAGGAAGATACATTTAGATAAGCCTGAAGTTTTAAAATATACCAAATCATTGGGCTATATCACCAGTGGAAGCAGAGGTAGTTGTATTGGATTATAAAAAACCAACAATTGTTGTAGTACTAATATTAGTGATAATTACTTCAACCATCGTTGTTACGCTTCTTGCAGGGAACTCTAATGATATACCAGATAATGAGCGTCCAATAATAGTTGTTGAGAATCCTACTCCTGGAGACATATTATCTGGAACAGTTCAAGTTACATTCAACGTCGAAGATGAGGAGGAGCTCGATGCAAATGTCTACGTCGATGGAAATTTCATCGCAACCGCAGATGGAGTATACTCATGGGATACCTCATTAATTCCTGATGGTAAGCATACTCTGAAATTAATCACGGAAGATTCACATGGAGAGAGTGCTGGTCGATTCTTTCAAGTAGTAGTTGATAATCACGATGAAGTGCTGAAAACTTTCAATGGAACATTGAAAGTGATGGTGTATAACATTCTGGAATCAGGATTAAATGATGATTGGAAAACCATAGTATCTTCTGAAAATCCCGACATCTTGGTGCTTGTTGAAACTGGTGCAATGGATGATAATGCTAACGAATCATTCAATGATGCAGTTAGTGATTTAAATGCACATTTCGAAAACGAACCTCTTTATGATGGGATATGTGCAAAGGGTATACAATACTCTACATCTGGTGAAGCAATCATCACCAAATATCCTATCATGAATTTCACTCAAATACCAATTGTTCAACTTGATGATGGGACGGATTATGATGTAACTCATGATTTTATTGATGCAGTTGTTGATGTAAATGGAACACAAATCCATGTAATTGGGGGGCATCTAAAAGCAAGTGAAGGAGAGACCAACGAGAACAGAAGACACATGGAAACTGAAGGAATCATTAATTATATGGATAATCTGGGTAATGTGCCCATTCTATATATGAGCGATCAAAATTCCTTTTCACCAGTTGATACTGGACTCTTAGCTCCCGAGGGAATGGAATCAGGGTATGGTCCAATGACAATGATGCTTTTCCCATTGAATATCAGCTATGGCAACCATTCTTCAACCCAACACAATTTCACTGATGTTTACAGACATCTTAATCCTACACTGCCTGGTCACACTTATGGGCATCAGTCTAATACAGCATCAGTCCGTATTGACTTCATCATTATCAATTCATTCTTCTATGATAAAATGGCAAGTGCAAATGTAATCAGCTATAGCCCTGCATCTACAGCTTCTGACCATTTCGCTGTAACAGCCATATTCAACTGGTCATAATCACCTAGAATTTTTGCTGCGCCAGACTTAAATCCAACCTCTCTATTACTACATATTCGGTATTCGCATAATTTGTAGGTGGGTTCCTCAAACAATGCTACCTCTATACAAAAAATTTTCATATGGAATGGGTCGTTTTGGCTCCACTTTCTTACTGACCATCGTCGATTTGACTGTTTTCTATTTCTACGGTGATAAATGGCTGCTATCGTGGTTACTAGTTGGTACTGCCATAGCAATGTCATATGTGGTTATAGGAATAACTCATTGGTTGATTGGTTACTATAGCGACCATGTAGATACTAGATATGGTCGTCGAAAACCGTTTGTTATTATTGGTGCACCAGCACTATCTATTACTACATACTTCTTGTTCGTACCTAATGCCTTCATTAATACATTAGATCCAAGTTTTCAACTAGCCTTATTTGGCTACCTAGCATTTTTCATATGTTTAACCAAATTCTTCTATGCATTTCTCCTTACTGCTTTTCAAGCATGGATGCCTGAGATTACTGAACCCGAAGAGAGAGCTTTGGTTTCAAGCATGGAGAATGTAGCTAATTGGATTGCAAATGGTATTGGAATAGCAATCGGATTCTTCATCGCTTTACTATTTGTTGGGGGACCACCACCAGGACTTAGTGAAGTCGGTCTTTCAATTATTCTAGGATTTAGCATGGCAACAGTCTTGTTATATTTACCATCAATTTTATGGATAAAGGAAAAACCAGGGATCGTTATACAAGAGAGGAATATTGCGGAAGAAACGAAGATTGTTTTGAGAAATAAGGATTATGTCGGTTGGATGTTTGCAATTGGATTCCTTTCATTTGCATTTGCAGGAATTACTGCCCAGGTTGTTGGATTCGCTCAAGAAGTTCTGAGACTCGATACCATTGAAAAACTGGCGATTCCTGCAATAGCCCTTGTAATATCTATACTAGTCTTTCTTTTCATCTGGATAAAAGGGATTGCAAAAATTGGGAAAGGTAAGACTATGTCTATTGCAATGATTTGCCTAGCTATTCTTCTGGCCTCATTCCCTGTTGTAGCAAGATTGGTGAATATCATCCCTGAGGTTATTGTTGGAGTTATCTTCTTCGTACCTCTTGCAGCATGCATGGCAGTCTATTACCTTATGAGCTACATTGTACCTGCGGATATTGCTCACGTAGATGAAATATTATCAGGAGAAAGTAGAGCAGGTATGTACGAAGGGTTCAAAGGAGTTCCATTCAATTTCTTCCAAGCTTTATCTATTCTCTTGCTTGGATTCATTATGGAGTACTCAATCAGTGCTACAGGTGGAACAGCATTTGGGTTCACATGGTGGGCTCCATTATACGCTCCATTCCTGTTTCTAGCTGCACTTGTACTAAGATATATCAACATTGATCCGAACTTTGAAGAGTTGCAGAAACAAGCACCGAAAAAGAAGAAAACACGTAAGAAGAAGGAAAAAACCAAAAAACCTGAGGAAGTCGCAGCCACGACTCCAAAAAGAACTAGAAAGAAGAAAACAGATTAGAGTTTAATATCATTCAAACTAGATATAACATGAGTACATGTAATAAAAAGGAAGAGAGGGGATGGCGAGTCTAATGCTCGTTCATCCCTTTTATGATACTATTTTTCAGCAGGCGTCCTGATTCTCTTGATCCCAAAGATGACAACAACTGCAAGAAGTCCAACACCACTGATGACTAAGATTGTGTTTAGAGGTGTCCAAAATCCAATCCATGTGATCTGAAAGTCTTCACTTAATGACGACACAATGATTCGATTTATGCCATCCGAGGTCGCGGTGACTGTGTAGTTGGTTGTACCTGGTGTTAATTCTGTGTGTTCAAATGTGAAGTATCCGTTTGTATCAGTCACGGTCTTTATCACATCATTGAGTGCAACAGTTGCACTAGCAATAGGATTACCATTGTGTGAATATAGCACTTGCCCCTTGAAGATAACGCTCTGTCCAGCTTGTGCAGTAGTTGTACTCACATTTGCATATTTGACCTCAAGGCTTGAGAATGTCAGAGACAGTGTGAGATTGTGCGTACCTTGGGTAATCCCTGATTCCTTGTCGTATCTAATACTGATGGGTATATCTTTTGTACCAGGTTCAAACTCCTCAATCAGCATAAATGCAGTACCTGAACCATTTACTACGCATGTCCCATATTCACCAACTGATATGGAGGCATTATAGGCTGGAAGTCCAGTATTTGCATATATCGCATCAATTGGTACAAAGACACTTTCACCTAAGTTGTACAAGGTATTATTGTACACACCAGGTATTGATAATGCTGTAAAGGTTCCGGGGGGTTGAGCAATCTCATTTATTTTATCGACACCAAGGTCTGTTACTGTAAGTCTAGCTGTATTCACTTGGCCTCCAGCATTTGTAGAATTGCCAGTCATAGAGAGTTCAAAATCGCCATATACAAGGAAGGTAATATCCCATGTGACAACAACTGCTTGAGGTTCAGGGATAGTACCCACAACAATGGTTTCACTTTGCCCAATAGGTAAGAGGAACACTTCAGGTAAATCAGCAGTCAGCGATACTCCATCAGCGTGCCATCCCACTGATTGAACATATCCAGAGAGGACAAACTCACCAGCTGAGAGAGATGTCATTGGATCCACGAAATAACCAACGAAGATTACTGGAAGAACTGATCTCATATGGATTAGAGACCTAATCATATCAGCCAATGCACCACTGTAATATGGCTCATAATTAGCAGTACCTCCAATAGAATCAATGCAGTATCCCAACCAGATTGAAACATTGAGGAAGGATAAGCGATATGATTGATCACCTACATCTCGATAAGCTTCTGCAAGGGCTACTCCAATTCCAGAAGCGCCATTAACCCAGCTTGCTGAGTCAGCCATCTTAGTAGTATTAGAAGTCCAGAATGGTTCATTCCAGTTAATTCCCTGACCTGATTCATACCCTCTTAGTAGTATTTCATCAGCAATTATCTCCATTGATGCATCGATGTCGATTTCTAGAGTGTTTCTTAGGTCTGCTAAATCAACGGCCATTCCTGCCAATCCACTGCCTTCGTAGAACTGATAGGGGCTATCTGGAGCGACACCAGTATCAAGGTCAGCATATTCTGCTGTAACATAATCCTCAAGCCAGGCTAATGCGCCTTCAGCATAAGCTGTATAATCAGGATCACCACTCCCAGGAACAACTCGAGCTAGGAAACCTGCTGCAGCTTTTGTCAGACCGGGTTCATCGTACCAATTTGCAAGTGCCGGACCATCCTGAGAAGTAAGGACTAAATAGTTGGCGAGACCTTTGACCGCACCACCATAGAGATCGAACAAGAACTCCTGATTTAGGTCCATCAAGAATTCTCCAATCTCAGCTGCCTCTATAATGCCTTCATATGTCCATGTACTTGCACGTATGGCTGTATCAAGATATATACAACTATTTGCCAGGTAATATCCAGCACCTACAGCTCCCAAGAGATATGGATCTGACTGCATTGTTGTCCTGAAGAGATCCAACATGAATCGCGCAGTTTTCACGGTAGATATAATATTTCCAGGAAGAAGCATATCAGTAAGATTGGCATCTCCATTCCATCCATAATTATTACCAGGAGGACTATAGAATGTATTTTCTATTGTCAAACCACCTACTTCAACCTTCATTTCGTAGAGCCAATTGAACACGTCTTTTGCTATATCAAGATAGGTTTCATTTCCTGTAACGAGGTAAAGATCAAGGAATGT
>CAYWJO010000057.1:0-19244 GCA_964458565.1 uncultured archaeon | reverse complement strand
AAGGACACATTCCCGTGGTTGAAGGTAATGAGATAATTGGCCTTATCACGTCTGCAGACGTAATCCGTGTGCTTGCCACCTTGAAGCTAGTTGCTAGCGCAGCACCAGTTGAGGATGACTAGGCTGGGGAATAGCTACCTATCTCAGCTTTGATCTCTTTCTTGAGTTTCAATATGTCACGAGCTTGGAGTTCCTTTCTCTTTGGATAAGCAGCAACAATCCCTACCCATTTGTCAATACGAATCATAACGGGGTCACTCGGGACAATCTTCAGAATCTCCTCTTTAGCGTCAGACATTGCATCTTGAACATCCTCTGATTTGCAGCCCATCTTCAAAAACTTCAATATAGCAGTGAGTTGTTCAGCAATTTTCATCGCTTTATCTGCTGGGAGTGAGGAGGTTGTTGTAACTGGAGGTGGTGATGAAGCAACAGGTTCAGGTATAGCTGTTGGAGCGGCTACAGGTTGTGCAGCTTGAACTGGCACGCTTTCAGCAGCAGATGACACTTCCTCCAACAATGATTCCATCGAGGACTCTACAAATGTTCTGAGACTTTCTAATTCTGCTTTGAATGTGGCCTCCAATTCATCAGTAACGGGTGCCACAGCGGGAGCTTCTGATGTGGTTGCTTTCAATTCAGATATAGCTGCTAGAATCTCAGCCTTAGTCTGTGTGACTTCGGATTTAATCTCTGTAATAGCCCCCAATACAGTGATCATTCGTTTTAGGGTCTCGCCAAGTCCTTCAATGCTTGACTCAATTTGATTAAGACGACTCAGGAACTGCTCTGCCATAATAATTTCCTCATTGGTCAGTATTGAATAAGAAAGAACCGAGAGTATCTTAACAGTTATGGTGATGTTATGTAATTCATTTTCAGAAGTGATTTTACTCAATTTTCTATTAACACTTGATTTATTAATTATTTCTGACTCATAATACACACACATTATACCTAATAGGAAATCGCCAGAATCATTAAATATCAATTTAGGAAGAGAATACTTGAAAATAGGCGTGATGCTAATTGGCTGCTGAAGCTATATCTCACATGTTCAAACTCGTCGCATTAGGAGACGGATCAGTTGGTAAAACCAGCTGCATTAAGAGATATACTGAGGATAGTTTCAGCGAGAGATACATTGCTACAATTGGTACCACTTTTGCACTCAAAAATGTTGAAGTTGATATGCCCAGCGGTAGTAACGTGAAAGCACGACTGGTTTTATGGGACCTTGCCGGACAACCCAGCTACAACGAGCTTAGACGCAGATATATGGCTGGAGCTGCTATGGCAATCATCGTCTATGACGTGACTCGACCCCAAACATTTCTCGATATTGGAGAGTGGTATACAAAATTCATCACGGTCTGCCCTAACGCAGTTGTGGCGGTTGTTGCGAATAAAATAGACCGACCAGATAGACTGGTACCTCCGGAAGCGGGGATCATGATTAAGGATTGGTTAGGTGTTGAGCACTACGAAACTTCAGCAAAGACCGGAGAGAATGTAACTACACTCTTCACAGATCTAGTGACTCTCGCAATTTTGAAACAGAAAGAGACAGGCCAAGAAACTTTTCAAGGGGTCCAGTCACAAGGACCATTCAAGATTACATGAAACTTGGATGAGGTCAGAATTTTCTTGATTAAAGGCACAAGATATCTGAAAGGTCTAATTATACACTTTCTTCTATTGATGATTAATTTCTTTGTATTTGTTGGTCTAATTGAGAGTCTACAATTCTTCACTGAGGAGCTGCCTATACTTAATGCGTTGGTTCTAGGTTTCATGATTGCTCATAGTTTTACACTTTTGATTATACAGCTCGGAGTTCAGATTTTGGAATTCTTGAAGAGAAGAGCCCCTACTTTCTTGATATCATATTATTTCCAATTTGGCGATGATGAAACGATATCAGTTCCAATTCTGGACCCAACACAGAACCGTTTAGGTATCATCATACTTCTTCTTGTAATAACAGGAGGACCAATATTCTATCCAATATTTGCAGGATACGGGGCTTTGGTAGCTTTCTCACTGATTTCTAGGATAGGAATCGATCCGGTCACTATTTTCGAACGCTTCCTCGCTTGGATGCCACCAATAATCGTCATAGTTGTGATTATTATAATTGTATCAATCGTTGCCATTGAGTTCAAGCATGCTTAGGTGATGAGTGGTCAGAATTGAAAAGCTCCCATAAACGGGTTGTTTATATTCCAGATGTATAATTGCGCATTGACCAAAGTTGAGACGACCAGATGTTGTAATTGTTGGAGCAGGTTCTGCAGGATGCGTTACAGCTCGAAGATGTGCAGAATTGGGTCTTAGGACCTTACTCGTTGATAGAAAAGAAAAAAGTCTGGTTGGGCAGAAGGTATGTGGTGATGAAATAAGCAAATCTCATTTCGATGCTACCGGAATTGAACGTCCAAAGGGAGATGAGATATCACAGGTTATCTTAGGAGCTGACGTTTATCCACCTAGTATGAAAAATGAGCTCCAAGTACGTGGGTGGAAAGATTTTGACGGATGGACAGTTAATCGTTTATTGTTTGGTCAGAGATTACTAAGAGAAGCTCTAGATGCAGGCGTTATTTTCAGAGAGAATTATCATGTCAAGGAACCCACGGTGAAAGGAGACGAGGTAGTTGGAATTGAATGTTTGAATCTTGACTCAAAGGATGAAATCTCAATCACTGCGAAATTAATTATTGATGCAAGTGGTTTTGCTTCAGTTATTAGAAAGAAACTTGATTTACCATATGTAGAGAAAGAGATAGCTAAGGAAGATGTCGCCCTCTGCTATAGGGAAATTCTCGAATTGAAAGTCCCATTAGCTGAACCACAGGTCGCTCGTGTTCTTCTTGGTGGAGTGTGGGCACCCCAAGGGTATGCGTGGATTTTTCCTAAAGGACCTCAAACTGTAAATGTTGGGGTAGGGATTGGAGGAGGAGATGGAAGGGGATCACCAAAAGTGCACTTTCAGAAACTCAAAGATCAGTATCCTCTATTATTTGGAAGTAAACTGCTTGAGGGTAAGGGGGGAGCGGTTCCAGTAAGAAGACCAATATCAAGTCTTGTCAGTAATGGAGTTGCATTTGTTGGAGATGCTGCCTTCCAAGTCAACCCAATACACGGTGGGGGGATAGGGGCAGGAATGCGAGCGGGCATAATATTGGCGGAAGTAGCGAAAGAGGCAATTGCAAGAAAAAACACAACTGCAAGAGGGTTGTGGTACTACAATACAAGATTTCTCTCAGGATTTGGAACCCGATTGGCTTCATTAGAAATCTTCAGAAGATTGCTACAATCTGTTTCAGACAGCGATATGAATTTTGGTTTTGAGAAAAGGATTCTAGAAGCAGATGATTTGATGGCTGCTAACCGGGGGGATGGATTATCTCTTAGTATTGCTGATAAGATGAAGCGGTTGGGTAGAGGGATATCGAAAATAAGTCTTCTAAGAAAGCTACAGAAAGCGTCAAAGCTGATGAGGAGGATATCAACTCATTATGCACAATATCCATCAAGACCCATTGATTTTGATACATGGGTTATTGAACAAGAGAAGATAATCCAAGATGCAGTATTTTAATGGATAAGAGGATGAGATAGGTTCCTCATCCAATCATTCGATTCCTTATGCAGTGACATCACGGATTCCATCTTTTGTCACTGTGAAGACTGCTTCTCCTTCAGGAAGATTTGGTGAATCAACTAAGCGGAGAATTCGTCGTTCACCTTTCGATTTTCGGAGGTAACAGCGTGTCTGCGGAACGTGTGCGAGAACGTGACCTCCTACAGGAGCAGTTGGGTCTCCAAAGAACGCATCCGGTCTTGACATGACCTGATTCGTGATGTAAACCGCCATGTTGTTAATCTCAGCTCCTCTCTGCAAATGATGCAAGTGCTTGTTGAGCTTTTGTTGTCTTGGTGCAAGCGTTCCGCGGCCGGTGTATTCTGCACGAAAATGACTCATAACAGAGTCAACAACAAGGAGTTTAGCGTTCTTTTCAGGAGCCATTTCCATAGCTTGATCACACAGGAGTATCTGATGATCTGAATTGTAAGCACGAGCCCAAATTACATTCTTCAGGACTTTCTCAGTATTCATCCCCAATGCTTCAGCCATATCCACTAATCTCTCAGGTCTGAAGGTTCCCTCAGTATCAACATATATTGCAGTTGATTCCAAGCCGCCTTCGTCTAATGGGCGTTGTATGTTTACTGCTAGTTGGTGTGCCATCTGAGTCTTACCTGATCTGAAGGACCCATACATCTCAGTTATACTCTGAGTTTCTAGACCTCCACCGAAGAGCTCATCTAATGCTTTAGAACTAGTTGTGATTCGCCCTGCTTCTCTGCGTCTTACCAGGAAGATATCTGCAGTTTCAAAACCAATGTCAAGCATGTCTCGAGCTGCTTTGATTATCTTTGTTGCAGTTGTTTCACCTATGGAACCTGCAGCTGCCAATTCAGCAGGTGAAGCAACAGCAATCGCTTCGACACTCTTGTATCCTGCTTCTCCCAGACGTTTCCCAATTGCTGGGCCAACACCAGGTAGATCTGTTACATCAAGACCGGTAATTCCGTCCTCTCCGATTTCATCAACATCTAGTTCTTCTGTTTCTTCGAAATCTTCGTAATCCGCTTCTTCATCTGAGTCTTCATTTTTCTTTGGTGACATCATGGTGACCTCCCGCTTTACTTAGCCCGGGAAAGGCTATTAATCCCAAGCTCGTTTCCAATGAGTTGTAACTTAATTCAGTATAAAAATACCGCTAGTATTCAACATAATAGCTCATCAGGATGTAGAATACTGTCCTAATGATGAAAAAAACTCTTTTATTGGTTCTGGATACTCATTAGCTCCGAGTGAAAGTGACAAGAATGAATTCGTCTTGAGGTGCAATTCGGATTCCACCAACTGTAGTTTGAATCTGAATGAATTGCATATCGCTTCCCTCATTTACCTGACGTATAACTTCCTTTGTTTTACCAATAAGAGCACTTAGAAGTGCAGATACCTCCTCAGCACGTTCCATTGTAACACCCCAGCTATTGATGGTGAATCCTTCAGGGCTAATGAAAAGTGCTGCATATACATCAGGAAACTTGCTTGTGATGTTCTGGATAATTCGCTCGAATATCTCTCTTTTTGGCATCGCTGGCATAATCTGCACATCCAAAGGGTTCAACAACGTTGTCCCTTGTTCTTCTTGAATGGCCGACATTATATATTATGTTTGTCATTACATATGCCAACACTTCAACCGTCATCGGGGGAACAAGAAGACCCTTAAATTGAGGACTGACATCGATATTTCAAGTGCTACTCATGAAATTTGGTGATGAAATGCTTGATCTCACAGGGAGGGAAGTGACTCTCGCCAGAATAATTTCCAGACTTACAGGAGCACCGCTCATTAATTTCTATGTTGGTACTATAATGATAATATTCGCTCCTCCGCTCACGTTTGGCGTGATATTATCCCCGCTCTCGGCATTTCTCATCTGTATGAGCCTGATGGTTGTTACACCAATTTTGCCTATCCTTTACCAAGCTTGGAGAGGTAATATTGATCTTGATATTTCTACTCAGAAAATGAGAGCACGTTTTTTTGGTTTCGCCATCCTATGTTATACGCTCGCATTCATGATGTACTTCATAGCTCAAAGTCCGCTAATGTACAATCTTGCGGCAGCATATGCATGTGTAACAGCGGGTGTCATGTTAGCTAACTTCCGTACAAAAGTTTCAGTTCATTCTGCTGGTGTTGCGGGACCTGGAACAGCATTGATCCTTGTCTACGGACCCGCAGCGTTATTTGTAATAATCCTCTGGATAGTGGTAGTATGGTCAAGAGTAATATTGAAACAGCATTCTTTGAATCAGGGATTATTGGGCATAGGTATCGGAGTGATAATCACTTTGATAGTGTATGCATTTCTCTATCCGATACCAATAATCCAAACATGATGACATCCACACAATCCTTATGAAAAGCAAACGGGTTATCATTTTTGAAAATTCAAGTTACCATGATTCCCCTCTAACAGACTCGGAGCTATAATTCAATGAGCGATACTATTGAATGCCCTAAATGTGGAAAAAAAGTAAGAAAGGGCTCAACATTCTGCTTTGGTTGTGGTGTGCGATTACCTGATATGAACACACCAATTGATTCATCTCAAGAAGACGTCACATTACCTGATATTGATGAAGATTTGAGGTATGAAGAACCAATTACACCTTCGGTAGAAGCCGCAACACTACCAGATCTAGAAGATGATATTCTACCGCCAGTTACCGAAGACGCAATTGGAGAAACAGAAAAACCATGGGAATCTGATGATATTTTGAGAGATTCAATTACAAAATCCTCATCCAGATATGATGAACCTGCTTTATTGGAAGAATCCGAATCTATTGACGAGGAACCGATTATTGAAGCTCGTGATCTTTCAGTCAAGGAAATACCCTCTTTATCGTGGGATGAGGGTCATATGGAAGAAAGAGATAGCACTGAAGTTAAAGAGGGAATGCCTTTTACTGAGGTTGCACCTCCCAAAGTATTAACTTATGATATTGATGACATAGATCAAGATGCAATTCAACATGTATTACCGGAACAAGCTGATGCAACAAGAGACGCAGTTGCCCACCTATTCCCATCAGGTAGAGGTATGACATCTGCGGACTTTATAGATGTTGTAGTTGGCAAACCAGAGAAGGTATCACTCAAACAACCTCTTCAAGAGCTACAATTAGCAGCTTGTCCAAACTGTGGTATTTCTTTGAATGTTGATAAAGACTTCAGTTATCCTCCATATGTGTTTGAAGCAATGGGCAAAGCTAGAATTGATTTTGGTGAAAGAAAGCTTCAAGAAAATGATCATAAAAGAGCTATTGAGGAATTTGAAAAAGCTAAAGTGTTGTTCGAACAAGCGAATAATGAGAAACTCGTTTCTGAAGCTGTTGGGATGATTGATACAGGATACGAAGGATTGGCAAAATATCATTACGACCAAGCTGATCAGCACATGAAGGATGGGCAATATGAGTGGGCCATTGTTCAATATAAAAAGGCGAGAGAGCAGTATATGTTAACATCTGACACAAAAATGCGAGTCAAAAGTGCAGAGAAAGCGAGAGATGCTTATGTTGAATGGGGTAGAGCTTGTGAGGAAGAAGGAGATATCTTATCTAAATCAGGGCAGTCTCGTGAAGCGTTAGACCTCTACCGAAAAGCAGCTGAGAAATACAGAGAGGGAGACGACTCAAAGAAACTCAAGGGCTTAGAGAAGAAGATTAGAAAGGCTTGAATCGAAGAATTAGTGGGGAATATAATCCTGCATGTTGATAATATTGTATGAGCCTAGTGGATACTGAACTTGCAGAGGATGTAAGAAGAGATTGGTTTTCAAAGAGCTTCTATACAGAACGACCTCCATGCGTTATTGCAGCATCATTAATTGAGGATGGTTCATTAGGAAATCTAATAGAATTAGATCGTCATATCTCCGTTCTAAGAACCAGAGAATGTTGGACTTGTGTTCATTTCACGGATAACACTGATGATTCTATCATTTGTAAATTACATCAAGACCTGCTTGATGATGATAACCTTCTAAAACTGAGTCTAAATCTGAAAGAAACAATATTTGCGCAAAAAACATCAAATTGGTAGACGCCATCAGGGCGGGTGTGGTAATACCCTCTATATTGGGGTATACTAAAATCCCTGTCAGCGTTCTACCATTACATATTCTGTAATAGTCCCCTATAAGTCAATGCTTTAGCTCAGTAAAGGGTTTGAATCCTGTCAACCGTAGAATATTTTTCCTGAATATAAGATCTACATCATCTTCACTAAAGCACAGTTGTGGACATAGAGATTTCACTGCTTTATATTGATCTTGAAGAAGGTTAAACCGATATCCTCTCGGAAAGAAAGAGGAATCTGTTCCAAATACAACCCTGCACGCCGCACCAGCTTTTAACGCTTTTTCAAAAATCTTTGTCAATGTCAAATCATATGGTTGATAGATCATCCAACTATTACTACCACTAGTATCTACTACAACGTTAGCAGTTTGGTAGAATAGCATTAGTACCTCTCTAAAGAAACCCGCTCCGAAATGCGCAATCATGAAATTCAATTCGGGAAAGTCATGAGCTGGTTTCTGAATATCAAGAGGATTCCCATAGCGAAGATTTGCTTGATCCCCAATTGTGATTCCAAAATGAATGACTACTAGCAGATTCTGTTTCCGTGCCTCTTCATAGATTGGATATACACTTTCATCGTAAACGTGACGATCCCAATTGCTTGGATATAGTTTGATACCTTGAAAATTGTCACGAGCTGCACGTCTCACGGTTTCTACAGCATCATCCATTGCAGGATTAACATTCGCATATCCTATGAATCGACCAGGAAATCGATTACGCGTTTTGTTGAATTCGTCCCAAGATTCAGGACCAATCATCATACCGATAGATTCGATTCCATATTTGTCTAGTTCATCGATCCACATCTTTCCAGTGTCCCAAGGCTCATCAGGTAGTTTCAGCTCTTCCATATCAGTCTGATAAGCGACACGTGCTCGCATGGTTTCTATTCGAGCCGGATCAGAAAACCAAGCCTTCACAGTATTATATGTAATGAAATGAGAATGAGCATCAATTACAGGAATTCCTACTTTAGATATCATTTGTTATGACTCCTGAAATAAGAACACTACTCGTATCCTCTTATCAGGCTTACCTAATGGACATTCATTTTGGCAATTAAATCCAATCACCGGTTTCTAATTTTCTTGGAATGTACTCGTCTGTGAGATATTCAAAGGAGTGACTTGCAAAAGCCTGTATCTCCGCCTTCTCTCTAAGACTAAGCATGAGCTTTAGATCCTCGACCCATTCTTTGTTTTGTCTGACAAATGGTTCCTTTAGCATATCCTTGACACGTTTGATGTCAGTAGGTTCCATCGGAATTCTTACGGCCTTAGGAATATTGTATTCATCTAGGTCTCTTGTCAATACCCCCAGAAGCTTCAACTCTGGAGTTGCGATGAATGGAGACTCGTAGCTAAGTCGTTTACTACCTCGCAGGAAGACCGAGTAGATATAATGTCCATATGGATCAGAATCGACAAGTGCGAATGCAGGAATTTCAAGTTCTTTCACAAGCGTTTTTAGAAAAGCACGCGTAGCAATATCTCCAGAACCTTTTCCGGTCAGAACAATACAGGGTTGGCGGTTCCAATATTTTACCTCAGCCAGTCTCATAACTGCTGCATCTTTTTCGGAGAGGAGTATGAATTCTGCATCACTCTCAAGAATCTCCACTTGATCTAGAAAGGGTGTGATAGCCCATCCACCTGTGCCCATCTTTGTGAGATCGATTTGGTCCCCACCATCTTGAATCACAACACGACCCATTGCAGATCCTCTTGCGGATGCGACAACATGTATACTATCACGGGTCGTCTTAAGCATAGATGCAACATCTTCAATTATCTTGTCGCTGTATCTCTGCTCTCTAAAGAGATTCACATCACTGTAGTATACCTCTCGTTTCGTTGCGTGTAGGCTTGACTTCAGCAATTCATAAACAATTTCCATTACTCGAGCTGTCCTGGTTGCATCAACGACTGAACCAAGTGAGTGATATGGTCTAGAAATCGTCTTCATTCCAAGTAGTAATAAGTCACGTATTTCATCCCATACGATATTGTCACTTGAACGGCTAGGTATCTCAAACGCAGGGCGCCCTGTCACCATAGCTTCATTCAAAACTTCCATTGCAACATCGATTAGTCTATCACGTGTATCATCCATTGTGAGAGTAACAACCTCGACTGTTTCCTGTATGGCTTCATCTTCAATACCTGATTCTGCCCGTTGTTCAGCATCCCTCCATTTTTTCACCATTTCTTTGTTCAAAGATTCAACAGCTTTTGGAACTGGGAGACCAGATTTCTTACGTATGACTTTGGACTTCTTCTTTGTTGGTGGTTTTTGTTTTTTGGGAGCCTTTTTCGGAGGTTTTTGTTTATCTTTCTTTGAGGGAGCCTTCTTAGAAACCTTCTTCGGAGGTGCCTTCTTCTCGTCTATTGAAATTTCCTTTGATTCATCAGGTTTAGCAGTTTTTGTTGACACTATAGCTTTTTCTGGTTCTGTGATTAATGTTCTAAGTTCAACCTCTTTCATGAATTTCTTTGCATCAGCAACAATACTTTCAGCACGTATGGTACTTAGACCATCGACTTTCTTCACAACTGTGGATGGTTGCGACCTTGATAATCTCGCAATTGAAGTATAACCAGCAGATTCCAAACTTTTTGCTAGTTTTGATCCTATCCCAGGAATATTAGTGAGCTTTGGTCCTTCTGCAGAAAATATTTCCTCAGTTTGTTCAGACCCTTCAATCTTGGGTGTTTTTCCGCCCTTGACTAAATCCTTTGCAGTTGCAATAATTTTCTTGGCGCCAGATTCACTAAGACCCTCTATTTTTTTGGCTAGAGTTGATGAACGAGCACGGGATATTATTTCAACCGTACCATATCCTGATTCAATTAGTCTCTTTTCAGTTGTTGAACCTATTCCAGGGAGGTCTGTAAGAGCAAATCTCGATTCTACGGGAGCTGGAACCACTTTCTTAGTGGATTTTTTGCTAGTACTACTTGTTTTCTTTTTCTCTGCTTTGGAAGATTTAGTAGATTCGTTTTTCTTGGTTGTTGCTGTTTTCTTTGTACTCTTAGACGAGGTTTTAGTTGCCTCTTTAGATTTACTAGGTGACTTTGAAGCCTTTGTTGATTTGGAGGCGTCTTCAACATCATCAAGAGTAGCTTGTATAATCTCTGTTTCCTTAGTTTTCTTACTCATTCTTCGACAACCTCCTCATCATCGGATTCCTCCTCATCCGTTACAAGCTCATCGTCACCCTCTTCTTCTTCCTCATCCTCAGTAGTTTGAAAGCCTGTAATTGAATCTCGTATTTTTCGAGCAACATCTTCAGGATCAAATAGTGGTTTCTTACGTCCGTCATTAGCAATTATTGCGAGACTTTGAGCGAATTGATCAGCATACATAGCTAAGACGCCAGCTCTCTTGGCTTTCCTTCTTGCAGTTTCACGACGAGTGATATACCTGCGGAATTTTCTACCAGCATCTTCTAGAGCTAGCTTGATTTCTTTCAGGAGTACTTCATCTTCTGCTAAAGCTTGTTTACTTTGACCCTTGAACATAACATGGACATAAGCACCACAAACATGAATAAAGACCATTATAGGACCTCGAGGAATGCCATTGTCAAAGGTTTGTACTTTATAATTTCTCCAATTTACCATAGTCGATGCTTTCCAAGTAGCACAGTCACTGTTATCTCTTAGTTTTGGTACTCTATTTACAAATCGCCAGAGAACCGTTGGCGCAGATGATGCAGGTTTTATCTCTCCACCATATGCGATACACACCTCTACAGCAAATGAAAGCCCTTTTCCAGATGTAGGTTTTCGTGTCACCGCCGCTACAAAATCAGGTTTGTATGCCATTTGGATTGTCTGCTCAAAGACTTCCTCACCTACAGCTACTACTGTGTCGGTTGGAGGGGCGATATAATCCTCACTCGAAAATGATTTGTAAAGAAGCTCTACCTCCTCTTTATCAAGTGAATCAGTTGGAGTCTTAAGACTCAAGGTGTCAAGTCGTCGCTTTCGTAATTCCTTATTTGCATTCTCTAGAATTGTTCTTGCTTTATTTGTACTCAATCTACAGAAGGCTTTAGTTAGAAACCCTTTCAGTTCGAGCTCAGGAGTTTCACGAAGCAAATCCTGAAACTCACCAATTCTAATACTTGCAGGATGAGGTTGCGCGTATTTGGGTTCATCAGGAAATATCTTTACTCTCCGAGGATGAACATGTATTTCACCATACGGATCAATGAAAATAATTGTAACATGAGAATTTAGCAGAGACGCCATTTCTGAGTAGATATCTGCGTATCCTCGACGATATTGAATGTTGAGAAAGTTTAGTCTAATGTAAGTTCCATGTTCGAGTGGTAAGTCCATTTCAACAGGTCCACCAACATAATCCTTAGTGTTTGCTGTCGTAGTGTAAAAGTCAGCAGCAGTCGCTTTGTCGGAGGTGTATCTTTTGGATACAACAAAAATGGGTTTTCCTGTAGTATTTTGGGCATCACTAAATGCAGAGGGTGCTCCGAATCCCTGACTACCACGAGTTTGTCTAAGTTTCTCGGATTTACTAGAAGCAAGATAGATTCCGAATTTCTCCAAATCAACTGGTACCATTCCAACTCCATTATCAAAGCATGTGAATTCATATACCTTGAAACCTTCTTCATCATCTAAAGAGACGAGGTCAGGCATATGAACTTCTGTTAGTTGCATCACAACAAGAGGCTCTCTTTTCTTAATGAATCCTCTAAAAGGAACCAGAAATTTCCTGAAGGTTGTAAGGCGGTCATCAAGAGATTCTTTTCGACGCGGTGGAATCTCTACCTCTTTTCCAGATTTTACATCTTTTTCAAGTTGCTTGCTTAGAGCAATAGTATCAATGAGTTCACCTTTGAGTTTTTCAAGAACTTCCTCAATAAGCTTCGGGTCTAATTCATCCTGCAAACGTGGATGTTTCTTTGTTTTCCACCACCAGCTCTCAAGCGCATCGATAGCATTGTCTAGGAATTCTATCGTATACTGCGTATGTTTGTTCAGACCAGTTTCGAAGCCAACAAGTTGTGTTCTCTTTCGCATGAACTTGGCTATTGTGCCTTGTTTGATATCACCAGTTGGTTGGCTTCCACTATTAGTCACTCATTTCACCTCAAGGTTACAGATTTAATTTCTGATTGCTATTTATTGAAGGTTATAGATACAGTTTCTTCGGTCTAAGTAGCCTTCTTCTCAGCAATACATCCATCTATTCATTCCGCTTATATCTTATTTGCAGATAGAATACACTTAGATGCTATCTTAGCGCGGTAGAATAAGCTCTTCAGTCTTTATAAAGCGTTTACAGTACTTAAACAAGTATATCTCTATACAAAAAAGTGTGATTGGTCTTGGAAGTTGACAGTCTTGATCTGATAGGTATTTCTGGATTTCCTCGGATTGATAGTATATCAGACCTTGTCAAAGAAATAGTTCAAGCATTGACTAAGGAAGATATTGAACTCCAAAATATGGATATCCTGATTCTTGCACATACTATAGTTTCGAAATGGGAGGGAAGGATTGTAAAGACTTCATCTGTAAGTATATCACAGAAAGCCTCAGAAATAGCCGAAAGAAACGGATTCGATCCGGTTCATGTTGAGCTTGCATTGAGAGAGAGTAAAGAGATAATCAGAGAAGATCGAACGTTGATAACTGAAACTCATTCTGGATTAGTCTGTAATTTCAGTGGTGTGGACAAATCAAATGCACCTGAAGGACATTTCATATTGCTTCCAAAGAACCCCGATAAGAGTGCGGAGATTATCCGAATGCAATTGAAGGAACAGGTGAGAAAAGATATTGCAGTCATAATAACAGATACGCAAGGAAGACCTTGGAGAAAGGGTTCAATCAACATAGCGATTGGATGTGCAGGAATTAATGCGTATAAACACAATAGAGGGAAGCGAGACCTCTACGGACGCGAATTGCAGCGCTCGATGGTATGCCAAATCGATGAGATTGCATCAGCTGCAGAAAATATAATGGGCCAAGCTGATGAAGGAATACCAATCGTTATTCTTAGAGGATATAAATATGAAGATGGGCCTGAGAGAGCAAAGGACGTTATCAGGCCCAAGGATGAAGATCTCTTTAGATAATCATATTAATTCTACATTCGTTGGCCGCATTTTCCACAGAACTTATCACCCGCATCGAGAGGATTCCCGCAGTTTTTGCAGAAACCCGCACCAGTTCCTCCACGGCTGCCACCAAAGTCGACAGTAACACTATCAGGTTCACCATCACCATCAGTGTCACGTAAATGGTATTGCGCGCTTACTCCATCACCCTCAACGGTTATTCGATCACCATGTCTTGTCACCGATGCAGATCCTGAAACTCCTCCGCCCATCGCCCCAGCAGCGGGTCCACCTGCGTCACCTAGCGTGCCACCACAATTTGAACAGGTAGCTAAACCTGCTGCTCCAGCACCGCAATATGGACATTTAGCGGATTTTTGAGCTCCGGTAATATTAGCAATTACGGAAGGAATGACTTTCTTTTGTTTGAAGTTGAATTCCATGTTGCCACCAGAAGCAAGATCAACTATTAGCCGATTACCACTCTGAGCAGCATTGCTAATAGCAATTAATGGGAGTGCAAGACTCTCAGTGTTGCCATCCTTATCTTTATTCAAGTAAGAATCACGTGTCCAGGAACTTATTGCAGTACCAACTGCTGCATAAGCAAGTCCGCGACTAGCACCTCTGAGAAGGCTACCACCAATACCACCAACTTGACGGCCAGCACCCTCTAGGATAGCCGCTCCAGCTATCGCACCAGCGACAGCGCCGATTGCTTTCATTCCACCCCAACGACTCGGTTTCTTGTACCAGACTAAACGGACGTCAGTTACTTCTATTGAACCATCTTCATTATCAAATTTAACGTCTTTCTCTCGGACCATCTTCTTCTCATAATCCATAGTCTTTAGACCTGAATCAGAATAGGATACCGCTAAGAAATGTGGTCTATCTGCCATGATTTTACACCAAATTCTCTGTGTTCTGAAAGAGTATTAACTTTGTTGCTATTTAGCACATTAGTTGAATTTCACCATTTACATCAATCAATTATGTCATCGGATGTCCATTCATCAACTAGGCTACTTGAAGAATCGTCTTCAAGAATATCATCAGACCAACCTTCTTTAAATTCTGACTCTCTTTCAGTTTGGTCAGGGGTGCCTATAGGTCCATGGTCTTGTGCAAACGGCTTTGTTTGAGATAGACCATGTCTTATAAGAATAACACCGATTAGTGAAACTAGTCCACACAGAATTAACGTGAATGAGAATCCTATATTTGAAATTAGCCAACCAAATATCGCAATTTGAGGCAGCGCAAATAGAGTTGCTATTGTAGGAGAGAGTGAGTACATGCTATTTCTAATGCGATTCGGAATTGCATCAAGTAATTCTCTTTGAGTCAAAATTTCTGCGAATGCACCGAAGAAACTGGTACTAACAAATGCTGTGAGTAAAAGAAGAACTGGAATGACTGAAACATAAGGTAATGTGATAAGCGGTATATCACTAAAAGGAAACAGAATATCAAAAGTAGGATCACCAGGCTGAGCAGGTGGGAAGAAAGCCATGATTGAACCAACTATCCAAAAGAATACTAGTCCGCATGTTTGAAGAAGTCTAAATCGGGGAATCCAAATTTTCGATTCAAAGCGCTGTGACCACACACCCGATCTCTCTTGAGAAAATACACCGGGGATGAAGAGAAGTGTTCTGAAACTAGCGACAGCTACATCTGTAACAAGATAGCCAAAATAGAGCGGAAATAAGATTAGATTTCCCCAGACTATAATGCTTGAAGCCGCTAGCATGCTTCCAATTATAATATATTTGAGGAAGGGATGTTCAAATAGATACGACACCCCGCCACTTAATACAGAAGTATATTCACTTAGAGAAGGACGACCTTGTCGAGCCTCTCGAACTTCGGGGAAGTCAACTATGAGAAAGAAGCCAAGAATCGCAATTATTATCAAAAGAAAAGCCTGAAGCTGAAAAACAAAAGGTCTCCCGAGTATTGCAGCAATAATGCTTCCCGGAATCAGAGCAACAGTAGACACAATACTCATCACCATCCCCAAACGCCCAAGAAACACCCCGTACTGTTTTCTCTGAGTATCACCAGGCATCGCGACGCGATAGTTGTTGTCGAACCATGAGGAGAATGCACCACTCTGCTGTGAGTTTGCGAATCCTTGAATAAGATAGATGACAATGAGGTACCAAAACGGAGTACCAATTTGGACTAACGAAATCATGTAGAACACAATTGCGTAACATAGCGTTGAAGAAGTAATGATATATCTTTGACCAATCCAATCTCCGATTGCTCCGGTCGGATAGTCTAGTAAAATCTGAATACCCATTTGGATAACAACTAGAATTCCAACGTACTGTAGTCCTTTCACATAGAATTCGTATCCTGTACCACCACCAAGAGCTTCAGCTACAAAAATCATGTAGAAAGTAGAAGACATGACCACAGTAAAATTGGCTAAAGGTCCAATTGCAATAAGGACTTTCGCCAAACGCATTATTTTATCGTTTGCATCAGGAATACCAAAGAAGTTCGCAAGTCTGCTCATAAATACCACTCACCAGATGTATCTTTTTAATCAATTTGTCAACGCGATATAGGGTGAGCGACCCCTGATTATTATTAATAAACGGGGTCGCTGTAGAGATAGAGGACATATCAATTGCTGTTTCAAACCGAAGAATGTTCCAAGGCGACTCAATCTAATTGACACCTCTAAGAAATATTGGAATGGTCACTGAATATGCCAATATTGGGACTTAGTGACCACATCAGTGACCATCAGTGATTATCTCGTTATAGAAAATATAAGGGATTGAGCGGCCCATGGCTCCAGCTACTAGTCAAGGGCCGCTACGGAGATAGTGTGTGTGTCAACAAACTCGGTCCAAACCGAGTCATTATGACTAAGTCCTCTTTGAAGCATCACTGTTCCGACACAGATTATGATGCAAATAGAGGCAATAGAAACTAGGATTCCAATCTCTGGATTCAACCACCCGAGGATGGCTGCCTGAAGGACTATACAGACAAGTATCACTCCGACTATTGGATTGTTTGAGAATATGCTTAAGTCGTTATCATATGAAGCAGGAACCAAAAGTTTGGAGTCTGATAATGTTTTAGCAAGTCCAATAATAGACCCAGTTTCTATTAGAGTGATTGCAATCAAGAACAATGCAGCATTAGGAAATACTGAGAGTTTGATAGCAACCGGAGGGGAAGATAGGAAGACCGACCCTATCATTCCAACACTTTTCAACAGAGAGTACATTATTTTTGAAATAGTGAGCATAAATAGAGCACTAACAGTACTCAGTGATATGAGAGAATAGTCACACCAAAATCCACTATTCAGAGAGATTGATACAGTGGGAAGACTCGGCGTGACCATATTCATCCCTCATTCAGGTTTTTCTCTATCCAGAGAAAACTTATCCTCGAAGACTTCAATATAGTCTGAAGGAGCATCAAGGACAGCTATGTATTCCTCTTCAACCGTTAATAGAGGAGTCTCCTCTTCGAGGGTAGAAGATGTAGATTCAGATTCTGCTAATTTTGCTAACAGGTCCTGATCTGTTCGTTCTGGCTTTTCTTGATTAAGTCCATAGCGAATCATAACCACTCCCATAAGTGAAATGAAACCAATCATTGCCAGTGTGGTGGGGAATCCGATTATCGGAATTAACCACCCGAAGATTGCGATCTGAGGCATCGCGAACAGAGTAGCAATTGTAGGAGATAGAGAGTACATACTATTCCTGATTTTGTTTGGAATCACATCAAGGAGTTCTCGTTGAGTTAGTATTTCAGCGAAACCACCGAAGAGCATTGTAACAGAGAACATTGATGCAATGAGAATAATGGGGATGATGTTCGCAGTAGGAACCTGTAAGATCTCGATTGCAGTGAATGGTATTGTGACGCTGATGAAGGTTGTGTCTACAACTGGAGGAAAGACGAGCATAAAAATTGATAATACTATGTAGAACACGAATCCACACGCCTGAATTAATCGGAACCTTGGAATCCACTTCCTGGGCTCGAATCTCTGAGACCAGACACCTGAGCGCTCTTGTGTAAATACTCCAGGAACGAAGAGAATTGTTCGATACCCTGCCACAGCAATATCAGTTAGTAGATAGCTAAAGTACATTGGAAAGAGTATGAGATTACCCCAAACCATTATCGTACTCGTTGCTAGCATGCTGCCAAGGATTATGTATTTGACGAAGTTGTTGCTAAACAAATATGAAACTCCACTCTTGAGGAGGGTGACATATTCAACCATTGAAGGTCGCTCTTCACGCAACTCTTCGACCTCTGGAAAGTCACGTACAAGTTTCAAGACCATCAGTGAGAATATTGCTGCACCAACAGCTTGGAACTGAAATACCCAAGGACGCCCAACTGTGACAGCTAGTATAGCTCCAGGAATAAGAGCAGCAGTTGATACTATTTGCATTATCATACCTGTGCGGCCCCAGAAGACTCCATACTGTTTTCGGTCCTCGTCACTGGGCATGGCAACTCTATAGTTATTATCGAACCATGCGCCCCAAGCACCACTAATCTGGGAGTTAGCAAATCCTTGCAAGACATAAATCGCAATAAGAAATGAGAAGGGTGTTGCTGAAGTAACAAGTGATACCATAAAGAACGATATTGCATAGCAGAAGTTGCCTGCCGCGATGACCCACCTCTGACCAATCCAGTCACCCAAAGCACCGCTGGGATAGTCCAAGATTATTTGGACCGCCATCTGAATTACGACTAATGTGCCTACTAGACCGAGACCCTGAATATAATCGCCACCGCCTAGAGCCTCAGCTATGAAGATCATATAGAATGTAGAACTAATCGTGAACGTGAAGTTGCCAAGAGGACCTAGTGTAAACATGATCTTTCCAAGTCTTGCGACCTTATCAGGTGCATCAGGGAGTCCCAAGACAGATTTGATTCGACTCACTTCTTTTCACCAATTTTAATTACTATCGGGATAGGGTCTACCTTTGGTAGATATAGGCATGTGCCAGAGCCTTCGCTGTGGGAGCCTTTGTCATGTTCTTCTTCACGAATTTACGCGGATTGTCTTTCGCTAGAGCCATAATTATTCACACTCCATTTCCATCATAGTTAGTATATAACGCGAAGCCACAACTGAGGGTCACCATTTAGGGTCACATAATGTAACTATCCAGCCACCTTCAGTTAATGGTTTGTTATACAAACGAAATGTATTGTGTACTAATGTGTATTTAAAGATTTGTTTTCCAAACCATTAATTATTAAATAATGGATTGCGTCAACCAAAAAGATTGGTTCACCTATATTAAGGGAGGTTTTTAATATTCTTTCACTAGGAGGTACAATGCGTCAAACATATTACACACTTTATTTCGAATCGGACCTAGTCAGACAAAT
>CAYWJO010000056.1:0-19536 GCA_964458565.1 uncultured archaeon | reverse complement strand
GCGGCTAGATAGAGGTAAGTGTATATTCCTGGAATCACAACGAAAATAACATTGAATGAAAGCAATTGTAGAAATCCCGTTGCAGCAACACCTTCAGCACCATATATGACTCTCAACGCAGGAGTTGCGAATGCGAAAATAGAGGCAAATGCAAAGGCGTACGTTGGCACTAACATATGTGAGGCCTCCTTGAATTTTCGATATACCTCATCAATTCGCCCTCTTGCATAATCTGCGGTTAGATTAGGACCGAGTACAACTAGAGGAGCTCCAATGACCATCCTTACAGTAACTGTGATTCCTTGAGCTATCGAGAATAATCCTACATCACTCAAGGTTCCATATTGATTCATCCAAATAACTGTCAGATTATTTAGACTCGCAGTAACCAATGCACTAACGAAGAAGACAGCCGCAAGAACACGCAGTTTTGATAAAATCTCACCATCAGGTCGAAAGCTAATTTTAATCTCATTAATTCTACATTCTCTAATTAAAAGCCCTAATCCTAAGGTTGTACCCAGAATGATTTGGATGAGATTCAGGAGAAGAATGTTATAGATATTGACCATTGTTGTTAGGAATAAATAAAGAAGCGAGATAATCCAAAATAGATTGTAAACAATATCCACAACCAGAGTCTTTTTCATTCTCTGGATTCCTGAAAACGCAGTTTTTACGATTCTAAGATAAGCTGTTGGTAGTAACGAGAATATTATCAGAAACCAATACAATCGGAGAGCACTAGCATCCAGAATCTGAGTTTCACTACCAAGAAGAAACATATCCATATCAAAAAAGACTGATACTAACGCAACAACAAAGTATGCAAGCGTTACAATAAGAACCGAGTTGCCAATGGTCTGCCCAAGCTTCTTTCTATCTGAGCTATACTCAGCTATTATTTTGAGGGCTGCACCATTCAAACCCAGAAGTATGATTGGGAGCAGTAACTGATTGACGTTCGTAAGAACTTTTACTGCACCATACTCGTCTAGTGTCCAAGACCCTGCTGCAACTGCTCTATACAGAAGGGTTGTAGACAATAAACCGCTAATGAATGTCAAAGCACGAGAGAAAGATTCCGCGACAACATTCAAGCTGTATCTATCACGACTGATGGGTTTTTCTTCAGATTCCATTTCTCTACTGAGTTCCAAGTTATTGATGATTTAAGTTCTTCCGATGGATACAAATATGTACTTCATAATTGTGATGATTCCGTTAAGTCATCGATTCAAACAACTCGTAGTATTCTTCATTGGTTGTCGATTGAAAATCGGTGATGACTGTTCCATCATCCGTCAGGACCTTACCTGGAGACATATCATCGGTAGTATGTAGGAACTCTATAGCTGTTTTACTCAGAACCTCACCTGATGTTAGTCCTTTCAAATCAAGATACCATTCATGTTTCTGCATCAGACTCGGCATTTCTGAATGGGGAATATATTCACCTTTTGTACGGTCAATCACTGTGAGCTTCAAACCATGCTTTTTGCAAAATTGGTTTGCCTCATCTAAGCAATCCTTTGCACCAAATCGAGTTCTTAGAAATAAAGCAGTCCCTTTTTCACGTATGCCAGGTTGTGGAGGAGTGAAAGCTGGTGAAATTGGAGTTCCGTAATATTCACCCCATTGAGAGATATCTTTAGTTGATGCAATCAATTTTGTCGCATATTTCGCTTGCCAAGGAAGTTCGGATTTTCCTCGAATTTCGCTACCATGAAATTGTAGTATTATGGGAGTTCTTGGAGCAAAAGACCTGATAGTAGGTAGTAGCTCATACCTACTGCGGACAAGTATCAGATTGGGACGAAATGTCATAAGGTTCTTCACAATGATCGCATATAAACGCTTGACTCCTCCCTTGACTAATACATAGTCATGGAATTGCTTGGAACACTCATGCTTGTCAAATACCTCTCGTGCAATTACCCTGCACTTCCACCCCCTCTGCTCCATGTAACTGGCGATAATAGCACTACTGCAGGTAATTTCATGAATCTGCAGGAGTTTCTTCATTTTAGTCACCATCTATGCACGTTTGTAAGCTTCTCTAATAACCGGCTCACTAAGCTCCCATACATACTCATTAAGTGCATGCTCTTGTATTTTTGTTCTATCATGTTCAGGAATATCATTCAAAACATCAAGGATTTCATCATAGGAATCGAATGAGTAAACAAATGGATCATCGGGAAAGTTCTGTTTCTTAATGATTGTATTTGTTAACACTGGCATTCCAGCATGCATATACTCGTAGTTCTTGTTTGCTTCTGAATAGGGATGCCATTGGTGTTTGTGCCACGGAGTGAGACCTACCTCATAGTGCATTAATCGTTCCATCATTTCGCGGTGAGTCAATCCAGTGATTACATCAAACTGCAGAATATCTGTTAATCCAGTCATATCTCTATGTGGAAGGAATCGCTTCAATTTGAAATCGTTTCCCACGTAAACATAACCACCACGCTCATCAGTATCAGGTAAATCAGCAACTTGATTTCGTGTTGGCACATTAGGAACTGGCTCAACAAATGATCCGAATTTCCGATGCTCTTTGGCTATATTTTTGTTAGAAGTGAGAGTGGGATATCGCTCTAGAAGTTGACGCTCCCAGATTGGGAATCGTTTAATCATCGGTTTAACCAACTGCTTCTTGAAGAAAGGCCAGACATCATATCTAGAACTTTGTTTACTATAATACTCATGGTCATCAAAAATGGTAGGAAAATCTGTCTTTAACATGAATTTTGCAATAGTACAATTATGTGCGTGAACAATGTCAGGCTTGAGTTCAGAGATACGTTTTACCCATTGGTTCTCGACTCGCGGATCATATACTACTCTGAAGGAGCTAGGCAGGAGAAGAGAATAGGTCAGATCAAATGCTCCGAGATTCTGGCCTCGAATGGGACGACCTCCAAGAAATAGAAGTTCATGTCCTTCTTTCTTCATAGTATTTGCCATCTTCTCTATACGCAGATCAGGTAATCCTGCATTTGACAGGTGTAAAATTCTCAAGTCGACCAATAACACCTCCTTTGGTTGGTCTTATATAGGTGACCAAAGTGATTTCAACAGGATAAGTCACATGTACATGAGGACATCAAGATGATTCACACGAATCCTATTAATGATTCTAAGTTTCAGTTCCATGAGTATTGTGGTTTTTGTAAAAATCGGTGTGAAGACGTAACTATTAGCTCGGATTATATTTTAGTGACTAATATATGGAATGAGAAGGAAAATATCGAACAGACGTTCGATTGGATTTCGATGCAAACTAAAAAGCCAAGAATTTGGTTATGGATAGATGATGGGTCCGCAGATGGATCCAAAAATGAAATCGAACGATGTCAAACAAAATTACCTGAAACTGAATTTTGGGTTGAATCTATGCCCTCTAAGACCATTGGAAATCTGGACACTATCGGTGTGGCCTATCAAAAAATCTTACCAGCACTCATAAAAAAAATTGACCAATCAGGTGTGGAGTACTTCGCCGTGATGGATGTTGATACAGAACCATGTCCAAATTATTTCCCTAGATTGATCTGGCTTTTGGAGCGTTATCAAAAGATTGGAGTTGTAGCAGGAATACCCCTTGGAGAAGTTGGAAAGCGGCGTGTGAAGCTTCCCATGGGTGGAGGTAAGGTAGTTAGATGGTCTATTGTCCGTCAAATCCAGGAATATTGGGACATAGCTCCAGATACTTTACTTAATATAAAAGCACTCGCACGAGGGTACACACTTCGGACATTTCGTGTTCCACTTCGATTAGAACGTCCTACAACTGGATTCAGTTCTAAAGGGGTGTTTCGTCTAGGTCGACTGAACTATTATGTTGGTAGACCTTTTTGGGCAGTTTTCTTCCGAGCATTAAGGCGATTATTTCTTCGAGACCATGGAACTCAGATGATGCGAGGATATCTATATGAACGAAAACGTGGGACATGGAATTGTACAGATCCAGATGTCCTCAAATATTATGGAAGAGGTTCCAATCCCATTTCTGCACTTATTGATGTTATCCGTTACGTAGGAAACGAGTAACGTCCTATACCGAATTGAAACCAGCTATGAAACCCTTCTGCTGTACAAATGCTTCTGCATATGGTGTACCAACATGGTTTCCCTGATATCCCATCAGTGATTTGATTGCATTGATTTCGAAATATCCTCTTCGAACAACTTGCGATTTATATGATTGAAGCATTTCAATCTTTTTTTGGACCTCATCTTCATTCAAAGGAACATAAACCTGTGGAGTAAATCCAGGACAATTTCCAGGCACTTCGTATGCTAGAATTGTAGTATCCGTTTTCATGAACGCGCGAAGCGTTTCCTCAGCAACTACCCTATGATCTTGATGCAAGTCCCCATGCCAGCTAGTTAAAACAAGATCGAAGTGTTGGTTCCTCCGAGTATCATAAATCCGTTCCAATATCTCTTGCCGGAAATTAGGAAACTCTCGAACTGGAATCTGAAGGATTTCAAGATCTTCTATGCCAAGGTGAGCAGCAGCCGCTTTACATTCCGTTACTAGCACATCTTCAGGAAACTTACTCGTATCTACACTCTTTCTACAGTCACTGAATACCAATGATTTGACGTGGGTACCGGATTCGATAAGCTGTCTGACGGTACCACCAGCTCCAAGTTCCATGTCATCAGTGTGTGCAGAAAGAACAAGGGCACGATTAACAGTCCATTTCATAGAATAACGCCTCTGAAAACGTATCATTATGTTCCGTGTTGGCCTAGAAGATATTCATTTCGGTATCTGAATTCGAAGGTATTCTCGACACATTCAAGTGGAACTTGGTCACAATTGATGTGGTGACAATTATTGAAAACGTGCAAGGTGTTGGTCACTGGTTCAACAGCTCCCGGATTTGTAAGTATAGTAAAAGCCCTCAAATCCAGCAAGAAGTATAATCTTCAAATATTCGCAAGTGACTACCGCAAGTCTATTAGCTCTCACCATTATGTGGAAGAATCTTACGTACTACCAGATAATAGAAGCAGAGAATTCGCAGGAGCTATGCTTGATTTATGTGTTGAACTGGGGATTGATGTTGTACTGCCAATCCGAACAGATGATCAGTTCCCTTTATGTAAAAGCTATGGGGCTTTCAAAAAGGAGGGAATCGAACCTACAATTGTGGTAACAAGTCCACAACTAATGGATGCTATACTAAATAAAAGAGCCTTGATGGAGTACACAAAAGAGATTATCAAAATAGACACTCCTAGATTTTCAAACGCATCGAATTCAGAAGAATTGCAGGAAGCAGTCTATGAACTTGGATATCCACAAAAGAGAGTTGTAATAAAACCAGGTTATTCTAATGGTAGTCGTGGTTTTAGAATACTTGATGAGAATCTAGATCCACGGCACTTGTTCTTCGAAGAGAAACCAACTGGTATACACTCCACTCTTAACCGAGTACTCGAAGATATCGGTGATACATTTCCTGAGTTAGTTGTAATGGAATATTTACCTGGAAATGAATATACTATTGATGTACTCTGTAGAAAGGGAGAAACCTTTGCTGTTTTACCACGTCTACGAACTAGAATGACAGGGGGAATAACTACCAAGGGAGTACTTACAAAGGATTCTAATTTCGATTTTATAGACACAATCTCAAGAAAATTAATCGAAGGATTTGGAATGTCGTACAATGTTGGAATTCAAATGAAAGAAAGTGATGAGGGTACACCGCTTCTTCTAGAAATCAATCCTCGTTTGCAAGGAACCACAGTCTTGAGTGTTGAAGGGGGCGTAAACATTCCAGAACTTGTCGTAATGATGGCTTTGCGAGAGTTCGATTACGACTTTCAACCAGAAATAAAATGGGGCTTAGAGATGGAGCGAGTATGGCTTGAATTATTCAAGTACGAGGGGAGGATTTGGGAGTATGAATAAACCGCTCCTTGTTATTTTTGATCTTGATGAAACGCTCATTCATTCAGATGATCAACACGAGGATTTTACCATCTTATCTAAAATGCACGATAAGGGTTATATTTTGGCAATCGCTTCACGTAACGATTACTACAAGGTCATTGAAATTCTCCACAGATTCAGCATTCATGACTATTTCAGATATATCATGGCTGATTTTCGTCCAAAGGTCTACCAAGTGCGGGAGATTGTGAAATTATCACATGAAGATAGCATTGACTTTAAGCATGTGATATTCATTGATGATTATTTACCAAACATCCAGAGAATCAATTCGGACGAACCGGATGTTATTACCTATCACTTTCGAACCATGGATATGACATTAACTGATCTAAGCAAGAGTATAGTGAAGTTTGAGTGAACGAATTTTCACTCTATATACTCAGTATATCTATTCTAAATTAGACCCGCCTTTTGTGCGAATTTTCTATATCCCTTCATGAGCAGCTTGACAATATTGAGGCGTAAGTTAAATCGAATCCACTCTTCATCAGTTGGTTTCTTGAAGAAATATCCGAACTTCTCTGCATATTTGTCTTCAGATGAAAAAGTAACAAGGGTTTCCACAGCTCTAGGTGAGAAGGTCAGTTCCACATCTGGATTTTCTGCTCTATGAGGGAAGACTTTGATTTCGCTCTTTCCTACAACTCGAACATGAAACCTATCGCCATCAATCTCATAGTCAATTACTGCTCCTGATTTGAGACCTTCGAAGATTTTTGGATGTGCAGCAAGATAGTCCATAAAGATAGGTTTCATGGGATGCCCTTCAGGGCCAGATTTAACGGAACCAAGTTCTGCATTCAGAAGAAATGCAGGAATATCAAGAATGCGAATGTTACTATCAATTAACCTCGCACCATCACGGAGACCTCGGTGGCAGAATGGACATGCTGTGATCAAGACATCAGCTTGAGTAGCCTCGGCTTCGCGGATTCGATCAGCAGCCATCTCATCAGCAAGTTCACCATATGTTCCCTTAACTCCACCGCCAGAACCACAGCAATGTGCATAGCGCCTATTAGTTTCCATTTCGATCAAGGTTACATTTTCAACAGATTCAATGACTCTCCTTGGTGCCTCATAGACCTCGGCATGACGACCAAGATGACATGGATCATGATAGGTAACTTTCAGATTTTCAGATGAAACGAAGGTGACGTTTCCTTCCTGAATAACACGGTCTAGATATTCAGTAATATGTAAAATTTCGAAGTCATACTCAAATCCTTCTTTGGGAACATCAACCTTCCAGGTTCGATAACATCCAGCACATGCAGTGACCAGTGTCTTTGCACCAGTCCGCTTTATTGCTTCAATGTTATGTTTCGTTAGTTTCTCAAATGATTTCACCCTACCAATTCTTAGCAACACTGAACCGCAGCAGCGTTCATCTGGTAGGACAGTAAAATTTGCACCGATTTTATCAAGGAGTTGAACAGTTGTCGTGACTATCTCTTTCTCTCGATAAACACCTGTACATCCCGCGAAATAAACAACATCAGCAGCCTCAGGAAAAACACGGTCACCAAATACTAGTGTTCTTTGACTATGATCCTCTTTGTATGGATTGAACTGATTCAAAATTGAATCCTCGATGGTTTCATGCTTGTCAACAGTGAAACCATTAGCAAACAGATCCTTTCGAAGTGCCTCCATCATATCTGGGATTCTAATACCATCCGCTGTTGCTGCACAGGTTTCCTGGCAGCTCTTACATGTTGTGCAGGTATAAGCCCAATCAACTACATCTTGGTTTACTTCTAATTCTCCATCGAGCAAATCATTCATTATCATAGTACGACCACGTGCTGAATACGCCTCAAATCCAAGCACATTTTTCACGGCGCAAGGGT
Source organism: uncultured archaeon (assembly GCA_964458565.1). Taxonomy (GTDB): domain Archaea; phylum Asgardarchaeota; class Thorarchaeia; order Thorarchaeales; family Thorarchaeaceae; genus CAYWJO01. The sequence continues at coordinate 11,700 of CAYWJO010000056.1, read as the reverse complement.
GATAGACACCACGATTTGAAGCAACCGTCTTGTCTGCAAGTGAACAATCACCGCAACGTCCACAGATCCAGAGTTCATCTTTAAACGCTTCAAGATTTGAGAAATCTACCTTAGCCATTTTAGACCCCTCCAAATACGTGAGGACTTAGTATATTGTCTGGGTCAATAGCCCGTTTGATAGTGCGGTATGTTTCGATAAAGGGTTCATGTACTTTGGCAAGTGCACGTTTCTCCCAGAGTAGGCCAGTCCAATATGGGCATCCACCGGTTTCAAGTGCAGCATTCAGCATATCATTCCAAGCTTGTTCTGCCAATTCCATCTTATCCTTAGTAGGAGCAAAGATAGTAATCCATGCAGCAGAGTAACTACGGTCCACGCCTAGTGCATCAGCAATCCATTTGATCCCGTTTTTCTCCAATCGATATTTCTTGAAAATCTCATACATACGTTCCATCAGTTCAGGAAGGCGTTTGATTGGTCGAAGGTGACATGTGTTTAACCAGAAGCCATTTACATACATTGGTTGCACTTCATTGAATATTTCAGCCCAGTGTATCTGTGCTGCGAAATTTCCGAGATCCTTCCCTTCGAATTCTTTTGCAAGTTCTTGCACAATTTCTAATTTGCGCTGGGCCAATTGCTGGTCAATCTCTTGAAAGACACAATGAAGTGTTGAATTTACTTCGGGATGACTATCCAAGAGACCGGGAAAATATGTATCAGCCGCCTCTCTTGCCAGAAGACAATTCAGTTCTTCTGTCAATCCCCTCTTCTGAACCTCGTAGAAGAATGTTGTTGCTTTCTCAAGCGATGTGAACCCAAAATCAGCATAAGTACTATGATTAGCTTTGGGATAAATTTTCAATGTGATTTTAGTTTTTACTCCTAGGGTACCATGATCTCCAATAAACAGACCTGTTAGATCTGTAAAAGAGGAATATCTTGTGAAAAGTTCTGCATCTGGATTCCATCCAGACCCTGTCCGGATAACCTCTCCATTCGGAAGCACTATTTCTAAAGACACAACACCTTCAGGAGCTGGACCAAATTTCGATGCTGCATAACCCATACTGTTTAGACTTACCGATCCAGCTACCGTTGCGGCATTACCACCATAGGGACCTCTAAAACCTAACTTGTATCCATGCTCGTCCAATCTGCGAATTAATTCAGCCCATCTAAGTCCAGCTTCAATTGTTACAGTCATGACGTCTTCATTCAGTTCGATCAATTGGTCCATCTTTACCATGTCTAGCATAACAGAACCTTTAGTGCGAGGTATGCAAGCACCGCAGATTCCATTTCTACCACCAGCAGGAATTAACGGTGTCTTTGTTTCACGACACAAATTGACAATAGCCTGCACTTCTTCAACACTTGTTGGCATAACCACAATTCCTGGTCTCTGATCAGTAAGATGGCTAGAATCCTTGCTATACGAAGAAATGATCAACGGATTGTCATTCAGTCTATCTTCACCAACAATAGATGTGAGTTTATCATATAGAGGATGGATCTTTGAAGACTTGACGATACTCAATTGTATTCCTCATGCGGGATGAGAAACATTGTCGTATAAGTAATCAACGTTCATAGCTCATGAGTATATCAAGGGATAACACTTTATGTATAGCATCTTGTTTTGGATATCAAGTGAGTTGAATTGAAACGAGTCGCTGTCGTCCTTGGACGAGGAGGTCATACAGCACAGACATTCGCATTAGTTAATCTTCTAGGAGATCGATATCAATACCTCTACATGATTGGAATTCTTGACCCATTGACTCCCAAGAAAATACAAATCCCTGGAAAAATAGCTCCTGTGATACCACCGAGATTATTACCGCAAGATTCGAGAATCATGTCAATTCTTAGAACGCTTATGACGTTCATACTGTCTTTTGTCTATTTTATGATGTTCAAACCCAAAGTCGTAATTAGTTGTGGGACGGGTCTCACGGTGCCTATTTTTTATGCCGCAAGAATTCTTAGAATCAAAACTGTGTTTATTGAGAGCATGTCAAGAGTAGAGTCCCTCTCAATAACAGGCCGTCTCCTAATTGGAAAGACCACCCTTTATGTCGTACAGTGGCCTGAATTAGCAAAGAAGACACAAGGCGCAATATACGGAGGACAACTACTTTGATATTTATCACAGTTGGAACCGCGCACTTTGACCCTATTATTCAGGAGATAGATAGGCTCGTTGCTACGGGACGCATTACCGAACAAGTAGTAGCCCAGATTGGTCGTGGAGAATATATTCCTAAAAACTTCCGATATTTCAGATTTATCAGATCACTAAAGACTGCATACGAGAAAGCAGATGTGATAGTAAGTACTGGAGGTGCGGGTACCACTATGGAATGTGTCACTCATGGCTTGAAACTTGTTATCGTAGAAAATACTACACTTATGGAAGGACATCAAGCACAATTGATTGGTGAAATGAGTCGAAGAGGACATCTGATTTGGTGTCGCGAGATTTCAAATTTGGAGAAATGCATCAAGGAAGCACAGACTAAGACCTTTGAGCCGTTCATGACCGACAAACCATTAGTACATGATATGATCCACAAGCTCATTGATTAGAAGTCGGGTCGCACCTCAATAACCCATTTGGCGCCAAATACGGACACTCAAAATACGATGTTTTCGCATATCAGTCAGATTTCATACTCTAGCACATACACAGGTATTATTCTGAGTCATATCCACCTATTGTCTGGATTTGATGCATTCTTTATATTAGTTCGAGTACAAATTTCCATAGGAAACCGAGGTGAGCCATAATGAGTAAAAAATTTGGAAACCCAGTTGTCGACAGAGGTATGGTTCTCGCTGTGAAACTTTTCAGGATGAAAGATTTCACAATCACTCCAGCTAAGTTAGCTGCTGCAATGAAAGAGAAACCGTATAGTCCAAAGAAGAAAAATGAAACTACAGAAGGCTTCACAGATGTGAAGGTCAAAGTGAAGACAATCAGAGCTGAGTTTGTTGCCAGCTTTAATATGCCATATTTAACATATAATCCTGATAGCGGCCTCACACCAGGATATCAAATATCCGTAGACAAAGGAATTGTATTCATTAAAATGGATCGTGGAACGATTGAAGTTAGAGCCTCTGGTCGCGTAGCGGGTAGAGTAAAAAGTGCAATAGAAGAAATCTCTGGAGGGCAGCTAGAACCACTCAATTTGAATGGTGGCACCAAGAAACTATACGATTTAGCTGAATCTGTGAGTGTAGTAACTCTAACAGGTCTTACAAAGTCAGATCCTACGAAAAAAGAAGGTGCAAAAGAGAGATACTCCACCCTTAGTAGAGTCGAATTTGGTGGAGAAGACATCAAAACTGAAGATGAAATTGGTTTGTACACGAGGAAATATCAGGGAAAAATCAATAGATTCCGGGCATCATTCAAGTATCCAAGTGGAGTTTACAAAACCGTTGTTAATGCGGATGTGGGTTCTCTGCTTCTTTATCGTGGTGGAGAAGGACCTTATGAAAAAGATCTGAGTTGGATTGTAGAATTCATGGAAGATAATGCACCAGATGTTAAGAAATCGCCATAGAAGGGGATGGCCTTGTGGCCCACCCCGGTCCCTTTCTTTATGATTACATCCATTCAGTAGCTTTTCGTTTCAACCCAATAACGGTTTGAGTGTTTTCGATATACCACCGTGTTTTATCTCGGAAAATTGGCCAGAATTCAAAAAAGGTTTGAGGGGATTCAGTTTCAATAAGTAGAAAACCACTCCATTCTGTACCCCAAGCGTGTCTGTAGTCGCCAACGATACTGAGGGTTTTTGGCCAATCCTCTACGCTGTATTTTCGCCAAAAATCACGCGCTCTTTCAGATTCTTCGGGACTCATTAGCTTATATCTATAGAAAACAACGAATGCATAAGTCAATCTGCGACCACCATTGCGTAATTGTGTTAAGGCATATTAAAAAGGTTGAGCATCCATGTTGCTAGCAACATGAATCAACGCTCCGATGATATCGTCCGTAGAGATTTCCAGCATGGAAAGATAGCCTATCAATTTCAGTGGAATAAGACGAATCATTTACAGTGGGGCAATACTAAAGGTGATTTGGCTTCGCTCTGGGCACATCTTGTTACGATACAACAAGGGAAAATCCCTGAGGCACCATTTACAGATCCATTCTATACAAGAGCTTCACGATTGAAATTAAAAAAGATGTCAAAGGCATCGAGAGTAGGATTAAGAAAGAAATTTACCAGATCAGGCAAAATCTCAAAATCAATTGATGATCCGATTATTGAGATGATTCGTGATTTTCATAAGATGCGAAACGATAATTCGTATTGCTCAGACCATAGTATATTGACTGAGTTTATAGAACATGATCAACATACAATTGCTATTGAAGTACCTGTGTGGTCAGAGAGATATCACACCACTGGTCATATCGATTTAATTAGATGGATTGATGATACGATTCATGTATGTGATTATAAGCCAGGTCCACTCGACTCAACGAATAAGAGATTCACGGATTCACTTCCACAGGTATCTGCTTATGGAGAAATGATAACACACCATTTGGCGAGTACACTTCGTTCAGCATTGGAAGCGCCACTACTTCCAAATATTAGATGCTGCATATTCGATACGCATTCCTGCTGGACTTTTGGGGCTGAACTCTTTGTAACCTTACTTGCAACAGAATTTATGGAAGATTTCAATTAGACCCGTTCGTCACAACATTCATTCGCACTTCTTCTTCTATCTTTGGTGACATTGATGCGATACCACTCCATTTGAGAGATATTGTAGGTCTTTCTGATACAAGTCCTTCACGGATTCTTGAGAAATAGACTTCATTCATGAATCCAAAATTTCCCAAGGCAGGATCAACGGGTAGCCAACCACGATTCTCCAAAAATACTTCAGCCCACGCATGGGGTTCTGGATCCTTCTCAGCACGATAAATATGACCAACTATTCGTCTTGCTGGAATATCAGCTGTTCTTGCTAGTGCTATAAAGAGGTCTGCATGTTCATCACAATCGCCTTCCTTCTCCCTGATAGCTCTCGAAGCACCTTTACGTTCATCAAGATGGGTCTTTAGTTTAATCTGCTTACGAACAGTCTGGTACGCAAGTCTACAGTAAGACTCATCATTTCCTGTTCGTTCTGCAATTCGCTGAGAGAGTTCCTGAATTTCTGTATCTTGAATTTCCCAATATTTCTGCATTGAACAATACATGCCTCTTGCCTGATTCATTATATCTTGAGGTATCATTTGGGGTTCAAGTAGCCAGTCACGTGTTGTAGTATCTATTCTTAGAACAACTGAAGGAGAGAAGGACTCTCCAGGATTTATCTCTGGAATCTTAATTATTGCCATCATATTTCCTTCTGCCTTCTCTGTAACCTTTGCAGGGGGAAATACATCAATCGTACGAACAAATTGATTATCCATATCTGTAAGGAGATGCCACATCATCTTCCCATCACGTAGTCGGGATGTTCCCCGATTGTAGATGTTAGCCTGCATCTCGATAGATAGCCGCATGTCAATACCTCACTAGGTAGTTCTCTAAGAACCCTTCCTGAATACATTTATCTGTTATCAAGCAGTCCTCTTTCTCGCACCTACCTTTAAAGACAGGGTTAGTGAGGACTCATCATGACTGAAGATCCCAAAGATAGAGATTTGAAAGATGATGAAGCAAAGGTCGTAGACGACCTGCTTTCAGAACTTGGTGTAGATGATGATATGAAGAAGGAACTTGTTGAGTCCGGAAGAATATCGAAGGATATTTTGAAGGTGCAATCAGCTGAACAAGTGAAACGCAGATTTGAAATCGAAAAAAGTACGGAAAGACTTCGTGAAAGTCTTCGTCAACTAGAAAAGCAAGTTATAGATTTTGAAAGGAATATTGACAGAATTGAACGAGACCTTGTTCCAGTGGTTCTATCTTTTCTGGTAGGTATGAAGGGCAATCTTGTAAACATGCGCACAAGTATTATTGGGAGATCTAAGAGAAGAGCAAAGACCAATCTTCAAATCACATATGTTGAGAATGATGTGAAGCCAATTGTTGAAGAAGAGTTTGGAGAAGTTGAAGAAACACTTACCACTGGGATGTCTGCACCCATTCTTGAAAAAGTCAGAGATATCACTGAGGCACTTAAAACTAGCATGAATTCAACCATTGAAGATTTCACTGTTTTGAAGGGAAGCTTTGATGATTTCAGCCAAAGAGCACTAACAGAGATGGAATTCCTTACGAAAGAACTCACAATGAAACCAAGGGTCGAGATTCCGAAGGATGTTTCTGAAAAGATGAAGACCATGGAACGCCAAATTGAAGAATTAGTCCGAGACCTTCGTACTGCAGATCAAAAATTAATGACTAGAGACTCTGAATTAGAAACCCTTCAACAAACCATTGGTGAATTAAAGTCTCGAAATGAAACACTTGAAGACACAATCGGTGAATTGAAATCAACCCCTGCGATAGATAAAGGAGAATTAGCAGAACTTAGACAATCACTCAAGGCAACAGAAGCCTCCAGAGATGTGATAAAAGATAAGATGGAGGCTGAGATGAAACGTGCAGATGATGCTGAAGGGAGAATTCGACAACTTGGCAGTGACATAGCAAAGAAGGACATCCAGATTCATGATTATGTGGCAAAACAAAAGCAGCTAGAAGAGGAAATAGCATCATTCGATAAGCGTCTTGAGGAAATGGATGACCTTCGGGCAAGAATTCGTTCTTACGAGTCAGGTGATAGAATTCGTGAACTAGAAACGACAAAGTCAGAGCTTGAAAGAGCTAAGGCGAGTGTTGATAGACTAACAAAGGATTACGAAACAGCTCGAATCCTAGCTCAAACGACGCAGGAAACTATTGACGATTACATGGCACTGATGAGAAATACCGAGAAGACAAAAGCATTTCTTATGGCTGAGGAGAATAAGGATATCTCAATTCGTGAGATTGGAAAATCATTGGGAGTGTCACCAGCAGTGGTCAGTAAGTGGGTGGAAGAGTTCGTGGAGTTAGGAATAGCAATGGTTGTAGATGGAGATAAACTTCGCACAATGAGGAATATTGAATAAGAAGAAGATAGTCTATGATTGATTGACCTTATGGAAGAATTCCACAACTTCAAGTAATTTATCGAACTCTACAGCTCGTTCATATATGTTTTCAATTGATGATGCAGACTTTGAAACATCTCGTAGATATTGACTCACTGCAGGTTTTAGTACAGATTCGTAATAACTACTCTTGAGACCTTTCAATGCATGAATAAATGATTGATTTAATACATCAGAACTCAGAGCAGTTTTAACCTCTGATAACTCTCTGTCAACTCTGGAATCAACCTCATCAGACCTAGTCAGAATCTCAGATGCTATTTTGAGATATTTATCAATAGCACTATCAAAGTCTTGAACTGCTAAAATCTTAGCCTCTGAACAACGCTGGAGTAATGGGATATTCTTCCCTGCAACTTGCTCCATCAGTTGTTTGAGTCTATCAAGATTCTCAGAGCTAGACATGGCAAAATCAGGTATACTATACATTCTATCCTTTTAACAATGTCTCATTTTAATAGGACTCAAAATTATATGACCAAAACAGGAATAAGAGATGGAATATTTGACATCACGATGAAAGAGGCAGTCCTATATACGAAGTTGAAAAATGGAGTCAGATGCGATCTATGTGCTCGACGATGCTTGATTGAGGATGGTGAATCAGGATTCTGCAGAGTACGCACAAATAGAGGGGATACGCTCTTTACAACGGTATATGGGTTGATTGATGGCATGGCACCTGACCCAATTGAGAAGAAGCCTCTCTTTCACTTTGCTCCAGGTTCTAGTGCATTCTCAATAAGTACGTCATCCTGCAATTTCAGATGTCAGTTCTGTCTTAATTATCATTCATCACAGCGAACGAAACCTGAAGGTAGGACACTCTCACCAGAAGATATTGTAGACATAGCAAAAAAGTACGAATGTGATGGCATCAGTTATACTTACACTGAGCCAACGATTTTCATGGAGATTGCACATGATACTGCGATGCATGCACACTCACAAGGGATGTATAATACCTTTGTAACAAATGGTTATATGACCCCAGAAGCTATCGAGTACATTTCACCATATCTAGATGCAGCTACGGTTGATTTCAAGGGTAGTGGAAACAAAGAATTCTACAAGACCTATATGGATGTTCCGAAGGTCAAACCGATATATACATCGCTCTTAGAGATGAAGGAAAAAGGGATCTTTATTGAAATCACGAACTTGATAGTACCTCAAATTGGTGATCATGAACAGGACACCAAGGAAATGGCACATTGGATAGTTCAGAATCTTGGTGAGAAGACTCCTGTACACATCACAGCGTTCAGCCCAATGTATAAACTAACAAATCTACCACGTACAAATGCTGAAACTTTGGAGAAACACATCAAAATCTGCAAGGATGAAGGTCTCGTTTTTGTATACTCAGGGAATATAGCTGGGCATGATTACGAGAACACATATTGTCCACGCTGTGGTTTCAAGGCTATTGAGAGATACTCCGTTTACATGAAGAAAAACAATCTTAATGATAAAGGCCATTGCCCAAAATGTGATGAGGAACTAAATATCCATGGTGTTAAATGGATGGGACAAGGTCGAGGTGCACGATTATTATTCTGAGGATAGACAAATGTTGTTTGTTGATATTGCATGGCGTTCAAATGATAAAAGAATAAAACCACATATGGTTGCATGGAATCAGCAAACGACGCAATTAATGGTTCAGCAATTGAATCACCAAGACCAGATAACTTGGAGAGTTGAGGGACCATCTAGATGTGTGGGATTTAGAGATGAGACGGGTAAACGAAATCCCTGCCCGGAAGAGATGATAATCCCAATGGGACGAACTCAATGCGGACCTTGTGCAGCTACTGATTATAGTGACGCTTGTGCTAAATGTACAGGAGTAGAATGCTTTGCTACACCAGATAAACTACAAAAATGTAGAGAGAAGGATTATGCAGTTTATATTGTTCTAATAGGAACCCATCTAAAAGTAGGAGTTTCCACTTTAGGTCGTGTGAGAACTAGATGGATAGAACAGGGAGCTGATTACGGTGCAATATTAGAGATAGTTAAAGGAGGAGATAAGGCACGGCTGGTTGAAAATGGATTTGGAAAAAATGAAGAGATTACAAAGACCATCAGAACAAGTAGAAAGATCACATCTCTGCAACATGTGTTGAATACTGAAGAAGCTGAATCTATGATTCGTGATATCACCGGAAAATTAGTAGATTCCTTAGAATTGGATAAAATCAATGTTGAGCCCCTAGGGGGGTATTATGGTATTGAAGCATTGAATAATCCACTGCAAGATCTTACGAAGAGGAAACAAATCAATGGCATGCAGATTCGAGGTGATATCATTGGAGTCAAGGGACCGATTCTATTAATAGGAATTTCTGAATCAGTATTTGCAATCGATATGAAAAAACTGAGAGGATATAATATCATCGATGATCCAGAGGTTTCCATAACAGCTCAAGCAGGATTAGAAGAGTTTTTTTAACAACCAATTAACTTCAAATGGGCAAAAGTTAAGGTCAGAATGATATGAATCAGGCTACAAGAAACGATGCAGTGGTGCGATATCTCTCCTTAGTCAGAAAAGAGGGAGGAGAGCCTATCGTAGGTATACCATATCGTGAGATGAGTGTGGATCCGGATTTAGTAGCTAGTTTTGTCCTCGCAGTTATTATTTTTGAGAATAGACAACTGAAAACGTTCACTAAGGAAGGTTATGTTGTTGTGATTGAAGAGGGTGATTATGTAGTTGGCCTCTTAATCATTGACCGTGTTGAAGATGACACGCCTTTTCGAAATGCGCTGAAAAACATCATTACATTGTTTGAAGAAAAATACGAAATAGCATTGAATAACTGGAAAGGCGATATTAGACCATTTAGAGAATTCGCTCTTGATATTCTTGGCGTCTATCCCTACAAAGAAATCGATTGGGAACTGATTCCAAGATTACTCCCTTCTTCAGATGCAGCTCCAGATCAACGTGTAGAAATACCATGGAGTGTCGGTGAAACTGATGAAAAGATTCACACGATTATTGGATTTATAAATGGGAAAAGGACAATTCTTGAAATAATGGATGCGTCAGCGTTCACAGAATCTGATACAATGGCTATAATGTCAATGTTAGACAGGTACAATTGGATTGCATTTACAAGGAAATTAAGAGAGGATACGATATTAGTAAAGAAGATAGAACCTCCAAAATACTTAGTAGGAGTATACGGAGAACAACTAACTCAGCTTGTATCTCTATGTGATGGAACAAGAACTCTTCAGCAGATTTGTGAACAACTGCCTTATAACATAGAGGCAGTGAAAACAGTAGCAAAGAATCTAGTGGATGCAGGGATTCTAGCCCATAATGAGTGAGGGGAGAAAAAAAATGGCTATCGATGTCGCAAAGGTTCGCTATATTGCCCTGATTCGACTTGAAGGAGGAGAATCAGTGCTGAACGTTCCTTATGCAGAAATGACCGTGGATCCAGACCTGATAGCAGGATTCGTCACAGCAGTCATAATCTTTGCAAATACACCAATTCGTACTATAAGGAAGCAGGCATATGATATTCTAATTGAGGTTGGCGAAACAGTACTCGTTCTTCTCGTTGTTGATCCTATACCAGATGAAACGCCTTATCGTAACAAACTGAAATCGATTCTTCACAAAGTTGAAGAAGAACATGGAGCAAAGCTGAAGGAATTCGAAGGCGATATCAGGAGATATAGAGATTTCACCTTACAAATAATCTCAGAATTCCCATATTTTGAACTCGATTTGAACTTGGTACCAGTTCAAACTAACGGCGGTGTGAGCATTCCATTTAGAGTAGCTTCTATAGATCGGAAATTGGAACAACTTGAAGCCTTTATCAATGGGAAAAGAACATTGATGGAGATAATGGATCTCATCGAGCTTCCTGAAGATGAAGTAATTGCTCTTATGTGCATCCTCTTACGTTACAAGCATATCGAATTCAAAAGGAAACTCACGGAACTAGATATACCGTCGATTCCAGAGAAACCACCACCGATTTTTGAGCACATCAGAGCACAATATGGACCACCCGTTGACGATCTTATGGATAAGTTCGATGGTAATACGTCAATACAAGATGCAATGGATGCCTTGCCATATGATAAAAACGCGCTATGGTTCCTGATAAATAAATTAGTGGATGAAGGTTGCCTAAAGCCAAAGTTAGAGACCTAGATTATTCGATCGTCACCAGGAATTCCAACAACGTCGCTACGACACATAGCGCAATGATGGAATTGTTGGATATACCTTGAGCAGTTTAATCGAGCGGTTCTCAGATCCAGGTTGGATGGTTGGAACCTATTAAGTTCAGAGAAGCAGGGAACTAAAGGGATTATATTTTGAAGTTCAGCACCTGCAATCTTCAAACTATATGCCAATTGTTCCAATTCTGTATCATTAATACCCTTCATCAAGATAGTATTAATTTTCACATGAATTCCAGCTTCTGAAGCAGCCCTAATCCCTTTTAGTTGGCGAGATACCATTGTATCCCCAATTTCAGATCCGGAGAGATGAGGTCCATGAGATTCTCTCCAA
>CAYWJO010000055.1:0-19642 GCA_964458565.1 uncultured archaeon | reverse complement strand
TCGACCTCATGCATACAGGACCTCCACACCACCCCAACCACCATGCCCTGGTTCAATCTCCACATATTTCCTGACATAATAGTCGTCGATCCATATGTCCTTGCCAGTGTGAGACCCAGAGCTCAACCGCAACTCCTGAAACGTTGCAAACGTGCTTGTTCCATCAGTGGCCTTCAAAGCAATCTCCCCCATGTAGGAGGGGGAGAACCATAGAATTTTTGGTTCTTCTTCAAGGTAGAGAATTTCGTTCTAAGACAAGCTTTAAATCGGAATCAATTCATCCCTTTCTTGATGGCGGCCACAGGAGCCAGGGAACACCTGATCTCTGCTGAACTCAGAAGTTAAAGGCCTCTGAAATGCTCAGTCGCTGACTACGTCTGGTTCCGTTATGGGAAATCTGCGGTGCGCGAGCCCGTGAGAAGCTCATAAGCTGCCACATTTTTACCTCCTTCTACAACTTTATTTTCATAGGTGAAGAGAACAAAGCAACTACTACCACAAAGGATAGCCTTAAAGCACAAATATTGATGAGCCGAGTGATGTTCATGCAGATTGGTGGAGAAACTAACGAATTCAGCTGGATACTCAATCTAGCGTTCTTTGCATTCATTATTATCATGAGCCTATATGGGCAAAGAATACAGGTTTGGCAGATGCTCAAACAAATTGAGGCAGGATTACACGAATTAAAGACCCTATCCATTAAATCCCGCGAAATAGCAATTGAAACATTCAAGCGTTACGGGAGAGATGAGAATGAGATTGGAGAAGACTTGGATAGATGGATGGACTTCTTCACAATTATGCCAGTTGACCTTGATCCTGCAGGTATACTAAAGCGTCTTGATCACCTGCTTGATGAGAGGCGAGACCGATTCGAAGAATTCGTTATGGATACGGCTCCAGATGCAAGTCATTCAGACCGTCAGTCACTTGAGAATACCCTTGAGGTCACTCAGGTCCTTAACCTGATTTTTCGAATTGTGAGACATTTCTATATTCTTGGAAAGAAGACAAACAGTACTATAGTAATAATGCAGGTTCAGATGCAGCTCCCAGAGATAATGCAGCTCGCAAAGGCTTACTTTGACGCCATAGATGCATTCTCTGAAAGTAAACCAATCGGTGATGGGATTGGTCCGTTGATTGTTACTAAATTAGCTCGAGAATACGGAGGAACTGCAGAGAACTACATTGATGAGATTTCACGTGAGGTTGGTTACTATGAGGTTGATGTGGAAGGTCGGACAGTCTATGCAGTTCGAGCCACAGGACCTGGAGGTACAGTAGGAAAACCTGGATTTGCAATCAAGAAACTGGTTGAAGATAAAGGGAAGATTGCAAGAATCATCACAATCGATGCTGCACTAAAGCTCGAAGGCGAGGATCTTGGACGTGTTTCTGAGGGAACAGGTGCAGCAATCGGTGACATAGGTCCGGAGAAGCATGCTATTGAGGATACTGCAACTCAAAACGAGATAGCAATGGAGGCTATAGTCATAAAACAGAATGAAGCTGCAGCAGTCGGTGTGATGGATAAGAAAATTCTTGATTCCATTCCTGAAGTCCTTCAGAGAATTAAGACTGCCATCAGGAAACGTACCAAATCTGGAGATAAGGTCATACTAGCCGGTATTGGAAACACCATTGGAATTGGTCTGTGAGGGATGAATATGGGAATTATATCAAAGATAATCGGAATAGCTCTTGCAGGTGCAGGATTCTTCATCCTCTATATTGGGATGACAACTGGAAATGATATCCTGATGCTCTTTCTAGGTTCAGTAGTGATGGTGATGGGATTCAGTCTTCTTACAGCCAGAAGTGGTAAAGAACCAACAATAAAACCTCCACCACCAACAGTCACTGAGATTCGGTGTGATAGTCCAGAGTGTGAGTTTAAGGAGATTCGTGACTTCGAAAGCGGAGATTACATACTCAAACCTCTTGGTACAACTTGTCCAAAGTGCCAAGGTAGCCTTACCATACAGGGAGTATATGTGGTAAGAGAAGAGCCTGAAAATAAGATTGAGATCTAATCAGGACGGGTGAGTACCTCAACACCTTCGTCCGTAACAAAAATCGTGTGCTCAGTGTGACTCACTGGGCGCCCCTTCTTTTCTACTTGGACTGAAATACCTCGTATAATCTTGGCACGAAGTAATTCTTTCAGTGCTTCGACTACATCCACACCCTCAGATGCTCCAATCCATCTTGGGGTGAAAGGTAAGGGACCATAACGATCATTGAGATGTTGGCGCAATTTCTCTGCAGTTCCCTCAAGTTCAATATCTTTTCCTGTATTTTGCATAATATAGACAAAGTCAGTATCTTTTACATATCCCGTACCGGTAGTTGCATAGGGTTCTATTGCAAAACAGTCTCCGACTTCTACAACATCAGGAATACGTTTCTTCGTATTTGGAACGGTCTTTCCACCATGTAGACGATATCGTTTGATGCTATGTCCACTGAGATTTTTGATAGCTCTTAGACCGTATGCTTTGATAATCTGTTCGATCTCACGTCCTACATCCCCAAGGTTCACACCAGGCTCAATCATAGCGATTGCCTCATTCAACGCATCGTCTGTTGCAGCTACAAAGCCCTCTAGAGTGCCATCAACATCAATTGTCATGGCTGTATCTACAATGTATCCATCAATATGTACACCAATGTCGATTTTCACAAGACCAAAATCAGGAATCTTAGTGGGGTCTCTTCGTGGAGACGTATGGTGGGCTGCAATATGATTAATATTAACATTACATGGAAATGCTGGTTGTCCACCATAATCAAGTATCTTCTTTTCAACCATGGTGCATATCCTCAAAGCAGTGATTCCAGGTTTGAGCTCCCCGCGGATTTCTTTGAGAACGCGTGCTGCGATTTTGCCAGCCTTGACATGAGGGGGTTTTGGCATTACCATACTATCACAAGCTTGTCACAACAAAATTAGTTCTTAAGCGGTTCCATGTACGCGTTCATCTAATCATCATACTTCGTAGTGACGATTGCACCTTCTTCTGAAACAAACACTGAATGTTCAGCCTGTGACACCATCCCGTCTTCAGCTTCGAGGAGTACGGGATATGGATGAAATGCACCCACTCTAACTAATGTCTTCAGTGGGATTTCGAATTCAAAGTCATTTTTCAGGTCGTACAACCATCTTGATGCCCACGGGACTGTGCCAAATGACCTCCGTGCAAGATTTCGAACCTGTAGAGCTATTCTATCTACTTTTTTCCGGTTACGTATATCATTGGAGAAGATATATGCCTCACGAGCAGCCTTGATTCTACCACTCCTATCAGTGGCAAATGGTTCTATTGCAAAGGTCTCCCCCAGTTGCATCTTCTCCGTTACATGTATCTTCACATTTGGTACATTCTTACCAGCATGCAGATTATTGGGTTTGAGTTGATGACCAGAGAGTTGATGAACTGGTTTCAAACCTTCTGCTTTGATTGCTTTTTCAATGACCTCGCCGATGTCACCTAATTTTATTCCAGGACGAACAATATCTATTGCTGCATCAAGTGCGGTTTCAGCTGCGATGATAAATTTCTCATAGGATCCATCAAGATCTACGGTCTTTGCGGTATCAGAAAGATGACCATTCACATTCGCACCCAGATCCACTTTCACTAAGCCGCGTTCAGGAAAGACCCGTGTGTCTTGGTATGGACTTGAATAGTGTGCAGCTTCGTTGTTTATAGAAACATTACATGGAAAGGCTGGTCTGGCACCATACTCTGCAATTCTATGTTCTGCGAGTGTGCAGATATGTAAAACCTTCACTCCGGGACGTACCTCTCTAAATACCTCATGAAGTACTCTTCCTGCAATTTGACCTGCTTTGAGTGAGTCCGGATGTGGTTTGGAAGACATTAGAACCAGCTGTTTTGAACAAGTCATATAGTTGTCTTAAGGTATTCCATAGGTAACGACAGACAATGCGAAAGATAGAAGAAATCTAGAACCATAGAATAGGTAGTTGATTATAATGAAATTCACATACTTGGGACATTCATCGTTTAAAGTAGAATCTGATGGGAAGACCGTTTTTGTTGACCCATGGTTAAATGGACCTACATCGCCAATAAAAGTGGATGATGTGAAAAAGGCAGATATTGTCCTCGTGACTCATGACCATGGAGATCATGGATATGCGGAGGGCATTGAAATCTGCAAGAAGACTGATGCATTTTTTGTAGCTATCAACGAACTTGCAATTCAGGCAAAGAATGATGGCGTGGAAAATGTACACACTCTCAATATCGGAGGAAGCGTTGATATCGGTGGAGTGACTGTAACACTTGTACAAGCCTTTCATTCATCAGGAATTGGTGCGCCAACAGGATTCATAGTGGAGTTTCCAAGCGGAACATTCTATCATGCAGGAGATACAGGATTATTCTATGATATGAAATTGTTTGGAGAATTATACAAAATAGACTGTGCATTGTTACCAATTGGATCGTACTACGTCATGTCTGTGCGGCAAGCAGTAAAGGCGGCTGAGCTAATCAAGCCAAAATATGTGATTCCAATGCATTATGACACGTTTCCAGTTATCAAGGCAAATCCAAAGAAATTCTGGCAGATGGTTGCAACTAATGTAAAGGGAACCATGGTTCAGGTATTACAACCTGGAGAATCATGGGAAATGGAAAAATAGGTGAAGAAGACAAGGTGGTCGGTGCCTGTCACCCTCCACACTAACTCCCAGCATCACAGCATCAGATATTGCATCCGGCTCAACTGAGCTGTCTCGTGTCAGGTAGTCATGGTACCGACCGGCCCGCCAATGTACGACACCAGGGTGACCCGAACATCATCTAAGGACAATCATCCCCATCAATCGAGTCCGTTGTGGCTCGTCCAATTGGTATTTGGCAGGCAATGGTCCAGCCTGTTCCCGGCCTCTTGCGCAACGCATCATTGTAATCTAATCTCAGCGCGCCCTCGTAGACAGGGTATATCTTCTGGACGATATAACATACCTACCATTGGTTATTAGGATTTTTAATTGGCGCTAAAACAGATGAGTTATTTAGGACACACATGGGACGAAGTAGCAATGCTGATAGGAACGGAACAATCAACATTGCTGCACACCTCATTATGCTCACTCCATTATTACATGAAGTGAGAGGACTAGGTAAGTGGGTTGACGCTATTCAACAAGTAGGGAAGCGCTCACGACTGAAAGCCCAACAGAAGATAGATTCTTCCAAAGGGAAGTCCTTACTCTCCAAGAGAGGAACTGCATCAGGTCCCGGAGAGTCCGCGGCCATTCACCATGCTCAAATGAGCCTTCCTGACTTTGGTGACGATTTCAAGATGGGTGATGAAGACCTTGCCGTGGTAAAAATCGTGGGAACTCTTACTGTCGCTGGTAGTGATGAACCAGTAGAACGACAGGAGAAGGAAGCCAGGTCTTCAGGAGGGATACCATCCCGATGAAAGAGGACAATGCTCTTACCAATCTCGAAGTCCTTTGGATTTCGAAAGGTGGTGACACTGGTAAGAGAAGGGCAGAACACAGAAGTCTCTTACAGTCAATGTTCACTCACGATGGATTGTAAGAAACAGGTTTTGAGCTGTAACGACATGTTCAAATAAGCTCATTTTCAGTGTATTGTCAAGAGCTACACCGAAGGAAACTGTGTGCTCTTAAATCATCATATAATCATATCATAGCGCCACGGGGTCAATAACTCGAACTGAGTTAGATATACCCGAGCGCAGTCACAGGACTATTATCATCATTCACAGGATTATCGTATCACGAATATTATTCACATAATATGAAGGGAAATGGCTCAAAGAGTCAAAAGAGGTAACGTAACAGTTAGAATCCGCAAGGATGTAGAAATCGGTCCGCGGTACTGAGCAGAGGTAAGACCACCCGATTGAGTATAATCTGGGGTTTGTGGCAGTATAAAATAGGAGACGTGTATAAAAATCGGGAGCGATTTCGACTCGAGTACTGCGAAATATGTTATTCGCGCAAGGATCGAGATAGACGGCGTTGTAGACAAACCCGATGTTGTTGGAGCAATCTTCGGACAGACCGAGGGTCTCTTGGGAGAAGACTTGGATCTTAGAGAACTGCAACGAACAGGGAGAATTGGAAGAATTCAGATCGTTGTAAAATCTAAGGGCGGAAATAGTAGGGGAGAAGTTGTAATTCCTGTATCTCTGGATAGGACCGCAACGGCAATACTCGCAGCTTCACTAGAAACTGTAGATAGAGTAGGGCCATGTACTGCGAAGGTCACCATTGAGAAACTTGAGGATATTAGAGGCGCCAAGAGAAGAAGAGTTGTCAGCAGAGCAATTAGTATTCTGAAAGGTTGGGAAGAAGAGATTGCCCCAGGATCAGATGAAATTACTAGTGCTGTATCAACCGGATCACGAAAACAGGTCATGAAATTCGGACCAGATAAACTACCATCTGGTTCAGAACTGTCCACAGGCGATGAAATAATCATCGTGGAAGGACGAGCTGATATCATCAATCTAATGAAATGCGGTATTGAAAATACTGTTGCTGTAGAAGGTACACATGTACCGAAATCAATAGCAGACCTGACCAAAAAGGGAGGGAAAATTACCATAGCCTTCCTGGATGGAGACAGAGGTGGAGACTTAATTCTGAGAGAACTAATGCAGGTAGCAAAAGTGGACTACATTGCAAGAGCTCCTGAAGGAAAGGAAGTTGAAGACCTCACCAGACGAGAAGTGATGAAGGCACTACAGGCTAAGATTCCAGCAAATCAGGCATTGGCAATCTTAAGCGGTGAGAAAGAGTCTACAACAAAGAAAAAACGAACAACAAGACGGCCAACACGAACAAGACCTGAGAGCGACTGGGCTAAGCCACGTACAAAGCCAAAATCAGAGGTGTCTGCGAGAAGAACCCCATCAATTGATGAAGGGTTCATTGAAAAAATAGCAGAAGTACGTGAGTCATTTAAAGCTGTTCTCTTTGATGAAGGGAAGTCTGTCTTACAACAATGTGGAGTAGCTGAATTGGCAAAGGTCATGGAGGACTTTGACAAAGTCTATGCAGTGGTTTTTGATGGTGTCGTCACACAGAGACTTGTGGATATTGCACGCCAGAAAAAGACTGCATTGCTAGTTGGTGCAGCGGTTGCTGATATAGAGAACCGACCACCTTTCATGAAAATCTATACCTTTGATGATGTTACTCAATGATATTCAAAGCATGAGAGCTGAGAAGGCTCTCATGTGTCATTTCTTTTCGAGGGTATTACACACAGTTATGAAATGCCAATGAGTGGTTATCCTGAAAGTAAGTGGATAAGAGGCACCTCAGCTTGAAACATCGCTATATTGACATTGAGAGTACTGTGGATATTCCTCCGAAGAAAGACCCGTTTGATAAGATAGTGGGCCAAAGCGAGGTAGTGAAGCTAATCCATGCAGCAGTATCACAACATAGACATGTTCTGCTAAGTGGAGTTCCAGGAATAGGAAAATCAATGCTTGCAAAAGCTGCTTCAACATTGCTACCACCCCCAACCCAAGAAATTAGAATTCATTTCAATCCTGCAAATAGAGATAGGCCTCTTGTGGAAATTCATTCTTTAGACAATCAAGCTGAACAGGACGAGCCAAGTATAATCGAAACAAGATTTGTACGGCCTGAAGATATTCCCTTCGAGGTCGGAATAAAGATGGGCTTTAGGTGTCCCAGATGTGGATCATTTTCAACACCTGAATTTGCACAATGCATGGATTGTACTTCGGTGAAGAGAGCGGATTCTATTGGAGAAGGCGCGTACGCGGGTCTATTCAGAAAATTGGATGTGATATTGGAACCAGCTGAAAACGAAGTGATTCATCAGATACAGAAACAGGACGAGTCGTACTTAATCAAGTATAGCCGAACTGATACCGATACGATACGGATAGAATTGATTCAGACGCAACAAAAGGATTTGATATACAATACCGATGAAAAAAACAGTCATGTACTGGTTCCCCGTACATCTAATAGATTTGTACGAGTGAGTGGTGCAAGTCCTGTAGAGATTCTTGGTGATGTGAAACACGATCCTTATGGCAGTGCTGAATCTTTAGGCAGCCCTGCGCATCTGAGAGTGGTTCCCGGGGCAATTCATGAGGCGCACGAAGGTATTTTGTATATCGATGAGATTGCCGCATTGGGAGTATATCAGAAACACCTACTAACAGCAATGCAGGATCGTAAATATGCAATATCCGGTCATAATCCTCACAGCTCAGGAGCTGCAGTAAGAGTCGATGATGTGCCTTGTGATTTCATTCTCTTTGCAGCCTGCAATACTGAAGATTTGCCAAAGATATTACCTCCACTCAGATCACGCATCAGAGGCTATGGTTACGAGATATTACTTTCATCTTGGATGAGAAAGACTCCTGAGAATCTCACGCGTATAGTGGAATTCATTGCACAGACGGTTTATGATGATGGGCGGATACCTCACTTCACCCCGCAAGCAATAGAAGCAGTTCTCGATTTTGCAGAAGAAATGGCACTTGAAATGGACGGACAGAGAGATGCCTTAACACTGAGACTTAGAGAATTAGGTGGACTCGTGAGAATTTCTGGCGATTTAGCTGTGAATGAGGGTTCATATTATGTTGAAATGCAGCATGTTAAAACATCTCAGCAGATTAGTAAAGGCATAGATCCCTCGCAGTTAGGAGCCTATATTGGGGGACAACCAAAGAGTCAAGAGTTCTACGGAGACTATTTCTTCTAACTGTCAAGACTCAGGCGTGATGTCACCTTGAAGATATTGAAAAGAGCACTAAAAGAAGGGAAAGTTGTTCTTAAGATTGAAACTTTAGATGACCTCTGGCATCTCTACAATGTGGTTGCTCCAGGTGATACCGTAATATCTAGGACTGCAAGACGGGTTAAAATTGGGGATGATGAAGCTAGAAAACAGGATAGTGTACGAAAACCAATGACATTGGTCCTTACAGTTGAGGATGTTAGTTTTCATACTTTCACTAATCGAGTCAGAATTCTTGGTGTGATTACCGAAGGGCCTTCAGACCTTGTTAGTGTTGGTTCACATCATACGTTCAATGTGGAAACAGGTACAACTCTCACAATAATCAAGACAAGATGGCCAGATTTTCTATTAAAACGGCTTAAAGATGCCGAGAAAGCACAATTAAGTCCTGTCTGTCTCATTGTCACTATAGAGGATGGAGTTTCAGAACTATTTCTTGCTGCGGATTATGGGCTCAAGGAAGCCGTACGTGTAAGAACGGAAATTTCACGCAAAAGAGGGACCCAGAAGTCGTATGATTCAAGTATGAAGGAGTTCTTTGATGAAGTAGTCAGAGCTATAAAGGCGCAACTTGAACAGAATGAATTTGGACTCATTATTATAGCGGGGCCAGGGTTTGTAAAGGATCACTTCCAGACGCATCTTAGTTCTTTAAAGATCAAAGACCTTCCACCAGTTGTGGTAGAGAGTACGAATTCAATCGGCATCCCTGGAGCAAAAGAGATTCTGTACAGAGGCGTTATTTCAAAAGCTATTACTGGTCTCAAGGTAGAAACAGAGACTCAACTCATTGAGGATATTATAGGCCATGTAGCAAAAGGGGACGGACTAGCGGCATATGGAGATGATGAAGTATCTAAAGCAGTTCAATATGGTGCTGTTGAAGAATTACTAATAACGGATATCAGACTTAGAGAAGCTTCCGAAGATAAACGAAGGTGGATTGATAGAATAATAAGAGATACAGAACAGACACGAGGAAATTTCCATATTGTTTCAACAGAACACCCTGCAGGGGATCAATTACAGAATCTTGGTGGTGTTGCAGCTGTACTTCGTTTTCGAATAGAACAGTAGTTAAAGTGGGTCAAACATAGTCTGTAGACGGTCCCAAGAGGGATATTCGACTGCAATTCCCATCTCCACATGGATTTGAGACCCGATTATTTTTCGTAGGTCATCAGCTATTTCATCTATTATCCATGGCGCAATCTCAACTCGCTTTCGAGCCAAGTCAATATTCATCAGATCATCAGGAACATCAAACTCGGTAGAGAGAAAATTGTAGATTTTGTTCAGTTCATCATCTGAGAGCTCCATTTTATGTGGTGCGCGAACAATTCCTAGAATTAGTAGAGGCTCATCTTCATCGGATATCTCGAAAGGTCTAATGATATTCTCAAGTCGTCTTTCGAGTCTTCTACGCATCTGTATTGTGTCCTTATACTGTGCAGAACAGAAATGAACGGAGAGGTCTGTGAGATTCTCCCTAGCCCAATCTAATACTTCTATCGCAGTTTCACGACTTCCTTGTACACTGGCACTGCTCATATTAGTAAGTCGCATTCCAAGTGCACGCAACTTGCTGAAATTAGTTTCACTCATCTCTAGTTCATTCATGTTCAGAAATTTTACTCCAATCTGTTCAGCACGTTTTGCAATTTCTATGAGCGAAGCAGCCTTTCCAGGGATGACAGGAACCTCTATACCAACATCTATGTCCAGCCCAACTGCAATCTCAATTCCAGACCAGTCACTTGTCTGTGGATGAAATCTCAATTCATCCAACCCGGATTCGATTAGACGCTGAAGAATAGACGCTTCAACAGAAGTTTCACTCGTGTAGAGATGAATATGGAATTCGGGACCGAATTCATCTCTAAGAAATCGAATATAGCTATTCGTACGCTCCAATTGGCATAAAGGATCGCCACCACTAATTCCCACTCCTTCAGCACTAATCATTTTAGCTTCGAATAGTAAATCTTGATCTTGTGTGACAGGCATTTCATCAGCAAAAATAACATCATTTCCTGCTTTTTCAGAGGATAAAGGACAATAATAGCACGAGCTTGCACACAAACCAGTCACAAAGAGAACCATCTTTGACCCTTTTGAGCAGAATTCACATCCTTTTGGTTTATGACCTACTAAAAGTGAGCCACCTTCAAGAGTGTCTATGTCACGTTTCACCAATGATACCTCATTTTGTTCTTCGATCAATTGTTCTACGCAGTGCAGGGTCGCCATCTTGTAGAGATTTTGCGACCTCTTCAAAGCTCTCATCAGGACCTAAAGTCCTTGTTAGATATACACCTGTTCTTCCAACTGTATCACGTCTTGTAAGAACTCTTACCCGTTCTTGCGCAAGACCAACTCCGACTCCAACAATTTTTGCTATTTCTGACTCATGCCCTATGACGCCTCGTTCAATATGACCTGTTTGGGTTGGTACTATTAGAAGTAGTCTTTTATCGACCCCAGGTACTCGTTGATTTAATCGTAATTGTTCTAGATTCAGCTGACCACCCCAACGATAAAACTCCTCTTCTCTGGGTCGTAGTTTGAATAGAGGAAAACTTACTGTTATATCATTTTGAAGATGGATATGACCTTTCAAGACCATTGAGGGAGTTGCCTGAACGAGTTCTCTCTTTAGACCTTGCCCTACTGACAGCTCAACCTTATAGCTAGCAATAGGATATGGAATTACGATATCAATATCAGAAGATTTTGTTATGTCCCCACGGGCTATGGAACCGTAAATCATCGCCCTTATGCCTGCAGATTCTAATCGTTCAAGAAAATCTTCGGCTTTTTTTCTTAGATGCTGCAATAACTTCCAGTGTTGTGAATCATACTCGACTTGTCTTGATTCATGCAGAGTCTCAGGCTTCTTCGCCATGGTTCTTACCCCTGAATCTCATCCAGAAGTGAACAGGTCTTACAAATCTTCAGTGATGTAGGAGAACCACATCTTTCGCAATGATTGATTTTTGATGAGTCTTGAACATGTTGAAATGCATCTACAATATCTTCGGCTGATCGCAAGATAGCTAGAAGTGTTCCTGGACGCTTATGTTCCATTTCATTCAAGAATAGACGAAGGTCAGTTCTATATGCTTCAGAAGCGTAGGGACATGGAATGTCATGATAAGGTAACTCGAGATGATGAGCGTATGCAACTACATCTCGCTCAGATAGTTCCATAATCGGTTTGATTCGTGGGACAAATCCAGGAATAGGGTGTGACCTGGATCGATTACTGCGAGCAATTCTTTTGCTATCGCCTCGCATGATGTTCATTATCACCGTCTGGGATTCATCGTCCATAATATGACCAGTAGCGACAACATCAGCTTCAATCTCTAATGCTGCATCGTTCATAGCACGTCGTCTAAGAACACCACAATACGAACAAGCGCCAAAATTTGATTCATATCTATGTTTGACTATCTCATCCAATGATTGGCCAAAATAATCTTTGAAAGACCTGATTTCGAGTTTCATGCCACGGTCTTTTACTAGACACTTTGCTGCTTCCAGAGCCTTGTCACGGTATCCTTCAATACCTTCATCAATAGTAAAAGGCACTACTTCAGAACGGGGATATGCACTCTCGATGTTGCAGATTATATCGAAGAGCACAGCACTGTCCTTGCCCCCGGAGATTGCTACCGCAATTCGGTCATCGTCTTTGAGCATCTGATTTTTATTGATGGTTCTACGTACTCGGTCTAAGCTAGTTTTGACTAAACATCCTTTGCACAACATTTCAGCTGTATATCTTCGAAGATATACTGCAGGTTCATCGCATTTTGTGCATTTAGTTTCCATTTTAGACTCAATCTTGAACTGATGGTGCTATCAGTTAAGAATTCTTATTCGTCTCTAGAAGGTCCTTGATTTCTTCAATCATCCTCTCAAACTAATGGACTTCAATTCCAGTATGCTCTTGAAGCCAAGTGTAGACAGTTCCAATGAGAATACTCTCTTTCATCACATTTACGGCATTTTCTCTCATACCAAGTTCTGCTGCACTCTCTACATAAGAAATGGAATTGTCATCTATGCGTTGAAGGAAAGTTCGAACATCGAAGGATTCAATCTCGGGAATCTCTATTCCTGCAATTCCTTCGTATCTTCGATATCACCGCTTCTTAGGATCCTCTTTGACAGTTATTAGCTCACTCATGATTGGATCTGGTCTTTTTTGTACAGCAATTTTGTGAGTTCGGAAATTTACTGCTAAGAATATCTCTTCTACTGTCTTGTACCACTCAGCAGGGGATATTACTGAAAAAATCTCCTTGAAAGATTCACCTAACCGATCAATGCAGGAAAGGGTCTCTACACGATCTTCAGCGAGGCGACGCTCATCGAAGAATTGTAATGCATGTCCTTTGAGGGCTTCCCAGTCAATGTCGCCATTTGAAAGGAGTATTAATCTCATCTTCTCGAGTGGCACATCCCAAGACTGCGGGATATACATCTTAAGATAGTCAGTGAGTGCTCTTCTAGCTTTTTCACGAACCTCATCCTTTGTGCCAATATGCTTAGTCATCATCTTAGGTCCAAATATGGTGTTTTTTGTGCCTATTTAACTCCGATAAAGATGAAAATGGCTCAAACTGAGCCATATCATGGTGAATCTCTACTAAAACAGGCCTTTACCTGTAATCAAAGATAGAATTATACTTCCAAGTACTATGACTATCGATAGGATACGCGCAGGCCACATGACCATTTTGATCTTCTTTTCATTATCGGTGATGAGACTGAGACCATTGGATAGCAGTTTATCCCCATCAAAGACAGGAATAGGCAGGAGATTGAAAATAGCAATGGAAATCAGAATAATGAAGCACCATGTGAGAATCTGGGACACATGGAATGCGTACATTGGACCTCCAGGAATCCATTCCCATCCTGCTTTCGGTTCCCAATAATCCGCTCCAAATACTCCAATATACCCCCGCGACGCATTCGCCGGATTCCCTGCAAGCGTTATATTCACAGATCCATCGAGTGTATGGACCGTTATTAGTGAATCTGCAGGAGCATCTGCCATGAAGAGACTGACACTGTACCAAGTATCAATATCTGTTTCATTGATACCTATGATAACATCTCCAATCTGAAGAGCTTGAGAGGCAGGTGTGTCTGCGGCAATATCATAGATGAATGCACCATTTGGTTGATTGAAACCAATTGACATTAAGCTACTGAAGTTCGCAATGAGTAAGAAGAATATGAAGCCCCAAATCAGGTTTGCATAGGAACCAGCAGCGAGTAACCGCATCCTCTGTCTAGGAGTGGCCTGGGTTTCAAATGCTTCTTCATCGGGTTCGACAAAACCTCCGAAGAGTACATAGAAGAAAAGGAGGCCTGAACTCTTTATTGGAATATCATCTCGTGATGCCGCGAGACCGTGTGCGAATTCATGTGTGATAAGAGTGACTGCGAGACCAATGAGAAGGTATACTAGAGGCAATCCGGTAATAGTGACTCCAGGAATCACTGGAATGATTCCACCAGCAGCATCTGTTTGTACAAAGAATTTGATGAAGTTATCGAGGAGTAACCAAAATCCGAATATCATTCCACCAAAGGAAACAACAATTCCAACATTGAAGAAAGCCTTTGGAAACTTCTTACCCATTCTAGTTAGAAACGAATTCAGACGTTCGGTACGTATCATCAAGAAGAACGGAAATCCCGCATCTATTCCTCTCTCGCCAAGCTTTTCAATCCCAATAGCTTGGGCGACGATATAGATCAAAAGGTAGATTCCGGCAATAATCATAAGTACAGTCAGTGGATCCATGATGCTCGCTCCGTATTTGGCGTCTAAACGTCGGACCCTTGAATAGGTTATAATGGTTATGTAACAGGCGACTATCGCAATTGAAGGACTGTGCGACCCGACCGCAATCCTCATAAAGTCAGCCCAACTCGCTACCGCGTTGTCCAATTTCTGGACAGCAACTACAACATTAGGTAGGCGAAGCATAGTTGCCGTTTAAGCTAGCAATTTCGGACCCTGAAGAGGGAAAAGCAGTTCAGTACGAGCTGGATGATGTTAAGACCAATGCACTTGTGGGCAAAAAAGTAGGAGACATCATTCAAGGTGATTTGATAGGCCTACCCGGCTACAAGCTCAAGATAACCGGAGGAAGTGATTCATCTGGTTTTCCCATTCGCCCAGATGTACATGGTAGTGGGAAGAAAAGGGTTCTGATTAAAGGACCACCCGGATTCAGACCAGACAGAAAAGGTATTGCGCAAAGGAAGACCGTTCGCGGTCGAGAACTCAGCCTTGAAATTGCTCAGGTCAATATGCGTGTTGAGGAGAAAGGTAGCACTCCTCTCGAAGAGCTTATTGTTAAAGCAGCATAGCAAACACAGAAACAGCCCCTGAGGTTTAGACCATATACTTCATTAGGACTAGTTTTCTGCTCAAATCTAACTCACTAAGCCACACTTGGGAGTGAAGACTAGGTGACCAAGTACGAAGGACAATCCGAAGTAAGCATTGGAACTCTGGGTCATGTTGACCACGGAAAGACAACTCTGGTAGAATATTTAACAGGAGATTGGACCGATAGACACTCAGATGAAATTAAGCGAGGCATCTCGATCAGACTGGGTTATGCAGCAACGACACTTTTGAAGTGTAAGAAGTGCCCCGATCCGGAGGGGTATACTACATCCCATCTAGCTAAAGATGGAAAATGTGCCAAGTGTGGAGGCGAACTTGAAAAATTAAGAGAAATTTCCTTTGTAGACAGTCCGGGTCACGAGTCACTTATGGCGACCTGCCTTAGCGGTGCTAGTCTGATGGATGGCGCAATATTAGTCATTGCAGCAAACGAACCATGCCCTATGCCGCAGACCTCCGAACATCTCAGAGCGCTGGAGATTGTGGGTGTAAAGAATATTGTAATAATCCAAAACAAAATCGAACTCGTCAGTGTAGAACAGGCTCAAAAGCACTATCAGCAAATCAAGGATTTTGTGAAAGACACAACTGCAGAGGGTGCTCCTATCATTCCAGTATCAGCTGTATTTGGAGCCAACATCGACTTGTTAATCCAGACGATTGAACAAATCATTCCTACACCAGATAGAGATGAAGAAGCACCTCCAAAGATGTTTGTAGCAAGGTCCTTTGACATCAACAAACCAGGGACATTACCTCTAAATATGCAGGGTGGAGTTGTTGGTGGGTCAATAATTCAAGGAAAGCTGAAAGTTGATGATGAGATAGAGATTGCACCGGGTCAGAAAACTGACAAGGGCTTCATACCAATACGGGCGAAAATTACAAGCTTACTCTCCGGTAGTGGAAACATGCTCGATGAAGCATTTCCAGGTGGATTAATTGGAGTTGGTACAGGACTTGATCCAGCATCAACCAGAGCTGACCGCTTGGTAGGGAACGTTGTTGGAAAGGTCGGAAAAATGCCCAAGTCTATCGAAACACTAATGGTGAAACCAATTCTTATGCAGAGGGTTGTTGGAATCGAGTCGAAGCAGGAAGTAGAAAACCTCAAACTCAAAGAACCACTCATGCTGGTGGTTGGTACAGCACCAACTGTTGGAGTCATCACAAGACTCCACGGTGATGAGATAGAGATGGCTCTAAAACGACCTGTCGCAGCTGAAAAGGGACAAAGAATTGCTATTGGGCGACGCGTTGAAAACAAATGGCGTCTTATTGGATATGCTGAAATATAAAATCTCCAGTTGTTAGATTGGAAGCGTGTGAAATTAAGTGCCTGTAACAGTTGTCATTGATACAAACTTCATTGTAGTACCAGCTCAGTTCGGAATAGATATTTTCACACAAGCAGAAGCAGTCCTTGAGAGAAGCGTAAGGTTTGAGATACTCTCTAGTGTTGTTTCCGAGATAGAAACCCTGTCAGAGAAAGCTAGCGCGACTGAAAGACGCTGGTTCAGAATTGCAAAAGATTTCATCGATAGATGTCAAGTAATAGAGTATGAATCAACCATGCAGGGATTATCTGTAGATGATGAAGTCTTAGAGTACCTTACTGGAACAGGACACATACTCGCAACCAATGATAAAGAACTGAAAAAACGTGCCCGTGATAGAGGAATATCTGTGCTCATGTTACGGGGGAAGAAAAGATTGATGCTTGAAGGAGCCAGTCCCTAATTGTTTTTGTCAAAAAATGATACAATAAGCAATCTTTTTATGTTCACTCAAAGCCATTTGCGCTGAGCCGTCGTGTTCAACCATTAGGCCTTGTTCCTGATGTCGATTGTTCTAAAGCTGTCTTATCAGTCAAGGAGCTTCTGCACATGTATAGTATTGTCACAGTTCGAGATATCGTAAGAGTACCCCCAACAGAATTTGGAGAGCCACTAGAGAAGGCTGCAATTTCGCACCTACGCAAGGCTAGTGAGAATGTACTAGACCGGGATATCGGACTCATGATTGCTGTAATTGGAATAGAAGAGATAGGACAGGGACGTTTGATGCCTGGTGATGGTGCAACATACCACTCTGTTGTCTATCAGGTTCTTGTTTTCAAACCTATCAGAGGAGAGATCATTGAAGGTAATGTTGTCGAACTGATGGACTTTGGTGCCTTTATCCGAATGGGTCCCCTTGACGGACTTTGTCATGTGAGTCAAATCTGTGATGATTTCATCACCCAGGATCCAAAAGGAAATGCTCTACTCGGGAAGGAAACAGGTAGAATTCTTTCCGAGGGAGACCAAGTGCGAGCAAGGATAACCTCAATCAGCTTTGAATCAGGAAATAGATCCGGAAAACTCGGACTTACAATGCGACAGCCCTTCCTTGGCAAAGTAGGTCCAGATATGTCGTGGGTTGAAGATGATGTGAGATCAGCTCGTGGGGAAGCAAAGAAGGGTAAGAAGAAGGAATAGAGGAGATTTATACTATGGCCAGACCAAAAGCTTGCAGAGAGTGTCACTACCTTACTGCAGAAAATCAGTGTCCAAATTGCAAGAGTACCAACCTTAGTACGAGCTACACTGGAATTGTAGTTGTTCTCCCCGGTAGAAATCCACATGAAGACCCTAGAAAGACTTCGTACATTGCTGAGCGTTTGAACATCGACAAACCAGGAAAATATGCTCTAAAAGTCAGATGATATTGTGTCTGTGGTGAAAGCTTTATTAACGCACTACAGGTCGATTCGCTGGCTTGACCTATACAACACTCAAAGCAAGAGTGATACCAATGAATATTGAGATTCTAAACGAGATAGAAAATAAGACGCTCTTTCGGAAGGAGATTGATTTTCGAGTCAATCATACCGGAAGCACTACACCAAGCAGAAGCGACATACAAGCAAAGATTGGTGCTCAGTTTGATGCTGATTCAGAATCTGTAGTGGTCAGGAGGCTTGAAACTAAATTTGGAATTGGTATCACCGAAGGAACTGCTCGAATCTACAGTGATATTGAGCACATGAAGCGAATTGAGCGAGATTATGTTCTAAAGCGTCATGAAACCAAAAAGAAAGGAGAGGAATCCTAAATGTCACATAAATACTACAAAGTGGATAAGGGTGGCAAGGTTTCAACTGATAAAAAACCATGTCCTAGATGTGAGAAGGGGACATTCATGGCAGAGCATTTCAATCGCTTTGCCTGTGGACGCTGCGGGTATACCGAGTTCAAACGAAAGAAGAGCTGAATAGAAAGCTAGCTGATTTTATTCACCCACAATTGCCATTACCCATCTAACAAATAGAAGTATACCGATTACTAGAGTCACTACAATATCCACAATCAGAACTCCGGGAACTATCGGTTCGAGGGAAACTGCGACAAGAAGAGCAACCGGAAAAGTGACAAGGAAAGGCAATGTGGCGACTGTAAGAGATATTTGTTCACTTGATATCATCGAGTGAACAAGTACTATAATCCAAATCGAGTAGATGACTGTCAGTATTGCAATCTGGAAAATCAGAGTTATGTCACATCTCCGTTATCAAGCTCTGTTTTCATGTGGAACATCACATCTTTTGAATCCCGCTATTCCTGTGTTTGTGTCTTATAGCAAATTATACAGAGCAGGTATTAGGTCAAAATTCAAAATATATCTCATGGGTTTAATAGATATCTGACTAACGGTACTATATGACCACTCCAATACTCCATCTCACCCAAAGGGATGACTCACTCCGTGTCATGGACTCCTATTATGCTACATTTGAGAGGAATACTCTCTGGGATTCGGTACACAATAATTCACTCTACATGTTCATTCGCACACCCATTCTTCATGAACTTGCTAGAAGAGAGGACCCCGAAATTATGGACTATTGTGAAAAGATGCTGAAGGGAGATATTGAGGAGTGGTTTGTAGGTCTAAAAGTACTTGGTACACTTGGGACAAAGGAGGCTTTCAATCGGTTAGTTGACCTCTATCAAGAAACGCATCCTCACAAGAGGTCGTATATCATCTGCCATGCCGCACGGGCAGTGAAGACTAAGAGTCAGGCTACGAAGTTCAAGAAGATGGTCATGAGTGTAGCCGCGTGTGGTCAATTAGACATCACGGGATGGACTGATCTTGCTGTTGCAACATTACATGCTGTCTGCAAGAGAGTGGGCATCAAGGTGAGCGGATATACACCTAAAGGAAAGAAGAGTAGTTTAGCTACTAGGACCAAGATAGTATCAACATAATCACACCCTACGAATAACTTTAAAACTCACAGAGGCAAAACCCCTTACAGCACTAGTGGGTTGGGGGCGCGTATATTGTTTACTATCAAACACAATCTGTATCGACCATCATTATGTATCGTGTT
>CAYWJO010000054.1:0-20588 GCA_964458565.1 uncultured archaeon | reverse complement strand
TTTCCGTGCCTCGCAGTTGTTTTCCATATATTCTTGAGTTCGTTCTTTCGAAGGGAAAGATGGATTCCAAGAATACTGATTGTATTATACGTGATTCTTTCTGTCATATTATTCTTAGAATTTCTTAGAATGCTGCTAACTTCGTGAATAAAATATCAGAACTCTCTCAAAAATTCTAACCTAATATGTTACTCAAAATATCCGTAGCGGAAGCTGCGGATGGAAGATGGTGAGAGTCACTCTCACTTTCCATCAATCACCTCCTATGTTTCTACCATAGAGGTAGAGCAGCTTGTCTTGCGGTTCTTCGGAACAGCGAGAGAAGTACGGGCCTTCGACGGGGTCGGGTATTCGGGGAACTTTCCCAGTACCTGTATATTGTTGAGCCACCCTCTCATTTTACAAACGTCAATCTTGGATAAGCAGAAGTCAGATTTATCTTCTTTCTTGTTCGCTTTCAAGATAAACATGTGATTTAATCAGGTTGGAATGATCAATGAAAGTCAGATGCTTTGATTGTGATGAAGTGATTGAGGCCGAAACCCTAGAAGCACTTGTGGATCTTTTTGTAGCACATGGTCACAAGAACCATTCTTGGGAGTATCCCGAAAGAGAAGTAAGAAACTATGTCCGCAATTATATAGAAGCAGTAAAGCGACTCACAGGTGATACAGTAAGAAAAGAAGAAATTGGCGAAATCACTATACATCCAGTCACAAAGGACTCCATAGATGATTGGCTACATTTTTTCGATCATGATGGTTTCACAGATAATCCTGCTTGGGCTTCTTGCTACTGTCTTGAACCACATATACCTCCAACAGATGAGAACCATGGACGTCCATGGCGAGAAAAACGATCAATCATGATTGATCGCCTGTCAAAGGGAGAAACTTACGGATACTTAGCATATGTTGATAATAAGCCGGTGGGATGGGTAAACGCATCTCTTCGTAGTGACTATAAGATGTTTCAACAAGTTGATCCTGATGGTCCTGAACCTGCATCAGTAATTGGTATTTCGTGTTTTGTGATTGCTCCGCCCTATCGAAGACATGGAGTTGCATCAGCTCTGCTTGACCA
Organism: uncultured archaeon; assembly: GCA_964458565.1. Taxonomy (GTDB): domain Archaea; phylum Asgardarchaeota; class Thorarchaeia; order Thorarchaeales; family Thorarchaeaceae; genus CAYWJO01. The sequence goes on along the minus strand of CAYWJO010000054.1, from coordinate 19,505 downwards.
TGTGATTGAAGAGGCAGCTACCCGTGGAGCATTATGGATTGAAGGATACCCTCGCAATGAACCAGAAAAAAATGATGCTGCACATTTTCGGGGGCCTCAAAGCATGTATGCAAAACGTGGATTCAAACCAGTTCTTGATCGAGAACGTGATACTGTGATGCGTCTGCAGGTACACCATTGAACAGATCAAGAAACATCAAGCGATTACAGATCATTCATCATTCTGGAAGGTGAATTACTGAAAAAGAAAAATAGAGCAGAGTGCTTTCATTCCATCATAAACAATTAGCTATATCAGGGAACGAGTCTTGGAGGTAAAAAGGAAAAAGGCTTATGACGGGGTCAGGTAACCAGGGAACTTTCCCAGTACATGTTCTTTGTTGAGCCTCCCTTTCTATTTTGCAATATTCTATTGAATGAGTCGAAACCATCATTGAATCTACTATCGTCTTATTTTTAAGATATCTTTCATTATTCGTTTCATATCATCTATAAACTCGTCAAAATCCTTCGAGAATCAAAGATTCTGAACTCACTGCATTACTCATGCTGATTGTATACCACTCTATACCCTGATAGTAATTGTCAATCTCTGATAATTGTGTTAATATCAATCCACTAGTTGGAGCAAGTGAGAGGAAGACTGGGCTTTCCCAAAATTGACCAAATTTCAGAGCCATAACAAAAGTTGTAAGTTCATCGAAAGGATACTCTGCGGCGATGGTACCAAAATGTGGAGTTCCTAGTGTGATTATTTTGTCAATAGTAATACCCGCATTCTCAATATCTGTCCGTTTGAGCCGTAGCATTTCTCATGAGTTGAAGTACCAATTGCTCCCCATCCAGAAAGAGAGATGAACCAGGTTCTACTGATCTTTTTCCTAGATACCTTACAATCCCCTTACTCTACCTAAATACCTTCTATCATATTCGACGCATTGCATGAAGGAACAATTACTCCTGGTGATGCTTCCAAGCTTTTGAATGTCAATCCTAAACATCTGACCGCTTTGGAGTATTTAGTATCCGAGCGGGTGAGTTGATAGGCATGAAACGTAGAACTCCACAAGTTTATATGCTAAAATGGTTACTTAGTTACTGGGTGTAACAGGTGTCCACAGTGAAGTTTGACCTCAAGGATGACTTGGAAGAACTGCAGGCTCGTCTATATCTTGATACACGAAAGCGTCTGACAAAGAAGGACATACTGGAGATTGTGTTCAGGATTGGTCTTGAGAATTATGAACTGATTGTCAATGAGGTGCGATTGATGGACTATCCTTTGGATGATGATATTATTGAAAAGGTCCTGTCCCTAGCTGAAGATTTTGGGCCTGGCAGTGAAGATCTCTCATCGAGTGTAGATGATGTTGTCTATGGCGGTGACTCCACGTGACAGTCCTCATAGATAGTAATGTCTTCATTGCATTGCTGAACACGCGAGACCGGAACCATCGAAACGCAAGAGAGCTTCTTACCAAGCTTAAGAATCCAGACTACGGTATGCGGCTCACGATTGATTATGTGTTAGATGAAGTACTCACAACTCTTTGGATGCATACCCATCAAAAGGGTGTAGTGAAAAAGGCTTACACCCTCGTTCGAAGTACACCTGAGTTCATCAAGTTTGAATATGTAACACCTGATGTTTTGAGACTTGCGTGGGAGAAATGGGAACGCTATGCCAAATGGCCTGAAAAACCCCTTAGTTTCACCGATTGCTGTATTCTATCATTCATCGATACCAATGATGTTGGCTACATAGCCACATTTGATTCTGACTTTGCGGGTTTATGCCACATCGCATAGTAATGAGGCACAGATATTGATTGAGTAACAAGAATTGCGTGAACACTGGAATGTTCAAATTGTGTCTATCATTTTATGTAGTTAAACAAATCAATCCATATCGGAAGCTGCGGATGGGAGATGGTGAGAGTGATTCTCACATTCCATCAATCACCTCCTAAGATTTTCTACTTCTTAGAAGTAGAAGTCAGCTTCTGTCCTCGGACAGAGCCGAAGGTGACGGATGACGGGTTGGATTGTAAAAGGGCTTTTCCCTTAGCACATCATATTGAGCACCCTATCTTTTTCATATTATCCAGGTTAGTGTGGACCATAGTTCGAAAATTGTATAATTATTCTTTTAATCCGATGGATTTAATAGCAAATGTGCCATACTCATTAGTGCCCTGTGGTTGGGTGGGATGTGATGAGATGAATAAATCAAAGAAGAAATATTTCGTACTATTAGGACTTTTAATTCTAACTGGACTAAGGATGTTCCCTGACTTGCCTAATGCTTGGTCATGGAACAATCGAAGCGAGGGAATACAAGAGCCTGTCGCGATTCTAGCTGGATTCAACAATGATAACAGTCTAGCCTCTTCACGAGTATTCCATCCACCTTCTGTCTTTGTTGACGACGAATTGGGTTACTGTTTTGTTAGTACAAACATACCCTCAGTAATCTTGGAGTCTGCTGGTCCAATCATATATCCCTAAATCATTTATAATTAGAATTCAATTGTTACTATATAGATAACGATACAGTCAGGTGGGTTGTTTGGAACGGTGAAAAAATCGGGTAATGTGAAGACATATCGGGTTCTGAGTTCTCTGATGAGAATACCCTCTATCACGAGATTGAAGAAGATTCACATTATCCTTCTCCTTACAGTTGCTCTCTTGATCTCATGCAACATCAGACAAGTTAACCACTCCCTTTTTGAAACCATCAGTGTAAATCCATTTATACCAATCATAAACAGTGTCGCCACGAAGAGAGATCCGACTATCTCTTGCTTGCATGAGATTGAATTAGAATTTGATAAAAGTGATATCAATCCCAATGCCATTCCCTCACCTCTCATTTTTTCAACCTATTTTGGTGGTAGTGAGTTGGTTGATCATGTGGAAATGACAGACATTGCTGTAGACCCGGATTGTAATATATACGTGACTGGTTATACTGGTGCATCAGACTTTCCAATGACTGTCAATCTCACAACTGATTATAATAGTTCAATTAACTGCTTTGTAGCCAAGTTCAATTCCACTGGTAACGGATTGATATATTCAACAATCATCGGTGGGAGATCTAATGATGTTGGTACATCTATCTATGTAGATTCAATGGGAAATGTATACGTCTCTGGATGGACTGATTCAAACGATTTTCCATGTGTAAATGGATATGTAAGTCCTGATGCTGATGGTCATGATGCCTTTATTATAAAGCTAAATGCCACTGGTAATGGTTTGATATACTCCTCACTAATAGGTGGTGGTTTTATTTTTCCTTACTCAGGAAGCCGTGATTTGGCAACCTCAATTACAGTCGATGAGGTAGGAAATGCCTATGTCACAGGATATACGAACTCGCCTACATTTCCCACGACACATGGATATGATGAAACCTATAATGGTGATGTGTATGTAGAGCATTGGGATTGTTTCATCTGCCAGCTGAACGCCACTGGAAATGGTCTCGTATTTTCGACTTATCTTGGAGGAATCCTTGACGATGTAAGCACATCAATCACCCTTGATAGAATGGGAAATGTCATCATCTCTGGATACACTGAATCTCCGGACTTCCCTCTGATGAATCCCCTTGATGACACACTCAATGGTAGCCAAGATTGCTTCATCGCAAAACTGGCTCCAACTGGTGATTCACTTCTCTTCTCAACCTTTTTCGGAGGGAACGCAAGTGACTCTGCTCATTCAATTGACATGAGCTCTAGTGGTGCCATCATTGTCTGTGGTGAAACAACATCAGATGACTTCACAACCTCTCATGCGTTTGCTAGCAACATTCATGGAGGTGTGGACTCATTCTTGTTGGCGATAGATTCGGAGGCGAGTTCCATCTCCTTCTCTACATATCTCGGAGGCAATAGTGATGATATCGCTTTTGCATTGATTGCAGATGATCATGATGGTGCATATGTAGCTGGCATGACATACTCACTGGATTTTCCGACTCTCAATGCCTATGATTCATCACATAATGGGAATCGAGATGTGTTTGTGACAAAGATTGATGTAGTCAATGGGCTTCTCCTCTATTCGACCTTCGTTGGAGGATCACATTACGATTCAACCTCATCCATCTATATTGATGACTTAGGTTTTGCATATGTCACTGGTTTGACTGGGTCTGATGACTTTCCACACTACAATGGCTATGATGATACTCTAAATGGCACTTCTGATAGCTTCATCTTCAAACTAGGTGATATGAGTGACAGTGATGGCGACTTGATTCCTGACTTCAACGAAACGGTATTCGATACCAATCGATTTAGCAATGACACTGATCATGACTCACTTGATGACTACAGTGAGCTGTTCATCTATGGTACCTCGCCTGTCAATAGTGACACCGATTCAGACAGCATGTCTGACTCATGGGAGTTGGCACACGGTCTGAATCCTCTAGATCCTCAAGATGCTTCAGAAGACTTGGACAATGACGCTCTATCCAATGCTCAGGAATTCCTGCACCATACTGATCCTAATGACCCTGATAGCGATATGGACTCAATTCCCGATGGTTGGGAGGTGATTAATGGATTTGATCCACTCAATCCTCTAATCCCTCTCAATGAATTCCTTCTTTACAACCTGCCTATAATCCTCGGAATCTTCGTTCTAGGTGCAGCTCTGGCAGGAGTCGGTATCTACCTCTCTCGTCCCTACCTTGAAAAACGAGAAAAGGTGAAGAAAGAACGAGAACTTGAAGATGAAGCAAGAAAGGCAGTGGACGAATTAAATCAGGAATAATCAACTAATTATAACGCTCAGCGTGAGAAGTGAAGTGGGTGGATGACGGGTTGGAGTAACAGGGACTTGCCCTTGTACACCATGTTGAGCACCCTCTCTTTTACAATACAGCAGTTTAATATTCAGAGAAGATGCTAGATAAAAAAATCTTACAGAATTGATAAATATGAGATTTCTTTAATGTTTAATCATGGGGATTTATTGAGTATGATTGATGATATTCTTACCAGATTAGATGAATTTTCGAAGGAATTGTATAGCTATCCATTGTTGTTTGATGGTCAATCTCCAGATGACGCCAATGATGGAGATCCACCTTTAATTGTATCCACTAATGCTCAACGTCTTTTTGAGTGGGAAGGTCGTCAAATAATTCCTAGTTTGGATAATATTACCCACGATTATTGGGAATTAATTGAAAAAATCATCCAGAAAAGAGATGAGATTATAGAGTACTTCGAGAGTATTCTGAAAACCCATGACAATCTTGCTATTGACTTGCTACTGAAGGGATATCCATCTGTTGATACTGAGGGAGTTTTTCCAACTTTTGAGATTATTGCTAATCTTTATGCTAAAGATGATACATATAATCTACAGTCTGATATTCTTAAACTGGATGAATATCTATCTTATTCACGTTTGATAGCTTTAGATCTTTTACTAAGTATTGCTCAACAAGTGTTTCAGGATGAAGAAGAATTAATGCATATAGACTATGGAATTACGTGCATGAGCCAAGTAATTGATAAGTACAAGATGCCCGGATTATTTCTTACAAACAAGAGACTGATTTTTGTTGGAAACGATTTACCAGACGATAAAAATCCATCACCATATAGCCAAGCTAGTATAATGATCTATCCTGGAGTTATGTCAAGTGTAGCCATTGCTAACAAGCCTAAGTATGCTAAATTCTATTATCCAGATTCAGACAATCATGCATACTTTGGTAGTGTTGACTATATTTGGCTTGATCAGATTGATAAAGTGAAAGAGAAAAAGGGGATTTTTACTTTGAATCTTAAAAAGGACTTTCGTGTACTTTCATTACCTGAACCCCTTCCTAAGAACCGTCCCGTGGGAATCAACGTAGAAGAACCAGAACTCATCAAACCTTTACGTAAGAGAGAGATAGAGATTCAACTTGCAAATGACAAGGAAATTAGTGAAGGTATAAAGAAAGATAGAATAAGTAGATTCAAATCAACTCTAGAACAAGCATTGAAAGCATTGTAATTTCCTCATGCATTAGAATCAGACCAAATTATACAGAATCCAGCGGATGACGGGTTGGATTGTAAAGGGACTTTCCCTTAGCACACCATGTTGAGGACCCTATTTTATTCATAGTCAAACAATCTTACAGAACCAATGGTTGTGGTTTTATATCTGAACTGCCATATGAAAATCTGAGGAACAAATTTTGACTAAGAAAATCCGGATAACTGAAGAAGCTTACAATCTCTTGGAAGAAGCGAGGTTACCGGGTGAGGATTTCAATGATACACTACTACGCTTAATCAGGAGATATGATCAAATCGGGTTCGTAAGACACCAGAAACAAATCCTGGAAGAAGAGGCGTTTCTCCCTCTTGAAAGAACCAAAGAGTGAGTCACCCTCCAGATTCAACAAATACATTCATATACTCTGTCATACATAGTATACATGATTGAAGATGGGTGATGTACTCTCAGTGAGAATGGATGCAGAATTGGAGAAACGACTAACTTTTCTGATGGAGAAAAGGAAGATTGTTGACAAATCATCATACGTACGTCAGCTCATAGATAGGTCTCTTTCAGCTGATCTTCTCGATTATCTGTCTGAGGAGGTCGCAGCTAGACGTCTCAGTATTTGGAAAGCTGCAGCTATTGCTGAGATTCCACTAAGAGCAATGATGAAAGAACTGGCAGAACGCAAAATAGCAATGTATGAGGAACAATCACTTGCAGAGGACTTGATATTCGCAGAGGGCATTTGAATTGATTGCAATCGTCAATGCATCGCCCCTTATTTACCTGGGAAAGCTTGGCATACTTGATCTATTGCAGCAGTTATTCGACAAAGTAATCACTGTTGCTACTGTTAAGGATGAAGTCCTTGACACCTCTGAATCAGAGTATGCAATCTTGAAAAGCGCATTTTCTGACTGGTTGATTGTATCTGAGGTCCCAGAAAGTTCGCTCACAAGTAAGCTGAGTGATATGGGACTCCATAAGGGCGAGATAGACGCTCTTGTACTCGCGTTTCATACCAAGAAAGAAGCAGACTCTGTTATTGTCATAGATGACTTGGCTGCAAGAGATGTTGCTAGGACTTTGGGTCTTGAGTTGATTGGAACTGTCGGGATCATTCTGTCCGCAACGAAGAAAGGACTACTACTGAAAAAGGAATCCCGCGCCAAGATTCGTTTTCTTGTTGAAGAAACCACCTTTCATATGTCTACAGCCTTATATTCCAGAGTCCTCTCAGAATTGGAATGAATGTGGATGCAATCATCGGATTGGATGACGGGTTGGATTGTAAAGGGACTTTCCCTTAGCACATCATGTTGAGGACCCTATTTTATTCATAGTCTATCCAATTGAGTGTGAAGTGGGTTCACGAAAGAGTATGTGAAATCTATGCGACAATTTCTATCTGTTGGGGATTTATCACTAAGACTAGAATCGTTGTGTTTAATACAATAGATGTGTATTATACAATGGTTGTTATGGCTACTATCTCAATCAAGGAAAAGACAAGGAAAGAGCTTCTTCAAATTGCTGCAGATCTCCAGAAGATACGACAGGAACGAGTTGATTTTGATACAGTAATTCAGTACTTGATTGCATTGTATTCAAGACAGAAATTCGATTTAGATGCTTGGCGAACCTTCACCCAACCTATTCCAAATACATCATTTGAAGAAATGTATACTGAGCTCCTATCTGAGAGGCGATTAGACAATGGAAACAGATAGTTCTTCAGTTATTCTTGATGGCGGAGTCTTAATCGCCTTAGTCACTGAAGAAGCATCCGCGAAAAAACTTTCACAAAGAATCATATCAGGAGAAACACTCTATTTCTGTACAGAAATTGCTATGAGTGAACTCGTCTATATAGTCTGTAGAAAATCTAGTTGGAAGGTTGCTAAAAAGAAGAGTGAAAATCTTCTCAATTCAGGCGCTATCAGGGTAATCCCCACAGAAATAGTATGGAAAGAAGCTGCAAAGATTAAATGCAAAGCGCCAATTTCTCTACCAGATTGTTACACTATAGCAGGTGCAGTTCTTCTAGGAGGAATGGCTCTTTTTGTTCATAAAGAAAAGGAAATTGATACTTCTTTGGAACGTGGATTACTACCTGATGTACTAACATTCCTAAGATGAATCCATTTTGTTATACTTCTTTGTCAATATAATATTCCTTAAATCATTTGACTTTGAATAGAATGAAGTTGGTGGATGACGGGTTGGGGTACCAAGGACTTGCCCACTGTAGATCCCGATGAGCACCCTATCTCTTTTGTATTGACACTCCCCATTATTTTGCATTCGAAGTTTTTCAAAACTCTTCAGGAGTTAAAATGACATCTCTCACATCATTCTTATCGATGAATTCTTGAAGCTCCCTATCAATTGTGAGAAAAGAACATTCATTCCTCAATGCAATTGCATACAACAGGTTATCGATCATATCTATATGACCCATCTGATAGAGTTGAAGTGCATACAAATAGTCTTCAGCATCTTCATGGATGAGATTATAATACCCAGTCTTTGCGATACTCAACACACCTTTTCTGAATATTTCTTCTCTATATTTTGATGCTTTCATCTGTTTTATTGCCATCCACGTGCATTCGAGTAGACTGAGGTTGGAATAGAGGATTTCATATTTTCCGGGTTGGATTTTTGAAACTGTATCCAGTACTTGTTTTTCAACCTCAATTCCTATAGTGGGCATGAGAAAGGATGTATCAAGAAGAATTCTCTGAGCGTTTTGTTTGCTCTTCAATGCTGACAGCCTCCATTTCATCAATCGTCATTGTAGCGAACTTTTTTCCTTTCTTTGCTAATGTTATAGGATCTGGCAATGGTTCGATGATGAGCTTGTTTCCATCCACAGTGATCAATATCTTCATTCCTTCTCGCAAATCTATTTCTTCAACTATTATCTTTGGAAGATATATCGCATGTTTTTTTCCGATTTGACTTTCAGTAGTCAGACCCATCATCGTTCACCTGAATAAGCTGTAATATTCTGATAGTATGGTATAAACCTGAATATATAAAGTCATTGTTATTTTATTATTCTGAGATTTTCATCATATCGAATAAGTTGTACATTGTAACGGATTTCAATTCAGAATATCACAAATCAATCACCTCCTAAGATTTTTCTACTTCTTAGAGGTAGAAGTCAGCTTCTGTCCTCGGACAGAGCCGAAGGTGACGGATGACGGGATGGAGTAACAGGGACTTGCCCTTGCACATCATGTTGAGCACCCTATTTCTTTTGCAATGTCAATTCCTATCGGTGACGAACATATTCGCAAGTGAATACTGTGGAACCAATGTGATATTATTCAATGGCGGGAGCTGAAGGTGTAACGGAGGGTCTCTTCCTGAATCGTACAAGCACAATTGAGATAATCACAATTGCTATGATTAAGATGCTGACGCTGGTTAGTAGAGTGGTATTTGTGCTACCCCAAGAATAGGTTTCTGGTTCGTTTGCTCTAGTCGTCCTGTAAATTCGCCCATCCCAACCTGCAGCCCATCCAAGAGATTCATTGAATAGGTACAATGTGATTATTGATTTATCGCCTGAAACTGACTGTGAATACCAATCAATTCCTCCATTCTTGGTATGTGCAATCTGAGGAGTGAGGGCTCCTATCCATCCATGGGTCTTGTTCATGAAGAATATATCATTCATGTACGGAGGATTGCCATAACGACTTGGAGGGAGTGGTTGTTCAGCCCAGACTTCTCCATCAGTCATGTGAGCAAGCATGTTATCACCAACGGCCCATGCCTCAGTATCACTAACAAAGGAGAAAGACCAACCACCTCGGTCATGTTGTAGTTCCCAAGAGTCACCTCCATCAGTGGTATGATAGATTCCATATGAGTGGATAATCCATCCATTCATCGGGGTTGTGAAGTAGATGTCTCGTGCTCTGCCCTCATATGGATATAATAACGTCTTGTTCCACGTGGCTCCTCCATCTACAGTCTTGTAAAGGCCGCGTTCAGAACCAGCCCAACCTAGAGTTTCATTCAAGAAGAAGATACCATAGAAATATCCCACCTCGTCATCGATGGAGACATACTCCCATGATTTACCATCATCAATAGAATGAAGCAGACCTCCTCTTCCCGTCACCCAAATATTGTTAGTGAAAAGGAGTATCTTATTCAGAAAATTTGTCTTATTGTGGTATTGAAGCTTCCATGATAGAGCACTATCAGTAGTGTGCAAGATAATACCATCTCCGAAACTTGTCTTATTCTGACTCAATACCCATCCGTGTGTAGCGTTTCTAAAGACAATATCCATTGCTTCCGTATTGTCTCGAATATAATCATGCTCAATTTCTTCCCAGATAGTATCACCATTATTCAAACTCTGATTTTCATCATACAATTTAGAATCGGTCAATGGTGGGATGATGACTGAAAGGAGTAAAAGTATCGTCAATAACAGATATTGTTCCACTCTTTGATACCAAACTCTCATCCTCATCAATATCATTTCTACGGGATTCCATATGATACTTTGTGCATCATGTTGAGCACCCTATATTTTTCATAGTCTATCAAGCCGAGTGGAAACTATCGTCGTTTCCGACGAAGCTCTCTGAGCGAGTTTCTTACACTTCGCATCACGTCATCATAGTCAGCAACTCTCTTCGCAACCTTGACCTCGTCATCCTCACCAAAATACTCAGCTACAATTGTCTCAAGTCTCTCCCTGACCAGTTCGAGGGCGGCATCAAGGTCCCATCTCTCATCAGGAGTGGGCTCAAAGATCATAGCCTCTCCAAGATACGAATGAACGAGCTCCTCAGTTTCTTCGATGAATCCCTTGACACACAGGGTCTTCGTAAGATTGATGCCACGTCAAGAATGGCCTTATTCCAAGGAGCAGTGACCCATTACCTGAATGGCGTCCGTGTGGCCGTTCTAGAGGAAGAGATATCTCAAGATGAAGATGTGATGTTCATGATCTCGAAGTTGTCAGAGGACCTTGCGAATGCTGACCTCTCAATGGTCGCTGCAATCAACAGACTGTGTAGAGTATGCTCACTAATGAGGTCGGAAGAATCTCTCTGCGATGTTCATATGAAGGACTTCAAAAGCCTCAGGAACAGTGAATGTACTCTCTGTGAATAACATGCATACGCAGGTTTTTCAAATGAGGCTCACAATAAGCATGACAGCAAGCACCCACATTATGATGCCTAGCCCTGCCTTAATTTTCTGAGGTTTTAGCCTCATACTAGTTCTGGCCCCAAGGTTTCCAGCGATGAGAACGGCAATGGCAGTCGTTATGATCAATAGGATGTCTAATTCGTGAGTTGCCGCATGACCTAATATGCCGAAAAACGCTGAGAATGATATAATCAAGTGCGATGAACCTGCTGCAAACTTCGCAGGATACTTACACACATAGACCATGAATGGAACGATTAACACTCCACCACCAACCCCGAGCAGACCAGAGATGAATCCCACAGCGAAACTGAAAAAGACAATCAGTACATACACGGCTGTGGACAGCCCTTTTGGAGAGCTTCCTTCAGTCATTCCCCTTTCCCAGTAAGTATAGATCATCCTCGCTCCCATAATGATGAGAAAAAACACGAACAGCCATAACATGAGGACAGTATCAGCAAATACGGCTAGTGCTCCGCCCATGAAGGCTCCAAGACCGATACCAGGCACGAATAGGAGTGATGTTCTCAAATCTATCATCTTGTTGCGGTAAAAGATATAGCCCGCAGAAAGCGATGTTATTAGGTTCAACACTAGTGATGTGGAAGTAGAAAGCAATACTGCGTAACCAAGCAGAATCAGTATTGGGGAGTATACTGACCCTCCCCCCTGACCAAACATCGAGAACACAAAAGCTATTAGAAAGGTAAGGATGATGGCGTATAGAAGTACAATATCCATACTGATGCCCACCCACTGCTTTGCATCTTAGGCTTCAGGACTTGATTTCATATAGCCTGAGCATGGAATGCACACAGACTCTCCGTCCTTGGTGCGTAAGTACCTCTCAAACACATATTCGCCGCAGATGCTACATTTGCTCTTGTTGAATGAGCCTTTTGCAGGATTGAATTTAAAATCGGGCTTTGGTTCTACCTTGAACATGAAGTCGTCCGTCTGTTCGTATGTCCATTTGGTAACTTCTCCTGACACTTCCTTTGGAATCAGGGATGGCTCAATTCCCTTTTTCCGATACGCAAAGAACTCAAACTTTCCCATGGTATCAATAAACTCAGGTTTAAGAGAATAGCGTACAGCACCTTTCTTCGGATTGAAGAATGTGGTAGCAAGCTTGCCATAGAAGGTCTTTGCAATCAAGACCTTGCCATAAGTTGCTCCGGTTGCCACCTGAATACCATCGACCATGCAGGTCTGTGGGTGTCCCTCACCAATCTCAGGAAACGCAAAGAAGCCATGATCCTTTTCATGGTCTACTTTGAGATACTTCATTGCCAGTCTACCCATCCGATATCCAATTGGCATAAACGGGCAAAGATGTCCATGGAACTCAAAGGCCCATTCTGGTGGTATATGCTGTGTGTTCACACCTTTTCACTAGTAGTTCGATAAATATCGAATCTATTTAACTATTTTCATTTTGACAGCAATAATGTCGAACAAGACCGAAAAATATAATACCATTCCAGATACTTTTGGACTTCTTGGACATGAAGTGGTTAGAAAATGCAGAAACTGGAATTGTGTTTGGATGCAATGGGTATAACTATCGGCTCGAAGGCATTTTTGGCGAAACAGAGGAAAGTCTTGAAAGAGATTGATCAGAGCACTCAATCTCAGCAGGAGATATTATACCACAGTGCATTGGGGCATGACCTGAGATATAAGATGTACCGCCTGCTGCAAGAGGGAGAGTATTGTCTGACTATTCTAGCACATATTATGAATAAGTCGAAAAGCACAATTTCGCATCATCTTGCGATATTAGAGAAGGCTGGTCTGATTATAGGACGTAAGAAAGGTCTATTCACAGTATATTCAGCCATGAACTACTTCTACGAGAAGAAAGTTCGTCCACAGTAGGAGATTCTCACTAATCCCTGTTAGCAATAGCCTTCCCATTAATCGTCAGTTCAAAAAGATGCAAGTACAGAACTGTTTCTCTCCTCTGACAACCATTGATACACTCCAAGTATGAATTTCAGGACTTCGCGCTACAGGTCGCCATAGAAGTTGCAGCATCCGTAGCGGAAGCTGCGGATGGAAGATTGTGAGAGTGATTCTCACTTTCCATCAATCACCTCCTAAGATATTCTACTTCTTAGAGGTAGAAGTCAGCTTCTGTCCTCGGACAGAGCTGAAGGTGACGGATGACGGGATGGAGTAACAGGGACTTGCCCCTTTGCGCATCGTGTTGAGTGCCCTCTCCATTTTGCATGACTCCTTCTCCGAGTCAATATCAGATGCATCGTTTGATTCCATCTCTCATCTGTCTAGCTATCAGGTTCGCTGTCGTCTTGAACCACACAGAAGAGGTTTCCATCGGGATCTTCCAGTACAATGTAATCATGATCTGGCTCATATCTCCATGGATAACGAGTTGCACCAAGCTTGACTAGTCGTTCAACCTCTTCATCTCTGTTATTTGCATAGAGGTCAAGGTGTAACCAACTTCTTTTTCCAGTACGTTTTTTTTACACCTTTGAGCTACAACTTGCCTTCCGGAAAAATAGGAGGACCTGAAATAATTCTCTTCCATTATCCACGAACAGTTGTCTTTCCGAATGTCGACAATCTCCCCAGTGAGGACAACATGGCTTCTCTACTTCTGGTTCGAGGAACGCCTCTGCGTGTGCTGGTTTCAAGCAAAGAGCTCTCACTATTCGTTTAATCTCTCTTAGGCTGGCAAAGATAGCTCGGGCTCCTGAATAAGTGGAATTGAAGATACTGTGAATTACAATATTATCCAGTCCTAGCTGGTTGGCGATCCAACTTTCTCAGATACTTGACACTAGCTCTGAGATCTTCCTTCCGCTTTACCTCGATTATCGACACTCCGCTGAAATCGATGGCGCGTAGCGCTTCGACTACTTCTTTCAAGGGAACATTACCATGTCCTAAGGCTAAGTGGTCATCAGTTTCACCATTGTTGTCGTGAAAGTGAATCTCTCGCAAGCTGTTTCCGAGTGCATGTATATAGTCTGTGATGCGTTCTCCAGTTGTGAAGGCATGTCCTATGTCCAAGACTGCGAACACCCCTAGGTGCTGAAACTCCGAAGTCATTTGAAGATGGTCATCAACTGTTAGGACTATCTCTCTATCCGCGCTTCTCTGTTTATTCTCGATGCCGAGTTTCACACCGAGGTCATTTGCGAATAGCGCAAGTTTGGAAACGCTAAGGAATGCGCATTCCCGCGCTCTGGCGAGTAAAAGCGGCACTTGATCCTGCGGACATTTTCCAGCATGAATAACCACCTGCTGAGAGTCTACTCTACGTGCAAGTTTGATGAAGTCCTTCGTGATTTCAACTGATGCCTGTCGTATCCGCTCCTTTGTACTAGCTAAGTTGATGTCGTAGACCGGACCGTGGATTAGCGGAATGAGTCCATATCCAGAGAACATCTCTCTGAGTTCCATGACTCCTTCCTTGTGCAAGTCTGCTGGAGAGTATGGATGCTCTACCTGTATCTCCACATATTGAAGACCTAACTCATGGCACAGTTCGAAAAACGTCTGGATTGAACCCGAACGACCCGGGAAATAAGTAGCGCCCAGTCTAAGCAAGCTGAATGTCCTCCTTCGATTTTTCTGTCCGCAGAATTGACAAAAGCCTGAGCAAGACAGTTAGATTCCCCATTATGGCTATCATCAGTAGAGCAATGAATGTATAGCTCAGTAGTGAACACACAAAGATGAGGAACAACCTAACATCACGTGTTGCTCCAAACCTGACCAGTCCATGGATACTGAACAGCTCAGCTACCTCAAGCCGAGCTCTAGAATAGCTCACCATAAGGGATCCAATGACAGCTGCCACCAAAGTGATGAAGACCATATCCTGACTCACCATCAAGTTCAGGGGAAACCCAGGTAGCACCTCGATGTCTGCTACGCCTTTCAATAAGGGATATGCAATGCCTGCGAGAATCACAATGTCTGCATATCTATCCAGCACAGCATCGAAAATGGCTCCCTCATCAGAGGACACTCCCCTTATCCGAGCAAGGTCCCCATCCACCCCATCGATAATGCTACTTAGTTGTACTAGCATTCCGCCAATGACTAGAGTGGGGGATATGATGAATAAACCAAAGACATGCCACACTCCTGGTATCAAGAGGCTACCAAATGAATATGAAGAAGCAGCCAGCATAGCAAAGAGCAGTGCGATGACTGACACACGGTTCGGAGTGAGCCAAGTGACATCCTTAATGCGTCTGGCAATCGGTCGAGATATTCTCCTGTTTAGATGCCTAGAAATGGGTCCCTCCACGAGATGCTTTTCAGCATTGGCTTGGATGTCGCTGTTCAATACTCTCCCTCAATGTCAGATGGCCACACATCCGTGTCCTGGATTTCCTTTGTGGTTACAGATTCTTCTTCAACTAAGACTTCTAACATAGTACGAATCCTTGGATTGCCGAGGATGACTCGTTCAGCATTTTCTAAATCCAACGGTGTGTCGATGTCAAGCCAGAATGCTCCATTCGTGTCCCATGTCTGCACGTCCATGCCTGCAGCAATCATGTATCGAACCGCTTCAGTCAATGTACAATCGCCACTTCCTCGAACCACTGAATTGACCGCTGAAGAGAATTCTCTTGAGACCAAAAAGACTCCCGTATCAACACAATTCCACTTCTTGATATCCTTGCCAATCTCAAGTATCTCACGCCTCTTGTTGACCAAGACCTTAGTAGCATCATCCAATTGGAGTAAAACAGAGGGATTGTAGTCCACAACAAGTCCAAGGTCGATCCCAGTGTTTCTTCTATCGAGTACTCTCTCATATAGGTCTGGCAGTGCCAGATGATCTGCCATCACCAGTAGAACGTTGTCACTGGCTACGTATTCCAAACCAACTTGGGCAGATATTCCGTTTCCCAGTATATAGTCAACATTATGGACGGGGTCTACCTCCATCAGGAAGTCTGTTTTAAAGAGCCAACGGTGAATCGACGCTCCTTCTCTCCCTGTGACGACAATGGTTCTTTTAATGCCTATCTCATCGAGGCCTCTCAGAACGTACTCCAGGAGGGGTGTGCCAAGTACTGGAATCAATGGTTTTGGCCCATCCGCGAAACTAGGTTGCATTCGAGATCCGAGGCCTGCAGCTAGTACAATAGCTTCGTTTACTTCTGCTTTTGCGGATATCGCAGGCATACCGTATCACTTTCTTGTGCGTCACTTGACATAAGTGGCGCTTCCGCAATACACAATCTGAATAGTGCCAATGTCTATCACAAAGACTTGGCTCTCAAGTGTGACCATAGCTAGATGAACACATTCCGTGAACGGTCACACAGTCCCTGAGAAACCAAGGGGAACAAGACACCTACGCAATAGGTTTGATTCTCACTGATTGCATTTACATAACGATGTGCATCTTGAGGATTTTCTGATAGTTCTGTTCGCCTATATATGTGTGTTAAGTCATATTAATTTTACGAAATCTCGTGAGATTAGGGCTCCGGCCAATGGACGATGTATCTTATCCTCTCAACTCACAACCTCTTTAGCATCTCATAGTGTAAGATGGCTTGCTGCACGTCTAATTTCAAACAACGATCATCAAGACTTACAACTCTATACTCACCCAATCAACATTGACAATGTCTTCCTAGCAGAGAGAGGTACGCGGTTTGCAGGTGGCTCTAATACCTCATCAGATTCCTCTCACTGTTGAGCACCCTTTCATTTTTTCATAATCTACATGGGTGAGTGTGAACTAGGTTCATATCATGTTCTTTTTACGATTGCACCTATTCTTTCAATGAAGTTATAAGTGATTATCAACGTTATAAGATATGATAGAATTGAGTGATACAACAACTATTCCTCTGAGCAAGAAGACTCGAGACCTACTGAAGCAGTACGGTCGCAAAGGTGAGACCTACGATGAGCTCATCCAGCGTCTCCTAGAGATGGCAGAGCAGGTTCAGTTTGCTGACCGACAGAAACGGATCTTAGCTGAAGAGGAGTTCACTCCCCTTGACGAGATATAGAGTCCTCCTCTCTGCAACTGCAGTGTCACAGCTATCATTGCTTGATGATAAACTGACGTTGAGAATAAAGAATGCTCTGCATAGTTTAAAATCGAATCCTTTTGAATCCAGATCAGGTGCAGATATTCGGAAATTGAAAGTATCTGCAGAGCCGCCTCTCTATAGATTACGTATAGGTGATTATAGAGCAATCTACTTTGTGATTGAAAAAGAAATCAGAGTCACTGAGATTATCCACAGAAGTAAAGGATACAAATGGTTGTGAAGGCAAATTCATTCATGGCGAGTGAAGTGGGTGGATGACGGGTTGGAGTCACAGGGACTTACCCCTAGCACTTGATGTTGAGCACCTCTCTCTTTTACATAGTCTGTCAGATGTATTTCTACTATCTTTGACTACTCCCAATCCTAATAACGACCAAGAAATATTGAGAGAATAGTTTAAGTCTCTCTACGAGCACCTCTTGGAAAAAGCATACCCACTTCTTTTTGATATTCTACATAGTCTTTCCCAAATTGGTCAGTCAATACCTTCTCTTCAGCCTTGGCCATTGGATAAATCCCGATTATTATACATAACAATGGAATCATGAGCCAATAGTTTGACAAAACAAGTGCTAACCCAAAAAGGATGCAAACATACGAGAAGTAGAGCGGGTGTCGAACTACTCCATATGGTCCCGTTGTGATTAATAGGTGATTTTCTAATGCTCCTGATGGGGCTGGTCGTACATATTTTCCAGCAACAATGAGGACCCAATTGTAGATAGCTCCACCAATGTAGAAAAATATGAAGCCAACCATTTGGACAAAGATGTCAAATTCAAATGTGAATGTTATGATGCCAAAGACTACATAGTACGAATTCAAAAATAAGAAGAAAATACCGGCTATCCAAAAGAACCACATAACCAAGATTCCACTTACAAAGATTAGGAATGCTGGTTTGTTGTATTTAGCCTTTCTAGATTCTGTTCCTTTTTTCCTATCTCTACGAAATTCTCTCCAATAAGGTATAGAAGGAATCATCATTGTGAGCAAGGGTAACGAAAGGAGTATTGCAGTCCATAATTCAGGTAACATCAACAACTCACCTAGACGGTATGCTCATGCCAATTTTCCCGAGATATCAATCCTATTAACCCTGAAAATAAACTTGTGCATGTTTAATGCCTCTCCTAGTGATTCCTTATCAATTGGTTCTTCATGCTGAGGGAAAGGACTTGAAAAGGGCTGCAGAGCTTTTTGATAGATTTCCCTTTCATATGGGCCTGATGTGTATTAATGATGAACGGAAGTTGCAGTTTTTGCAGTTGCATTTTTTCCGTTTCTAGATTATTTGATTGAGTGTTACCTGCGATTCCAAAAAGGAGTTCGAATGAATGCAAAGTGAGGTAATATCTTAAAGTTTGATTAATTTATTTTCTCATCGAATTTACCGATCATTTAATCCCTTTCCATTGAGAATTTGCTGCATGCATTTTTCAACCCTTGACTCCCGGGTTTTGGATTGCTTGGGTTGAGAAAAATAAAGAATGTATGCTCTTTGCCGTCCTGGTGTCAATGCATTAAAAGCAGTTTTCAAGGCAGGGATTTCATCTAATTTAGTTTGAAATTCTTCAGGAATTATGAATTCTGTAGTCTTTTTGAAATCTACTTTCAAACCGGCTTTTTCCACTTCAATGGCTTCAAAAATATAGGCCTTCAAGCTGGGTTCCATCTCAACTATTTCTCGAGCATTGGTGAATCGAATCTGGCGCGCCGCCTGCACATTTTCCGTCTGTGTTACTAGAATACCCTTGGTATCATTTAACAAGGCACCTTTGAAAAACAGAAGCGCACAGTATTCTTTGAATCCATGTATCAAAACTATGTTGCTTTTCTTGAACGTGTAGCAAGGTTTACCCCACTTCCATTCTTCGGTCAGCCCACAGTCAAGAATGATCCTTCTCAATCTCTCAAATTCTTCCTGCCACTCTGTGGCTTTGCTTAAATATGCATCAACCCTAGGATTCATTCTATTCATTTATTGACCTTCTGAAATAAAGTGAGCTTGTACCTGCTTACAATTTTTTTCTTTAACAAGGTATCCGTAGTGAAAGCTCGGATGGAAGTTGATGATAGTGAGTCATCAGCCATTAATCACCTCCTAAGATATTCTACTTCTTAGAGGTAGAAGTCAGCTTCTGTCCTCGGACAGAGCCGAAGGTGACGGATGACGGGATGGCGTAACAGGGACTTGCCCCTTTTGCGCATCAT
>CAYWJO010000053.1:0-20684 GCA_964458565.1 uncultured archaeon | reverse complement strand
TCCCTGCCTTAGCGGGAATAGTCGACAGTCTAATGATCAACTGCACTCTCGACAAGTTCCAGCATATGTCTGATGGTTACTGGTTTTAGACCAAAACTTACAGCACCTTTACTCATGGCTTCTTCTCTAACATTTGCATCTGCAGAGATGAACACGATTTTGGCCTCAGGTTGAATTATGAGGATATCTTTCATCGCTTCGATTCCATCTCGATTTGGCATTCGATGGTCAAGAATGATAACATCTGGCTTAGGTTCCATGGTATGAAACTTATTTACCGCTTCTTCTCCATCATATGCGTCTGCAACAACTTCATGACCTTTTATTGCAAACACATCTTTGTACAAGCGGTGCAAAATGACTTCATCGTCAATTATGAATATACTTACCATTTCTAAGCCAACCGTATGATATTCATGTTATCTACATGTTGTACAAGCGACTTATACTAGTTACCTGCACATATTCCGTACATTCTATGCCATGTTTAGAACCTTTGGGATATAAATGATATGTGATTATGTCTATTTTCAACTAATGATATGTCAAATTTCCGATGAACTCGCATTCCTTCTTCGTCTCAAATAATCAACCGCCACTAAACCAATGAGAGCAGCTGATACTCCATAAATTACAATCCCAAAATCATATCCAGGAGGTGCAACTGAGCGATCATTAAATATGTAGAGTGAAATTCCAGCATATGATGTTCCTGCAAATAGAATCTGTCCCGTAGATTCACGATATTTGAGAATTCCATTACCCTGATCTAGGGTAGCTGAAGGCCAATAATCCAGTTCTATTCTGTCTAACCATTCTATTTGGTGAGAGGCATTCAATTTCACAAGATATAGTTCTGATAGAGAATAAGAATTTGAATCGCCAGTTTGATATATATCCGGATAGTAGTACGACAGTTCCATCATGGAAATAATTGAGTTATCTGATAGGTATGTAGATGGTCCGTTATAGTAGGAAGGCAACCATGGAGAATCACCTAGATCCAATATTCCGTGCCAGAACCATGAAAAATTATTAAAGTATGGGAAAGAAGGGTCTAGAAGGAATTCATAGATCTCCCAACTATCATAACCTGCACTATTACAAAAAACGTCGTCTTTTCTTACAATAAAGTCACCCCATCCCAAGGTAGACCATTCGATGTTGTATTCCTTATCTAGTTTCGTTATATTGGAACCTATTGTGTAAATGTAATTATCCGATATTTGAATATCAACATATTCATCCCATATCCATGAGTTCATGTCGATTATCTCAGTTTGTAGAAGATTCCCGTCCTGACTATGAATGAGTAGTGTCAGAATGTCGGCTGAATATGAATGGATGGCGTCACTTTCTTCATTATACAAATCCATATTAAAAGAACTCTTAACAAGTGAGAGTAAATCTCCATTATCATTGATTTCGATAGCTAACCCTCTATCATCAGAAAACGAATGATTTAGAATCTCATAGTCCGGTCCAAGACGATTTTCCAAATAAGGTTCCAGATCAAGCCATGACTCCTCGCCATCCCACGTCTTTTCCCAATTAACGTTTCCATTAGTATCCCATTTTACTATGGAAAAATCCAGGTTACCACTTTCATTAAATACAGAACCAACGGTGTAGATATTGTTCTCATTCGTAGCAATACCGTGACCCTGAGCATACGGTGTTCCATTCCATAATTTTGTCCATTGAATTTGAGCGTTAGAATCCCATTTAGTTAGAACAAGACAATAGACTCTGTCAGTATAATCCATGATTGTGCCTACTGTGTAAACATTCCCTATACTATCAAATGTCATATCCTCGCAGAGGGTATAGTATCCAAACGTGATGTTTCCAAAATATGATGGAGTGCGAGCCTGTGGATTACCTCCACTGTCGAGTAATACTTCTAAACTAATTCCTTGCACAGACACTGTCACCGATCCGTTGTAGAATTCCCACGGATTTCCATACAGATCACTCTCCATGTTAAGTGATGGCGCTATTCCTATAGCTAGCTCAAATACATCCGTCGGATTTTCTTGATTTCCTTCTTCATCGGCTATCATTCCTTCCCATATGTCTTCGACCTCAAAGTTACTTAGAATGATTTCTCTCCCACCTTGTGTAACGTACGGCGGAAATGATTCATAGACTTTGACCCAATTTCCTGATGAATCAATGAACCACATATATACAGTGAACATCCGTGGACCTGCAATTTCCTCATTAAATGATCCGTTAAATATCACTTGAAAGTTTACAGTGAGCTTACGCTCAAGTGGGAAGTTGTCAATTGGCCAATGCATATCCTGTGACAGGTAGATGAATTCCTTACAATCAGGCAAGTTTTCATCAGGTTGTTCACGAAAATCTAACCGGGTTCCCGCTTCATGTGACCATATGAGTCTTACTTCATTATTTTCATACTCATAGGAGAATTGACTCGAAGTGCCTGTATTTGTTATATTGGGTTGACTCGAAAATTCCGGATATGGCACCAATTGTCTGAAAGACAATGAAGAACCTTCTATTGTGTCACTATGTGTTACAATTTCTGCAGCATATCCAACCGGTGTTGATTGGATGAGTGATAAGATAATTAGGAATACAATGCCTTTAGACTTCACAAGCTCACGCCACCAAACTCACACAAGCAGTTTTTCTCTAGAGTAGCCAGCAAGATGAAATCTTATAGACTTTTCATTTCAAATTTCGGAAGTACCAGGGTATTACTACCACTTTTGTTATCATCGTGACATCTTCAATTTAATGAAAAGTGAATTCGACTGGTCTGCATTTGAGATATACCTACGAGCTGAGAGAGGATTATCAAACGTTAGTGCACAAAAGGCATTAAAATTGCTCTCAACTTTTGCTAATACTGATTACAATAAATCACTCACCATGGTGGACATCACTGCCCTCCAAAAAGCTCTATACTCTGCTTCTAATAGATACTCTCAAAATAGCATGAATCTTGTAAAAAACACGCTTCGTCATTGGATTCGATTTGTGCATGATGTTGATGATCTAAGTGATGTTACCCAACCAATTTCATTCTTCAGTCGGATTAAGAAACTCCTGAGCAGTAGTTCTGATTATGATTCTATCTTTTCACAGAGAATTGAACGTATGCTAAAAAGCACAAGCACCGTACCAAGACAAATGGACGGTCGTGAAGAAAGACTTTCAGTGACTGATCTCGTCGAGTTAATACAAGCTTCTCGATCGAAGAAATGGAAAGCATTACTTGCTTTCGCATGGGATACCGCGTTTAGACCAGGTGAGATTGTGAGTATTGACTATCAAGATATATTCCATAATAATGCAGAATGGTCAGTTCGTGTTAAACGCGAGAAAAGTGGAGAATACCAAGAACATGATCTCATGACTTGGATTGCTCACATGTGGTTCATTCCTTATTATGAGAATCACCCTACAAAAAGTGGACCTCTCTTTCCAACTCGAAATGGTTATCGTATGACAGTTCACGCCTTAGGTCAAAATATCGGAGACCGTGGTCGCAGACAAGATAGAACATTATATGCTTACACTATTAGAAAGAGTGCTGCAACATGGTGGGAACGCACTGGTCTATTACCCACTTCTTCAATAAGAGCGCGTCTTGGTCATACCCAGAGGTCTCGTACATTCGAAAAACACTATCTTGCACTCTTTCATGAAGACTACAATGAAGATGTAGTACGAGCGCAAGGACGTTTCGTACCTGGTAGGTCAGAATATCATCAGAGGTATTGTATTAATTGCGATACTATCAACCCCCCTGAAGACGATCCCTCAATTTCGATTATTGGTAAAAACTCTAAAACTTGCATTCGATGTGATAGTCCCATAATAGAACTCGAATAGAACTCATTTTTTTATCCCTCAATTTCTCTTCTATTTTTGGAAACCCATTCGATTCCTCAATCTTAGTTTTGTGACTACTACCCTTATCTCTTCGATTATAGTTATTGAAAATACTACTTACCTCCCAAATGCATTTAGCTACAAGTACTATTTAATGCTAATTTTGCAGTTCATAACTATGGGTTACTCAGAATAACCTATAGTTATAGTATTTAAATGAGAGAATATTTCTTTGATGTGAGAACAACAAATCATTGGAATAAATTGCATTTGATATGATTGAGATCAAATAGGCTACCCTTTTTGAAATAATAATATATGTTCAAACATAGTCATCTCCAAAAAAAAGAGGAAAATTGAGGGATGGGATTATCGGATTCGAATGTCACTTGATGTAGATCAAATCATGATTCATGACAGCTACTTTCCCCATATACTGCGGATGAATGAGTAGTAAACATTACAGTATACTTCTGTTGAATAGTAAACGTTGATTATGTATTATCTGGATAATACATTTGATTTGTCTTTTTGGGGATGCTATTTTATACCATTTCCATGATTCATCAAATAATCAAACGTGTACAACGTTTACTTGTAATTTTTCGCGTTTACTATTTATGTTTAGTGAAACTTGCGATTACTAATGAACTCTGGAGTAAACGCAGTACATCAGGATATAATAATGAACGTGTACGCACTCCTATCCCACTATTTAATTATATGAAGATGTTATTTCATTATGAAATGGCTTCACTCGATCATGATGTTCTAGTAATTGGTGCTGGCCCAGCAGGATTGCAAGCAGCAAGAGTACTCAGTCAGCTCGATGTTGATTTCACACTTTTAGCCCGCGAAGATGTCCCTTGTCTCAAAAAGCCGTGTGGAGGTTTCATTCCAATAAGTGCAATCCAAGAGTATGAGATCGGTGAAGTTCCCGAGTCCTATGAGATACAGTCGATAAGAATGAAATTCCCTGGTTTGGATGCTATTCATATTGATTTTGATTATATTGCGGGAATTGTTGTAACTAGAGAATCTCTTGGAAGAAGAATGGTCGAACTTGTGGAGTCCAAGGAATCCATTATCATGGGAGCGTATGTACGCAGTTTAAAGCGAAAAGATAATGCTATTGTTGTACAATTCACAGATGGTCAATCAGATCACTCATTCAATGTTGGCTTAGTAATTGATGCATCGGGGGCTAATCCGGTATCTATCAAGGATGGATTTGTTCGAACTAGGATTCCCAATTCTAAAATGGGGTACGGTATACAGTATCATTTTCAAAAGAATTCAAAGACCACATCTTATAGTCCCACTTTGGAATTTTATTATGGTGGTGAATATTCACCTAAAGGATATGCGTGGAATTTCCCTAGGAAATTTGAAACGGTTATTGGTGCAGGTGGTTTAATAGAGAATGTGAAGCTATCTGAGAAGCCTCTAGGGGTATTCCTTGATGATTTAATAGACACTGATCCTCATATCAAGTCAATTTTAGCTGAATCTACACTCATCAAGAAAGAAGCTGCTCTGGTTCCATTAGCAGGAGTCATAACACCATCTTATGATGAACGAATTCTATTAGCTGGTGATGCTGCATCGCATTGTTTGCCTATTTCTGGTGAAGGGATTCATTATGCAATAATGGCAGGTGATATGGCGGCGAAAGTTGCAAATCGTGTTATCAATAAGGTACAAACAAAGAAACAACTAGCTCAATATGAAAAAGCTTGGATTAAGAAATTTGGTTTTGATTTGAAGTGGGGTCTATGGTTACAGGAACGTTTTACTTCTAGTGAATCCAAAGGTGGTATTCAATTTTTAAATTCGGAAAAGACTCAACTGACAATTGCAGAGATGCTCGTTGGGAAGAGATCAGTTCGAAGTGCGATGATGAAATCTATTCCTTCTTACATTAAATCCAAACTATGAATACAACTCATGTCACATAGAAGTAGAGGAAAGTGATGGGATATCTTAGCCCCGTTATCTAAGACACCCATCAGCTGAGAAGATTAAGACCCGGCTCCACGCATCTTGTGTACTATGAAGCATTTTTGACGGTATGCTTCGTCATCAAGAGTGTTGATAAAATCTTCAAGTCGTTTAACTCGTGAGAATTCTTCCTCTATTCCAAGATCACGTACAGTTATGTACGCCTTTCTATCTTCTATTCTAACGTAGACACCACCAAGACCTACGTTGTGTTTCATAAAAATCGGTTCTTCAGTGTTCTTGACCCTGTAGAACCCCTGTCTTCTGAGCATTCTTGTAAACATCATCATTTTGCGTCAACCCTCCCGGCGGGAGACAAATAACTTAGTACACGTTACCAATATATAAACATCGTTAGTTTTTAGTTGTAAACGTTTGTTTAATGAAGATAGTATGATTTTGTTAGTAAGCTCTGCAAATTAAAATATATTTGCACAATGTGCATTAGAATCAAAAATTATTGCACAATTTTACATAAGCTAGCAATGATGAGCTAGCTGCCTTGATTGAATGGCGCGAAATTATAGAATACGTTTACTTTACTAAGGTCAGCGCGCCAAATGTATTTTCTTAACGTTTACCATGTAATAATTTATCGTTTACTATCATTATTTAACCATACGGGCTTCTTTCTGTGCATTTTATATATATTAAATCTGTATGTATTAATCTAGAAAGGAATGGCGTAATAAATTCCGGAATCTTAGTACACTCATGATATTCTAGTCGTGAAATCAGCAGGATTTCAGAAGATAAGCCTTAAAACGTATTGGAGTTGCCTGCATTCACCAAAGAGGATACCAATAATGGATTTACTATCTGATTTGTATATATCTCTCATCCAACCTCCCATGGCGACAATTTTCATTATCTTCGTAAGCATAGGTCTTAATCTGTTTTCAATTTGGGCAACAAATCGTTTCACTGATGTCCAGAAGATGAAAGAGAATATGGAAGAGGTAAAAGTATGGCAAAAAAGGTTTAATGAAGCCAGAAAAACAATGGATCCATTGCTCTTAGAGGAGGTCATGTCCCAGCAGCAGCGTATTATGCGTTTGAATGCGGATATGATGGGAGCAAGATGTAAACCATATTTAATTTTTATAATCCCCTTCTTCATCATTTTTAGCCTCTTAGGGGGAATATATCAAGGCCTTCCCATTGCTATTGTACCATTTCATGTTGAATCAGTCCTAGTGTTCTTCAAGGACTGGATTGGAATAACAGTTCCAGGTGCAGGATTCGGGATGTACTATTGGTCATGGTATATGCTGACTAGCATGAGTTTAGGTGCAATGCTGAGAAAGCTCGCTGGTCAAGATGTGACCATTACATGACATTCTCACTAGATTTCTCTTTTACAAATACTAGTGTGATGATTGCAATTCCGCATAAGATCAGAGAGTATTGAAATGCTGCTGCACTATAGAGGTACTCCCAGAGATAACCAATTATCGCTCCTGCAGGTAAGGCACACAAACCAATGACTAGTTGAAATGCTCCAAGAATGCTAGCTCGTCTATTCTCTTCTGTTAAATCGCTGATATACGAAGTCTGTACAGGATCTAGAGCCCCCTGCATCAATCCAAAGAAGATGAACATGATCACAACAGTAAACCAGTCCTGAACTATGAGTGCCCATCCTGAGGTCATTATTAGGAAAAGGAATGCTAAGAGAAGAATCGGTTTGCGACCGATGGTATCTGAAATTCTACCAAATGGATAGCTACTCACAGCATACACGAAGGTGAAAAGAAGGTACAGAAGAGGTAATACTGCCTCTCCGAAACCAAATCCTTGGGAATATAATATCAGGAACGAATAGCTATACGTCCCTAATGCAAATAGTAAGGATGAAAAAAGGAACATCTTGAGATTTCTATCTAATCCTCTGAATGTTACTCCTTTGAATACATCTTTGCCTTTCTTTTCCTTTATTAGAACCGAAACCAAAATGACCGAACAAATTCCTGGAATGGCCGCTAGTAGAATTATACCCAAATACCCAATATAGACAAAGAGAAGGTAGCTTATTGTTGCACCAACTACTGCTCCCGCTGTATCTAATGATCTCAAAACTCCAAAGGCCCTACCCCTCTCTCCAGTTTCTGTTTCAGATGCTACAATTGCATCACGAGGTGGGCCTCTAATTTTTCCCAATCTATCCATTGATTTCCATGTCAATATCTGATAGAATGTATATGAAATAAAGAAACCAAGTCTACCAATTACTGAGAGCAAATAACCCAATGTAATGAATATCTTTCTCTTTTGAGTTCTGTCTGAGAGGTATCCTGACATCAGCTTTGACAATGCAGTTATTGTCAGTGCTAGACCATCAACAACACCTACTTGAAAAAGGTCTAATCCAATGTGATTTCTCAGAAAAGTGGGCCAAATTGGAGCAATCAAATCAGACCCCATGTCATTTAGAAATGATGCCGCTCCAAAAACAATCACAGGATCTCTCGTGTTTTGTTCAAGGCCAGTTGAATCATTCACTTCTTTTCCCTCTAATTGGTGAACATTCGTTGTAATATTTCATTCTGTGGAAGCCTAATTATCTAGTTCCGTCAGATTCAATTAGTCCGATAAATTACAATATTACGATGACATCTATCCTTGGCTTTGGTGATAGCTTAACTGCTGGAAGTCCCGGTTATGACCCTGCGTATGATTACGGTGACGAAAGATCTCAATATGGTTTCTGGTTGTTAGAAGAATCAAGGAAAACTGGCTATCATGATATCTCATTTACAAATCGTGGAGTACTTGGTGAGCTAGCAGAATGGATGCCCGATCGGCTTTTGGTAGAATTGAGAGATGCGTTCTATGATTTTGTTATAATAATGGGTGGATCCAATGATATAGGGTGGGGGCGACCTATTGATTCAATAAAGAACTCGTTGAATAAAATGTGGAAGATTGCGTTAGATAATAGTCATCAGGTTATTGCATGCACGATACCCCCAATTGGTTCCTTTTATCCCGATATTCAAACCGCACAGAATTCAATCAACATCTATATACTCAATAACAATTTCACTTCTAATACATTATTTACTGCTGTTGATACCTTCGCGTCTCTTTCAAATCAAAATGGTTTGCTACAGAGAGCGTACGATTCTGGTGATGGCTTGCACCTTAGTATCGAAGGGTACAAGAAATTGGGTGAAGCCATTTGGAATAGTGGGGTACGTTCATTGTTGAATCCGCACTAGCTTTAATTTCTAATTAAAAATATATTTCATGAAGAATGAATATTCCATTCTATTTATTTATGGGTTTTTCAAATATTCTTTTTAATCCCATAAAATAATCCTAAAAAAGAATATAATTTAGGTGGCGAAAATGTCAAAAAAGGAGCATTATCCAATTGATCTTTTCGTATTGATATTTTCTTCACTTTTTGTGTTTCTAGCTGTTGAAACAACTCGTCCAATAATCCCTCTCTATGTGACAGAAATCGGAGCCACTCCATTTGAACTCGGATTGATAATTGGTGTATTATCATTCTCATTGATGCTATTGAAAATACCCTTGGGTGTGTTGTCAGAACGTTTTAGTGGTGTGTATGTAATCCTCCTCGCTGTAGCTGGCCAAAGCCTTTCTCAATTTTTCTATTCCATTGCGCCCCAATTGATATTCTTCTATCCTATTCAAGTGCTTCATGCGATTTCAACAGCCGCATTAGTACCTATGGCGATTTCAGTTTCACAAAATTTAGCTCCGAAAGGAAAGACGGGCGAGGTTATGGGTGTTTTTCTTACATCTTATGGGTTAGCTAATAGTATCGGACCATTTCTCTGCTCATTACTTCTAACATTCTTGACCTATGTCCAAGTTTTCCAAGTGGCCGCTCTCCTTCCATTATTTGGTTTACTACCTCTAATCGTAATAAAACGGACAACGGCATTATTGAAACCTGTCAACGTTGATAGAAATAATCCAATCGAATCATTGAGTAGTATACTCCATTCACGTGACCTTCTGATATTGACCTTCCTCCGATTTTCTTATGCCATAACCTACTCGTTCTATATCACATTCTTTGTAATTTATGCAGAGAACACACTTCTCTTGGCACCATCATTGATTGCTTTTCTACTTGGAACTCGTGGGCTTTCTGACATGCTTCTTCGAATCCCTGCAGGACGTCTTGTTGATAAAGTCGATTACAAATGGTCTATTCTAACTGCTATTGGAGTTCTATCTCTTGTCTACATTCTTCTAGTGGAAATTACTGATTTCTTTTACCTTGTTGTTTTGATGGTTATATTTGGATTAGCAGTTGGATTGAGAGTTGTATCCGAATGGACTATGCTTGCAGATAAGTGTGCAGCAAATGCTAGAAATGTAGCGGCTGCTTATCTATCAACAATGTTCAATATTGGTTCAACTTTTGGAGCTGTTCTAGCTGGAATACTCGTTACATTTTCTGATATCACATTACTCTTTAGGATTGCATCACTACTGATGCTTGTTACGTTCTTTGTAGCATTAGCCATCAGGAAAAAGAAGTCAATTCCTTTGGATCCCAGCAGATAATCACAAATATTATCCGAAAATAACATATGTAGCGTAATTTTATACTTAAATTGGTGAGATTATCGATGGGACTTGAAGAAATATCAGCTATTCTTGATTCGAATTTTACAAATCATGTTGTTGAACTACAGAAACTTGTACGGCAACCAAGTGTTTCGGTTGAGCAATTTGGCACGAAGGAGTGTGCGGAATTAATAGCTAATTGGATGTCAAGAATTCACTTTGACGAAGTGGAAGTATTTCCTGGAAATGGGAATCCAATTATTCTCGGACAGTTATATGGCAATTCTGATTCAGATAAGACTTTGTTGATCTATGGAGCCTATGATAGTAATCCAGTTGAAACCGAAAAGTGGTCGATTCCTCCTTTTGAAGGGAGAATTGTTGAACACCCTGAGAAAGGTAGAATATTGGTAGGTAGGGGTGTGAACAATAAGATGAAAATAGCTGGTATATTGAATGCTATTGATGCGGTTAAAACTGCAGAATCTGATTTGCCTTATGATATCATTGTTGTCTTCGATGGAGAAGAGGAAATGTTCAGTCCAACATTACCTCAATTCATTAAGGCATATCAGCCAGTTCTTCAAAAAGCTGATGCACTCTACATGCCTTTTGGATCTCAGAATTCACAAGGAGTATCAAGAGTACAACTGGGGTATAAGGGAGTCCTCTATCTTGAGCTTACCGCATCAGCTAAGAATTGGGGTCGAGGTCCTGCTAATCATGAAATTCATAGTATGCACAGACCTGCAATCGATAATCCAATCTGGTATTTAATTTCTGCATTGAAATCGATGGTCTCAGAAGACAGCAACACAGTATTGATTGAAGGATTTATGGATGAAGTAGTTGAACCTGATGGTGATTTCTTAGAGTTAGTTGATATTTTAGCGAATGATTTCGATTTGGTCAGTTATAAAAAATCTCAGGGTGCCAAGATTCTCGTAGGTGATGAATCTGACCCGAGAAAATTACTCGAGAGGTTACTATTCACATGCCAAATCAATATTGATGGAATATGGAGTGGTTACACTGGTGTAGGTCCGGAAGCAGTAATTCCCAGTGAAGCGAAAGCTAAGTTAGATATCAGGTTAATTCCTGACCAGACAACCGATTCAATTTTTATGAAAATACACAATCATCTAAAGGAACATGGATTCGAAGCTATTGAGATTGAGAAACTAGCAAGTGTTGAGTCCTGTAGGACTAGCGTTAAAGAGGAGATTGCCCAATCTCTCATCAGAGCTTATGATTCGCTGGATAAGAAAGTTCAAGTTTGGCCTACATCATTAGCGACTATACCTCTATATCTCTTTAACCAACCGCCTCTCAATCTACCGTTTGCGACGGGATGTGTTGGATCCGGTGGTCATAGCCATGGATTTGACGAATTCTTCATGATTGATGGAACCGACAAGATGGATGGAATTGCTGGTTATGAAAAGCTAATTGCGTCTTTGATATGGGAATATAGAAAACAGAAATAAAATAGTCACGAATCTGAATCTAGGGATAAGTCCCTTTTTTCAGAATCGTCACTAGTCTACCTCTACCACTCAGGACCCTTTGAGTATGAGGTACATTCTTAGGAATAAACACTGTGATGGGAGCTTCTACATTATACACTTCTTCTTCAAAGATGACTTCTATTTTCATTGGTTCGGGATTTCCTGGATAACTGAGAAATATGAAGACTTGATCTACGTCATGAGTATGGAGCTCGACATAAGCAGGAGCTTCTTTCGGCACATTCTCAATGTATCTTGTCGTAATTCTTAGATCCGCATCTGGATGATGCATATTGTCTAAAAGAACATATGACATACCAGTCTGCTTGATGATTTTGCTGTCGTGATGTGGTATATCTTCACTCTCTCTCGGTTTTAAGAAATTCCTCTCATATTTCATCACTAGCACCTTCAAATCTCTAATTCTTTACTCAGATTTGGTGTTAACACTTCGACTCCATCAGAGTGTACTCTCATGACATCTTCAGCATTGAAACCACCTACTCCGGTCCAGTAATAGGGGACTTCAACACAAAGAACCATATCTTCTTGGACAAGTGTATTATTATTTGGTCCAATCAAGGGGTCTTCTTCAGTAATAAGCCCAAGTCCATGACCAAAATGTTTTCTCATGAAGTCAGGATAGCCACTTTCTTGTACTGTCTTCAATCCAACTTCATACAGATCCGAGAATTTTATACCTGGTTTTATCATGTCAATGATTTTTTCTTCAGCTTTTACAAGTGCATGGTAAACTTTCTTAACTTTCTCATCCGCTTTCCCTAATACATGCGTCCTGGCAAAGTCGCAGCGATATCCCTTGTATATTGCCCCACCATCGAATCGCATAACATCACCTTTTTTCAATTTCAAGTCAAGCGGTTCACCTCTTCTTACTGTAGCTGAATGAACACCGATTGTGAAATTCTGATGTAGAATTCCTTTAGGGATATATCCTAGCTGATCCAATACTGATTGTTGAAATGCACCGAGGATTTGCGCTTCTGATGTTCCTTCATGGCAAATCGAGAAGGCGGCATCGAATGCTATTTCTGAGATCTTGCATGCTTTCCGTATTCTCTCTATTTCCTCTGGTATTTTCACAGCTCTAATATCTAGTAAGGTCTTAGATGCATCAACAAACTCTACATCAGGCAAATTACTTGATATTGCTCTGTAATCTACAATAGGTAACGTTTTTTCTTCAATACCGATTTTCCCTTTTGTGAAACCTTTCTCCTTGACAATCTCCTTGAATGATTCAACCGGATTCTCGTAGACCTCGATTTCATGAGCACCATCTCTCTGAAAATATGCCCAGGTTCGTGTGAATCTAATATCTTTGATAGGAGAGGTAATTTTAGCTAAATCTGCATCTAATGCAGTAGTAGATACAACCAGATCTCCTTCTCTTGGAATTAACGCAAATGCCCCAAGTCCACTTAGGAATCCTCTAAAGCGATCTATGAAGGGAATATATAGATCGCTAGCATAGAAGAAATTCTCTGGGGATGATGCTAATACGGCATCAAGACCCCTCTCATTCATTATTTTTTGAGCTCTTTGAAGATTAATTGGCATATTCTTACACCTTCTTGTTAGACTACATACTTATCGTTTGGATATTCATCCAAATAGCGGTCTCTTCTGTCAACAATGACCGTAACGACATTTTGACCCTCGTCAAGTCCCTCAGCAATTTTCATCGCTGCATAAACATTTGCACCTGATGACATACCACAATAGATTCCCTCTTCTTGACATAATCTATTTGCCATATTTCGTGCATCTTCTTGAGTCACGCCAAACCACTTATGCGGATATCCTGCCTTGTATACCTTCTCAACAATGGAATCTTCTGTGCACCATTTCTCGAGGTTCAACATTTCGCATATCTTCATCCTCAATGGTGGTCTACCCATTGTTGTACTATCCATAATACCTGTGCTAATATCTACAAGACTTGTTCCTTCATCAGGTACGACTCCAAATGTATATGGTTCTACACCGTGGTTTTTCAATGCTGTGGCTACTCCAAGAAATGTTGCGCCAGACCCTATTGATGCACCCCATGCATCAATTTTGCCATCGAGTTGCTTGTAAATCTCCTCCCCCATGGCCATCTGGCCTTTCCAATTTGCGTCATTATAAATCTGATCGACCCATATGACATCTGGATCATCACGTTCCATTTGATACATGTGATGTTTCCCTGCAATAATTATTGCGAATCTGCGTTCCTTTTCATCATCAAATTGTTCTAGTATACTATCATCTGGTAGTGGACAGGGGTAATGGTTTGCTCCAAATGCGGAACTAATTTTTAGTCTGGCACTCTTCTTCTTATCATCTGAATGAAGAAAATGAGCATAGGAGCATAATCTAATCTCATATCCTTTCATAGCACAGATAAATGCAAGAGCTGGAGCTGTATTTCCTGCGGATGCATCACAAACAACACCTCCGGGTTTGAGTCTTTTACCATTCCATGTTTCCCCCCTCTCAGCAGCCTCGACCATAGAGAGTGCCATTCTGTCCTTATAGCTCCCACTAGGATTGAGATGCTCCAATTTCACAAAGACATTGGCTTTTACATCCTTACCGATTCGATTCAACTTAAGAAGAGGTGTATTCCCAATCACTTCCAGCATGCTTTCGACATAATCCATTTTAATCACCTTCAAATTTCATATCAATTTGGATTGATACCCCATTTTGCAATTATTTCCATAGTTCTTGCGAGCCCTCTCACAGCATATTCGTAAATCTCGGGAATTATTTTGTCTTCATTATCTAGATTAGCTTGGCCAAACACTATGAAGATATTTCCATCATAACTCAGGGGGGGTCGAATTCCTGCTTGTGCTAAACCGTATTGAATCAGATTTGTACCTGCGTACATATCTTCTATGCTAAATATGGGTAATCCTTGTTTTTCAGTAGTCCACGTGTCAACATAATTGACTTCAACTGAGACTCCATTGTATGATTTTGTAACTCTTACTCCATCTTGTGATAGTAATTCTGATTTACTGAATTCATCAGTTACAATTCCATGAAGTGTTTCAATGTTCTTCTTGAAACGATCTGGATTTTCTTTTAGTTTTCTTAAACAAACAACCAATCCTGCTAATGCCTCTTTCCCAGGATCAGCCATGACATACCCTGCTTTTCCAAATGCAGATGTTGTTCCTTGACGAGCACCATGTACACCCATAGCTTTTCGAATAGGAATCATTACATCTTCCTTTCCAATTACAAGACCACATGTTGGACCTCCAGCAGCTTTGTCCATACTATACAGAATAACATCTGCATGAGTCT
Organism: uncultured archaeon; assembly: GCA_964458565.1. Lineage (GTDB taxonomy): Archaea > Asgardarchaeota > Thorarchaeia > Thorarchaeales > Thorarchaeaceae > CAYWJO01. The sequence goes on along the minus strand of CAYWJO010000053.1, from coordinate 5,433 downwards.
TTCGTGGATCAGTTCCTCCAAAGGGTAGTCCTCTCGCATTATCACAAATATATGGCACATTATACTCTTGTGCTGTTTTACCAATTAATTTCTGTAATTTTGGAGCTCCATCTCTATCTTTGATATCATATCCATATCCTATCGTATCATAACCAAGTGATGTAAATCCTGCTAATTTGCTAATGTGTCTATCAGCCACGATTTTAATTTTTTCAATTGATTTATCCGGATCTACTGTTGTCAACATTGGAATAGTGTGGTATTTAATTCCATGAACCTCATATCTTGCTCCTTCAAGTGGGACTATCAACGTTTCAAGGTTTGATAACCTCTTTCCTTGGACTCCTAAATCACCTGAAGTAACTCCACGATCTGAGAATAGATCCTTGTATTTAGGTGGAAATGGTCTTCCATACCCTCCTTGGTGATGAAGATGTCTTTCATATGGTGCTATGTAAGCAGAGTGATACGTATCACCTCTGCCTTGAATCGGCGGTGTAAACAAAGCTTCGTAGGATACCCAAAGAGCGGCTTCTGCAGTACTTGTTGCTACAGCATCGTATGAATCTCCATAAACATCCTTGACAAGTGTTCGCACTTCATCAGCTAAAGTTGCAAGTGAAATTACCTTACGACTTGCAGAGTGCATTGCATCAAGAACATCTATCGGTATTGTAGGTGGTGTACCAGATCCTCCACCCAATCCGAAACTTCCTTTCACATCTTCAGGAATTCCTAGGGAATTAATCGCATCTTTTATTTCGGAAAAAATAATGGATTTATTCCTCTGGAGATTATTATATATTTTAAATTTATGAGGTTCTGTCATATTTTATAGAATAATAAAAATCACCTTTATATATTCTATGTCATATTCATTTTTTGTGGAAAATTAAAATGTATATTGATGATATTCCTCAATTAATAGGAAAAAGAGGAGAACGGTTTTCTGGTTGGCTCTCAGTGTCGACAAGATCTGATGGTTCTCCGCTTGGCATTCCGGTAATTGTTGTAAATGGCCATAAACCGGGTCCAACACTTCTCTTAGAAGCATGTTGCCATGGCGATGAAACTGAGGGTTCTTTAGCCGTAGTAAAAATAATGAATCAAATAAAACCTGAAGAATTATCAGGTACAATTATTGGCGTTCCTGTTCTTAATATACGCGCATATGAATCTGGTACTCGTGGAAATCCCGATGAACGATATAATTACGACATGAATAGACTATTCCCTGGGTTAGCAAATGGTTCAATTTCTCAAAGATTTGTACATGTATATTTCACACAACTCGTAAAGCATATGGATTATGTGGTTTCCTTACATGGTGGTGGGGGCTTATTCTACCTGATTAATCGCATCATGGTTAGTGATGATCCAAAATCGATAGAACTAGGGAAAGCGGTTGGTCCCACCTGGAAATTATTACACGAAAGCCATCATCCAAATACGCTTCTAAATTCATGCGGTGCTGAAGGAATTCCAGCTGTTATACTTGAATTGGGTGGATCAAATAATCGTATGCCTGATACTCTAGATCAGAACGTTGACACCTTTATTCATGCAATAGTAAATGTAATGCGTTATATCAATATGTTTGATGGAGAACATGAATCAGCGGGTGAATGGGGTGTTTTGAAAGGCACCAATATTCGTTGTGGGTATGGAGGTCTCATCATCACAACAGAAAAATGTAGGATTAAACAGGAAGTTAAGGAAGGAGATCATCTTGCTAGCATTGTCGATTTATTCGGTAATGAGCTTGAAAAGATATTATCTCCTCAGGATGGCACGATTCTTGGTGTTCCTGCATCTCCAGTAGCGTATCCTGGAAATAACATCATAACAGTTGCAAGGATTGATCGAACGGTGAAATAATCATCCTATTGGGTGGTAGTTCATGAAGATACAAATAACTCTCACAGTTGCAGAGGCAAAACGAATTATTGCTCTAGGCATTTGTAAGCGAATCGATGTCCAAAAGGCACTCTCTAAGGGAAAGGTTCTACTTAAAGGGGGGACTACCGTTTCCGCGATTGCAGAAGAATTGACAGGCCATCCATTGAGAATCGGAGGACGAATCACTCCAAGAGGGACAATGAATACTCTTCGGAGGGTGGATAATGCTCACTGTATTCTAATCGAAGGTAAAAACATAGAAAATGTTGATGCTACGATCGATGAAATAGTGGCAGGGTTTGGTAGGGATGATATCATTATAGCTAGTGCGAATGCTATTGATAAGAATGGCGATGCCGCGATGATGGCTGCGGCACCCTTAGGTCATATACCTGGAAAAGCAGTTGCAGGATTTATGACTCAAGGGTCCAAAGTTATAATTGCATCAGGACTGGAGAAGCTAATACCCGGCACGATTCGTGATGCTGTTCTAGCAGCAGGACGTACTACTATTGACAAATCATTTGGTGCAGCTGTTGGATTAATACCGATTTTTGGTGAATTAGTAACTGAACGAGAAGCATTGATGGAGCTTGCTAATGTAAATGTGACTGTGATAGGTGCAGGAGGTATTGAAGGAGCTGAAGGAGCAACGACTTTAGTCGTTGAGGGCGAAGAAGCAGACGTAGAGAATATCTTCAATCTTGTTACAAACATAAAAGGTTCAAGCACAAGTGCAATTCCTGAGAGTCTGATTGAATGCCGAAGGGGTTGTCCTCAATGTAAGCGACATCTTGCTTGTGTGTATAAATTAGGAATAATTAAGGAATAATTTCTTCAAAAATACTTATTTCTAGGAATATCTTCTTTTTTTTGAGGAATTATTATGAGCAAGCTAAAAAAACCGAATTATAAAACCTACAATGTTGAAGCTGTAGTGAAATCAGTTCATGGTCTACAAGGTGAAGATACAGCAGGCAAAGGTCCTTGTAGGTATTATAAACCTGGAGATAAACTTGTATTCAAGGAGGGTGAGATTGACGGTGTTATCTGTTACAGTGCTCTCGCGTCAATGATGTACAAGGTACTTCCCATGAGAGCTGGTTTCGATTTTCCATGGAATAAAGAGGGTATTGTTGAGCACGCATGTCCTGACGCAGCGCGTCCAGTCGTATTCAAGATGCGTCGTGTTGATCCAGATGAATGAAATAATACTCTAGGTGATATTCATGCAAACGGTTAGTGAGGTTCTTGCTAATTGGATTCACGAATTGAAATTCAATGACATTCCAAGACAATTCGTTGAAGCTGCAAAAGATAATATACTTGATATGTTTGGTTGTGGACTCTTTGGGTCTACAAAACCATGGGTTTCCGTTGTAGCAGAAATGGTGAAGGAATGGGGTGGCTCTAAGGAAGCGACTCTCTGGGGTCATAAAGCGAAGGTCCCTTGCGTCAATGCCGTATTTGCAAATGCAAATGCAGTTAATGCCTTTGAATATGATGATACATATGTGCCAACTGGTATTCATCCTGGAGCACTCGTAGTGACATCCGCTTTAGCTACAGCGGAGAAATTGGATTCTGTTTCTGGTAAAGACATGATAACTGCGGTAGTGATTGGTCATGAAATATCCGCTAGAGTTCGAAGTGGTCTTGGTTGGTCCGTCCTTCATGGATGGAATGGTACAGCTATTTGTTCGACTTTTGGAGCTGCTGCAGCGGCCAGTAAGATTTTAGGTCTTAGTATAGATGAAATGGTTAACGCACTCGGAATATGTGGACCATATGTCGGGGGTTTGTTGACATTTGGATTCAAAGCTATGGCTAAACGTGTTGTAAACGCAAGATCAGCTCAAGGAGGATTAATGGCTGCTTTTCTTGCAGGAAAAGGATTTACTGGATATCGTGACATCTTTGAATCTAAACAGGGTGGTTTTTGTACCGCACACTCCTCAGACCCTACCATTGACAATATAACGGCAGATTTAGGAACTAAATATCTAATGAGCAACTTAGTTTTGAAAAAATATCCAAATTGCACAAGCTTTCATGCTGTCGCTGATGCGATTGCAGGAATATTATCAGCTAATGATATCGATTCAACGAAAATAGAATCCGTGGTTATCAAAACAACTAGCGGCGCTTTGAAAAATAATGTTGGAGCTCAGTATGACAACATATCGTCCGCTCAGATGAGCATGAATTATGCTGCAGCTGCGTTTTTATTAGATGGTGAGCTTGGTATTAATCAATATTCGGAAGAAAGGATTAATTCATCTGATATTAGGAAAATGATTGGTCGAGTACAGATTGTTATAGACCCGGAGTTAGAAAAGATGGGGCTTGACCATCGAATGGCTGCTAAGATTGAGATTCATCTCAATGATAGGTCTAAGATAGAAAGCGAGTATGTAAGACGTCCACGGGATATGACTCCAATGGAACTTGATAAAAAATTCTTCAATCTTTCAACAAACGCTATATCTCAGAATAAAGCTAAGGAATTGAGAGATATTATCAAATCCTTGGAAACTTGCAACAATGTTGCTATCCTTGCAAATCTTCTGGTATCTTAAACATAAAAAAAGGTGATTCAATGACAAATGTAGATTATAATGACTTGGTTGTTCTTGCCCATACCGATTATCTGATTGATATTGCAGAACGTAGAAGCTGGGGTGAAAAACGTGTCTTAGAAAATCGACATTTACCCAGTCTGAAAGCCGGTGGAGTGAATATCATTTGTGATCATGTAGGTGGCCGCACTAGGATGTTTTCGACCTTTCCGTTGAAAAAGATGCTTTCATTTGCAGACCCAATGGAACGAGCATTACATGGAATTGATTGCATGTTGCAAGAAGCAGTTGAAAGTGCTTCTAATCTCAAAATCATTGAGAGTATAAATGATGTTGAAGTGTTAAAGACCGAAGATAAACTTGGTATTATCTTGTGTTTGCAGGGTGGCTCACCAATAAAAGAGGATCTTTCATTACTCAGGATATTCTATAAGCTTGGAATTCGTTGTATGCATCTAACTGCGAATATTCGAAATCAAATATCCGATAGTTGTGCTGACCGAAATGCAGGTGGTCTTACTCATTTTGGAATTGATGTTGTTAAAGAAATGAATCGAATCGGAATGGTGATTGATTTAGCTCAAATGTCACATACAGGATGTCTTGATGTTTTAGAAATAACAAGTGACCCTGTGATCGTTTCGAATTCTAATGTAAGAGCGCTTTGTGATCACCCAAGAAATTTGGATGATAAAGTAATTGAGTTAGTTGGTAAGTCAGGTGGAGTCATAGGAATACATTGTTTGCCTTCTTTTCTGAAAATAAATGGACATGTGTCTGTGGAGGATATGGTACGGCATATCGAATATATTTCAAATCTTATAGGGCCAGATCATATTGGAATTGGACCAGATTTACTAGAAAACTGGCCAAAGGAGAAACATGATACAATCTGGGGAACTCAGCAATTGAATGGGAAACCTGTTGAATTTGAGTACCCCCAAGGATTCAGCAG
>CAYWJO010000052.1:4155-22275 GCA_964458565.1 uncultured archaeon | reverse complement strand
GATCCCACCGTGGTAAGAACTGTGGAAACCCTCACTGTTGATGGGAGTGATGTCCCAAAACACCGACAGGAGAAAGAAGCCAGGTCTGTAGGAGGGATGTCATCCCAATGAACATAGACAATGCTCAACAACGAGAAACCGTTCTTGCTTTGAAGAATGCTTTGCGTTATATTCCATCTCATCTGCATAAGACGCTCGCACCAGAGTTTTTGGAAGAGTTGATGACTCGTGGGAGAATCTATGGTTATAGATACAGGCCAGCTGGATCAATCAAGGCAAAGCCTGTTGACCAATATACAGGAATACTGGAAGCTAGAGCTTTACAGTTAATGATTTAACAAATCGGAATAATTTGAGAAGTGTTTGAGCAACAAAGATAACTATTTATGGCAACATATCGTTTCTGCTAAATGCAACTACTTCACACTGTGAGGTATTCTTGGAATGAGGAATGAAGTTGTCAGTCATTGAGGTACATGACCTGCATAAATCATTCAATGGGGTTCAAGCACTCAATGGTTTCAATCTGGAGATTGGGGATGGTGTCTTTGGTCTCATAGGTCCTAATGGTGCTGGAAAGACAACACTCCTTCGCATCCTCCTAGGTCTGATCACACCAGACTCGGGGAATGCTAGAGTCCTTGGATATGACATTTTGGACCAGTCTTTAGAGATACGTCAGAACATAGGTATCCTTCATGAACGAACTGCATTCCCTGAACAGACAACACCAATCCATTATCTGAGAAATACTGTCAGGCTCTATGGAAGTGACAAGGACCCTGAACAGCTCCTTGCAAGTGTGAACCTGACAAAACAGAAGAATCAGAAGATAGAGGGGCTCTCTGCTGGTATGAAGCAGAGGCTTGGGCTGGCGCAATCACTTGCAGGAAATCCTCGTCTGATCATCCTTGATGAACCGACATCAAATCTAGACGTGGCAAGTCGTGACGAGGTCGTGGACATCATCTTCAATCTTTACACTACTGAAGGCATCTCATTCTTCGTGGCATCACATATCCTGTCAGAGCTCGAACGAATCTGTCATGATGTTAGTTTCATCAATGAGGGAGTGCTGCTAGAACAAGGCTCTGTTAGGGACATCATAGCCACGTACACATCAAACCTGTTAAAAATCAGTACAACTGAACCGACTCTGGTATCCGAGTACGTGACTCGCATTCCAGGGATTGTTGGCACACGCACCACAGGTGCGAGCCAGGTCGTTGTCCGAGTTGAACCTTCGAGGAAGGCTGAGAGCAAGAAACAGATTCAGGAAGTTCTTAGGAACTATAATGTTCCCTTCTATGGGATATCAGAGGATGTTGGGTCGCTGGAGGATGCGTTTCGAGAGATAATGAGGGTAAGATAATGAGGAAGAATCTGCGTGCTATCATTGCGATAGAGTTTGAGAATATGGCATACTTTCCAATCCTAGAGGGGATTGTCTGCTTACTAGTTTTCTTTTGTGTTGGCACACTCCTGGGGGGTTTTATGGAGAGTGTGTTTATAGTCCCAAGGAGTGTATACAACGGGACAGGGATAGAAGCCAATATTCTTGAAGCCATCCGTAAGGACAATACACAAGCAGCGGCAGGTCCATTGATATCTTTACCATATGTACTCAGCTTAATTGCACCTTTGCTGAGTACCCTCTCCCTCACCAGACCTATTGAGGATGGAACACTCAGGACCTATCTCTCCTTTCCAGTGAGTAGAAGTACGATCCTTTTCGTCAAGTTTCTCTTAGTCAATCTGCTTCTCTGGGGAATATCTATGGGTGGTTGGATCATACAAATCGTGCTTGGTATACCCAACTTTCAGCAATATCCCACCCTGTTGTTTTGGAGTCTTGTTCTCCTACTCAACTGTATGTTGATAACATCCACGTGTTTCCTAGTTTCAATGCTATCAAAACGTACTGAAACATCGCTGCTTTTTGGGTTGGGAATGTGGTATCTTCTCACTATGATGTCTACCAACTATAATCTCTCGATTCAGGTCAGGGGAGTGTTCTATCCAGTGGTGATGATCTGGGCGTCCATATATTATGGGACTTCATATGTGTCAGCGAATCAGTTTATTCTCCCCATCATTGGAACAATTGTCTTGATAGCTCTTGCATACTCTGCATGTCATCTCATATTCCAGGGGATGGAGGTCTGAGGGATGAGAGCTGGAGGAATAGTGGTCCTGATCGGTATGGTCTTGATAGCAACATCTTTCACCCCTACAGGTGGAAGAGGTATGACTGCCCATGCAAGATATGGGGAGTACGAAGGTATGATATTCAAATCATATGGAAATGTAATGATCACGGCTGAAGATTACCATAATCGATCATTCTCAATGTACATACTCACCTGGTCGAACTTCCAATACATCCTTGAGAATGCAAGTCTTGAAGAGGTAGATATACTTGTCATATTTGAGAAGATTGATGGATTTTTTGAAACTGTGGTCGAGCTCCCAGGGACAGGGTTCTATGCTGTCCTCTGTACACCTTACTACAATGAATCGATAGGTGTAGACCTTCTTGTCACTCACCCATCACCAAAAACAGGAATTCTCATCCCAGGAATTGGAGTTGTGGTAATGGGAGTCGCTGTAATACTACTTTCAAGACTATCCAAAAAGTGATTGCAAATGTTAAATTGAAATGACTTTCTAGAAAAAGTAGCTCATTCTGAAAATCCATCCTTTGATTTTATTCATCCGTTTGAAGACAAACATATAAATAGAAGCTGTGAGTTTATACTTATCACCTTTCATTTAATAAAAAATATGGATATATCCTTCTCATCAGATTCTAAAGTGCTAGTATTAGCCTCTGATGATTTATCCTCCTCATCTTTACATGCAAATTCTGGCACTACGAGAATGAGTATGAATATCACCACAATTAGACTAATTCCAACCTCAGTTTTTAGAAACATACTTACTGACCCGATATACGGTATTTTTGTTACCATGACTCCAATGATTTCGTCGTAACGGCGATAGCCGTGATCTGCTGGGGCATTTGCATCGCCTTTCGTATAAAACCTAAGCTCACCATCAATTTCCTCAATATCTATAATTCTGTGAACTATGGGATTGTCTGTGTCGAGGAAGGTTTCTGTATCTTTGAAGACAATGATATTCCCGACCTGTATTTGCTCTTCTGGTACTCCTCTGAGGACAAGTAAGTCTCCTACCTGCAATGTTGGAACCATGGATTCACTTGTAACAACTACTAATGGGGTTGTAGTGCCCATAGCAAACATGAAGAGCGTATATCCCCCAAAAGTACCTCCAATTACTAGGAGAAGTATGAACCCTGTTTTTACCATATCAGATCTCTGGTCCCATTTCAATGCTGATTTAGCTTTTTCCATCTTCTCAACTCTTAGTTTTCCAAATCTATTTGAGATATAAAACTGGCGAATGGTGATAAGGTAAGCTTTAAACAAAGATTTCAGTCAGAAATTCTGAGGCTTTTGGTGTGAGTAGTCGTTGGACTAAAGCTTGGAAAAATGCACCAGGATTAGATTGTGGTTTATGCGGGAGAGGTATCTGTAGTGGTTTCGTCCGCGCATACCTTAATGATCTAATCGAAATTGACTCATGTCCTCTGTTTTCACTATCGACCTATTCGACTCATCGAGATAGTCTCATAAAATTACGTGAAGAGGGAATTAAGAGTCCACAACGTCCTGCACCTGAGCATCCAGAAAATGGTGTTCTGTTTACACGCCCTTGCAAAGATACTGACGAGAAAGTTATGGCTGAATTGAGAATCTCAAATGGAGTAAAACCTGGTGAAATGATCGAATTCATGGTATTTAGTCCAGAATTATTGTGTAAGCAGTTGGACTTACTCTCTTCAATGTTTGATTCGATTAGATGTAGTAAAGAGCTTGGATACGCTCGAGCGGATTATGGTGAAATGAGTATTACTTTTCTGAATGATGGGAGAGTAAATATGCGACGTGTTGAAAATGAAGCACAGGTTAGAGACCTCTTTTCGAAATTTGAGTGCATACTTCAAGGGTCTGTTGTTTGCAATTGCTGCGGTTCTGACACATACTCGATATTATCAGGCTTAGTTAAACCAATTAAAGCAGATACTCATGCGGTTTTAGAATCCAATATTCCAATAAACTTGAAGCAAACTGCTAATATCATTCAATCAACTGGTAGCAGTAGACTTGATTCCAGTTTACTACAACTAAGGGATCAAATTTCTTTAATTCATAATACTTTGGAAACAAATCTGATGAATCCTGAACTACAATGGAATGCTTCTGAATCGAAATCCCTGATTTCTAATATTGAAAGAACTGTAGTAGATCATGTGGGAATATCTGCATCAAGTAAATTGCAATCACAAATCGTACACATCTTAATGCTAATGATTTATTCCCGAATTGCATTACGATCGTTATCTTGGTTAAATAACGCTGACATCCATTTGAAACAGCAGGTGATTGATATTCTCTTAACTGATGAGGTGGATGCTTTAACTGTTGAATCTGAGATGCTTGAGGTCTATGCCCATTCATCTGCTATAATCAGAGCAATTCGATTACTGAGTTTCTGGATTACTCAGTGAGAATATCTACGAGATGCATCAGAGATAATTTCCAATATATCTTGGGCATCTGAAAGTTTGTCAGGTCCCCATTTTTCAATTTCTTGGATTCTAGTACCTTTTGTACCTTCAATCACCTGTCTGAATTTCTTGAGTCGCTTCTCTTCTGATTGAGCACACTTCATTGCTTCCCGTGCAGTTGCACACTTCTCAGGAGGGCAATTATGGGAACTAAGAATATACCATAATTTATTCATACCTAATTTAACTGCAACAATTTCAGCAGGACATGTTTCAATATCCTCTCTGAAGATCAACGCCTCGCCAACTTTCAATACACCATCCGATGACCTTTCAATATCTGGAGGAGTCTCTTCAATCTCCTTGTATTCCCAAAGAACCTCTTTCGCAGCATGTCTTAGGTGATCTACCGTTGCTTCCACTACGATTCCTTGTCCTGTGTCTATCCTCTTTCCTCTAAAGGACGCCATGTCTATCACCTATAACGTAGGATTTCACCGCTTTATTGTTTGCCCTTCATACTTGCACGAAAACAATAATTATACTTTTTAATTAGAAATGTGTAATGTCACTCGGAATGTCCAGAAAAATAGGCTTAATATTTTGATTAATCATTCTGAGTATATTTAGTATTTCCAATACCAATGCTATTCCAACTGCAACAGGATATCTTAACGATTGGGCTTATCTTGTATATGATGATTATGAGCAAAATCATCTTGAAGGGTTATTGACTTGGATTGAAGAAAATACCACTGTTGAGTTGTTCATAGTTACAACAATGGATCTTGAGGGAAAAACTCTTGAACGATATGCCAATGATAGTCTATTCCAACGAGATAATATTTCTGATCTTGTGACACAGGAATTGAATCTCGTTGTAATCACACTCGAGGACAATCCAGATTTACAGTCTGTTACACTTTTTGAGGATTGGCTCGTAGAAGTTGCTGGAACTGAGAACAGAATCACGAATGCAAGACTGGATTATAATGATGCTGTCCAAGCATACAATACGAAACTCATGAGCTTCCCTGGGAACTGGGTTAGAGGAATGTTTGGATTCGAAGTGGTGGAACTCTACGATGTCAGAATTCTTGGAGTATAACAAAGTAGACCACTACATCTGAGTTGTTATATATTCCATATCTCTAGTTTACAATCGGTGTTCAACCAATGAAGATAGAGAAGGTTCGGTCTGAAGGAATTGCTGCTCTCTCATATTTTGTTACGTCAAAGAATAAAGCCTTCGTAGTCGATCCTCGCCGTGATGTTGAAGTCTATCTGAGCCTTGCTCAGAAACATGATAGTGAAATTCGTTATATTCTTGAAACTCATAGAAATGAGGATTTTATCATAGGTTCACTTGAGCTTCAATCCTATATTCCCACCTCTAGGATAGGTCATAGCAACGCAACAAAGTTTGGGTATGGCGATGACAACATTGCAGATGAAGAAGTATTGCAGATTGGTGATATGAGAATCCGCTGCATACAGACTCCTGGTCATACTGATGATTCTATTATATATGCGATATCTGATACATCGGTCAGTACTGACCCCTTAGTTGCTTTCACTGGTGATACTCTCTTTGTGAATGAAGTTGGCCGGATAGATCTTGTAGCACCAGATAGGACAGAGAAAATGGCAAGAACGCTATTCGAGAGTCTACATGAAAAGTTGGTGCCTCTTGGGGATGGCGTTATCATACATCCTGGACACGGAGCTGGTTCAGTGTGTGGTGGTGCCATTGGTGAGCGAGAATTTTCAACTATAGAATACGAGATGAAGCACAACCCTTGGCTGAATCTGGATGAGGAAGAATTTGTAGAAGGTAAATTAAGACAGAACCTAACGCGAGCAACCTACTTCAAGAATTGTGAGCGGTTAAATACTACCGGACCTCCTCTTATATCTGAACTGCCTTCACCAAAACTTCTTGATGTTGCGTCCTTTGAAGAATTGATGAGACTACCAAATCGTATTGTTATTGATACTCGACCTGCGTACGTATTTAGACAATTTTACATCCCTGATTCGATAAGCATGGATCTTGATCACATGGGACTTTTTGCTGGGTGGGTCCTGAAACCTGAAAGTCATTTCCTCTTTATCCTACATGATAACTCTGACATATCTCGCGCTCGAGCGATATTCCTTCGTTTAGGTTTGGATAATATCATCGGATATCTAGGCTCTGGTATAGACAGCTGGGTTAAGACTAACAGAAATACCCGTTCCATGAAACAATATTCTCTTGTGGAACTAAAAGATGGATTAGAGAATGACACTGTACGACTGGTTGATGTAAGGCAACCTCATGAGTTTGATAAGAAGAGAATTCCAAAGTCAGAATCCTTCCCGCTAACCGAAATTTCTGAGCAGAATTTTCAGGATGGCAAACCAATAGTTACTATGTGTCCTGTTGGTGTTCGTAGTACAACAGGTGCAAGTATCATGCTTCGCAATGGTTTCAAGAATGTTCTAGTTCCTCTTGAAGGACTCAAGACTTGGGAAGATCGAGGATATCCTCTAGAGCAATGACTATATCGCACGGATATGCATTGCTGCTTTGACCTTTATTTCCTCAAGTGTCTTCCTTAGTTGTCTTACTTCCTCGCTGTTTATCTGGTACAGTGGTTGTCGCATGTCTATCAGATTGGGAACACGGACAATGAGTTCATACTCCCTTAGTCGTTTGAGAGCAAAGCTTACAGTCCGTAGGGGTATGTTAAACTTTCTTGACATTTGGCGTGGCGCCATTGGCTCTTTCTCATCAAGGTGTGCTAGAAGAATAAGTGCACTCTTCGGTATTCCTGGTCGCATCCTTCCTTCATCTCCTCACTATGTCGCTCTTACGTTCATCGTAAGATGAAATACCCGTCCATATCGGCAAAACCGAGCCATATATTGCCAATACGTTCTCGGCAATGCATATATATTATTTTTGCCATAAGCAATCAATGTGTGATTAGATACATTTCTTGCTAAAATGATTGCAAGAGGATATGCGAATGGTAAAAGCCAAGAAATCAAGTCGCGAATTTCTCCGTGGAGGAAGAAGCAGTTTCACCACTAGAATCAAGGTGAAAGATGAGAAACAGGTCAAGTTAGATAGAAAGACAATGCACCTTCTTCACATTCTCAAGAGAGTTGGTGGGAATATTTCAGCAGAACGTCTGAGTGAAATTCTAAATGACATGCCTGCTAGAACAATTCGTTATAGACTAGCAAAGCTTCGAAAAAGTGGATTGCTTGGGACATTGTTTATGCAGACGCATGAAGTAAAATTCGGACTTGGTGATGCAATCATAATCATGGACCAAGGATCAAAGAAAAGACCTATTCCAGATTCTCTTTTCTCTGCATTTCCAACAATATATTTCGTTTCCCCCACGTTCGGAAAATACAGTGGATATCTTGTCTACACATCTTATCCTTTTGGTGATTTCAGTTATATAGAAAAGATGATTGCCACCTTTATTGAATCTGGATTAGTTGAAGATTATTATGTGTTGAATAATATCGATATTGTTTCAATTGAGGCAAACCTATCCCAGCTAGACGGTGGAAATGATTGGAAATGGGATTGGGAGGAGTGGTTGATAATTTCTAAAGAGCAGGCGGAATCACAAGAGAAAATCATTCTTGATTTCGATTTGAATCCGGAACATGAATCGTGTGATGGAAAAGATATCGAGATACTATCTCATGCAAAAGAGAATGCTGAGTTGACTCACAAGGAAATTGGAGAATTAATTGGTCTTACAGAGCAACAAGTTGGGAAAAGAATGAGAGCTCTTCTTGACCTTGGAATTATCAAGGGATATAGGTGGCTATTTCGAGAGCTCGAAGATACACTCTACATATTTTGCGCCTTCGAGCTATACGAACCAAATGATCCTGTACTAGCCTACTTCGTCAACCTTCCCTTTCCTAAAGAGATTCACGCTGAAACTCAGCTGAAGCATTTAATTCGAATGAAGATGAGTTCACTGGATTTCATAGGTTTTCTTCATGGTTATAGTCGCTTCCGTCATTTATTGAAGGAATCTTTTATCCAAACTGCACATGACTTACATTATGTAGCAGAAGTTCAGGAGATTTTTGGATTGTTTGATCCGGAAACATGTGAATGGAATATGCCAATAGAGAAATACATTGAAGATTTTAAACATAGACTGGATGCATAGTATTTATACCCTCTACGCGTCAGATTTTGTAGAGGACAAAGTGATGTACTGGTTACGTCCTTACGGGCGATCTGAAGTTATAGCCGAGAATGGGATGGTAGCAACTTCTCAACCTCTAGCTACACAAGTAGGTATACACATTCTACAAAGTGGGGGGAATGCTGTTGATGCCGCAATCGCCGCTGCTGCAGTTCTCGATGTCACTGAACCTTTCAGTACTGGTTGTGGTGGGGATGCTTTTGCATTGTTATTCTCACCCAATATGAAGGTCCCACTTAGTTTCAACGGATCGGGTAAATCTGGATATCTTGCTTCACTTGATGATTTACTTGACAAGGGTTGGAATGAAATGCCACTTAGAGGTGGACCTACGGTCACTGTGCCTGGCGCATTGCATCTCTGGGATTTTATGGTAAAGGAGTATGGTAATCTGAAGTTGGGTGACGTTCTTGCACCTGCTATTGGTTATGCTCAGTGTGGATTTCCTGTGTCACCAATAATTGCAGCCCAGTGGAAAATGTTACTTCCAGTACTGACTAGTCAAGAAGCAATTCGTGTATATACAATGAATGGAATTGCCCCAAAAGGAGGAGATATCGTACGCAATAGTGATTTAGCCGCTACATTTCAGGAAGTTGCTAATTCTGGAACTAAGGTTTTCTATGAAGGATCTATTGCTGAAAAAATCGTTAACACAGTTCAGCAGGATGGAGGTTTTCTGACTCTTGACGATCTGAAATCACACAAGACCGAAATCACTAAACCGATTAGTACGACTTACAATGGTCTAGATGTTTTTGAACATCCACCAAATGGTCAAGGATTTGCTGCTCTCGCAATGATGAATATAATGGAGGAATTGAACATTCAACAATTTGATGCACTTAGTGCAGATCGATTTCATTTCATGATTGAAGCCAAAAAACTGGCATATGCAGACCTCGGTGCCCATAATGCAGATCCTGATTTCTATAACGTTCCTTCAGACATTTATCATTCAAAGAAATATGCGAAAATCCGGGTCAGAGAAATCAATTCCGAAAAGACGATGGATCCCCCTGATTCAGGAATCAATCCTCGCGGAGATACTATCTACCTCACTACTGCAGATAGTTCGGGTTTGGTTGTTTCATTTATCAACTCACTTTACTTGGGTTTTGGTAGTGGTCTCGTAGTGCCTGGTACCGGAATCAAATTGCAAAATAGAGGTAGCTTATTCTCACTAGACCCAGAGCATCCAAATTGCTATGCACCAAAGAAGCGGCCATTCCATACAATAATACCTGCTATTCTGAAAGGCGATGATTTCTATGGAGCATTTGGCATTATGGGAGGCTCCCATCAAGCTCAGGCACATGCTCAATTTGTGAGTAATCTGATTGATTTTGGAATGCCTCCTCAACACGCAATGGACTTTCCCCGATTTCACCACGATCAAAATAAGAACACAGTTTCATTGGAAAATGGAATTCCTTCAACCGTTCACGGTGAATTAAGGAAACGTGGCCATCAGATCATCCATGAAACAATGTCAGGTTTTGGAGGAGGTCAAGTCATTCTCAGAAAGAAGGGAGTTTGGATCGGTGGTTCCGACCACAGAAAGGATGGTCAAGCTGCGGGATTCTGATTCTCTATGCCACGCCGAAGAGTTCTTGTTGTCTTATGTAATTTCATTTTATAATACCCAATGGTGATTCCCATGTCCGAGAAAATGAAAGAATATAGAGAAGAAAGTGATCTTCTAGGCCCCAGACTAATTCGGAAGGATTACTATTGGGGTGTTCAAACTTTAAGAGCTATGGAGAATTTTGCTGTTTCTCGTGTTTCCCTCTCAGCCTACTCCATGCTAATCATATCAATGGCAATGGTAAAGAAAGCTTGTGCTTTGGCAAATCGTGATTTAGGACATCTCCATGAAATCTATGCTGAAGCAATATGCCAAGTATGTGATGAGATAATTGGGGGGAGGCTACATGATCAATTCATTGTTGATATGCTTCAGGGTGGCGCAGGTACATCCACGAATATGAATGCTAACGAGGTTATTGCTTCTCGAGCTAATGAGATACTTGGTCATGAGCGTAATTCTATGAAACCCATCTCGGCAAATGATCATGTCAACATGTCGCAGAGTACAAATGATGTCTATCCAACAGCAATCAAAATTGCTACTATTTTTGGTCTCAGAGACTTGTTGTCTGCATTAGAAGATTTGATACTTGCAATAGACACCAAATCTGAGGAATTCAAAGATTTACTGAAACTTGGTCGCACCGAAATGCAGGATGCCATTCCGATAACATTGGGACAGGCGTTTTCAGCTTGGTCTGGTGGGTTGAAACGAGACCTTCTCAGAATCGGTCTAGCAATAGATGTTCTTAAGACTCACAATATTGGAGCTACAGCAATTGGCACCTCATTGAATGCGGACCCTGAATACATCCAGCTCGCTGAAAAGCATCTAAAAGAAGTCACAGGACTCACCAATCTTGTTACTGCTGAAAATCTGATTGATGACACTCAGAACTCCGATGAATTTGTTCATGCCTCTGCACTCCTTCGAGTTCTTGCCACAAACTTAGCAAAAATCTGTGGGGATTTGATATTGCTTTCCTCAGGTCCAATTGGCGGGTTCAAAGAGATCATATTACCTCCTGTACAACCTGGTTCAAGTATTATGCCTGGTAAGATTAATCCAGTAATACCAGAAATGGTCACTCAATGTGCCTTCCAAGTAATTGGACATGACACAGTGATATCAATGGCAGCTCAATCAGGACAGCTTGAGCTCAACGCTTTTGAACCAGTAATTGCTTATAATTTCTTTCAGGCATTGAAAGTCCTGAAAAACGCAATGCCAATATTTGCAGACAGATGTGTTCGAGGTATAATGCCTAATGAAGAGGGATTGAATGTCGTTCATAAGAGTGTAGGAGTTGTCACAGCATTGAATCCTATCATCGGATATAAAGCTGCAACCCGGATTGCTAAGAAAGCTTTGGAAACCCGACGCTCAGTTCGTGAATTAGTGTTGGAGGAAGATTTGATTAATGAGGAACTACTTGATAAGCTTCTATCCCCTTCTCATATGACCGGAGCTGGAATTCTCAGTCACGACCATTCAAAGAAACTGGATGAAAAGGAGAATGATACCTAATGTCTGATGATCTCAAAGCAAGAGTTATGAATCTTTTAGATGACCAAATTACTGCTGTATTAAGTACATCGAATCAGGGAAAATCATATAGCTGTCTTGTTTCCTTTGCCGTCACTGAAGGTTTCCGAGATATTGTATTTGCCACTAAAAGAGAGCGTTTGAAATACCGTAATATGATTGCAAATCCTAGTGTGTCTATTCTCATTGATAACAGGGAGAACAAACCTTCTGATTTTCGTAAAACAACATCTGTTACAATTGTGGGAAGTGTTGAGGATATAAGAACTAAGGATATGGTGCGATTGAGTCGCATCCTCCTTGAGAAGCATCCATATCTTCGTGAGTTTGTCGAGTCCCCTGATACAGCTATGATGAGAGTCTTTGCCAATAAGATATACATTGTTGATGAATTTGAAGATGTCAAAATAATTTCGATTAAAGATGATTAATTTACAAAGACTTGAAGGAGGTCTATCCAATCTTCCTCCTTTTTCTCCCTTGTTGAACCTTTTATAATTCGATATCCCTTACATGCAATAATAGCTATTACTCCGATAGAATAAACAACCTGAATGAATTAAATACTACAAAGCAGACTGATTTGGTATCTCGGGTTACAAACAACCTAATTTTATCCGAAATAGAACTATTTCGTTAGGCAATCAAAATATGTCTAGAGACCCTTCTAGAGAAGGGCTCTAAACATGATTATAGTCTACTATGTCGAAATATTCCCGAGCATGCGTATGTTCTTACTCCCTTCTTTTCCAGCTCATCCAAAATCAAGTTCATTCCAATTGAGTCTGAACTGTCATGTCCCGCAATAACGACATACATACCCTCTTCTTCTGTAACCTTCTTCAGTGCGTCTGTCCAATGCATTGTGATTATTGTACTCACACCTGCTCGAGACAACTTCGGAATGGCTTCTGGTCCGGGACTTGTCCCTCCTGTAAAGAACACAAACTTATCGCCGCAAGTTCCATCTTTGCTTCCAATAAGAATCTCTGGACCTGCTCCGTACCTCTGAGCTGCTTGATACTCGGGTACCTCAAGTAAAACATCAACAAGGTCTCCAAGAGTGTATGGATCTTTTTCTTTCAGGTATTTCGTAAGATACTGATATCCAAGAGAATCTGCAGGAGTATGAGCGCACATAAATGGCATATCAATGAGTTTAGCTGCATCAATAGTCTGAGTGTGATTTCTAGGTTTTGTGGCCCAATGGACCTCCTTCAGTCTCTTAGCCATGGCTGACTCAGCTTGAGCTATTGGAACACCTAGCTTTGCCCATTGTTCTGGTTGAAGCTTCATAACGACATCTAGGTTAGAAGTTCCAATACCATGTGGATGATGTGCCATCACAAGGTCAATCTTATTCCCTTTATCACCCAATCGATCAGCAAGTACAATCTCACCTGGTGTGATATCAACACCAGCCAGAACACTGCCAATCTCTGTATCATGATCTCCATTCAAGATTCTACAATCTGTATATGGATTCCATATCATGTCTTGATCAGCAAGCTCTTTCTTGATACCTTCGAGTTTTTCATACTCTTTCTTGGATTTCTCCAAGATTTCCTTAATTCTCTGGTCTCCTCGTGGATCAGCTTTGATTCCCATATCCACAATCATCTTGTAAATTTCGCCGAGTTTCATAGTATATCGACCAACACTCCTCTATAATAACGAACATATATGAGCACTGCTTCACGCTATAATAGAGTGAGTGTGTAATTCTTGCCAGACGACGAAAGAAAAGTTGGACCCACCTACCGTGTTTTCGCACAAGATCTCTATGCAACAGATTTGCATGGTGATGAATTAGGAGTGCGACAAGCAGAAATGTGGAGAGCAAAAAGCCGCCAATATAGCAGAGATGCAGAGATAATTGGGAAGATTGAGGAGGCGCAACGTTCGCATCATAAAGAAGACCTTCCTAATCTGGAAAAGACCGGTTTCATCATCATCCGAAATTCTCTATGGAATCCTGATGACCCCTTAGACAAACGTCTTGTTATCAAGCTATTTTCAAACAAGGGTGGTTGGATTGCAACTTTGGAGGAGATGGTTGGTGAAGAGTATACATTCAGCTATACATCAGGATTACCAATAACTTCTTTCTGCGTCATCACCAAAGAATCTGAGATTATAACCTATGTTCGTCAGCTTTATCGAGGATCATTAGGAATGGAGAATTTTGCATTCTACATACTTGGACCTGAGAACACATTTGAATCTTTTAGGATTGAAAGGAAACGAGTTTCAGCTGGTACAGATTATAATGTTCTACGATTAAATGGGGGACTAAAAGTTGCGGAAATTGATAGCAAATTAGGGGATATTGGGGGCGAGTTTGTTGTGAAAATCCAAGATCCTGTTCTTGCAGAGAATGAATGGTTTTGTCGAATTCTTCAATGTTTTGCAGTCATGTTAAGATTCAGGGACCAAATCAAGAGTAAGATTGATTCTGGTCTAAAGAAATGGGCGAAGGGAAAACATGTTCCCCAGCTTCATAGATATGAAGCAAGTCTTCTTGCTAATCCTAGAAAACTAACATTGCGCATGGACGAATTCGAAGAGGTATAACCATCAAGGTTGCGGAAATACTGTTCCATCAATCACCTCCGGAGGTAAGGGGATATCAGTATACACCTCTATTCGCGGAAGTGGCACGATAGAATTGACGGGATCTTCGTTATTTTCTTCGAGGGTGTTGCTTGGACTGGTTTCCTGAAAAGAAAACATGGGTGAAGTCGAGGTCACACCGATAGCCCCTAGGCTAATCGTGACAAATAGAAGAACACCTGCTATTCTGAAACGCGAACGTCTAATAGATGAAACTTTGGAAGAGGACACCATACAGGCAGATTCATTGTTACTCAATGCTATTTCTTCCTACACGATTGGTGTGAATAATATATCTCAATCCCAATTTAACCCGCTTGTGTGCTCAATGACACAGAGATTGCCTAGAAAATTAATGACAAACAAGTCAATGCTCCTTCACATTTTTGGAACTCGCTAACATTTATGGATTCTACATTGAAACCATTATCTCTCAACATGAGTTCAGTCTTCGGATGATTATCAGGAATCAGCACTGTATCATTTATCAATAATGTATTTGCTGAATATTTCTCCTCCTCTGAAACCTGTAGGATTTCAAATTTCTCAAAGGCAGGATTGTTTGCATATTCTTTGGTTGCTATTAACTTTGAATCACCAAGATAGGTTACATACGATTTCAAATGAACTATTGATGAATCTTCGATGCCTATCAGGAGTCGGTTCAGAATTCTAGCAAGACACGAGGCTCCTTTCATATTTGTCCTCTTAGTAACTCCACATACAACTTCTTTCAGAGTTAGAAACACATCTCCCCCTTCTAATGTAGCTGGTTCAGCAATATGAAAAATTTCGAAATATTCACTAATCACATCCTGAATGCTACTTACTTCTTTCCGTCGCGCTTCTAATGCCGGTCTTGTGAGAATTGCTTTTTTGCCATCGATGATTGCGGTATCTTCTACAAAACAGGAATCCGGCATATCATCTTCTGGTGGAAGTATGATTAGTTCTAAACCAAGTTCAGCCAAAGTCTTACGATACTGCTCATGTTGCATAATTGCCTTGCGCAGACTGATTCTGTATCTATCTGGATGTGATGAGATGCAATCACAATAACTCTGTCCCGGAGGTCTTACAATAGCGCTCTTAGCATTCATTCAACTACCATACTCCTCTGATAGTTGTTGATTGAAAGCAGCTTTTAACTGTTCAATTGTTTCACTTGAATCTAATGAATCTAAGAATTCAATAGCCTCATGCATTCTCTGTTCCATATGTTCCTCAATCTCATTTCTCTCTAGTGATTTGGTTAGAAATGCTAGGTTCATAATATGGTGACTTCGATTTCTTCTATCCAAATCTACAAGATTGACCTCCCAATCCCTTAATTGCTCTAGATAATCAATATTTGATTCAATAAGCCTTGCATCCAGCATCAGAGGATCGTGTCCTGCTACGAGATACTTCCAATCCATTGATACATATTCCACTAGTGTGGCAATGTATTGATCAATATCTGAATCATAGATATAGGGAAATGGTGTTTCAACATTGTCACCTACAAAAAGAACACCATCTTCATAGTCTATGCAGGATGATGAATCTATTGTATGCCCTGGCGAATGAAATAACATAATTCTACCATCATCAAACAAAACGTTTGAAGTAAAGAGCTGGTTTGGTAAAGTAAGTTTCACTTCCCCCCTTGTATGTTTAGCATGAGATTTCAAATCCCGCTCACCATTCTCGAGGATTTTATTATAGCATAAAGAATGTGCATAAATACTCTCATCAGGAAACTCGCAATTTCCCCAGATATGATCGTAATGATAGTGAGAATTAAAAATCACAAGTTGTCGTACCAGACCTTTATCCTGCTCAATGAATTTTCTTATTTCTTTCATTGAATCAGGCCCACAAAAAGTATCACAGATGATGATTTGCTCATTTGTAGTTATAACAAATGAGTTTGTGAAGTATGGATCTTTGAAAGTGAAGATAGCACCTCTATCACCAATTCTTTTGATTTCCATATGCACTCCTCAAATGGACATTAACAGGACTCCTGTACTTAAGTTGTCGGCTCGCCTACATTGCTAGTACCCTCGTTCAGGATCTACTATATTTAGAAAGTCAGTTCGACCTTCAGCAAATCTACGTATATTCTCAATTACCTCATTCCATCTTAGAAGGTCATTCATCGGTGAAGCTCCCCTATGTGGCGATAGTACCACATTCTCCAATTCATGGAACGGATAACTGTAAGGGTACTTTCTACCCTCTTCATTATAGTCTGGTTGATAATTATACCACACGTCAATCGCAGCACCTGCTATTATTCCATCTTTGAGAGCAAAGTACAAGCTTGCTTCGTCCACTACAGGACCACGTGCGATATTTACTAAAATGCTATCAGAGCCAAGTGCTTCAAGCTGGGCTTTCCCGATTAATCCTTCAGTTTTTTCTGTTTGAGGAACTGCAATGAATAGAATGTCTATATATTCGAGAAACTCAATTAATTCATCTGATGAGAAACTTGTAAATTCTGTCGGTGTAACAATTTTTCTATTCCAATCTCTTTTCAGAATCGAAAAATCAACATCAAAGTTAGCGAGAAATCTATGAACCTTTGAATTGACTGCTCCATAACCAAGAAAACCAATTCTCATATTTCGTAACGGTGTTGATATTGCATCTGAATCCCCGGTTCTCCATTTTCCCTCTCTCATCCAGTTGTGATGAGGGATAATTTTGTTCATAAGAGTCAAGAGCAAAGCAACTGCATGCTGCCCTGTGAAGTATGTATTTCCATGACCATTCACAAGTGTAATTTTTCTAGTTTTAGCTAGTTCTCTAAATCGACTGATATGATGTTGAACTCCCGCACCTGGATTGATAAAGAGCTTGATTCTTGATGCATCTTCAATTAATCCTGCGATAGGTCTCCAACCAACAACAACATCTGCTGATTTTGCCATTTCGGGATATTTGTCTTCTTGCCCTTCATCGGGGAAGACTAGCTCGAGGTTAGGTACGTCACTAAGACCTTCTTCAAGGTAATTCTTCAACCGCTCTGGAACATTCCAAATAAATAGGACTCGAGCCTTTTCGATTGGATTGCTCATATCAGATCACAGAGAATCCGTTTCAATATCTACCCTTCTAAATGTATAGGATATCTAAGTGAAATATTTCCATTCAAATCAACTGGTAAAACTTACCTTAGGACATAACTGAATCTCATCGTTAGATGTAGTACTATAGTTTAGATAGAGGAATTTGAGTCAAAAATAATGAAATTCTCATATACATAGAGAATGGCGGTGGCGCGAGACATCGACGGAGAGAGAGATTTTCAACCATCTTTGCTTCTTAGCCACCTACTACTATACGGAGAAAATTTAGATATAAGATGAATTTGGATATATTCCCCCATCTATCAGCGTTACTCAAATTTGGATTAGATAGTGTATATTCAACTTAAATTCATTAGGAATAAAATAACTAATTTTATTGTATAATTGGAGTTATGGAAATTGAGTTCCTTTGATATAGATAACAAAGGCAACGGAAAATCAATTTCTTCCAGATTATTCAAGATC
>CAYWJO010000052.1:0-4145 GCA_964458565.1 uncultured archaeon | reverse complement strand
AAAAACAACAAATCCGACTTCTATCCTGTTTATTACTCGCTGCTATACCCTTCTTCGGATATGCGTTTATATTCACAGATATGACTCCCAGTATTCAGCCTCTTCTTCTATGTGCATTGATTGGTATTTCCTTTCTCTATTTATTATCCCGTACAACCTTCTATGATCTGTCTCTGTACATTGGCTTGACACTAATTACAGTGATCCCTCCCATGGTTTTCCTGTTCTATATTGATTGGCTTCCAAATGACTTACCCAGAATTATCATTTGGTTATTGGTCGCATTGATAGCAGGAGGACTCCTAACTCAAGCATTCTATGTTGTATGTCAAGGCGTGTTTTTCATTACAATAGTATCGATCTCTATAACCATGAAGGGATACACTTTTCTCGAGATTGCGAGTCATTTTGGCGGATTAGTCATTGTTACTATTCTTCTAATTATTTCTTCTTATATTCTCGAGATGACGATGAATCAATTTATCGAATCAACTCAAGATACTGAACGAAGGAGATTGGAGTTAGAAGTCTATGCACAACTCTTACGTCATGATCTACGTAATGATCTTCAAGCTATCATCGGTTCAATTGAATTAGCTGATGCCTTTCTCGATATCAACATCGAGCTGACTAGAGAACACATTGATCGATGCATGGCTGTTGGAGATAGTATGGTGAACCTCCTCAATGTGTTTAACATTCACGAAGAAATTCCATCAGGAAATCTGGTAGAACTAATTCAGAGTCTTGCAGAATCTGCTGAATATGCATACCCCGGAATGGTGATTGATGTCCGAGCGACTTCTGTAGCAAAGGAGATTAACTATACTTCAAGCCGCTTGATGCCTTTGGTGTGGAATAACATATTCAGAAATGCGGCACAACATTGTGGGGAGAAACCTAGAATCATTATTGACATTGCTGTAGTGAAGGATATGTTCGAAGTTATAATACAAGATAATGGTCCTGGTATTCCTGAGATTGAAAAGGCTTGGCTGTTTAAGAGAGGAAAAGAAACGGATTCAGGTGAGAGGGGTCTCGGTTTATACTTGTCTAGTGTTATTATCAAATCCCAAGACGGGACAATCGATCTTTACAAAGGTGATGAATACGGTGGTGCCGGGTTCATCATCAGGCTCCCATTGAATCCGATATGATTGACAGCTATACAGGCATTTCACCAGTCGCGTAACTATTCATACACCCATTGACCTTCTTGTACAATGTCTATGATACCTTGAATTGGAATTTTAGTAAATGGGATTTCCTTTCAGATTGTTATAAAATCCAGTTGTACCTCAGGAATATGTATATGTTCACAGACCAGACATCTGACTTCCCAATTTCACTATCATCAATATAGAATGTCCACGTATAATCTCCTGTCGTCTTCGGCAAATTGATGTAGTGTGTAACAGTTCCTATGATGTAATCCTCGTCTATGAGATATGGCTGTCGATTGGTCCATGTCATTGAATCGAAAGATGCCTCATCCAAATCAAAACAGGCAATGTATGTCCACACATCACTTACGTCGGTCCCCATGTCGTGATAGAATAACATGAAGAGGATATCTGGAGGTGTTGCATCATCCACATGATCCGTTGTTAGTTCAAATCCCCCCGAGAAATAAGTCGGATATACATCAGGGTCTAAATCCGAATAATGTGCAAGGAGGATTGACTCATGATTTGAACTGGTTGTTGTAACAGTAGTTGTTGTTGAAGTAGTGGTAGGTTCAGATGTTGTTGTAACATTAGGGCCACCACCAAGAAGAGCATATGCGATTACTGCTCCACCAATAATTAGTAAAACAACGACTACCATTAGTATGGTCTTCATACCCGGCCCCTTTGAGGGTGAAATTGGCGCTGTATCACCTGGAATGTGTATCTCTGTCATGTAGATACCTCCTCTACAGATTGAATATTATATGCATCCTACCTTATAGGTTCTGTGAGTTTTCTTAATCATATAAGAACTCCTGACCTTAGAACATGACACAATCATTGGTTATATTCTTTCATTGATGACAATCGCGGCATCAATCCTATTAATTACAACTGATGCAATAACCGCGGCTGAAATCAAGAATGGATCCATAATGTGAGACGATTGAGTAGGTGCAGACGTTGATGAAGCATCATAAAGAAGGATTGCATAAATCCACCAATGTGTTTTGAGATATTACTTCTAAAAATGTTAAAATATCTGTTAAGCATATGATTTACTGTCGTGGTGATATGAAATCAAGGGGTTCTTCATTATACATAATTATTGTTTTGTTAGTGATTTTAGGGAATACACCGATTTCCTCAGGAAACACTCGAACAAAATCTCCTAGCAATATGGAAATTCTTGCCGCTCCAGATGGTTCGAATCTTTTCTATACCATACAATGGGATTATCCTGGTGTTGGAGAGGTAGACGTTCCTTTTGGCTTTGAAGATATTGTGAGAATCACATTCAAGTTTGGTTGGGCTCTTAGTTATGATAGACCCGATGTATCAATTTTTTGGAGTCCAGATAATTTAACAAATTGGCAAAGTAAGCCAACTACGTATCTGTATGAGTCTCAACCTTATTGGTATTATGAGGTGTATTTTGGGGGATTTGAACAGGGTCAAGATGTCTATTTCTACCTGGGATGCAATTTGACAACTGAAGGATGGATTGGTTTAGGCTTTAGACAAAGTTGGACACTGCATTTCAAAGTGAATGAAGATGACTTTTACGGAATGAATTACTTACCAAACTCTGGATACAATGTTCGTTGGGGTGATCCCAATGCTTTGAAAGTTTCATTCAGGGTGTTTCATAATGGATGGCAGATTAGTCAACCAAGCTTAACTTTGTATACAAGTCCAACTAATAGCACTCCTTGGACTCCATGGGATTGTGAAAGGGTCAGTCAAAGCTCATACTTCTATTATTTCGAGAGTATTCTTGGTGGTTTCGAACGAGGACAAGAGATGTACTTTTACATTAGTGGTTCGGGTTTCTATTCATTCCACTACAATTTCACGTGTTCAAGTGGACCATTGATGATGAATCCAAGAATAGTTCCAGATACGATTTGGCCTGAAACCGCTTTTGATATTGTATGTAATATCTCTGATGATGATTATGGGATGACATTGTATGATCCAGCAGTAGGATATCGAGTCAATGGTGGTTCTTGGAATTATGTTGACATGACGCTCCTTGCTAATACTACGAATTCAGTTCATGTTGAAGCTCAAGGAATTTGTGACTTCGAATATGTATGTGCTGCTGTAAATGATAATGACGAGATGAGTTGCTCTGATATTCTCTTTAGGAGAATCGATAAATTAGGTGATTATCTCACGCTATATCTTTCAGATTATGATATAGATCGCGGACAAACAATCCTCGTAACAGGACACCTCTCTCCAATTATTAATAGGACCATATTTCTACAATATTCTTTTGATGAATCAACTTGGGTCAATATTACCACCTTTTATCCAGATGACGAAGGTGACTATCGATATTACTGGAAACCCACCAGAGGTGGTGACTACTACGTTCGTTCAATCATGATTGGTGATATTCATCACAAAACCCTCATTAGCATTGTTCGATCGTTGGATGTATCAGGGCCAACAACGACATCACCTATAACAACCTCAATTCTACCAGTATCAACTTCAACTGAGACATCTCAACCAACTACAGGACCAACAACGGAATCTATCTCAACGGCAATATCAACATCGACGACATCAATCTCGTCATCTCCATCGCTCGTACCACCCTTTGACAGTACTATGTTGTATCTAAGTGCTGGAGCAGGGATTGTAATCATAATAATTGCTGCAATTATGGTCAAGCGAAGATAACCACTGTTCTGCAGGTCTAGCTTCGATTTCATCACCAACAGTTGGTACTAGTTCAAAGATTACAAACACAACGAATGAGAATGGATATACTTTAGTTCCTGTAATGCTTGTTGTAGGTATTGGTGCCCTCGGTTTGACTACCATTGTTATCTTCTATATGCTTTATCAAAGACTTCACGTGAAATCACTTTATCGATAGGTATAGAATGAGGTGTGGCCAGAGCCAATAGGACTTAATGTGGTAGGAGGGGGGGAGTTTGTGTAATGAGGGCATGTTACGAA
>CAYWJO010000051.1:0-23961 GCA_964458565.1 uncultured archaeon | reverse complement strand
AAACAGGGAATCTTTCTCACACACTGGGAGGAGAGTAGGCTTCTCATCTCACGTTTGTTCGAGACCGGTGATTTCGAGACCTACGACCTCGGGTCTGTATCTCCAAACATGGGTATCAACATCAATGACAAAGGCAACATCGTGTTTGCAGGCTTTTCACCAACAGCAATGCATGAGGTGTACATTGGCACTCTTGAAAGCGGAAAGGCAAACATTGAGCGAATCACAAGAAATACTGAAGACCATGCCCATCTCGACTTTGGCACAGTGGAATCAATCAGATGGACGAGCAAAGATGGGACAGAGATTGAAGGTCTCTTGAGGAAGCCTTCTGACTTCGATCCATCTAAGAAATATCCATTGCTCCTCTATCCCCATGGCGGTCCCCGTGCAAGCTCCTGCCTTGCTCTAGTATCCAATGATTTTACTCACCCTGTTCATGCTCTTCTTGCGAAAGGCGTTCTCATTCTTGAACCAAATTATAGAGGGAGTATCGGGAGGGGTCGTGAGTTCATGAATCTAAACTATGATAATCTGGGTGTGGGCGACCTCTGGGACCTCGAATCAGGCATCGACTATCTGATAGAGCAGGGATTTGTGGATGAGACCAAGATTGGGAGCATGGGTGGTAGTCAGGGTGGATATTTGAGTATGTA
The DNA here is from genome assembly GCA_964458565.1 of uncultured archaeon. Taxonomy (GTDB): domain Archaea; phylum Asgardarchaeota; class Thorarchaeia; order Thorarchaeales; family Thorarchaeaceae; genus CAYWJO01. Next base: position 23,305 of record CAYWJO010000051.1, on the reverse strand, counting down.
CATTGGCATGCATACTGACCGATGCGCAGCAGTTGCATCCTTTGCTGGTGTCAGTAGTTGGTATCTGTACTATATTGGTTCTGACGCACGTCATACAGTACATCTCAAAGGTACTCCGTTTGAACCCGATGGACGAGAGGGCTATCGTAAGAGTGCTCCAATCGCAGCTATAGAGAATGCAAAGACACCAATGCTGCTACATCATGGAGAGAAGGATGAACGCATCACCGTAGTCAGTTCTCAGGAAGTATATCGGGCACTGAAAGACAAGGGTGTTCATACAGAGTTGTTTGTTCTACCTGGGAAGGGGCACGGATTCATCACTCCTCGAGAGAACTATGCAATCAGTCTGCATGAGTATCGATGGTTCTGCCATTATCTGCTTGGCGAGGAATTAGACCTGTTTAAGGATGACTTCTAATTATAATAACAAACACCTAGATTTTCTTGAACCAGAACAGCTTCATTTCTTCATTCATAGACCCCACAGATTCGTACATGCTCTCGATGATAGTTGCAACCGAATTAGTCAATATGAGTATCGCAATTTATTGCTCTTGTATATACTAATACAAAAACGGAGGTGTGTTTATGCAATTGTCCACGATTATTCCAGTGGTTCAGAATGTGGTCTTCTTCTGGAAAAATAGTATTCCTAGTGCAAGCAGAACTACAGTTAAACCTATCACAACCAGTAGACCTCCCCAAAGAGGAATCCCAATTACTTGGGCGGGGTATGAGGACCCACTGACCATCATATCAGTCAAACTATCTCCTAAAACTGTAAGCTGCAGATAGACCTGTTTTGCCCAGAAGGGGGGGAGCACATACACGATTGGACTATCAAATGGGACTATAGATCCTGATGCAAATATCACGGGTATATAGTAAACCATTGCTATTCCATTTGCAGACTCAGGAGTTCGTGCAAAAGCAGCTAGTATTATCCCAATGCCTACAGATTGAATCCCAAACAAGATAGCTACAAGTAGACCGAGAAAAAGCGCTGCAAGATTGACGAAGTAGAGCTGCATGAATACATAGCCAATGAGAAACATCACGGCTATTGAAATTACTCCGAATAGAGATTCTGCAATGATAAAGCCCAGAAATGTGTTCTTTCGACCAATAGGCATCGTGTCAAGCCGTTCCAGCATCCCTTTTGACTTTTCATTGGCAAAGTAAATCGCGGAACTCACTGTCAGGGCTCCAGCAGCATATATTATCAATCCAGGTAAAGCGAAGTCGTAGATGGTCCACTGAGTCGATGGTATCTCCTGTGTTCCGAAGATGAAATAGAACATCACGGTGAACATGACGGGAAACCCAATTGTATAGAAGATATTCTGTCGATTGCGGATTTTTCGTTTCAGGTTTATGATGCCTAAGGTCAATGCTTTCGACTCTATCATACTCAATTGCTACGCAACCTCCTTCCTGTTAGGTGTAGAAACACATCCTCGAGACTATTCTGACGAAAACTCATGTTTTCGATATCATCCACGCTTTCGATAGATTCACTCAGAATTCGGAAAAATGTCTTCATTCCTCCACTGAACGTGACCAGGAGTTTTCGCTCCCCGAATGCTGTGACCTTTGTAGCGACATCTAGTTTCTCGATTTTCTCGATGGCACTATCGAGTCTGTCTTGGTCGAAGAATCCGATTTCGATAACGTTTCCACTTCCAAATTGCTCCTTCAACTCGCTAGGAGTACCATAGGCGATTATTTTTCCCTCGTCAATGATTGCCACATGATCGCTCACAGCATCAGCTTCATCCATGTCGTGTGTTGTGAGAACCACTGTCATTCCTAAATCCTTTAAGCTCCGGATGATGTCCCATACTGTCCGGCTTGCTTGAGGGTCCAATCCCGCTGTGGGTTCATCGAGGAAGGCGATTTGCGGTTCGTGGACAAGTGCCATGGCCAAGTTGAGACGACGTTTCATCCCTCCGGAGAAGTTCTTAGTTTTATCCTTCCTTGCTGCAAGACCAAGTCTTTCAAGAAGGACTGATGCCTTTTCTTTTGCCTCCTCAGAATTCATGTCGTACATCTTGGCTACGAATACTGTGTTTTCTTCTGCTGTCAAATCATCGTAAATGGTGATATCTTGGGGGCACACTCCAATTATTCTTCGAATAGCACATTTTCCTTCCATTGTAGCAGTGTTGTGACCTGATACCGTCGCGTTACCTCCATCTGCTGTGAGAACGGTGGTCAGCATTCGGATTGTTGTGCTTTTTCCAGCACCATTGGGACCAAGCAGACTGAAGATCTCTCCTATTCGAACTTCAAAATCTATTCCATCTACAGCATTGATCTGTCCGAAATGCTTCGTCAGATCTTTTACAATGATTACATCATTGACAGATGACAAACCAATCTCCTCTCAAAACATACTGCAGAAACACGTTTGTTAAAAAACTACCGTAGTCGATTTTGATTCTGCTATTGACAGTCATCTGCTGGACACCAGAGAGATGTATTAAAAGAGGATAGATTGAGGGGGTGGGAAATACATCTCTCTGCAGGTTGGATCTCTTAGTCGGAGTCCGTCTTCGAGTTTCCGATGACAGTTCGTATGATGTTTCTGTAATCGCGAAAAGCAGCACGACCTTCCGTAGTGAGACTGACAGTTGTCCGTGGCTTCTTATCAACAAACTCTTTCTCAATGGCAACATAACCCGCTTCTTCAAGCTTGGTCAAGTGAGCGGAGAGGTTACCCCACGTGAATCCCAGCTGCCTCATGAGGAATGGATAATCAGCAGATTCGATCACATAGAGTTGCGCTACAATCTTAAGCCTGGAGGGTTCGTGGATGACTTTGTCGATTTCGGGAGCTTTTCCGGAATCATTGGTCTTGCTCATAGCCCACATCCTCCACATCGAGAACTGGGTACTTCCGAATGAAGAGTCCCAGACCAATCAATCCTGCTAAGAACAATGACCCTCCTACAACCAGCAGATAGATTACCATTCTTTCCGAAGCAAGGGAAAACTCTAGCAGCACTAAGACAACGCTAAGAAGTGTTATAATCGCTTCAACTCCGTAGTATCTTTTGAGTCCTGTACGCTGCACAAGAAAGCTAAATGGTTGTAAAAGGCCAACACTCATAATCAGGGGTGCCCATCGTGCAACGATCTCGATTATCTCATTCTGAATCACAATCGACGCGATCACAGATGCCAATGCAACAAAAATAATGAGTGCAAACACTCCCCAGAGCGGACCATAATCCGTTTCCTGTTCCTCTTTGAACTTCACTCGCCCTATGCGGGGATAGGTGTATTTCTCTCTGAATCGCTCTATAGCAATAGTCTGAAAGACAATAAGAAGACTGACATAAACCACAAAAATGCTTCTTATGAGGAGAAGACCAATCGCCATTAACATCAGACCCATCAGTATTTCAGTCAGACCGTCTTGGTTTGCAACACGAAAGGTGAGTTGCTCAAGTTTTCTTAGATCCGTATCTTCGTTCATTATCATTTACCATAATGTACTTTGTATTATAAAGTACTTTGTAGTAATATAAAGCTTGGTATCAGCGCTAATCTGAAGGCAAGACTCTCTGAAAGATATATTGCTGTCTGGAGTAGTCCTGATTGTTCCACGTTTTCTAAAATGAAAATGGGTCTCTCATTTTCCTAAAGGCGAATGAGTCAACCTTTTCGTTTGATTTTGACGCAGGTTTATTAGCATCGAAGGTTGTTGTTATTCAATATTCGAGGGATGTAATGTACAATAACTAACCTTGAACGCCATCTATTCGAATCTCTAGGATGACCTCGATAGCATCCATCAGAGATGGTGTTTCATATGCGGTATAATCGGGTGTTTGTGTTTCTAGTATCGTTCACGGTTGTGTTTGCGCTCTTTTCTATTTCGCCGACTCTTTTGGTTCAACCTAAAGAAACACAAGGGGACGTAGAAAAAATTTATTCTAAATCTGATTATATTACTCACAGTGCTATTTCCATAATTGGTGACTCTGAATTTTCAAGCACGGCTAGTAGTGAGGGCTGGCTTGGCAATGGTAGCTCGGAAAATCCGTACATCATTGAGGGTTACTATATATACGCAATATGTAGCATTGGAGTTTATCTAACAAGTGTCCATTTTATCATTCGAGGTTGCTATTTAGAGTATATCAATGCTGGAATGGGGACAGGTTGTATCGGGTTCGTTAATGTAACCAATGCAGTTATCCGTGATAATGTGTTGGTTGGTAATAGTGTGGGTATGTACCTGAGTGCTATCAACAATTGTATGATTCTAAACAATACATATACTGGTTCAAGTAGTGATGACGGACTCATCCTTGAAACTGATATATCTGGATCTTACTCAAATATCATAGCAAATAATACATTTACGAACGTTCATTTTGGGATTACGATCGATAGTGATTCTACATCCAATATCATTGAATGGAACTATTTGGATGGAAGTGCTTACTCTCTTGTGGATGGGAATCCAACAGAGGTCAACACAATCCAATACAATTACTATGAGGAGTATAGTGGAACAGATGATGATGGAGATGGGATTGGTACTCCTGCTTATCCCCTTCCTCCATATTATTCATATTCAGACCTGTATCCGTTGATCTATCCCCCTGTCAGACCAGAATGGGTTGAGTTTCCTGTTGATCAAAGTGTTCCGTATGGTCCGGACTTCTTCTATGATCTTAATGTGACCTCCTATTCACCTATAACATGGTGGGTGAATGATTCGGAATTTTCCATAGATGAACAAGGAATCATTACTGCTTCAGATCTTGAAGTAGGTACCTATGACCTACTTGTCAAAGTCACGAACATCTATGGGCGTTATCTAGTAGGAACCTTTCAAGTTAGTATTTACGATACTGAGCTTCCAACTTGGGTGATTCCTGCAGAGGATCAGAGCATCATGGAAAATGAGGCATTCGATTACTTCGTTATTGCCTCAGATGAATCAGGGTTCTCATCCTCCTCAATCAATGCCACATTCTTGTTCAACCTCACAACGGCGGAGGACAACGAATGGATTCTTTTAAGAATCAGAAATATAACTCCACTCACTCCAGGTTTCTATCCTCTGAATCTTACCATCAGCGATAATCACGCTAACTCAGTCTCAGCAATCTTCTCATTAACAGTCATTCCCCTTGATCGAGATGATGAAGCACCTCTATGGCTAATTACTCCTGAGGATCAATTCCTTGATTATGATGAACCTCTTGAGTATGTAGTGGCTGCATGTGATAGTTCAGGTATAGACCACTGGACTCTCAACGAATCAGTGCATTTCGTGACGCTTGAGACCTTCCACTCCACCGGGAGCACATGTCGTATTTTGAACTCAAGTCCTCTATTACCCGGAGCCTACCCTCTTGAATTATCGGTCTTCGATACCTGCGGGAATATGAATTATACTGAATTTGTCATCACTGTTGGAGACCCTGTTACAGATACTGAACCACCAATTTGGATAGTTCCTCCAATAGATGTTGCTCTTGAATTTGGAGAACCTCTTGTCCTTCGAATGGGTGTGTGGGATGATTCTGGAATCTATTATTGGTGGGTTAACAATTCAGCATCGTTCTTTATCGATTCAAATGCTGTCCTCAGAAATTACACCGCACTGGAACCGGGTGAATACCCTCTTGAAGTGCGAGTCTATGATATCTACAACAATTACTGCTTTGAGACCTTTACTGTCACCGTGAGTGAAGAGATCCTGATTCCCACAAGGACATCCACAACGTTATCAACCTCAGCAACGCAGATAACAACACATACAACATCTACACCTACGTCATCTCAGACACTCACCCCCACCGATGCAAACTACATAATTATGATGACAGGTGCTATCCTCGGAGCTGTATCAGTAACCATCATTGTTATCATAGTAATACTTGGTAGGAAACTTGCATCAAGGTAAACTGAAATGTTGATGATGCAGGTGAAAAAAAGAGGTAATCATGGATGGCTGACAATGAGCTAGAGGAGTATGCAAAAGAACAGATCAATGCTGCAGCGTATCCCGAGGATGTACACAACTGTATAATCTTCAGATGTGATACATGCAGAATGGTTATCCCTTTCTCAGTCACAATAAGCTATAGTGTTGCATGCGACAAGAATCGACCATCTCTTGACTTCGCTGGAACAGTTTTTGGAACCTGCAGTCAGTGTGGACTGTCCATCATACTCTTCAGCATTAAGAGGAATAACCAACCTGAGGAAGAGAGAGAGCGTCCAACCTGTTCTTGTGGTTCTGATACCTACATTGTCTGCCTCTGTGAGAGATATGAGGGCAGTTCTGGATTTGAGGGCTTCTTTGATGAGGGGGTAATTGCTGGTGAATGTGCAGTATGTGGGACTCATAGAACCTTCTTATTTACAGACTAAGCCTATGTTACAATAATGATATTTCACTTGATAACAAAAAAGGAAGGGAAGGAGCTGTAATAGCTCCTTGTTCATCTATGCACCCTTTCGTTTCATTATAAACACGATTACAATGATTACTGCTACACCACCCACTCCTGCAAGGAGTGCAATCATCAACACATCGGGACCACCCGAGCTAACGGGAGTTGTAGTTGATGTTGTTGACATTGTTTCAGATGTTATTGTAATTGATGTTGTTGGAACTGTCGGTTCAGGTAGTACACGTACCCGAATATCGAATGAGCGCTCATTATCATAGATGTCTGACACACCGATCCTCAACCCGTAGTCTCCGTATGTGAGGACGGTACCATTTGTAATCAATCCATCAACAATGACAAAACGAGTATCATTCACTGTCCAGTCACCGATTCCGGAGAAATCCGTAGCACTCACCTGATAGCTTAGAGCTTGGCCATAATACAGCGTCTGGTCTTCAGGTTGAGTCACCCAATCTGGAGGTGTTGTGTCTTCAACAGTAAGTTGGGCAACTCCATAAACACTGTGCCCTGACACATGATAGGCTCGAATTGTGATACTATATACTCCAACATCAAAGCCATTAATATCTGCAATGATATCTTCTCCATTCCAGTCTTCTGTTGCAATCAGGGTCAGGTTATCATAGACCTCGTAGTACCAAGGATTGAGAGCCTGTGCTTCCAAGACCATCGTGTTCCCTGTTGATCCCAATTCACAAACCTCGTCTGCTACATCTCCTGCATATAGACTCAATGAAGGATACATGTCCACTGATCCAGCTGATCCGGTGATATTGTAGGTACCCGTTCCATTGTAATCGGACCACCAATTTCCGACAATCCCATTGTCCCAGTAGTTTTCACGGGTTGGACTTGCTATATCAAGTGCGTTTGTTGGATTCCACCCCAGATCATTGTAGAACAATAGTGTTCTGTTGCAACTTGAGAGGTAGATGCCATTGAATGAATTTTCGTATACTATATTGTGGGATACGATGCAATCATCTGACTGATATATGTAGATTCCATTTTCGGTGTTATTGTACACCACATTGCTAGTAATGTTACAGAAATCCGAGTCACCAACAGAGATACCACATTCTCCCTCGACGCCAAAATTGCCATAGACTGTATTGTCATGAATGATGGCATTGGTCGAGCCCCCCAATTCAATTCCATGCATTGAATTGTTATAGACTGTATTGCCTATCACCGAACAGTTGTCTGTGTATTCTATAAGGATGCCATCACCTGTGGCACCGAGGTCAAACTTGGTCCAGCCATTACCAAAGACATTGTTTGCCTCCAGAACACAATCACTTCCAGTGTCGAAATCTATGCCATCATAAGTATTGTTGTAGATTGTATTGTATGAAAACACTCCGTATTGCGGCTCCGAAAAATAGATGCCTTCCTCACCATTGTCATATATCATATTCTGAATCATTGTGACAGAGTTTGTAACAGACATCACAAAACCCTCTTCTCCATTATCGAAGACTGAGTTGCCTTCATATAGACCATTATGCGAATTTTCGATGAGAAATCCTGCATACCCATTTCCACTCACGTTACTATCGATGACTGTGAAGTAATCGGAATAATAGGACTCTACACCATAATCGTTGTTGTCAGTGATACAGCTAGAATCCACTGTAGTCCAATAGGCGTCATCCTGATAGATTCCAGAACCTGTTGTAGTGTTAATAAAATAACACTCGAAAAATGAGGTATGGTTAGAATGATTGACAGTTACAGCAGCTGCATTGTTATCCATTGTGCAGTTAGTAACAGTCAGACCAATACAATGATCTATCTCCAGACCTGTATTCTTGTTAATGATAAAGCAGCCTTCAAGATGGCCATGGGTCACATTGAATAACACCACGCCACCTACATTCTCATGAGTTGTGGATCGGAAAAGACAATCTCGAATTTCAAAGTAAGCTGTTACATCCCTGATCTCTAACGATACACTGACATCGGTTGTTATATTGTATCCTTCGATGACATATGGGGTTTCTTCAGAGCCATCTCCAACCCAAGACTCGTTTCCCGCTTGCCACATGAAGTCTGTGTCATTTAGAATCTGGATCACTCCATGAGTTGTATAGGATGGCATCATTTTTCCATTGAATGGAATATCTGCTAGTATTTCATCAGACGCTGTCGTACTGTAATCAGTGACAGTTGCTGAACCGATAAAGAACATGAATAAGAATGCTAATAGTAATAACTTGGCATGCTTCATTTTTTTTCCTCCATCTCCGTGTGAGATTCTTTTTGGAAACTGTAAATTACAGTTATAGGTTCTTTTAGTGGGGACAGAGCGATAATTAAATTCTCTGTCCATTTCTTGGTGAATTAATGACCAGAATTTAACAAGGGCCTTCTGGTTATTTCATCATCATCTCGCACGGTCTAAGCTTATATTCATTCTTTCAAATATCCGAGTTTAGTATTTCACGTTCAGGAGAACAAGAGAGGAGATGCTATGTCGAAAAAGACTAAGAAATCCGGAAAGAGCAGACTAGCTGCTTCAACAGTATTGATTCTAATTTTGATAGTAACAAATGCAGCAACAATCTCATACTTCATGTTTTTCCAAGACAGCGTCCCAGCTGAGGATGTTCCTCTTGGAATTGCAAGTATTGCTGGTGGACTCGGTGAGAATCTCATTGGTAAAACGGTTACTCTGATGGGATACTACATCATTGCAGCTGGAAATAACTTGCTTGTCACAAATCCCCTATTTTACTTCAACAACTCGTTAGATTTCAGTAATTATGTAGTGATAACTGGGAATGTACCTGAGTCAATGGCTGCAAGCGTAGGTAAACAGATTGCTGTTAAGGGCACGCTTCAAATCCATGACACCTCAGATGGGACATATGGGATGGGATGTGAATCATTCTTTGATATCACATATGAGATTCCTGATGAAGGTCCATACGTGGATGAAAGGTTCAATCCATACCTCGAATTCCAAGGCATTCCCCATATATTTGATCCCACAGCGGAAAAATACGCTGTCCTCTATAGCGGAGGGATCAGGCCTGATAAAGCGTATTCTCGCTATTGGAATGACCTCATCTACATGTACTTTATACTTCAGATGCATGGATATCAATCTCAAAACATCTATGTGATCTATAAGGACGGTGTGGGAGAGGATACATATACTCCAGTGGATTATCCTGCAACCCATGCATCTCTTGATACAGTCTTTGGTATATTGAGTGATGAAATGGGGGCTAGAGACACCTTGTTCTTCTACACCACAAATCATGGAGGTAGTAGTGGTATCAGCGTTTGGAATGCAATGGATTCAGGTGGAGCCTTGACCCATTCTCAAGTATCTGGTTGGTTGGATTCAATCACCTGCGATCACATGATAATTGTCATGGAGCAGTGTGTCTCAGGGAAGTTCATTTCACATATCAGTGCGGAGAACAGAGTGATTCTCACTGCATGTAAAGATGATGAATCATCCTACTCTGCAGATACTGAAGGCAATTGGGACGAGTTTGTCTATCATTTCATGTGTGCTCTGGTGAGTATTCCATGGAATGGGGATGATGTGGTTGTAGATGCTGACTTCAATAATGATCAGCAAGTTTCAATGAGGGAGGCATTCATCTGGGCTGCAGCTATGGATAGTCGTCCTGAAACCCCGTGGTATAATGATAATGGAAATGGCGTCGGCTACAACGTGCTTCAGGTTGCCTTTGGTTCAGGACCATGGTATGGAGCTGGCATATTCCTGTAAAGTATCATTTTATTTTAGATGGAGGTCCTGAATCGGACCTCTATCATTCTCCTTCATGTTGCGGCGAGAAAATCGCATCAGCAATGGTTCTCCCTAAAGCTGTTGTTTTCATTCATGACTAGAATATTTCACCCTTCTCCTGTTTTTGTGTCACTCTTCGGGTCATCAAATACACTCGAAACACTTAATCACCTTCGCGTTACCTTCGAACAACTCGATTTAGTTTGATTAGGAGCGAGGATAAATGCGAACGCGTAAGTCTTTCTTACCTTTACTGCTATTGCTGCTCTCAGTGTTTTTGGTCCCACTCAGTATGAATGGAGATGGGAACGTCCTGATGGATGCTTCATCAGAATCAATTCAAAATTCAGGGAGTTACACAGCAACAGATATTTCAGAGCTACCTCATCACAGATCGCCAATATCGTTACTCGTCTATACAGAGTTTGCTGATCTCCAAACTGGTGGTCATGGTGAGTTCAATAACACAATGTACTCGATTAGGAATACATATGCTACAGCACAAACTACGTTTAACTATGAGAACTTGACGGATTATACAGAGCTTGAAACAAGACTTTGGGATTATGACGTCCTTCTCATTCCAGAACAAGAAAAGCTCGGTTCAGAGGATGTATCAAACATCGTTGATGCTTGGGGTGCTATTCTGCATGAATGGACTAATGCTGGTGGTATAGTGATTATGTTGGATTGCTATAGTGGATCTATTGGTGAGGGACCTACTTCGAGAATTTACAACCAGACTGGTCTTATGCATGTCGATCCATATGATGCAGTTCCCACTACCATAGTCTTTAATGTCAATACAAGCAGTCCTCTGACTCAAGGAGTTTCTGCATCATGGGCCTCCTCTGATGGTTCTTTCCTCTTCGATACGACTGATGGAAATATTGTGGTGGATGATGGTGCCCATGCTATGGTTGCTCACAAGATAATCGGAAAGGGTCATGTAGTACTCCTTGGTTTTGATATGTTTACAATCGAATCAAATCAATCAATAATTCTTGCGAATGCGATCAGACTACATCATCATATTGTCTTCGATCAATCGCACTCACCCTATTACACATTGGACTCCGGTTTCACGTCGCTTGTTGAAGACCTTCAGTTCTTGGGATATGCTTGCTCAGCAATGAATACGTTCAATATTGAGTATCTTCAAGCATCTGATGTTCTTGTTCTAACATCTTCGACTTTGTTTTATTCATCTGCAGAGGCTGAATACATTCAGGATTTCGTTGCCAGTGGTGGAGGTCTGTTCGTAGCTAGTGATTGGGGTCAATATGGTTCTGAACTTGATCCAGTAATCGAACAATTCGACATCGAACGGAACAAAACTTCCACATTGGAAGATTCGGATGATTTAGTTGGACTTCCAAGTCAATTTGCATCTGCTGGTGATAACATCATATTTCATTCAGCGACGTTTCAAGTCAATGTTGTAGAAATCTATGCGGGTACTGGTTTTATTCAGTTGCCTGATAATGCTGTACCGCTTATCATTGCTGATAGTGATGGTTCAACAACCTTCAGTGGTGAAATGATTGCGAATCAGACTCCTATAAGCGCGGCACTTACAGCTGGAGCAGGACGAATCATTGTCTTTGGCGACACAAATGCCTTGGATGACCAAGGAAATTCTGATGGTGATGGATATAATAATTATGAAGATGCAGATAATGACCTGTTCTTCATGAACTGTTTCAGGTGGCTTACAGCGGCTGGACTTGAAGAAGTTTCGATTGTATTTGATGAGTCGCATGGTCCCAACTTTACAGTTTATAGCTCGTTTTTGGGTCTTGCTAGGCTGCTAACACAAAATGGGTTTACTATATACAGAATGACGAATTTCGACCTTCAATACCTTGAAGACAAAGATATTCTGTTTATTGTTGATGGCAGCGTCGATTATTTTGAAAATGAAACTCAGTGGATTCATGATTATGTAAATGCAGGTAATGGACTTCTACTCCTAGGTGCATATGGCGTCTATGGAGAACAAGCTGCAACCGTTGCTAACGAGTTTGGGATTGATATGGACACCTCAGGTTCGTACATTAACGAGACCGATGATGCATCAACATATGATTACAATTGTATCTATAATCAATCCAACTTTGGTGACCATCCGATTATGAACGATGTATCGCGTCTTGAGTTTCAGTACAATATCGGAATAAATGACACTGGGGAATCCACACCCATCGTTACTACCGATGGTGATGGGACAAGCTTCTGGACTGATGGTAGAGTAGCCAATAATGTCCCAATTGTCGTAGCACAGGAATTTGTGATGGGTCGCATCGTGGTTAGTGGTGATTATGTGTCCATGAGGTACAATCTTGATGGCGACGCTGATGGGATAAGGAACCTCTATGAGGCCGATAACATCTTATTCTGGTTGAATGTCCTCTCTTGGCTTGGCGAGAATCGAGCCCCTGTTGTTCAAGTTGATAATCCCAATGGTGGCGAAAAGTTGACTGGAGATCAACTCATCACATGGGATGCAACAGATGGCAACAGCGACTCAATGACCTTTAGTGTGCATTACAGCCCCAATGGTGGAGGAAGCTGGACTGCTTTAGCAATGGGACTGTCTTCCGCATCGTATCTATGGCATACCTCTTTATTTGACGATGGAGATGATTACCTCATTCGTGTATCTGCGTCGGATGGGGAGTTAATTGGCTTGGATACAAGTGATGCTGTATTCATTGTGGACAATCACGGACCCACAATTTCTGGAATCAACCATGATAGTGAAGTAGCAATCATCGAGGCGAATGTGACTGATATCTCGGGCGTTGATACGGTCCTATGCGAGTATAGTTTGAATAATGGAACGTGGATGTCTTTAGAGATGTTGCTTGGGTCTGGTGATACATACTCTTGTAGAGTGGCTCCAATCGTTGTTGATGCGAGTGTGCAATATAGACTACGAGCTAATGACACTCTTGGTCATTGGAGTGATTATACTCCAATTGGCGAGTTCAATTATACTGTTCCTCTTCCAACCACTGGAACAACAACGACTACTGAAACCACTACTGAAACCATTCCTGTTCCCGGGGATATAACAACACTTCTGCTCATTCTTATTGGTGCAGGAGCAGTAGTTGTAATAATCATCATAATTGTGGTTATGAAAAAGCGAAAGTGATTCAACGTAGCAGAGGGGTGGAATATGCCGCCCCTCCCTCTTTTTCTTTACGTAACGAAGACAAGCTATGGAACATTTTCCCACAGGTCATTATATACTAATTATGAATTCCTCTATTTGAAATACAATGAATCAATTCAGCAAAATATCCCTAGTAACATCAGCTGCTTTGATTGTGGCTGCAGTGTTCCCGATGTTAGATGGCCAGATCCTTGGTGAAATGACTACTAACCTCAGTAGAGTTCTCCTAATCACTACAATTCTGGTAATTGCTACGAGTAGGAAATCCAAAACAAACATAGACACTCAAAGAGAGCAACTATTGTAGGGGTTACAAGACCCCACACTCCATTTGAGTACCTTCCTTTTATTGAACATACCCATTGAATATATAACCCTCGTCGTTTCAAGCACTTTTAGACACTGGGTGACATGAATTGGAATCTAATGGACCCGAGCAACTTGAGTTGTTGACCATCCAGAGAAACATTCTGCGTGTCATGCGTAGAAGTCATCGTTTCTTGATGGCTCATATATTCTCCTCAGTGTTTGGTATGTACATTGTAATGTTATGGGTCGTTCTTCTTGTTGCTATGATGGGTCTACCCTTGCCGCTCCTCTCTATCGCCTTTGTCATCATCATCATTCCCATTCTTATTGCTCCACTCCAATACAAGTCCGCAAAGGAAAGATTTGAGACTCTTCAACAGGCTGGTGCAGCTCTTAAAGAGATAGAAGATATACTCGATGAAACGCATGTTGCATCCGGGTTGGCATCGTATATCTTTCTCATCTTCGATGTCCTCCGACCGGTTGAATCCCAGGAGGACTCAGACTCAGGAGATGAAGTTGAGAATGTCCGGAAGCATCTCTCAAACCTGACTACAAAGGTAATTAGTGAAGTAATCTTTCAAGGAGTAATCTATACTATACTATTTGTGAACTTCCTGATTCCTGAATTCATATCTGCTATTGAAGAAGGAGGTGCCCTGCTATTTCCAATGATCTTCTTAGGAGTCATCCTTGTGATCCTAGTAGCGCGATGGTTCATCTTTCTCTATTGGCGGGTTCTAGTTAGACGATGGCTTCGTTTCTATCAAGGCTTCATTGCTTGGGGCGAGGAACTAGAGCGAATCTTCTCCAAGACGGTCAATGACCACAACGGGAGGGCGTCGTTGTGAACCCTCCAACTATTCGTCCTCGTGAGTGGACTCCTGGTCCCCGAAGAACAAAGTATGAACGATGGGTAGAGCTCCTTGAGGCCTGCATCTGGAAACCACGTACTCAGAGTTGGTTGATGCGTCAATTGGGATTGAAGACACAGATGATTAAGGAGGACCTTCAATTCCTTCTCGAAGCGGGTTTATTTATACAAGTCGACGAACCAGAGGCTGGGATCTACGTATTCAAGACCACTGAGAAGGGACGCGAAGCACTAGATCAGTTCTACACTCTTGTGACTCAGTTCTTCACCGATACCCCTAATACAAAATCTGCAGTCTGGTTTCTTCTCATAGGTTAGAGAGAGGTTGGAGTGAAAATGCAGCTATGGACTTTTTTCCCACAGTCCATTATATAGTAAATCTTCGTTGCTTTTCATGTGAATAATCATGAAAACCGAGTATCATTCAATCATTACTGCTGGGCTCACAAAGTCCTTCGGTTCAGTAAAGGCTGTGAGTGGATTAGATCTCCAAGTTTCGGTTGGTACACGCTTTGCGCTCTTAGGCCCGAATGGGGCTGGCAAGACAACAACCGTGCGTATGCTCTCTGGTTTGATGAAACCATCAAGTGGAAGTGCCTCTGTAAGTGGATATGACATCATCTCTCAAAGGGACGAGGTCAAGGCAGTAACCGGTCTCTTACCTGAAACTCCAGGGCTCTATTCAAAACTATCTGCCGCAGAATTCCTCGAGTTCATTGGTGCACTCAATCATCTACATGGTGAAGCGCTCTATGGTCGAATTGACTCTCTACTCTCAATTCTAGGACTAGAAAGCAGACAAAACGACCTATTAGAATCATACTCCTCCGGGATGAAACAGAAGGTCCTAATCGCCTCAACACTGCTACATGACCCCCGAATCGTGTTCCTTGATGAACCGACCTCAAGACTAGATCCCTCCGCAAGTGTATTGGTGAAGGACTTAATTCTTGCACTAGCAGAGGAGACTGTTACAACATTCTTCATCTGCACCCATATGACAAGCTTTGCACAGGATGTCTGCGATATCGTAGGTATTCTCAACGATGGTGAACTAGTCACTGTAGGATCACCACATGACATCATTGAAGCCGCTGGCACAAGCACTCTCGAAGACGCCTACTTGAAGATAGTAGGTGGAAAGGTGGACCGTGAAGCATTACTCGCATGGAGGTAATCTATTTGGCTGGAAATTGGTTTCATATTGCAAAGGCTGAATTTCAGGTCCAGACAAGTGGATTCAGATCGCATCGAACCCCCATCATCTTGGGTTCCTTTATTCTAGGGATTATATGGGCTCTCTTGATTGCTCCCTTTCTGATGGCCTATATTCTCAATGATATCATTGGAATTCCTCAATCTGTAGTGGCCATGGTCATGCCCGGCCTCTTGCGTGCTGGTGTCATGTTAATCTGGTTAATCCTCTTGATACTACCCCTCTCAAATGCTCTGCAGGAGGTTAAGGTTGGACAGTGGGAGATACTGCTAAGCAACAACGTCAAAACTAGAGAAATTCTAATCGGATCATTCGCTGGTAAGTTGGCGATCTACGGGCTCTATGTTCTCTATCTTGCACCTCTCTTGGTGGCACCCTTTACTCAGGCTTTGGACGTATCACTGATTGGACAGGGTCTTATGTACTTCACATTCTTTGTGGTCACAGTAAGTACTATCTGGCTTTCCAACCTCGTGGTGATAGCCATCCAGTCAAAGATTGGGTCATCATCAAGAGGAAAGGATATTGCTAAGGCACTAGCAATTGTGCTTAGTCTAGTAGCAATTCTGCCTCTTGTGGGTCTTCAACTATTTGCCCCTCTTATGTCAGAGATTCTAGGGATGAATATCTTCCTACTGTTCCCTTTCACATGGGGTGCAGATTTGGTGTCACAAATCGCAGTGACATTCAACGGAATCGGTCTGTCTTTGAGTGGTATGGAAGGAGTTCTAGGTTTCAGTCTGATTGGTAACACACTTCTGTTGGGTGGATTTAGTTTACTCATTGTAGCCCTAGGACTATTGTCTGCGGATCGTTTCTTCATCATTGGTGCATATACAAGTGCTGAAACTGTGACGACCATTCAGAGTGAGAATCTGATTCTGCGTGGCGTTCGTCGAGTTTCAAGTGGGTCTTTTGGTGTTCTGGTTGTTACTGGTCTAAAGGACTACGCTCGTAAAGCAGAGAATCTATCTCGTCTGGCTCTAATGATGATCTTGACCTTAGTGGTTCCTATCTTCATATTCATCAGAGTAGGTGAACTTGAATTGACTCCTGTCATCGTAATGATGTCATTGATGCTTGGCTTTTTGGGTGTTCAAGCCTTTGGAGGTGCTGCTTTCTTGGAGTCAAAGGACCAGCTGTGGACTATTCAAGCTGCACCACATGGTGTCAAGAGATATGTTAGAGCGAAGATCATTCAGGCTATACTCCTCATCATTCCTGTTGTCCTCATTTCAGGAGTTCTATACATTGTACTACTCACTCTTGATTTGAATCAGATTGCGCTACTCCTTTCAACTTCATTCATGAGTTGCATGGGTGGAGCAATGGTAGGAATAGGGATTGCAGCAAGCAATCCTACATACGAAGACACAAAGTCTGGAGCATATAGAACTAACAACATGAGGGGAATGGGATTAGTTGTAGTATCCTTCATGTGGTATCTGATTGCTGATATTGTGCTCTCAATGCTCGGGTTTGGTGAGTCAATGAGTTTCCTCTGGGATTCACAAATCATTAGCATCTCAGCTCAGGTTCTACCTCTCCCGATTGTTGGTCTTGGAGTTGTCATTGCTGGTAGTCGTCATCTGTCTAACCGAGAATAGATGAATAGGCTATTCACAGAGGGGTGTATACCCCCTCGAACTCCTTTTTCCGAGTATGGACATGATCAATCTATTTACGTAGAAACCTGAAGAATTTTCCAAGACTCCTGGGTCTGACAAGGAATGCAGGAACTTTCTTCATGTATTCTCGATATCCATCACCAAACCTCTGGACGAGCTCATTCTCTTCTGTTATTATATGTAATCTGAAGGTCAAGTAAACGACTAAAAAGAGAATAAACGAATAAACTGAGAAACGAAAGACAAACGCGGCAGCTCCCAATATCACACCAGCTAAGTAAGCTGGATGGCGTACAACTGAGTAAATCTCATGCTCTTGTACCTCAGACTCCTCGGGGAAGTAGAGATACACTACTGTCATGTAGTCGATTCCAAATGTTAGGACTGAACTTCTAACCAAAAGTACTCCTATGACTATCAATACCAGCGAGAATCCAAAACGCAGAATGAGGTCAATTTCCAAAGGCACTCCAATTATAGCAAGTAGGGACTGTGACCATTGGGTTGTGAGTTCATTTACAGGAGGTCCGGGTGGAAGAGAACGGATGGATGTGGCTGTATGAAACACTAGTGGTGGGATTAGGAAGACTCCTGTCACACCTCTTTTGATCATCTTCTGATATGCTAGGTCTCCAAGCTCAGCTTTCATACTATCCCTTTTACTCCATAGCCCTCGTATCAACCATAGTGCCAACACTGCAATGATGGTTGTTCCTAGAATTGGCATGAATGGCTCAATTGCAACTATGATTGTAATGTCACTAAAGGAGCGGGGTAGAATATCAAGTATGACCAGAAAGACATACCCTATAATTCCAGCAATTATCCCTCTTAATGGTATCAATCCTATTCGGTTTCCAGGATAATCTGGGAGTTTTTCTCGGAGTTTGTCGATTCCCTTTAGATACATAATCAAACCCACTAGTTTCAGCTAATATTCGTATCTCTTAACTGAATTGGAGAAGTGGAAGAGAACGCTTAAACGCAAATCTTGCTATAACGATAAGATAGTACATGGACGTGAGGTCTTGAAAAAAGCTATAGTGGTTTATGATTCACTCTATGGAAACACTGAGAAAGTGGCACGAGCACTTGCACAGGGTCTTGAATCTGGGGAAATTAAAACTGACCTGATTCAAGCCGGTGAGATTGATGTCAACCGGTTACAAGATTATGACCTTGTTCTCGTTGGCTCTCCTACACATGCATGGAGGCCTTCTAAACTGGTTAAGGAATTTCTTGGAAGGATAAATGAGTCCGCTCTTTCTGGGAAGAAGGCTTTTGCTTTTGATACAAAACTTAGTAGTCGACTTGCTGGAAGTGCAGCCAAGCACATCGAGAAAGCACTCTCCAAACAAGGTGCTGAAATTGTTAGAGTGTGGATGTCTGCCATTGTCACAGGACGCGAAGGTCCCCTTGAGGAAGGAACCGAGAAAAAATTCAAAGATATCGGGTTTGAGATAGCCGAATTGATTTAATGAACCGAATTGCTATCTTTTCCTTCTCAAACACAATCTACCTACTACTATGAATACCACAACTCCAACGCCTCCATCTATTCGTCAGGTGCTACTGGTTCAGGTTGGTCTGGACCTAGCACCCCCTTCCGTATGTCTGCGTAGATGAAATTCTCAGAGGGGACTGGACTACCTGCCATTCTTCTTAGCATCAACAACTGACCAATATGTGCCATTGTGTCTGACAAAGGACCCTGCAACAGCTGCTCTTCGGAGACCTCTCTTGGTCTCCTCCCTTGTATCGATTTATCAAGTTTTGATAGTATCTGGTAAAAGCGATCTACCTCATCATCCCATGAACAGTGCTCAAAGTATGTTGTTTCGTAATGCTCGTAAAAGCTATGCGCATACGTAAGTACACCTGTGATGTGGTGAACCAGTTGTCTTGGAGTTCTGACTCCTGTTCGAACGTTGAACTCCGGATACGCCTCAGGCGCGTTTCTCAGGGCTTTTGTTGCATGGTATGCAATTGATGCCAAGAATTGACGTAGCATTTCATTCTTCTCATTCATCGATGCTCCTGAAACAGCTGAGAAACGTGAATGATAAACATTGTTTCGTCACATGACTTTGCGTCGATATGATGTATAATAACCACCACTTGGTAATAATAGTTGAACCAGCATGCAGTTTTCTAGGACTCAAATAGTACCTCTTCTCTTGCTTGTATGTTTCATGAATATTCCTGTGATTTCCCAAGCCAATTACTCGATTGTTACAGAAGAGATCCCTCTACCATACTGGTATACCTATGAGGCTCTCACAATTACACCGAACGATATCTGGGTCCCTTTTTGGGCCCTTAGTGACGTTCCCTATTCACTTCCACTCCGTGGTTACAATCAGGAGAGTAGAAACCAATTCCTCGATTTTGGTGCTGTTGAATGGTTGAACACCTGGGCAGAGGATGTCTATAGCTGGCCTGGTTCTGAGTACGGAAAGGAACTTCTAGAAAATGAAACACTTGCTCAGCTTGAGTTCCTATTTGAAACTATGACCGCTCGATTGGCCAAACCTCCCTCATATGTAGATGAAGCTAGAGGATTCATAGCGCTTGACTATGTAAAGGAATTTGAGCCTCCTTACCAAGGATTCCTTCCATTGATTGTCATGTACGGTCTCAATGATACATATGATAATTCAAACATGGATGAATGGGCCATTCATCCAGATATTATAAACAGCTCAATTAATGAGGCATTTCCTCTTGTTGATTGGGAGACTGAACTTTTCTGGTTTGACTACGATAACGCGACAGAGTTTGCGGATCTGATGGCTGAGAAGACATCTGGTGATTATATCATCGTTGATGATGATTATCTCACACGTTGTGACGAGATTATATACAATATTGTTTCTAGTGACCCACGATGCAGTGAGTATGATTTAGTCTTCCCCTCACTTATATTGATACAGGAATACGGACTATACGCTGTACAGTATGAGGCGCCTGTAGGTGGACTTGGCCGCCTTCCATCCGCGTATCCAGACATTGATACATGGGGCTTGAATGGTCGTGGTCTGTTTTCATGGTTTTATGCAGGTAATCCAGACACTCCTCGTAGGTCAATAACAACGACAATCATCCATGAGCTTGGACACTGCATTGGCCAGACTGACATACACTCCGAGTTTGGCTGGGCATTGGCAGCTAGTACATCATCCCTTATGAGTGCATATTGTAAAACTTCAATCTTTGACAAACTTGACAGAGATTTGATTCTAAATGCACAGGTCCTCCAACTCTGGGGTCGCTACTTGGATGAGATTTCTTACTTTGAGGACTTTTCTTTGAATCAGACACAGCAAGAGACCCTCTCAGACCTTGATACCAGCTTATCCGAAATTCCAGACTTGCTCATCTCTGGAGACGTTGATGCAATAAAATCTCTCCTATATACTGCTGATGACGTGTGCGAACAACTAGCCAGTGACCTTGCAATATCCAGAAAATCTGATAACTGGAGTGAAAGATCTCCTGTTCTTGATGTACAAGTGGACTGGATTATTGGACCTGGTATACCTAATGCCGTAGGTCTTGTAGCTGAGCTCTCCGAATTGATTGGGTTTCAACGTGAATTGATAACATTTGTCAATACAACGTTACCAGTGCCACAATACGAATTGAATATCAGTATCTCAGTAACTGATGATTTGTACAATACTGCCATAACTAACGCATTCAGACGTTCTCTTGTTGAAGCAAATACTTCCTATTATGATCCCGAATTAGTACCAGAAGATGCTTGGTCTACGTGGCCCCGAAACAGACTGTTTCAGAACGTGAGTGGGTATGCAATCGAGGGTCTGGTCGCTGAACAATGGCTGACAGATAATCCCTATACTATGAATAATGCAGACCGCCTTCACTACCGCTTCTATATCTTCAATTTAGAGAACATGACTCTGAATCTAGACTTTACCACATCTAGCTCTCAGATATCTGAAACAACAACAAGCTCAACAACGACGTCCTCTGTTTCTTACACAACGCCATTCAGTACAACTACTCCTACAGATCTCAGTCTGATCTTAGCTGTGGGTGGTGTAGCTACCGTAGTTATAGTCAGCATGGTGGTGTATCTGAAAATCAAAAAAACAAAAGGATTTACTAGTAGCTAAGTTGCAGAAATGGATGAGGATTATGACTGAAGAAATATCATCAGGGCTTACTGAGGAGAAGGAAGGATATAGATTCCTTGAGATAGTCTTATACTTCCTCTTTGCGATAGGTCCCTTAGTTGCTAATGCTGTTCTTGTTCTGCTTGGTGCAATTTCCGTTGATTTTGCAGTCGACCCGACAGCTGTTATGATATCAATACCCGCTTTCATGTTTCCCTTTGCCTTCTTTCAATTGTTTTCAGGGGCAATCAGTGATGTGTATGGACGAGCACCAGTCATTGTAATTGGATTAGTCACGTTTCTAGGAGGACTAATAGTCATAGCATTCTCACCATCCATTATGATCTTTGCACTAGGAAATCTCGTTTCTGGAATTGGTTTCGGATTTGCGAATCCGGTTATATTAGCACTGTTAACAGATTCTGCCACTCCTGAGGATATACCCCGCCGCATGGGTATTGCTTCTGCTTTGGCAACTTTCAGCGTTGGGTTGGGTCCTTTCATTGCAGGGCAAATGGTCATGCTTGGTTGGCAATCATATTACCTCTTATTTCTGATAATTGTCCTCCTCGGTATCATTTCTATATCAATTGCTAACCGCCCCCCGAAAATTGTGCATGGTGAATCTGGAGTTAGAGTCCTCATCTCCAATCTTGGTATCGAGCTAAAGAAACCTGTAGTCTTGTTGATGCTTGTGACTGCGTTCTTGGTTGCAATGGTCTATCTCGGAACTATTGTCTGGACTTCACGTGGGTTGACTGGAGCTTTAGACGACACGCTAATTGGTATCCTGCTCTTGATTGGTGGGATTTCGAGTGGTATTGCTGGATTCCTCTTAGGTTCCATAGTGGAAAGATATTCCTTTAGACTTCCAATTGCTATTGGCTTTCTGACTCTCTTCAGTGGACTATCAATGTTCATTCTGGTTGGTGACATCACTCTTGCTAGCTCGATTCCATTCGTACTTCTAGGTCTGATAGCCGTGGGTTGGACTGGAGGGTTCCTCTTTCCAACAATGATAACATACAGCCAGATCCTCTCTCCAGAACGGCGTGGTGTACTCGCAGGTGTTGTGACATTCGCCTTCTTCTTGGGGTCTGCTCTTATTCCCACAATATACGAACCATTGTTCAATATTGGTATGAACTGGGTCTACATTGGAATACTTGGGGTCTCTCTACTCCTTCTGCTTCTCTTTGTTGTGTTTTATCGAAAGACCAAATCGTTGCATCATGAGAACGATTTAGTATAATAACAATCAAGGCACAAAAGGCATGACAAACAGAGCATAGTAGACCATAAAGATGACCATTGACAATCCAGCAAGAATGAAACTCCAAGTATGTATCCTTGATATGAATTTAGCAAACTTCTTCTTATATGCCGTAACAATATAGAGAATTACCAGATTGGCTTTATCCAGTGGGATGGCCTTCTCTTTGTCAGTATCTAAGGCGTTATCAAATTCTCTCTCTAGGTCACTCAAGAAAGCATCCTGTGTCTTCTTAACATTTTTATCGTTCTCATCGAGGAGCTTCTCAAAAGCAGGTATACTCTTCTTGAAATACCAACGTTCCTCAATCCAGTCGTATTTCTGATGAGGATACTGGAAATTCGAATCCAGATGATGTTTGAACACACTGATCGTTCCGCCAATGAAGAGCACAATCAGGGGGGGTACAAAGAGATACGTAAACAGATCATATGGCCAGAGGGATTCTGGAATCATTGTCAACACAAGCC
>CAYWJO010000050.1:0-24161 GCA_964458565.1 uncultured archaeon | reverse complement strand
AATAATCAGGCGGGGTCTTAATACGAGCCCCAATCCAATCATGACTCTCTGACGCATCCCCCCACTAAATTGGTGTGGGTAGTCCTTGAGCCTTTCTGGTAGTATTCCAAGATCCTGGATAACTTCTGCTGCACGGGCAATTGCAGTTTCCTTCTCTATTTTAGGATCATGCGCTTTCTGAATCTGAATGAAGTGATCTTGAATTGTAATCAAGGGATTTAATGATGTCATAGGGTCTTGGAAAATATAGGCAATTTCGTTTCCTCTAAGCATCCTCATCTGTTCTTCATTTAGGTCCAAGATTGGCACATCGCCTTTGGGGATTATCTTATCTTTGAAAACAATATCCTCCCGAATATTGAGTGATATCTTCCCCTTTACAATCCGGCCTGGATATGGAACCAATCGGATAATGGCTCTACCAAGTGTCGATTTACCACAACCTGATTCTCCGGCAAGCCCAAGAATTTTATTCTCTTTTAGTGAGAGGTCTACTTGATCAACTGCTCTTGCAGTACCACGACGTGTCACATACTCCACTGTTAAATCCCTGATCTCGAGTAAATTACTCATATCTCATCACTCCTGGAGTTTTGGCGTGAGTATTTCATTGAGCCCCTCACCTGCAAATGTGAATCCAAGTGCCAAGAACACTATCATAAGACCTGGGAATGTTGCTTCCCACCAATATCCAACAACCATGTTGTCGAAACCAAATGTGAGATCCCAACCCCAGTCAGGTATCTCGACAGGCGGTCCCAGACCAATGAAAGTCAGTCCTGCTGCAGTTAATATTGCATCTGCAAAATTGATCGACATCAATACTATTGCAGATGGTAATACATTTGGTAGGATGTATCTGAATATAATATCACGGTCTTTTGCCCCCATTACAATTGCTGCTTCAACATATGGTAATTCTCTAATGGTGAGTACCTGACTCCGAACCACTCTGAAGTAAGAAGGAACATACACTACAGCTATGGAAACAGCCATATTCACTACTCCTGGTCCAAGCATTGCAGTAATTGCGATGGCAAGGACGAGCCCTGGAAATGCGAATATACTATCCATAACTAAACCAACTGACCTGTCGGTAAAACCACCCTTATATGGGGCATAAAGACCAATTGGAACTCCGACTGTGAAACATACGATCACTGACAGAATTGCGACTTGGAACATCGTTGCTCCTCCAGCAAGTACCCGGCTAAGCATATCCTGTCCCAACTGTGTTGTCCCTAGTGGATAAGTAGGGGAAGGTGGCTCCAATGTATGACCGCTATTAATGTAAAACGGATCAAATGGAGTAATCCAATATGCTATGAAGGTCATGTATAGGATTGCTAAAACGATAACAAATCCTGCTATCGTAACAATCCCTGGTGGTCCTCTGTCTTTCAAGAGAGGATATCCCTCGTAGAAAAGAAGACCGATTGATGTGATAACTAAACCACCACCTACAATTGTAGACCACGTGTAAATGAAAAATGTCAAGATGTGTGAGGGTTGAATGTCTAGTCTGTTACTGTTATAAACAATAATTTCCGGAGGTAGTATATTCACAATCAATGGATAAGCAATTGCTCCAATTGCAAGACAAAATACTATAAACCAGATGTGTCTGGTTCTAACCTTGATTGAAATATTCTTGATTTCCCACCTGACCATAGATCTAGAAGTCCATAGAATAATACCTATGATAAAGGTCAATATCACAAATAGGAAATCTATCGTACTCAAAACACCAATTGGTGCACTCATTATCGAGATATACACAATGTATAATGTCAGTACTGCTATTAATTGCGTAAACTGGAATAATACTCTTAAGCTTCTTTTCTCATTCTCTAAACCCTCACCCATCTTCTCATTCAGGAAGATAGCTAGCACTATGATGAGACCACCACCAACTAAAACAGGCCAATGTATCATATCCAAAGCTGCTGCTGCAACATAAACGTAGGGAAGTCCGACAGACCCTATCAAGAAAATTAACAGTATAATAAGCAGCAGTGGGACTGTGAAGAACACTGTTTCTTTCTTCCACTTGTACTTAGTTAGAATGTTTCCAATCCAGACGACTATTCCTATTATTACAGTCCCAATCGTGACCTGAACTCCCCAACCACTGTCTGATCTAAATGCCAATGTGATAAGACTTGAAACGATGATTATAGCAGAAATGGCGAGTATTCCGACTGAAATTTTCCACTTTCTTGATTCTTGCGATAGTTTTCCTGTCTTAGCTCTGACAAAGAGGAAAATACCACTTACAATTAGCGGTCTTTTGTTATTATCTTCAGACATCTTCTCACCTCTACAATCTAACTCTGGGATCAAGGTACGCATATAGCAAATCCATTAATAGAGTGACCATCGTCACAAGAATACCAAAGAAAACTACGACGCCCTGTATACCGGTATAATCTCTATGTTCTATCCTGTCTACTAGGTATGTACCCAATCCTAACCATTCGAATGTCGTTTCAGTCAGTACTGCACCAGCAAGAAGCGTTGCGAATTGCAAACCTATCATTGTAAGGATCGGGAGGAATGCGTTTCTGAGTGCGTATCCGTATGTGATAGTACCATCAGAAAGACCTCTCGCTTGACCTGCAATTACAAAATCTTTCCTTAGGGTTTCTATCATGTTAGTTCTCGTTAAACGGATAAATATTCCACAGAGTATCGTGCCAAGTGTTATTGTTGGTAGCAATAAGTAACGAAATGCCACAACGAAACCTGTCAAATTACCCGTAAGTATTGCATCAAAGGTCATCATTCCTGTGATTCTTTCTGGTCGGTATGCCTCATATCTGGTATCAAACATCCCATTTACTGGCAGTACATCTAACCAGAAACCAAAGATTGTCTGAAGTATCATTCCCAGAAAGAATACAGGGATTGCATAGGTTATAATACCAAAGAAACGGATGCCATGATCTGCAGGTTTATTGTATCTCTTAGCAGATTGTACTCCCATTGCGACTCCCAAGAGTACCGCAAACAGCATAGAATAGATTGCCAGCTCTAGTGTTGCCGGAAATCTATCTGCAATGTGGATGGAGATTGGTTCATAATTATGCATAGATTTCCCCAAGTCTCCTTGGAATAGAGCTACTAGATAGTTGATATATTGCTCCCAAATTGGGACATCAAGACCTAGTCGTGCACGAAAATCTGCTAGAGTTTGTGGATCTACATTCTTCTCAAAATGCAGAAGCGCTGGATCTCCAGGAATCACTCGAAGAATCAGAAAAACCAGTGTTAGTAAAAACATTATCATAGGAATTGTGAGCAGGATTCTGGTTACGATATACGATCTGAGGGACACTTAATCCACATCCATTCCCATAAAAAATCAAACCTTAACTTAAGGTCATCGGAAAACGTGATGTGTTGCTAAAAAAAGAAAGGAGAAGTGCTGCTAAAAAACAGCACTTTGATACCTTATTTTATGTTATTGTGAGTAACCAGTGTCTCCAGTTGACAGTGATGTCGAGGACGATACCACCGATACTATCTGTTGATACTGCTGTACTCTTGCCCTGCCAGAGTGGAATAACTGAACACTCCTCTGCCTGTAGGTCTTGTAGTGCATAATATGCAGTTTGCCTACCAGCAGATGTGCTAGCTGAACGACCTTCAACCCATAGGTCATACTGGTCTATACCACCCTGAGGATATGTTTCATTGTATCCTAGATTGAGCCAGGATGCAAATGGCAGGAACCCATAGTTATCTGGATCGATGAAATCCGGATACCATCCATAAATGAATACAGGCATTGAACCTGCATTTCTTTGCAGACGGAATGTTGCCCACTCAACACCATGCAAGGTCACAGTGATTACGCCACTGGCATCAAGATCGCTCTTGTAGACTTGTGCTTGAAGCAGACTTGATGGATAGTGGCCAGAGCTCTCATACCAGAGGTGAACTTGCAACTTGTTAGTCGAGTTGTATCCATACAGCGCTAGTTGTTGCTGGGTGAATGTGTAGTTAGCAACTCCGTGTACCTCGAATGATGGCTTGTGGTATGCCATTCCATATGGTACTATACTGTATAGAGGATCAACTGTTCCCTGAAAGACTGTTGCCGCCAAGTTTGTTCGATTCAACGCTGCGGCAATACCTTGCCTGATTGGTGTTTCATTATATGGATAGATGTTCTGCTGGAAGCACATGTATTGAATTGATGCTCCCACACCATCCCATACTATGAAATCTGTATCATCTCTGAATGAATTCACTTGTACTGGGGTCATGTGCCTATAAGCGACATCAATCTCCTCACCTGTCATAGCAGCTGTTAATGCTGCATCAGACTGGTAGAACTTGATGATGACCATGTCATTCTTTGGCAGTGTTGGATCCCAGTAGTTCGGGTTCTTTACCAACCTCATCTCAGTGTCAGATCCACCTGTTCGGGTCCAGTTTTGTAGTAAGTATGGTCCCAGACCGTTGGGGTGTCTCTCACGAATTGGTACTGTGGCATTGTAAGGGACATAGTTGGCTAAGGGTGCATAGTCTGGATGTACAATGTATGATGCTGCACATGACATCAATTGAAGGAATGGTGAAAAAGCAAAGTTCAGGTCAAACCTGACGACATAGTTGCTTACAACAACCACCTCATCGATGATGTCTCCATAACCCATATTGAGTTGTGGTCCATCTTCAAGTGCCATACCAATGTTCCTATCGAATGAATATTTAACAACAGTTGCATTGAATGGCATTCCATCTTCAAATACCAGGCCGGTCCTTAGATTAAATGTCCATTGGGTTCCAGCAGGATTTACAGTCCACGACTCAGCTAATGCGCCTCTAATATCGTCTGCGCTAGCTGATGTTCCAGGAATGATTTCTACGAGACCTGCTCCGAGGGATGTGATAATTTCCCATCCGAAGTAGTCATATGATTGTGCTGGGTCTATACTCGCCTCCACTGAATCAGTCGTTCCGAAGATAATTACTTTCTCTTCCTGAACGGGCGGTGTACTCAGAAGCATAAAGCCTACGATTCCGCCACCGATGACGACTAGAATCAACACAATCGCGATTAGTCTTGTTCTCTCCACTAGGTTATAACCTCCGTGATTCGCGATAGTAATTCATAGTAACAACAGTGCTATAAAAGCATCGCTATACACGTTAGACACCGAATTCATGTTCGACAATCGTAATTTTCACGATATACCAAGGTTTGTTCATTTCGGAATGAATATAGGTCACATATTTTGCAACCCGATATCTAATTCCTTCTGGAGAATGACTAAGATGTCTGATAAACCGAGATTGAGCTACATCGGTAAAATCCGGCTTTTCAGACGAGATGCTCGATTGTACATCACACTCGGAGCATTCAATGCCTTCTCTTTCGGTATTAGTGGAGTTATCTTCAATCTCTACATGGAAGCCCGAGGTTTCTCAGAAGACTTTCTCGGATTCTTTCTCTCGGTGTCTATGTTTGCCACTGCCGCTTTAGCTTTTTTTGCAGGAATGATCGTAGATCGTACTAGTAGATGGAAAACTATAGTTCTAGCATCCACTATATCCTTTGTTTCTCTGTTTATTCAATATTCTATCCTTGATGAAATCAGCTTATTGTCTTCTCAGGTTTTTATCGGAATCGCGGGTGCATTCACACAGGTTGCCTGGTCCCCCTACATTACTGATCAATCGACAGATGAGGAAAGAGCACATCTATTTGCCTTTAATAGTGGTGTAAGTATACTTGCTGTGTTAATTGGAAATCTAGTTGGAGGATATCTTCCAGGCATCCTCAAGATAATCATACCTGCTTATCTCACAACTGCACAGTCTTTTCAGTTGACCCTACTTCTCAGCTTAATTCCATCAGCCTTCTCACTAATCCTTGTTACAATGATGAGCCTAGACAAACCTGCAGAATCAACCCACATCAACATGCAGCTGAGTAACGTTACAAATTGGGGTTTCATTGGCAAGTACTCTCTTTATGTATCTACAGTCGGACTTGGCGCAGGAGTCATCGTATTATATTTCAATCTCTTCTTCAAGAATGAATTTCAAGCAAGTTCAGAACTCATTGGAATCATATTCGCGATAAACATGGTAATACTTGCCGCAGGTAACTTTCTTGCACCTGCACTGTCTGACAGGTTCGGAAAAGTAAAGACGATAATAATCACAGAAGCACTTTCAGTTCCATTTCTATTGATGATATCATACGCGGATTTCTTGGTAATTGCAGTAATTGCTTATATCTCCAGAAATGTTTTGATGAATATGGCTTGGCCTGTATCAAATGCTTTCTTCATGGAGGGACTGAAGAAGGAGGAGCGTGCAACAGCAATGGGTGTGACACGAGCAGGCGACTCT
Source organism: uncultured archaeon (assembly GCA_964458565.1). GTDB lineage: Archaea > Asgardarchaeota > Thorarchaeia > Thorarchaeales > Thorarchaeaceae > CAYWJO01. The sequence continues at coordinate 17,792 of CAYWJO010000050.1, read as the reverse complement.
CTTGTACGCGGAATTGCAGCTAATATCGGAGGTGCCCTCTTAGCCGCTGGATATTACCGTGAACCATATTTACTTGTTTCCGGTCTCTATATCATCGCAGTCATTATGCTCTATCTCTTCTTTAGAAATAAGGAAAAAGAAATCGAATCTAGAAAAGACATCGAGTTGGTTAGAGCTAAGAAACCAAAGGAATCTGCGGATATTACCTGAAAAACATCTCTCTAGCTCTTTTCATAATATCTTCATCTGCTGGAAATATCAAGGGAACGGATACAAAATCTGTTTCACAGGGATTTCCTCTGCACACGTGAAACACAATCTTTGGTCGACCAGTATCTTGTTCGTGATCAACTTCAATCACATAGCTTGCTGCGGTACCCAGGTCTTTTGAAGAGGTGGAATGTTTACAGATCGAGTTTTGACCAGGTGCATCACCATGGTCTTGAAGCAATGAAAAAACCGCATTCATATTGTTAATTCCACGAAGAAGTTCATACCCTCTATTGAAACGCGTTGACGAATCATCATAATACGAATCAAGTCCAAATTCCTCCGAGTTCTTTCTTATCTCGTCCTCTGTATCTAACATGATATGATGTCCAGTTCTTAGAACCTTCCTCTCAGACCACTCTATGGAATGCTCACCATCTGCAATCTCAATGACCAACATTGAATCACTATCAGCAAGAACCAGATTTCCCCACTGGTATTGACGTCCTTTCTTCAGATGATCAACAGTCATCGCAAGGCCATCTTCAGCATCCTTGGCAAACATCAATATTTGTTCTGTAAGAATATCATAGGATGGGTTAGATGATGCTAGTACGTGGGTATTGGCTACAGCTAGTCCGTACCTATTAACACCAATTCCTAATCCTACTGAGCTTCCTGAATTTCTATCAAGACCTCTGATGCCAAAGCAATCAATATCGTAGAAGATTTCTTCTTTGAAATCCCCTCTCTCAAGGTCCCTATTTTTGAAAAGGACTGTTTTATTGATGTCCTTGAGAATAATTGCTCCAGCAAGACTAGTCATTGACTACTCCTCAACCAAAAAAGGTCAGCTCCACATTCAATATAAGAATTAAGTGGTTAGATAAATTCAAACATTGGATTTGGAACGTTGTGATTAAATGGGTCTAAATACGGAAAAAATTCAGAGATGCATTGAAACTCTGGAGCCAATGTTTTCTCTCCATATTTTTGATGAGGTTACATCCACTAATGATGTATTGAAAGAATATCTCTCCAAAGACAAATCTCAGAATGTTATCATAATATCCGAACTGCAAACTGAGGGAAGAGGGCGATTTAATCGGACATGGTTATCCCCCTCAGGAGGTTTGTATTTTTCATTTGGATTCCCTTCAAGTCTATCTGTGGAAAAACTGCCTTGTTTAGGATTAGTTGCTTCTAATGCTATCATATACAGTTTGAATGCATTATCAATTCCTGTTAAGGCGAAGTGGCCAAACGACATCCTTCTTTATGAAAAGAAAATTGGTGGAATTTTGAGTGAAATGATTGTTGATAAACAGACTTTCATTATAATTGGAATTGGTCTTAATCTCAATTTTTCGATGGCGAACCTACCCACCTCCTTGTCTGATTCAGCAACAACGATTATTGAAGAATTAGGTCAGGTAATAGAAATCGAAGAAGTCCTTTGTCGGTTTTTATCTGCATTTACATCACGGCTGAAAGAACTTCATAAAACTCAATCACTAAGTCCTATCCTTGAAGAATGGCGAAAATACAGCTCTACTCTTGGGAGAGATGTATTGGTTGATGATGGTGGCTCTCAAATTACTGGGACGGCTATAGATATCAATGAGTTCGGCTCTCTCATAGTCAATCTTCCTACAAATCACCAGATGATTTTTCAAACGGGTGATGTTAAACATCTGAAGCATCTGAGTAATTGAGCCTACTCCTGACCGACAAGTTCTATGCCAGAAAACGCTATAGTTGGCATGAATCGTTTCGAATTCACCTGAAGGTCTTTAGCATATAGGATCTCCTTCTGTATAGATTCATAGAGATTTCCAACTAGTAATGCATACTTTATTTGTGTGGTCAATTCTCCATTTTCGATAAGTCTTGCATTTCTGATCTCATTCGAAAATGAACCTGATATAGCATCAACTTGAGGCCAAGCGAAATGTTCGATGTAGACACCCTTCTTAATTTGTCCTATTAATTCCTCGACACTATACTTCCCCGCTGAAACTTCAAGCGTAGATGACGCACAGGATGGAAGATTGTTGAAGCTACCATGTGCATCTCGAGAATCTCTTCGTATACCATTCCCAGTGGACTCTAGACCAACCTGATTTCCGTTGTAGCTATCATAGTAGTAAGATTGTAGGACGCCATGATCGATTAACAATGTCTTCTGTGTCGGAAATCCTTCCGCATCAACAATGCCGCTCAAAAGTCCATTCTCTGATTGTCCATTATCGTATACCGTTAAACTCTCATGAGCGACCTTATCTCCAACTCGATCAGTCCAAGGACTTGAGCGGTTGTTAACATTTTCCGCAGAACATGCTGAACCGACAAGATTTCCCAGCATCTCACAACCCTCGCTTGGAGCTAAAACTGCAGTGATGTCCTCCCACTTTGCTTTGAATGGCTCCGCATTTAGAACCGCAAGAGCTTGAGCTTGTAGTTTTGTTCCCATCTTTGCAAAATCGATGTTGCCTAGTTCACGAGACCAACATCGTTGTACTCCTTCTCCTACCGCTCCATCCTTATCTGATTTAGCAGTAAAGTATCCGAAGACTTGTGTTCCCATTGAACCTGTATCAATACCTTGTGTATTTTTCACCTGATAGTCCACAGAGCTTGCCCGTAGAACTCCATTTGGAACTGTTATTCCATTGGATATAGTTGAATCGACCACAAGCATAGCTTTCTCCAGTATCTCATCACTTGACACATTTGCAGTTTTTTTATCATAGAACCTCTCACGATTTCCTGAAACCTGTTGTGGTTCTGGTAATGAAACGAATTTGGTGTCTTCTTCACTTAGGCTAGCAAGCTTCTTTGCTCTTATCACAACCTCTTCTGGAGTTTCATTGAGTAATGTTGAGCTAGTAAATCCAATTTTCTTACCTGTTATGAACTTCACGTTGATGCCAAGTTCCATCTTAACATCTGCAATCTTGGGGATATTATCATCTATGTAAACGCTAGATGTCTTTGCTAAAACAACATAAGTTTCAGCTTGATCTGCTCCCTCTTTCTGTGATAGAGTGATCAGTTTATCTGCAATCTCTCTGATATTCATTTTAACCGCCTCCAACTACTATTTTTGCTCTAAGATGTGGTCCACCTGAGGACACTGGTATAAAGTCCTCCTCTCCTTTTCCACAAGTCCCTCCATCAAATTCAAGTGTATTTCCAACAGCATCTACAGTCTTCAATATTTCAAGAACCTTCCCCGCAAGAGTCATGCTCCTCACTAGCTTGGTACGTTCTCCATTCTTGATGATGTAGCCTTTAAGGGCTGAAGCTTGAACACCTCCACCAACAACATCTTCCATACCCGAGGTCATTTTAATCACGTATAAACCGTCTTTCGTATCTTCTATGATTTCTTCATCTTTCCAATCCCCTTTGTCGAAAAAGGTGTTTGTCATCCTCGCGAAGATACGCCTATTGTAGTCCTGTGCACGTCCATTTCCTGTTGGGGAAACACCCATCATAACAGATGTTTCGAGTGTATGCATATACCCCTGTAAAATTCCATTTTCTATAATGGCTGTACGAGATGTGGGAGTTCCTTCTGAGTCAAATGGAATTCCTCCCCATTGCTTCAAGGTACCATCATCAACCATTGTAACTATATCTGTGCCTATCTGCTTACCAACTAATCCAGTCAGAAATGACCTTTCCTTTACAACCTCATCTGCTTCACTTGCATGCCCACATACCTCGTGAGCAATGAGACCGGACATGCTTCCATCTAGGATTACGGTCAATTCACCTGATGGCGGTTTGTCTGCTTTCAGTAGTTCTACGGCTCCGCTAGCACAAGATTTTGAAAATTCTTCAGGATTGATTTTCCTAATTATCTCGTAACCCCCTGAGCCTCCTGCAATCTCGACATTGAATTGTGTTTGCTCCCCCTCTTTGGCAACAGACATAATATATGATAGGGTCCTGATTTCATCCCATTCTAGTCTTGAGCCTACAGTGTTAACCAATGCATAATCTCGTTTCTGGTCCATCAGATATGCATTCGTATTCACAACTCTATCATCTATTTTTTGACCTTTGTCCAACTCAAGCGCTATACCGATTTTCTCCTCGTAAGGTACTGTAGTGGGATCTTCCTTTACCTTTTGAAACACTTTATCAACATGAGAAGGGATGTTACTCAGATCAATGTTCTTTCGGGAATATTTTGCACTTGCTCTTGCCCGTTTCAATGCCTCTTCAAGAAGTTCTTCATAGAGTTCTTTTGAAAGAGGAAGTGTAGTTGATGCTTGCCCCCAGCACTCTCCAACAAGCACACGAGCTACTGCTCCAGCTTTGCTCACGTTTTTGAATTCTCTAAGATTCCCGTTGACAACGATAATAGTATTTCCAGATTGACTCTCTCTTCTGATATCTGCAAACGATACATCTTTTGAAGAGATTTCTTCAATGGCATCTGACATGGCTTCTAACAATAAGTGCACCATATTGCTGGTTTAATGAACCCGTTATTAGCTTTTGCTACCAAGTAATCCTCAAACGATGGCCAAGAACACCAACCTTATGCATTTAATAACAATAGTTAATATACACGATGAGTTTTGCTCCACTTTGGTCTAATCGATTCGAATATTCCCGCAGATGAAAAGTTGTTAATCCGTGCGTGGCTCCATTGACGTGCGGGTCTTACCAGATTCTCAAGAGGAATGGATGCTGATGGTGTTGCCGCTCTTTACGATGCATTATCCTCTACGATGCTTCGGTATGTTCTCTCGCCTGATCTAAGTAAGCGGATTGCTTACTCAGATGAGGAGGATACGAATGATGATGGTGTACTCTTTAGAATTCTAAAACGTAATAGGATTATTAATAATAGGTTCACATCTACAGATTTTTCCTTGCTATCTGACCTCCTTGATAATGCAATAGAAGGCAAGCTAGTAGATTTCAATAAAGATTTGTATATACAAATCGTTGAAAATTCAATCACACAACTTGATGTATTACCCTTCGAAGAATCAGATTTACCCAAAGGAGAGTCAGTCACTCTATAACATGATTCTAACTAAAAACACTGATATTGCGAAATCCATTTAGGTTGAGGTGTCTGACTGAACATACTCGGAGATTTGGATTTGATGCGCGAGAAACGAATTATTTTCCTTTTGTTTTGCTTAATGACAGCTATGCTATTTGTATCCCCTCATGAGGTGAAGGCTGCTGAGTGGGAAATAGAGGATACAAACACTACAATATCTGCTGGTTCGTGGTGGAATATTGGAGGTTATTTAACCACAGGTACTGTATTCAGTGGTTTCTTTGAAACCCATATCGATACAGATGGACTTGACTTCTTCATCTGCGATTCAGCTAATCTAGCCCTATGGGAGAGTACAGGAAGTGCAACAGTATATGAACAAAAAGTAAATTATCATACAGCAGAATTTGATTTTACAATACCATATTCCGACACATGGGCTGCGATATTTTCTAACCGTTATGGTGCATCGTCTGTTTCTTTTGATGTTGGTGCAGATAGCGTAAGCGACCACCGTCCCTCTTATAGCCCCACTACATACGATCACACGGAGTATGGAATTGTTCTAGAACCTGATGAATATTATTCGTTATCAACAATATATGGTACAGGATCCACTATCTCCGGTCATGTGTCAACATGGTTTTCAACTGATGGTATTGATGTCTTCTTTTGTGATGAGACGAACTACAACATCTTTACTACCGGAGGCACTCCGATAAGGTACGATCTAAAGGAAAATTACCACATAACCACTTTTGGAGAGTTCACCGTTCCATATGATGGACGATGGTATGTTGTATTTTCAGCGGCTGATCAAGCTGATACCGTAACAATTTCACTTGGAATGGATTATACAGACCTTCCTACTGCGACTGGTACCACTTCTGAATCCACACCTGAACCCTCAAGTACGACGAGTGAATCAACAACAACCTCAACAACTGAGTCCACACCTGAACCCACTTCTTCTTCTGTAATAGAAGGATTTGAGTTAGGTGGCTTGGGCTTTGTACTAATAGGTGGAATTCTCCTTATCGTTGTCGCAGGTGCTGTGGTTTGTTCTCGCCGTAGACCTAGTCCACCCTCCACACCTGGTGCCTACGAGGTTATAACCCCAGGTCCTGGACCTAGTGCTGCAGGAGCTCAACCAGCTTCTCCGATTACCCATGTAGGTCCGAAGGTATTAGTCATTTGTCCATATTGCGGAGCAAAGACTGAACAGGGAATTCTAGTATGTCAGAATTGTGGCGCTGACTTGTAGACTGATTGGGAAGTGAGTCCAACCTAAATCTTGGACTCGTATTCTCTTTTCTTGTTACTCTCAATCATGTATCAAAAAAGAGAGCTACCACGGAAACTGAAGAAGTGCGATTAAGATTTCTATCAGGATTGGGACAAGAGCCGTGGAAATGACCTTTTGAAATGTTCCTATCTCAAATGGGAACTCTCTGAGCTTCTCAATCTCCCCGTACAACATGATAAGTGATTGTACTTGGATAAATGCAATCATAACCTCTTCTGTTTCACTTTGTTCATTCTGTTTGCTGAGAAGTTCTATTCTGTCAGCGATTTCCTCTAAACGCTTCAATTTCTCCTTTTTCAGAACCGAGCGGAATGACATTTGCGGGAACAAGAAAACTGCGATTGCTAGAATCAGAAATGACACCGCAAGTACATATCCGTATAACTCAATTTCGAAAGAGCTAGCAATGACCACAGTTAGGGACCCTATTGCGGCAACCAACAGTGTAAATACAAAATAAAAATCACCTATTGACTTTGCTCCACCGCACCTATCAGGCAAGAGGATATTGATTTGTATATCATCCTTGAGGTCTCTTGGGAGAATGAGTAAACTTGGAATAGCTCCAACGGCATCCACTGCCAATATCCCAACAAGGCCCATAGAAATTATGACTGCAAGAAAGAAGGGTAGTAATTCTAACGTCAGAGGAAAGAATGATGAAAAGAGTGGCCAACTCAACATTGCTACTCCAAGCAAACTGTAAGTGAGGAAAACTCCTACTACTACATGCTTATCTGAGAAGACAGTTTCTCTCTCAAGATACCTTGCTCTTGAATCCTCATCTTTGAATTTCAAATGGTTTATTGTATCGTAGTATGCATGCTTCAAGAATAGTGCACCCCATCCAAATACTCCAAAGAATAATGTTGCGGCTGTAGAAGAAAGTAACAAATCGAAATCAATGGTGGTGCTGTCTAAGCGACCCCCAATGAAAAGCCCTAGAATCGACATGAGGAATGCAAATGCTACTAGAGTTATTGCGATCAATCCCATTTTTGCAGGTTTCCCCTTTGCGGGGAAAACCCTCTCGGAATAAAGTGGCCAATCTCTTGAATCTCCCATATGAAAACCCAAATTTATACTGTGCTGAGGTTCGTAATAGCATTTATCCAAAATTCAGATATGACCCATATCATGTGTGAATATCTTCTCTCAACCAATTCTCGAATAGATCTGAGATTGTTTCTGATTTTGGATGTCGTGAACCACAATGAAGACAAAGCCATCCTCCCAAATTACCAAAATCAAGAATGAATCCAATGTTTGATTCACACTTCGCTGTTTTATTATAGAAATTAATTACACCAATAGACGAGTTTGAACTCCCATCGATGAAGATTGCATTTCCACAATGGCAATCGATGTACTCCTTCCGCTTAATCAAACGTTGCTTATGGATACTATATGTAGTGATTCCACTATCTGGCAAAATGACAGGCCTCAAACCTTAGTCCAATACAGCGAGTATATTATCCCCACGAATTTCGAATCAATAGAATGGGAAAACTGCTAAGTGAAAGATGTATATTATAGATGAATGTCATGAAGAACTCTTGGAGCTATAAAACCCGGAACGAAGCAGGTACGGTAATTGCTAAGATTTTCAATGAAAAGGGAATGGTTGGTAGATTTGTTGTCTTGGCAATTCCAAATGGTGGAGTGGAAGTGGCTGCTCCAATCGCAAAGCAACTCAATGCCCCCCTTGACATTATAATTGTCAGGAAGATGCAGATCCCGTTCAATCCTGAAGCCGGATTTGGAGCATTAACTTCACTTGGAACAATGATTCTAAACGAATCTCTTGTTAAACGCATGGGACTAGACACTGACACCATAGATCGAGTTAGAAAACAAACCGAACTTCAAATTAAATCAAGACAGCACGCCTATGAAGGTCTCTCGAAGTCAATCAATCTTAAGGAAAAGGATATTGTTCTTGTTGATGACGGTCTCGCATCGGGTTTCACAATGCTTGCTGCAATCGAATCTGTAAGACAATTCGAACCAAAGACTATCAGAGTTGCTATACCAACAGCACATTATGATTCAGTAAAAAGAGTAGAACGTGTTATCGATGAAATCATCTGTCCACGAATTGAACGAGGCTTTTCTTTCGCGGTAGCAAATGCCTACGAGAAATGGTATGATGTTCCTGATGATGAGGTCATAAGCCTTTTACAAAACAGAATCTGAAATTTTTCTCACCTTTGTAAATTGAAAAAAATGAAATGATAGATGGTAACTCTATACTCACCATCTATCCATGTTCAAATATTCAGCGTCTTCTTGATGCTACAATTATTACTACGAGAATAATAACAATGCCTACTCCTCCGACTGTTAACCACATAACTATTGCAGCTTCATCTGTGGGTTGTGTTGCTGTAGATTCTGATGAAGTTGAAGTAGTGCTAGGTGTTGGTGGGGTTGAACAAGTACAGCTCCACGTAGTTGAACTTGAAGGAATGCTAGATGATGTTGTAGATGAACATGTTCCACAGCTCCAACAGGTTGTTGTAGTAGTGGTGACGATTGGAGCAGTGACATTGACATAAGTTGTACTACTCATAAAGTGACCAGAAATATGATACACTATTAGAGTGACGTTATGATATCCTACATCAAGTCCATCAACATTGATGTTAATAGCAGCACCATCCCATGGTTGAGATTCAAAGGAAACTCCGTTATCGAGTACATCATAGACTCCTGGATTAGCTGCTGATGAATTCCATGTCAGAGTATTGCCAGTTTGGCCTTGTTCAAAAGAGAGAGCATCTGCAATTCCTACTAGAAGGTTATACCATGGATGGTAATCAATTGCATCACCGGAACCTGCAATGGTATAGAGTTGTTGTCCCTCATAATCGCTCCAATAATTACCAACTGTGGTATTCCAGTAATTATCCCCTGCATCATCTAGAGCATTTCCCAGATAATTCCAACCCAGATCATTTGCAATCATAAAATTGTTGTCTCCATTTGCAATCTGGATGCCATACCCTCCATTATCGTATACTACGTTAGTTTCGAGTGTACAGTTCACCGAGTATGATATATCGAAACCATCCATTGTGTTATCATAGACCATGTTGTTGGTGTATGTACAATTATCCGCATACCATCCTGTTATTCCGTTCTGGGTATTGTTATAGGCAATATTATCAATAATACTCGTTTCATCTGCATTGGAGAGGTAGATTCCGCAACCTTCACCTAACAATCCATAATTACTGTATACAGTATTCCCTTCAATTATATTGTTACTTGAATCACGAATGTATGCTCCATGCATAGAATTGTTGTAGAGCTGATTATCAATCAATCTAACCCCCTCAGCATCTCTTGTATAGACTCCAGAACCGGTATTCATCGGGGCTTCATACCAACCATTGTCGTGAATCACATTGTCTTCAATTGTGCAATTTTCAGAGAAATACATCTGTATACCATTGTATGTGCTGTTGTATATCTCATTATGTGAAATAATTCCATAATCAATATTCCAGAGATATACACCCTCAAAGTCATTATCAAAAATCGTGTTTTCAACAATCGTCCAGTTGGTACCAATTCGAGCATATATCGCCTGATATCCATTCAGGTAGAATGTGTTGTCAGTAACATTGACGTAACTACAATCCTCACCATAGATACCTGTATAGCTATCGTAAATACGGTTGAGAATCAAAGTACAGTAGCTGGATTCTTCGATATATATTCCATCATCAAGATTACTATGTATGGTGTTATTATTGAAAGTCACATTCTGACATAACAACAAATGTACTCCAAAGTCATTTTCTGATATCATGGAATCCTCGATGATGAAATTTGTTGCATTATAGATATCCATCCCATTACCAGATCCAGGATTGATAGAAGTCAAAAGACAATCGCGAATGATAAAGTGAACTCTAACATCACTAATCTGTATGCAATTACCATCAGCTGTGATGTTGAGTCCCTCAATTATGTATGGCTGGTCTGATGAGCCTTCTCCTTGCCATGATTCATTTCCAGCTTGCCATCCAAAATCCGTGTCATTCAGAATAGTAATTGCTGTATGTTCTGTATACTGTGCAATACTTTGGTTTCGTATAGGCTTATGAATTGATGAGTAATTTATCACGAATGTTCCAGATGCTGTTACACCAAACACTAGAACAAACAGAATTAGAATTAACTTGGAGTGTTTCATACCTTTCATCTCCACGACGCGAATAACTACCTTACTGAGTCTCCTATTGATGACTCTGCATCTCCTTTTGATAATATCACTAATCAGTTATAATTTTTGAGAATCTGTTAATTCTGTTAGGTTATCCTGTTTTTTCAATCCTTTTTAAAACAAAGGCCAAATCAGGTAGAATCTCTCTGCGAGTAAATCGCAACGAGTATTATCCTACTACTCATAAAAAGCAAGAGAAACCTTCCACGAACCGATCGTAAATCTTGATGAAGAAGAATCCGTGATTTATTCAGAAACACAATCTGTTTAACCATGCGGCGTGAATGGTTTTCCGCAGTATCTACAGACAACATGGTTTATGATGTTGGCATCATCTATCTCGTAGTATCCTATCCCCCCACACTCAGAACATGTGAACCTACGTTGACCTCCAGGTGTTGTATCCGGACCTTCAAGTCTTGTAGTTGCACTCTTCATTTCATATTCAGCTTGTTCTTGAACACAGTAAACGCAGTAGACAAATCCAATGAGCGAAAAAACTGTTGCTAATCCAATTGATGTACCCGCGACCTGGATGAATGCTTCTGGGCTCACAAAGAATGTGATTACATCGATTACCACTGTGATAGCCAACATAATAATGAATGCACCCAAGCTGGATTCCTTTCTCTTCTCCTTTGATTTGGCCAATTACCTTCCCCTGTTCTATAGATCTCAATTCATCTCTTATGGATTTTGATTTTTAATTCAAATTATATCTCAGATATACGTTTGTTACGGCAACCGAAATGACTATATGTCCTTCCTTCAGACTTGAGACTACTTTCTCATAATCGTGAGAGACCTCAAGCTATCATCAGGCACTATTGCCTGCTCTTTTGGCTGGTAAAGCTGTGTAGTGGTAGGCTAAGTGTTGAACTGATGAAAGGAGGCATGAGTTCATGAGAGAACACATTAGTGTAAAAGGAGCTAGAACGAATAATCTAAAGAATATAGATGTGGATATCCCCCGCGACAAATTAACTGTTTTAACAGGCGTGTCGGGGTCGGGAAAAACTTCGTTGGCTTTTGACGTAATTTTTAGTGAAGCACAACGCAAGTTCTTCGAATCCATGTCAGCTACTTCTCGAACAATGCTACCCATGTTGGAGCGAGCTGATGTAGACTCAATCATTGGGCTGTCACCAGTTGTTGCTATTGAGCAGCGAACTGGAACATTAAACCCAAGGTCTACTGTTGGTACAATGACAGACATATCAAGCTACATGAGAATCCTCTTCTCAGTGCTAGGTCAAGCTCATTGTCCTTACTGCGGAAAGAAGATCCACACACGTAATGCGAACCAAATTGTTGATCACCTCATGACCTTACCTGAGGGGACAAGTGTTGAGATTCTTGCCCCCGTGGATAAGATACATGATGAGGATTATCCCTTCTTGTTTGATGATATACGACAGAAGGGTTACAAGCGTATCCGTATTGATGATGAACCACATGGCATCAACGATAAGATAGAGCTTGACGAAACCAAGGATTACAAGATTGAGGTTCTTGTGGATCGAATCATCATCAAACGAGACCTGTATCATCAATTTGCAATATCAATAGAGAATGCTAAGAATGTAGGAAACAGTTTCATCAGATTCGAGTTCACAGATGTGAACTTACCTGAAGGGACTGCAAAGAAGTTCTATCAGAATTTTGGTTGCAAGGAACATCACATCATCATGCATAAGCTACTCCCGGGAGCATATTCTCCTAATCTTCCAGAAAATGCATGTCAGACCTGTCTTGGAGTGGGCACTCTATTGAAGGCTGAACCTCGACTAATCGTAATCAATCCTAAGAAGAGTATCAAGGATGGAGCTTTGTCTTGGTATGCCAAGTATTGGATGTATAGCGTCAGCCAGCATTTAGGATTCGATATGAATACGCCATTTGAAGAACTCTCTGAGGATATCAGGCATCAGCTATTCTATGGTATCAAGGAGGAGTTTATCCTTCAAGAACCACCGGATTGGCCTAATAAATACCGACATCGTGATTCTGGCAAGAAGGTTCGGTATCTTGGAGTATGCAACTACATCGATCGTTTCTATCGACATGACAGAAAGAAAGGCGAACGCTACGAGTGGTATAGAAAGGTGATGGCTGAACATCTCTGTCCAGAGTGTCAAGGGCAGAAGCTCATCAGACAGCGAATTCTGGTCACGGTTGACGGGAAGCATATCCATGAGCTTGGAGAGTATTTCATAAACCATCTATTGGAATATGTAGATTCCATTAAGGTTCCGAAGGAGAAAGAGAAGGCAGGTAATCAGGTTATCAGTGAATTGAGAAAGAGAATCCAACTTCTCGATGACATAGGTCTCTACTATCTCCGGTTGAATAGACGTGCAAGAACCCTTTCTGCAGGAGAAGCACAAAGAATCAAACTGTCAGCTCAACTTGGTTCAGAACTGATGGGGATGATGTATGTCTTGGATGAACCATCGATAGGTCTTCATATGCGTGATAGCAACCGTATAGTGAATATCCTCAAACGCCTACGGGACACAGGTAATACGGTCATCGTTATCGAGCATGACCTGGAAACAATCAGGCAGGCTGATAACATCATAGAAATTGGACCTGGCCCAGGTGTCCATGGAGGAGAGATTGTTGTTAACGGTCCCTATGAACAAGTAGTAGAAGATCCCAAGTTCTTGACAGGTCATTATCTGACTGGGAAAAAGACTATTCCCTATCTTGGAAAAGCTCGGAAACCAAACGGGAAGACAATCAAGGTCATCGGTGCTCGAGAGAACAACCTCAAGGGAATAGACGTAGAATTTCCGCTAGGTGTGTTCATCTGTATCACAGGTGTCAGTGGCAGTGGAAAGAGCACATTGATTGAGGATGTGTTGGGTAACAAGCTACTTCATGATATGAGAGACCCCCGAGTATTACCTGGTAAGATGGATGGACTTGAAGGTGTAGAGAATATTGTGGATGTACGAATTGTAGATCAGTCTCCTATTGGTAGACATGCGCGTTCCACCCCTGCAACCTATGTTGGTTTCTATGACAAGATACGCCAACTCTTCGCAGCAACACCTGAAGCAACTGATCGTGGATATACTGTTGGACGATTCAGTTACAACTCGACTGAAGGTCGTTGCTCTGAATGTAACGGTGAGGGTCTCGTGAGGTTAGAACTGCAATACATGCCTGATATCCAGACAGTTTGCCCGGTATGTAAAGGAGATCGTTACTCTGACGAAGTTCTTGAAATCAGATACAATGGAAAGAACATGGGTGAAGTCCTTCAGATGACAGTTGAGGAGGCTAACGCTTTCTTCAAGGACACGCGACTCATCCGCCACAAGACAAAGACAATGATGGAGCTTGGTCTGGGTTATCTGAAGCTTGGACAACCTGCACCTACCTTGTCAGGTGGTGAGAGCCAGCGTATCAAGCTCGCGAAGGAACTTGGCAAGCTAAAGAAACTCAAAGACAACTTGTACATCATGGACGAACCTACCGTGGGTTTGCACATGGAGGATATCAAGATGCTTCTGAAGACGATTCATAAGCTCGTAGATGCTGGTAACACGGTAATCGTCATAGAGCATCATCTGGATGTCATAAAATCCTCAGATTGGGTCATTGATCTTGGGCCAGAGGGAGGTGCAGAAGGCGGTGAAGTCATCGCTGAGGGTACTGTTGAGGACATAATCAAGTGCGAGCAGTCCTACACTGGTCAGTTCCTCCAGAAAGTCGTGGAGGTTTCCTAACAAAGGAGTTGTTACATATGGAAGATCCACGAGTACGGAAGCAGTTCGAAGAAGCGATTTCCAGCTTTGTTGAACGGGCTAAAATGGATAAGAGAGTACTAGCAATAATCCTCTTTGGTAGCATGGCGTATGATGAGGTGACTGAACGTTCGAATATCAACATGTATGTCATAACAGATGAGGGTAAGCATCGAATTACTCGCCTTATCGAAAATGGAGTGCCCATTGATATCCGAATCCATAACCGTGATGACTTCATGCGAAGAATTCAGAGCCCAAGAGGAACAACAATCCTGCAGTTTCTCGCCAACAAGAGCAAACTGCTCTTCTCAAGAGACTGTTCCTTCACCGAGTTTTATAACAATCTGAATAAGACAGTGGGGACGCGAGACCGAGAATACCTTCAGATACTCTACTACAATGCAGTAATGTATGATTTGAGTAAGTCAGAGAAACATCTCTACATCAAGAACGACATCGCGCACAGTTTTCACTCACTCATTCACGGACTCAGTGAGCTGGGTTATTTCTTGTGCTACCTCAACGATGTTTATCCCCCTCGGGAGGTCGTAGTTCGAGGAAGAGAGTTACTACCAGATCTGTATCCACAATTGTATGATGAACTCATTGATAGCGAGGTCACAAAGGAGGTCCTGGACCAGAAGATTCGGATGACATACGAATACATGGACTCGATAGCACTTGACGTATTCAAGCCGGTTCTAGATTTCATCTCAGAGAATAGTGGAACCGCTACAGGTACTGAGATAACAACCCACTTCAGCCCGAGAGGTTTATCATATATTGAGATGGAACATCTGCACAGAAGACGAATTCTTCGAAGAACCGTAGCACCTGTAAAACTCACAAAGAGAGGTCGTATTGACTATCAAGAGCCTCAATATCACTTCAGTTGGGACTCCTTCAATCCTGATGACGTGATTCCAACACACGTGGGGCCACGCGCCGTTGAACGCTCTAGAGTACATGCTGACTATGAGAAGGCTCTCAATGACTTTGTTGAACGTGCAAAATCTGACGAGTACATTCTATCAGTAATTCTAGGTGGTAGTTTGGCTTATGATACAGTGTGGGAGAAGTCCGATATCGACCTTCTAATTGTCACGAGAGACGAGATTCAGAAACCGATGGTTGGTGGACTTGAGAATGATGTGATGGTCTATTTGTACCTATTTACACGGGATCAGTTCAGGAAACAAATTCAGCGAGTCACAGATGGTAGTCCTTTGCATTCCACATTCAACGTAAGTAAGATTGCCTTCACACGAGATGATACAATCCATGACTTATACGAGGATATGGAAAACATCGGGTCACGAGACCTTGAAAATCTGGTTCTTCTAAACTACATCTTCTGCAAGGACCTCATAAATAAGGCATACAAGGCAATCCACGTCAAGAAAGACCCTCAGTTCAGCATAGCGTTCATCATGTCTGCTATCCGACGACTAGCTAATATTGAGGTCCTACTGAATCGCAAGGTTCCACTTCGTGAGTCCACAGTACAGGCTTTGGAGCTCAATCCTGAGATGTTTCAATCGATTTTCACCGACATGATTACCAATCCAAGGAAGGATTTGGCAACATTGGATGAGGTGCTACGAAAGATGGAGATGTATTTATGGGACAGATTAGAGACCATCGCACAACCAGTCCTGCGACTATTGGAGCAGAAGGAGGAGGTTTCCTATGACGATCTGAAGACACACTTCAGTGACATCTGGTTGCCCCTAGATCTCCGAGAGTTTGTGGAAATGAAGTTGATTGAACAGACCGAGGCACCGCTTCGTTTCACGAAGAAGAGTTCTGCTGAAATGATGCAACCCGCCTATCAGATTTCTCAAGGCCGTGATTACATACCCTCCGATCTGATCTTCTAGACTGTATTCTTGATGCATATGAATGAAACTCCCAGATAATTGGGAGTTAATCCCTTTTTTTCAATTCCATCATTTGAATGAATATGATTCATCATCAACTTCTTCAGCAAGTGCCTGTGAAACATCAAGCATGACGTCATCCAAGTCCTTTACGTAGATTTCACCAGCACCTAAGCGTCTTGCTATCCTTTGTATCACTTTGGAAGATTTTTCAAATAATGACTCGTGCAATAGAACAACTGGAATAACGAAAGCAATCAGGAGTAGAGGGAGACTAAAGCTCCATATTGCAGAATATAGAAAAAGGCTAGGTATTTCTGCGCCTTCTGGAAACGAAAGGAGCACGTAGAAGTACTGATAGATGATTGTTATTGGGTAGGTAACTAAGGCAAATCCCGATATGAAATTGCTATACCACTTCCCAACTGCATGAGTATCTGGGCATTGCCGGTTATCCAATTGCGATGTTTTAAGGTGTGAAACAACTCCTGAGTCATTCAGAACCCATGTTGGTATGTAAATAGCCAGAGCCACTGCAAGAGTGATTAATGCTCCATTAATTGAGGATAATGGAGTGAAATAGAGAAATCTTGCTGTTTGATCCAATGGGACCTCGGGGTCATTATACAGCCATTGAGGTGCAAAACTAAGGATTATTTCTGAGAATGAGAGGCTGAAAAAGGCAGGTGCAACAGCCCTCCCAAGTATGCGTGTCGTATCAAATCTTTCACCAATATGAACTACACTCTGAGTATACCTGACTGACTTTGCAATTCTATTCATAACTAGCATTATAATAGCGATAGGCAACGCGAGAATGAAGAACTCAACTATGTATAATGGAATCATGATGTAGATTAACATTTTTGAATCACTTAGTGCATCTCCAGGCAAAGCTCTTACACTGTCAAATGCTGGAAATTGATTGACAATATGACCACTAATATTTCCCAGAATATAGAAAGTCAGGATAATCCCGATTATAGAGAATACTAAAGGTATGATGTACCTAGCGTGCTTATTCTCCATGAAATCACCACCACTATGTTTTCGAGAAACTATCTAAGCTTACCTCTGATAGTTCAAATTTCTTTCATTCTGTATAATGACAATATCAGTGTGAACCACCTAATCTACATAGTATCAATCTACAGTTTTTGTTTCACTTTGCTCTCTTTAATTTAGTCTTTTTTATTCTGATAATTGACCTTAATTATTCGAAATCATAATTAAAGCAGCTAATTAATATGCAAATTATTACATCGTTCCTGAAGTGGTTGCTGAGAAGAGAGCATCTAGTATTAGACCTAAGATTCCACAACGAATGATTAGCCTGAAAATCCTCTATTTCTTTCAAAGCAACGGAGGAGAG
>CAYWJO010000049.1:0-25032 GCA_964458565.1 uncultured archaeon | reverse complement strand
GCGATACAGGTACTTGAGAATAAACAGAATGATTTTAGTGAAATCCCGTTAGGAGGGTGCGCGGTATGAAAGGCCGCAGCAACTCTCTGACATCAAACACATCTCCTCAAGAGTTCATGCAGGCGTTCAAGAGCATCTGCAAACACCGTTCTAAGAGGGTAATGAGTCTAAAGACTCTCGATAGATATGGACAGGTACTCGATGTCCTATTCAGGAAGTATGCATCCGATTGGACAGTGTTGATTTCCTTGACCTAGAGAGAATTGTGACTGAGAGAGCTCAGGTTTTGGCTCCTGCGACCTTCAATATGAGATGGTAGTTCTTCGTCGGTGGTGTGAATTACACCATCTTGACCTAGAGCTTGAGAAGCTGAAATTTGAGCTTGGAAACATTGAAACTCTCCTCTTTAATATACGCAACAGTCAGAGAACCAGAGGAGTTTTCGATATCACAGTCTTTTTTCCAAAGTCTTCTTATGTGCCAAGAATGACACCACCACAAGAAGCACCGTCCATCCTACAATTGCTGCTATATTGACGAAGGGATGAAACACAGAGGCACCAGCCACCGATGCCCAGAATAAGTCCGTAACGTAAGTCAACGGCGATAGAAGTGCGATAAAACGGACTATCTCAGGCAATGCTGCCAAGGGAATGAAGATGCCGCTGATGAAGATGAGAGGAAATTTCACCATGGTCGTAATCATCATGATAGTAGATGTCTGATCTACAGGAGGTGCTGACATCAGTTGCCCAAAGAATGCAAAGCAAATACCCCCTATAATAATGCCTACGATTGTTAGTCCCACTTGAATGAAGCTCAATTCTATAAGTGCGAATGCAAGGACAAGTGGGACAAAGCTCGAGATGAAACAGAATGTCGCTGATGCAAGGCTGTCACCCATAAGAATACACCAGAGAGGTACAGGCATGGAAATTAGCCTCTCCAGAGTATAAGCTCTAGTTTCAGTGGGGAAGATTATAGGTCCAACAGCTGTTGCAGAGAAGAAGACAACCATGGCAATAAGACCAGGTATTAATGACGTTGGGTCCATACTCCTTCCTACAATGAAAGAGAGAAAGAAGAAGAATGGGAAAAGGAGGCCAAAAATCAGTGTAGGTCCCTTTGTATAGTAGACTCTCATGTCTTTCAGAGCTATGGTAAATATCTGACGGAACCAGAGCTTAGGAAACATACTCAGGCTGATTCCCTCCTCAGTCGGATTAGCTCAAGGAAGACACTCTCGAGATCAGCAGACTCTGTACATGCAGAGAGGACCTTAATTCCTTGGCTCTTAGCCAGCTCTACTAGTCCCATCAACACACTTCCAGGGTCTGGTGAGTAGCATCGAATTGTCAAACCACTAATATGCACGTCTTCAACATTGGACAATGCCTGTATACTTTCACGGGGAATAGGTTCTGAAAGATTCACGACAACACTCTGTCGTTTCTCAAAAGTTCTTCTCAGGTTCATCGGCGTGTCAATTGCAGCGATTTTTCCTTTGTTTATTACAGCTACTCGTGAGCAAAGGTCTTGGGCTTCTTGCATATTGTGGGTAGTCAGGATTATTGTACGTCCTTCAGCAGCCATCTCAGAGATGACTCTTCGAATCTCTTGTGAACTCTCCACATCGAGACCTGATGTTGGTTCATCAAGGAAGAGGACTTCCCCATCGGTCATGAGCGTCATTGCAAGGCTCAGTCGCTGTTTCATTCCCTTAGAATAGGTCTTCGCTTCTCTATCTTTTGCCTCATAGATATTCATTTTCTTGAGAAGATGCGTGGATCTCTTCACCACAATATCTTTTTTCAGACCATAGAGGTTTCCGAACAGGTTCATGTTCTGTTGTCCGGTTAGATCGACATAGACATTCGCCGTTTCAGGAAGAACTCCTATATTATATCTGATTTCGTTTGCTTGTCTTGGCATCTCAAGACCCAGGACTGAGATGGATCCTGATGTAGGTGAGATTACTCCGGTGAGCATGCGCACTGTTGTTGTCTTGCCTGCTCCGTTTGGTCCTAGGAGACCGAATATCTCTCCGCGTTGAATAGAGAGACTGATTCCATCAACTGCACAGATATCGTCATATTTCTTCACGAGGTCTTGAACAATAGCAACTAGGACCAACTTAAGTCAAACCTCACCGAAGAGTGTCATTAGTGAGTCCTCAGCCCACTCAGTTCATCCTTGATGCATTCCAATCGATGAATGATTTCAGCCATACAACTCTCAAGATGGGCTATTTGTTCAGCTCTATTCATCTCTTTATGATGTTCTTCTTTCTCACATTTGCATCCTGTCATTATACACATATCCGAACGAGTAAGTATTGATGAACCATATAACTTATTGCTCCAATGGATGGAAGTAACTACCTGTTGACGAAGAATGATACCTCGTCGTCTTAATAGAGTGATAGTAGGTTCTGCTCGGATGATTTCCATCCAAGGGCTTGGAGATCCTACACCCGCTATCATCTTCTTCTTGAAAAGTGTCTATTTTTTCTATGCAGGAAGAATATGTAAACAATATACTTCTCTCCCCAACCCGCTATATTTTGACAAGATTTCAAGATGAAACAGACTAAGCAACAATTTCTATTATTTCCAATAGTAGTAGAATGCTGACAATCCTGCTATAATCACAGTTCCAAACCAGATAAGCAATAGAACCAGAAGCGTTTCAGGAACAGCACCGGTCACAGACAGAAATATGATGAGTATAGGAATACCATACAAGACAAATCCGAACCCGTTTCTAGCAGATCTGTCAGATATCTGGATTGCGCGCTCATCTCGAATTCTCAACCGATAGATCATGAAACCCATATAGACACTAACGAATACAACACCTGTTAGGATTGATATTGGCGAGAAAGGTATAGGTGAACTTGGACTGAGTAGGCTCATAATACTCATGCTTAGAATCCATGAAATAGTAAAAACAATCAACAGAATGATGAGCGATTTATTCGATACTTCTTTAGTCATCCTATATCATCTCTATCTTCTATAATAGTAAACTAGTGATATTCCAAATATCGCTAGTGAAAACAACCATGTACCAAGAACAATAATCATCGCAAACTGTATCGTAGAATTTTCTGATACACCAATTACTACACTGCTAATAGGAAGCACGATTAAGAGAAATATGAATGCATTATGTGCAGATCGATTCTCAATCTTAGTAAATCGTTCATCTCTGAATTTACTGAGATACATCGTTCCCATAATACCCCCAATTGCACCTCCAAAGGCACCAGATAGACCAGCTATTGATTGGTCTCCGCTTATACCCGGAAACAAGAACCACATTACAAGTGTCACAATCACAAATGTTAGGGCAAACACGGCTCCAACCATGATTTTATCCTTCATGATTACTACTCCTATACTCGAAAATCTCCTCTATAGTCAAGTCAAATACATGTGCAATCTTGAATGCTAATTCGAGAGAAGGGTTGTATTTTCCCTTCTCCATTGAAATTAGAGTCTGTCTGGTGACACCCAGACGCTTTGCAAGACCTTCCTGTGTCCATAGTTCAGAACTAGTTGATTCCGACATTTTTTGTTCACGAATTTCTTTCAGTCTGTTGACAATCATTCACATCACACATGTAAAGTATACTTTACGTAAAGTATACTTTACATATAACTATTGCTATCCTTATCTATTGATATGGTTCCGTCTATTCGGAATATACAACTAAGCAATGCACACGCCATACCATCTTCTTGGCATTCTTCAATATCATTCTCATCACCGGGAATCAAACGGCACTAATCCCAGATAGTAAATGGGGCACCATCCGCGGCGTTGGAATGTATCCTTTTGATGTCTGAAAAGTAATATTCTGGGTTCTGCTAAGCTGTAAAAAGTGACTCATTCCCAAGTTCATGCTATAATCCCATTAGGGGAAGCCAGTGCATGTTCGCTTAGCACGCAATTCCAATCTATTGTAGAAGGATATTCGAAATCGCAGAGCCCCCTACAACGACCGACCCATCTCCAACAGGGAATGCCATCAATCAACTTCAGTTTGTAGAGGTTAGCTTTGGTCGCGCTGAAACGTACTTCGAGAATTGTACCGTCTGTGAGCGTCGATGCAATCTCATCTAGTTCAGCAATATCGAGTCCTATCCTTCCATTAATCGAGGTGGTACCCTTCACTGAAAGATAATATCGAATCACTGTCTGTGTATTAGGATCCTCGAAGACAATTGCGACATGTGGACGTGCGACCGGATCCCACCATCGAGGTAGAGCTGGTCGTCTAACTAGAATCGAGTCACCAACCATTTCCATTCCAAGTGGGAAATCAGGGGGCATACGCATCTTCTCCACAGAATGAAGCTGAAAATCTCCATATAAGCGGGTGTAGCACATAAATGTTGTCCAGAGAATGCTCAGAAACTCATTCTAACAGGAAGTTCAAGTGGGAGAGACTCGGAAATGATGCAGTTGGGTCGAGCTTGTTTCTATACGTAACGTTGACAATTGGCAGTTCTTAACAAACGGTCAAAAAATATATGTCACATCGGAAATTAGCACATCTTAACATTTGGCCATATGCTATTCTGGATGGCCAATGACAAGAGGACGTCCTTCGAATATTGCTCTTGTAACTTTTTCTCTTGCAGATGCTAGTAAACGCCAGATAGTACCACGAGATACACCCATACTGAAACCAGCTTCTTCTTGATACAATCCATCTAGATCAACAAGACGTAGCACTTCAGCTTCGGCCAGATCGATGAATATAGGATCATTCTTCGATGGTGGATAAGGGTCAAAGCGTTCGATGGCAGGACGTCTTGCTATATCGGGTTGTATTGGCCTTCTGCCTCTTCTGCCTCTTCTTCTACGATGCATCGTGGTTCAATTACAAATGGTAACCACTTACATAAGATACTATCTCTTTCGGTCGTGTTTCCGACATGCTTATATTTGTTCATAAGCTAATAATAATTGTGTGCTTAAGCACAAAATTAAGTAGAACGTGAAAAGTATGGGATACGGTTACGGACGAGGCAGCCGCGGAAGAGGACGATGGCCAGGAAACGGCCCATTTCGAGATTTACCACCATGGGAGAGACCTGGTTGGTTATATGGACCAGGTAGTTGCTGGTATATGGGATATCGAACAATACCTCCACCTACAAATGTGAATCTTCCTGCCGCCAATGTTGATGTGCTTCAACAGCAAAAAGAAGTTTTAGAGAATCAACTCAATATGATTCAAGAACACCTCAAACAAATCGAGGATCGATTGAGAAGTATTGAACAGGATGAATAGTGGATGTTCATGCGCATTCATTGATCAAGAATCTCTAGAACGCGATTCCACATTTTCCTTAGACTTTTTGTTATATCATGCTCAGGTGCAAATTCAGGTAGCGTCTGGGTAGCCACCATCGATTTTGTGGTAATTGAATCGAAGGGGATTCTACCGAGAACTTCCGCACCTCTATCCTTGCATATACCTTCTATGGATTCTGTGTTTTCCACATTAAGGTCGTACTTGTTGATTATTACGGTACTTCGGACATTGAACCTGTCAAGTAGATCAAGAACTCGTTTCATATCATGGATACCTGCAGGGGTGGGTTCTGTAACGATAATGGCAAGTGCCAATCCTGTCACAGTGGAAATAACAGGACAGCCGATACCTGGTGAACCGTCAATCAAGAGATACTGCTTATTGTTTTCTTCTGCGAGTTTTTCCGCAAGTTTTCTGACCTCTGTGACCATTTTCCCTGAGTTACCCTCTCCGGCGTTCAATTTAGCATGAGCCATTGGGCCGAATCGTGTCATGGAACTAAAGAGTTGACCTGAAACATTGTCTATCATTTGAATAGCATCTTCAGGGCAAACATACGCACAAACAGCACAGCCCTCACATGCGATAGAATCTATTTTTGGAGGGTGTGCAGCATCAAAGCGACAGTTTTCTTCACAGATTCCACACTCAGTACAAAGGTCTGTGTCGATTACCGCCAATTTTGAGCCCTGATAGTCTTGTGTGGTTTTGATTTCTGGTTGGAGAAGAATGTGCATATCTGGTGCATCGACGTCACAGTCTGCAATGATTAAGTCACCAGCAATTGCAACAAATGAACCTGCGATAGTTGATTTTCCGGTACCACCTTTACCGCTGACGATTCCAATCTGTGAGATCATTTGTGGACGCGCTCCTTTAGTGAATCATAGAGTTCGTAAAACTTCTCACGCCATTCAGGCATCTCCTCAGTGAATGGAATTCCTTGAGAATACAGTTCTGCTATTTTCCTATCAAAGGGAATCTCCATTAGTATAGGAATATTGTTCTCCAAACAATATTGTTTAATGCTGTCATCACCTATACCAGCACGATTGATCACAATACCAAAAGGTGTGTCAAGTTCTCTCATCACATCAACGGTCATAGAAAGATCATGCAGACCAAAGGGAGTAGGCTCAGAAACCAGGATCACAAAATCAGAGTCACGAACCGTTTCGACAACGGGACATGCGGTACCTGGAGGTGCATCGATTATATAATTCCCGTCTGTTCCAATATGAGATTTCACAGATTTGATGATGGAAGTAGCAATAGGCTCGCCGATATTCAGGAGACCATAGATCAGTTTCAATTTACCGGCTTTCGTATGAAAGACAGAGCCTACTTCTCTATCGACTTCACTTATTGCATTCTCAGGACAGACGATTTTACAACCACCACAACTATGACATATCTCATCATAGACGAGTACTCGTTTCTTACCTACGAATATTGCATTGAATTCGCAAAATGCACCACAATCACCACATAATGTACATTTTTCTTGATCTACAACAGGTGTGGGAAGTGATACAGGCTCGGATTCGGTCTTGTCAATCTTTAGGAGGAGGTGAGAGTTCGGTTCTTCCACATCGCAATCAAGAAGTGTCGCATTATCAATTGAGAGTGCGAGATTCACTGCCACAGTAGTCTTTCCAGTACCGCCCTTGCCACTTGCAATTGCCACGATCAAAATAATGTGCCTCTTGTCGATATTGGTCTACTTATGATGAGCGTCAGCGCATCCTTCAGTCAGCTCTGTTAGACCACCCTGATGGTACACACTTAACACTTCATCGACCTGACCACTACTGGCTTTTAATACTGCAATATTATGGTTCTGAAAATTCGCAATTCCTCGAGGCCCCATCCCATGTACAATTACGACATTAGGATTCAGTTTCAAGACATTGTCATGAGCATGACCTCTACCACCTGAATGTTCCCCTGAATTTGGGTGAACATTGCTCTTTGCTACTGTACCATCTTCATTGAAATCGAAAACCGCAAAGTAAGGTGCTCTTCCAAAGTGTTGTGCGAGTTGTCTACCATCAGAACTATCAACAGGAATCAGTATTCTACGCATCATATCATCTACCACCTCGACGCCCTTGTCCTCGACCACCACCTAGTCCGCCACCACGGCCCATTCCTTTGTGGGCTGGACCAGCCATAGAGATTTCAGTGAGTTTTCTCTGCTTGTACAGATTTATTGCATCTAGTACAGTTTTCACTTGAGCTGAAAACATTTTGATTCCAGAACTCTCAAGTGCAGCATATGCATTTGGACCCACACTACCAGTTATCAATACTTCAACATTTTTTGAGGCTATTGTCTGTGCAGCTTGTATGCCTGCACCACCTGATGTATTAACAGCATCATTTTGTATTGCCTCAAATTCCATTGATTCGGAATCTACCAGTATGAAATACGAGCATCGACCAAACCTAGGGTCGTGAGGCGAGTCCAAATCATAGCCAGAAGATGTGATACATACCAGCGTCATAAGATAATCACCTGATTGTTGTCATAATTATGTAACTATGCACATAAAAAAAGGATGTTATGACGAAATTTGCTGAAGAAACGGCTTATTTATCTCGGAGTATCATCAAAGAGTACCCTAGGAGTAAAACAACATGGGAAACGGTTTCAGTATTGGTATAGTAGGAAAACCATCCTGCGGAAAGACTTCATTTACTAATGCAGCGTGTATGACCAATTTCAAGGTCGGGAGTTATCCATTTACTACCATAAATGCCAATGTTGGGGTTACTCATGTAAGAACTCAATGTGCATGTCGAGATTTTGATGTCGAAGATAACCCACAGAACTCTATTTGCATTGATGGTATCAGGTTGGTTCCTGTAAAACTGATTGATGTTGCAGGACTAGTTCCCGGTGCACATGAAGGGAGAGGTATGGGAAACAAGTTTCTGGATGACTTGCGACAAGCAGATGTTCTGATTCACATTGTTGATGCGAGTGGAGCATTGGATGCGGAGGGTCAGGAAGTCAGTACTGGAACATATGACCCATTGGAAGATGTGAGATTCCTTGAGGAGGAGATTACTCAATGGATGTTAGGAATAATATCAAAGGACTGGCGTAGGATTTCTGGACGAGTTCGATCAGAAGGCGCTAAGCTTGATGAGCTGCTCCTTGAAAAGCTCTCAGGTCTCAAGATTAGTCGTGGAGATATCTTGAAAGCAATAAGAAAATCCGACCTAAAGCCTGAAACTGCAGACAAGTGGACGGAAGAAGAAATGAAACAGTTTGTATCAGATTTACAACGGATTGCAAAGCCAATTATTATTGCAGCCAATAAAATTGATAGACCTGGTGCGAATGAGAATTACGAGAGACTGAAAGAAAATTATCCCGATACTCTAATTGTACCTGTAAGCGCCTTGGCTGAACGCGCTCTGAAAGATTTGGATAGGAAAGGTGTGATCAAGTACATACCAGGCGACGATGACTTTGAGGTTTTGAAGAAAGACGAACTCAAAGAAGCTGAAATTTCGCAACTCGACAAAATAAGAGACCAAATTCTGAAGAGATATAACGGAACCGGAGTACAAAAGATACTCAATAGTGCAGTATTTGATTTTCTTAACATGATCACTGTCTATCCAGTTCATGATGTTTCGAGTCTTTCAGATACTGATGGTAATATACTACCGGATGTCTTTCTAGTACCAGAGGGCACTACAGCAAAGGAGTTTGCGGGTCACATTCACACAGATTTAATGGAGAGTTTTATTCATGCTATTGACGCTCGTACGAATATGAGAATTTCAGATAAGCATGAACTGAAGGACCGTGATGTGATTAAGATTGTCAGTGCAAAAGGCTCGAAATAGTTCTTCAAACAATACTCTTCGATTTGAGACCTAATAAACCCGTATTGGAAAAATGTGTAAAGCTTCTGGCGAATGACGTCATGAAGACGTAAAATCGCATCAAAACAACTCCTAATGATTCTATAGAATTCAACCGACTGTATATTGTATATAGTATTGAAAGAAACAAGATTCCATGGTGATTAGATGCTAGTCTATGAAACATTGACACAGGCAAAAATCGAAGGCAAGAAATTAGCAAGACAAGGTGCCTTTCCAACTATATACAAAAGTGAAGACTGCGAATATTTTGTTCTCGAACGAAATGAGATGCCACCACCGACAGCCTGGCCACTTCTCAAGTGGGTGGGTATTGCAACAGGAGGGCTCGATGATATCGATAGTGAATGGGTACCAATCCTTGCCAGATTGGATTCGATTGGAAATGCTAAAGATGCCTGTGGTCTATTCAAAATACTAGGGTATAATCCGGTGATAGTTGAATATCGCAATAGGGGTGCGTATGACATCTTTCTTAGAGAATCACATGTTCCACCGGGCAGTTGGGTAGTAGTCGATGCCTCGCCAGATGGATCTGTAATTCAGGTACAACCTACTCAGTTGTTTGACGATGATGAATTCGAGATTGAAGTCGAAGTCCCCCTATGAACTAACCCTATAGTAACTCACCTATGGTCCAATACTCCCCTGATATTGGCTGATAAGTGAAAAGCTTTAGCTTTGATATATCTGGATGCCCTTTTTCATCCAAAATAGCCTCATCCATATGTACTGCAACCACTTCCGCAATGAACAAGTCATGAACACCAACATTCACAACCTTTGACGTTTTACACTCTAAATTAATTGGACACTCCTTAATTATTGGAGATTTTATCTTCGTTGCAGGAATAGCAGTAAGATCACATTCTTTGAATTTATCATGGTCGCGACCAGATTTGCTTCCACAGAACTTTGTTGCCTCAATCAATTCAGATGATGGAACATTCAGGACGAAATCACCTGCTTCTTTCACGAGCTGGTGACTGTGACGCTGTGTACGTATCCCCACAGCTACGCTCGGGGGATCACTACATACATTGGCAACCCATGATAGAGTTATGATATTCGGATAATCAGGTCCTGCGACACTCAGGAGTGTGGCAGGGCATGGAACAAGGGAAGTTGATCCTCTAAGTAGCTTCTTCATGATATTTGGAGGGTTAGTTCTGGTTAATGAAAGTGTTGAATGCGCAGATTTAAGTTTAAGCTCAAAAGGCCTGAGCTCAATAATATTGGAGACTGTTATTATGTCACGTGTGCTTGTCGCTGATCCTATTGCCGAGTCGGCTGTAAAAAGTATCAAAGAAGCAGGAATAGAAGTAGTGATTCGTAACAAAGATGCAGACGGACCACTTGAAGAACAGATTAAGGGATTTGATGGTGTCATCGTCAGAAGTGCCTCAGTGATTTCGAAAGAGGTCATAGATGCAGCAGATATCCTGAAAGTCGTGGTAAGAGCAGGAGTTGGTCTTGATAATGTGGACCAGGAGGCTGCTAAAGCTAAGGGGGTAAAAGTTCTGAATACACCCGAGGCACCAACGGTTTCTGTTGCTGAAATGGTAATATCTCTCATGTTTGCTCTCGCTCGAAACATCGCTCAGGCAGATAGTCTAATGAAAAATGAACTCTGGGAAAAGAAGAAACTCAGCGGCACGGAGCTTTGGGAGAAGACACTTGGGATTATTGGATTTGGAAGGATAGGGCAAGAAGTATGTAAGAGAGTGAGAGCATTTGATATGAGAGTGCTAGCATATGATGTGCTTGATATTGACGAGATTTGCCATACACTTGGTGCCGAGAGAGTAGATTTGCAGTATCTGATACAAAATTCAGATTACATTAGTTTGCATGTTCCACTTATACCTCAAACAAAAGGGATGATTGGAGAGAACCAGCTCAAGGAGATGAAGAAGACTGCATTTCTCATCAATACTTCAAGAGGTGGTGTTGTAGATGAGAACGCACTTCTGAAAGCATTGAATGCTGGAGACATAGCTGGAGCGGCTCTGGATGTCTTCGAAGAAGAGCCCACATCAAATTGGGATTTAGTTAAGCATTCAAAATTGATTGCTACACCACACTTGTCATCATCGACATCTGAAGCACAAGACCGAGTTGGGGAACTTACAGCAAGTAAAATGATAGCTGAATTAAGGTAGTATTAAGCTAAATCGACACACCTTTAAGGAAACCTAAGCGGGTGAAAGTTGTTCTCGTCAGATTGACGAAAAGCACCATTTCCTTTGTATTGGCGGATACGTCCGCAGGGATGTGGCCTTCAGGGCTGAACCACAAACAAAGCGAAGTAATAACGACAAGGAATGGTAGAATATGTCAGCATACAAACATATGAATCAAGCATGGCTGGAAGAACAGAAGGAACGTTCTGATATTGTTAGAAACAGACTCATTATCTGGAGAAAACAAGGAAGTATTGTCACATTGGAGCGTCCTACTAGACTTGGACGTGCCAGAGAGCTTGGATACAAAGCAAAGCAAGGATATATCATAGCTAGGATAAAGACTGGCAGAGGACCCCGTGAAAAACCAAGACCAAAAATGGGTCGAAAGCCTCGAAGTATGGGTGTAACCAAGTATACACCTCAGAAATCCAGAAGATGGATTGCAGAAGAAAGGGCTGGAAGAAAATTTCCAAACCTTCGAGTCCTGAATTCATACTGGGTTGGCGCAGATAATAAGTGGGTCTGGTTTGAGGTGATTATGGTGGATCCCAATCATCCAGTTATCTACAATGATCCTAATATCTCATGGATATGTGATTCGACACAGAAAGGCAGAGAGAATCGAGGACTCACATCAGCTGGCAAAAAAAGTAGAGGTCTTAGAAAGAAAGGTAAAGGTGCTGAAAAAATAAGACCCTCCCTTGGTGCCAAGGGTAATCTTGGGAAATAACTACCAAAAAGGGAACCTCGAAAGAGGAATCGATTGTGTTTGTTGCACGAATCGAAAGTAGAGCATACTCTCGAGCGACAGAGGTCCTAGAACGGGTTAGGTCTGCACTTGTCAATCTATATCCAGAGGAATATAGAAATCGTTTGAAAGTAAAAGAAGTGAGGACAGAGAGTCATCATGGAGTTCCTATCATTGTAATCACTGCAACTCTTGAAAATAAGAAAGGTTGTGAAACCACACTAAGCTCTATTTTCAAAAGACTCTCGACTTTTGATAAAAGACATATCATGAGAACCATTGAACTACGTGTAGATGACCAATGCACACTCTTTCTCAGGATTGACAAGCAAATTTCATTTCTTGAAGAAGTCAAACTTTCTGATGGACCAGACTCCATAAGTGTAAGTATACATATCAGACAATATCCTAGATGTATACAAGAGGACGCAATCACTTACATTATCGATTGTCTGAAAGAAAACGGGATGTGATTCTCATATCAGAACTGTATGATCTTAATATCAATGTGAAGTCCGAAGACGAACTTGATTCGTTCATAGAGATGGCAAAACGTCTCGGTTTTCATGGATTTGCAGTTCAAGGAGTTATATCCAATCCTATTCAGAGAAGAGATGATGGGTTTGTGTTATTACAGCGGTACGATCTTCATCGAAAGAATAAGATGGCTATGAGAAATCAAATAAAGAAAATTAGGTACAATGTCGTTCTCGTTTCATCACCATTACTAGATATTTCACTAGCCAATTGGGCTGCTGAAGAAAATAGAATTGATTTGCTCACACTAGTCGAACCATATACAGAATACAAGCTAAGGAAAACAACGGCCAAACTTGCTGCATCTGCGGATACTGCATTAGAGATACCAATTCGACCACTCCTCGTAACAAATGGTATGGCAAGAGCAAGGATATTGAAAGCATTTCGAGAATCGGTTGCAACTGCATCCTCCGCAGGAATGCCTATTGTTTTGTCAAGTCATGCAGATATTCCATTAGCAATGCGATCCCCCAGAGCTATGCAGTATATTGGGTATCTGCTTGGTATGGATATGCTTGATGCGAAAAGAAGTGTTAGAGATATTCCGTCCAGTATAATATCTAAGAATAAGGAAAAGCTGGATAGGAAATACATTGTTGAGGGTATTGAGATTTTAGAGGGGGAAAAAGAAACATGAGGGACTATCGAAGAAGGTATGTCAGATTCCAACTGCATTCCAATGATTTAGTAGATGAAAAAGACCTGTCATATGCTTTCAGAAAGTCTTTACTTTCAATCTATGGAGAAGTTATAGTAGCCGATTCAAGATTCTACATTAATGAGTTTGACACCAATAGTGGAATAGGAATATTACATTGTACATCGGATACAGTAGAACAAGTCCTTGCGGCAGCCGTTTTGATAGAATCAATCAATGGGGAAATGATATCATTCCAACCTCTAAGAACATCAGGAACTATAAAAGGAGCTAAGAAATGAGTCATTTTTCAGAAATCTGAACTGCAATCAGGTTTTCGTCAAGGAGTAAGTATGCAGCATATTCCCAAGAGGCTGATTCCTTTGATGCAATCATCCACACAACGGGATTAAGTCGCATATTTTTCATATCAGTACTGGAAGGATACATAGACGCAGGATGTGAATGGAATATACCCACCAACTCAAGCCCAAGTGACTCAGCCTCCATCATCAAGATGTACTGTTCTTCAGGATTGACTGAGAAAGTAGTTCTAGAATCAGCTTCATTAGATATACAGTGAACAGTAGATACCGTATAATCAAATCGGTCTATGGTTCCAAATAATAGCGCAACAGATTCTCGAGGGAACCCCAAATCTGCATGTTTCACCAAAGATTCAATGTCTGCTATGGAAATATGGAGCTTGTAGCTCAAATAGTTCAACTCATCCTAAAAGGGTGTCTTGATATCCTCAAGCACAATGCAGGTCTCTACTTCAGGAAGATTGCCAAGTTTCTTTTCTAAGAATTGCCTTAGTTCGTTCAAATCTTTGACGGTGACTTTTAACATAAGTCCACATGCCCCATCAAGGAAATAGGCTTCACTGACTTCGTCATATTTTCGAACGCTATTGGCAATGTCCGTAGCCTCTTTCATCATTGTCTTCACACGGATCATCGCACGGATATTCCGACCCATTTTGAGAGGGTCTAAAACAACAGTAAAACGTTTGATTACTCCCTGATTCATGAGCCGACGTACTCTACGTCTGATAGTTACTTCTGTGCGACCAACGGTTTCAGCTATCTCGGAGTAGGAACATCGTCCATCATCCTGTAGCATTCGGATAATCTGTTCATCAATCTTATCAAGAGCCATTGACATTGCACCAACATGGGGTACAACCCTTTGAGTTGTGTCTGGCTCGTTGCTCGATTAGTTGCATATAAGACTTCGTTAATGAACGAAATCCTTACCATCAACGACTGAAATCGTCATGTTGTTGATTGATTATCTACATTTAATTAGAGAACTCGTAACTCCTCTTCTAGAATCTTATCGGATATCGGAGCCATTACAGCATATAGTTCAATATGTTCAATGAGACCTGGTGCATTTCGTATCTTCTTTTCAAGAAGCTCTTGTATCTGAAAGATGCCTGATACGTTATTCATTATCACTTCAATTCTGACGGTTTTATCAGTGCCCTTTCGTATATTGACCTTCTCAATTGCCATTGCTGATGCAGAGTGGATATTGACACTTCCAGCTTCAAACGGTATTCTTGCGCGTCCTTTTGTCATATCTAATGCATCTGCAATTCCAACAACACCAGCCTCGACTGTAAGTGGGACTGCAGCTATGTCATGGCAATAGATTGCATGGAGAATGTGAGTTCGAATATGGACTTGTTTTTTAAGATCGCCAGGGTATACTTTCTCAAGGATCTTGGTAAGTATAGGATTGATGAGCATCACAGTGAAGATATCATGATTATATCGAGCGACAACCATTCCAATATCATGCATATAGCAGCCAAGCAGAACAATCAGTTCGGCGTCTTCCAAAGTGCCAGTTCCTTCTTGAACAACAGATGGTTGAATACCTTCGCTTAGCATTTTCAGAAGTTTAGTGCCATTCATTGAAACTATGAGTGAGTGTGTGTGTCCATGATCAGAGTATCCCATTCTATCAATAGCCATTCGATTGGAATCTTCCAACAGTGTCTGAACTTCAATATCATCTTCTAGAGCATCAAATGCGATTTGACATAAGTTATTATCATTGTATAATCGTCGTACTCTTTCCTTTAGGGTTTGACGTGGTCTGTTATTTTTTGTCAATGTATATCATCCCCCGAATAGGCGACATTTCGCCAATTACTTTTCTGATACAAGTCTGAATACACGGGATTTTATCTTAAATGTATCACATTATGCACAAATTGAGAAATTTGTGGGGAAAAAACAGGAAATCCCCACTTAGTAAAATCGATCTTCTATACCGTCTGGATAGAACTGGACTTCTCCATTTTGGTGGTTTCGAATGACGAACCGGCTTTTATTTGATGCCAATAATAATACAGAGAAACGATTGTCAGGTATGCTAAGTAACCAATGATTTCAAGAGCTGAAGGGTTTCCGTTATATCCAAGCAGACTCTTGGCCAAACCACCAATCAATCCATTCTCATGTAATAATGGATAACTTCCGTCAGGTAGTAATGGAGGATTTATGTTCCATAACTCGAGAGGACCAAATAGAAGCAATCCGGCCTCTTGTAATTCGTGTATACCATAAGCAACCATACCTGCGGCAAATAATACAAGTAACACGGATGTCCAATTGAACAATTTTTTCATACTAATTCTTACAGAACCTAAATACATCAATACACCAAGAGCAAGAGCAATTGACAGACCAAGAGCAACTCCTAGGTATGTGATTGCACCTTCTTGTATCACTAATGCAGTTGTGAATAAGACTAATTCGACACCTTCACGCAAAATAAGAGCGAAACTTAGAAGTAAGAGACCTACTCCACTCTTTACGAGCGCCTGCTCTGCCATGGATTCCTCAATCTCTGATGCTATGCCAGATCCGGTCTGCCACATCCAGAGAACCATTGTTGTTAGAAGAAAGGCTGCAACAAGTATTACTGACCCTTCAAACAATGCTAGGGCGGGACCTTCGAATATTCCCCATACTGCACCTAATATGAATGCAACTGTGATACTAGATACGATTGCAAGCAGAGCACCCCCATAGATGTATCTCTTCAGTTCGGGTTGTTTTGTGCCCCGTAGATAAGATAGCATGATAGCTAAAATGAGGGCAATTTCGACTCCCTCTCTCAATGATACAATGGTCGGTGTAACTATCATCAGGACCCACTTCAGAATTAAATATATTAACTATTGTTAATAGGTTTATGGTAGAGCTGATTTGCCTTTGATTCGATAGCCAGAATGTTTTGAAAACATATCGTCAGAAATTACTCGCATGGGACATCTATTAAGTGAGGGATTATGAACTGCATTCGATATGTAATGTCGAAACTGGAAAGACCCACTCGATTACGAGTGTTAATAGAGATAGTTTATCGACCTATTATCTGGGGGATAGGTGCTGCACTACTTGCCGTTATTGGATTCGCCAATAGTGAAATTCCAATAGCCTTTTTCGTTGGTTTCTGCGTGGGGCTTGTCCATGATTTGGTATTAGTTGCTCTTGGTGCAATGGGATATAGCTCCTGGGTATTTGGAAATCGTGTCGGGAGAAGGCTTGGAGAGGGGGTAAGAAAATACGATGAGGGTGAGTGGCTTGAGGGACTTGATATATTCACAGAAATTCTTGATCAAGTACCAGACTATCAGAGTGCGTTCTATTATGCAATCTGCTGCCATATTGAATTAGAAGATTGGGAGAAAGTGGAAACCCTTTCTTCAGCATACCTGAAGATATATCCAAATGAACCAGACGTGATTGTGGCACTTGAGAAGGCTCATGAAAGAATAACTACAAATAGCACAGGTTGAGTGATGTTACCTTCGAATTAGGTGCGGGTTGTTTTTGGTACGGACATCATAGGGATGAATTAGATTATTACAGAGGACACGTTTGTAGGTTTACAGGAGTTGCGACTATGGATATACGTGCCTTCAAACCTCAAGACATCAAACACATCCTTACTCTTGCGAATAGATACGCTTCGTTTGATTCAGAAGTTTCTGAAGCAGATTTTCAACCAGCTTGGTCGTTCACCAGAGGCCTTTTAATAGCAGAGGATGGTGGCAGAGTTATTGGGTTTGTCTTTGCATATCTACGAGAGGTCCCTGGTGAGGTCTTAAGAAGATGGGACGCATCCAAAGTGGCTCAGATCGAACTCTTGGTTGTTGATCCTTCATTTCGAAGTCAAGGCATTGGTAAAGATCTGCTTGATAGACTACTTGAAATCCTCAAAGAAGAGAACGTTGACTACGTACTTCTTCACTGTCCTGCTAAAGCCATTGAGGCAAAACGTCTGTATGATAAAATGGGATTCGAAGTACGAGCATATGCGATGAAGAAGCACCTCTGACAACTAAAGCCTGATCGGATTCGGACCTATTGCTCGTATCGCATCAGCAAACCGGTTGATCTCGTTAGCGAATCTCTTGTTCATTTAGAGCTTGAAGAACATCTAATTCAGTCAAGTTAATCCCACCAATGCATTTACCGTATAGGTAAACAAATATAATTGTTAACTATATTAGTTAACATTTAATATTGTTGATAATAATAGTAAACATTTAATAGTATGAAAGATTAGGTGTAAGCGAGAGTATAATGAAGCTGGTTCAAAGGATCTTGGGTTTACTGGTGACAGTGATCAGTACTGTATTTCTCTATCTGACCGTTGCATATCCGTCGTTCCCATTGGAACCATATCTATCCATAATTCTATGGGGATACCTATTGACATTGTTCTTGCCAGGCTTGGTGATTGACTTGATCTTTGGAGGGATTGGAAAAGAATCTGGAGAGGACATTGGATTGAGATGCGGAGGTCTAAGATATGGGGGATATTTGATAGGATGTGTTGAGAGGAGCTTGATATTCCTGACAATTGTGATAGCATATTTCGACAGCGCATTGTCATATTCATCTATTCTTAGCTTTCTCTCGATCGTCATTGCGGGTAAGGCGATTTTCAGATACTCAAGTAAGGAGACCAATGATCGTTCATGTGCGGACTGGTACATTCTAGGTACCTTCATGAGCATCACGATGGCCTTAGCACTCTCATGGTGGATCTTCAGATTTTTGTTGACTGGGTGAAACGACATGATTGCAGTCATTGCCGACATCATGGCGTCAAGAGGTCTAGATACACGAGAACGACAGAAGATGGATAGAACAATTCGTAACCTGTTGAACCACACATATGAGCGATTCAAGGATGACTGCCTTGCTATTCCCACGCTTACACAGGGAGATAGCATAGAACTCTTGATTGGTAGTTGGCAACCGGCTATATTCCTATTTCATAATCTGCTGATGGAAGGCTTTGAGTTCCGAGTGGGATTTGGCACAGGAGAGGTCATCATCAAGAAGAAAAACGCTGATGAGTGCGATGGACCAGTCTTCTGGAATGCAAGAGAGGCACTCAATGAGATAAAGATTGCAAAATACATGAGCAGGTCTGCTGGATTCAAGTTTGCTGAGAATACATCAGATGAAGAGAGTAATATTGTGATCAATGCAATCTTGTTATATGTAGCACTTCTCGGTCTTACCACAACTCAACTGCGATACTGCTTCCGTTACATCTGGAAAAAGGAACGAACCACAGAGATTGCAGAAGCTACTGGGACCTCAAAGGGAAATGTCAGTAGGATATTGGGCAAGACCCCTTGCTATTTAATTGAGAAGGTGATGGCATTCCTCAGTCAATGAGCGCAAGCAGTGATGGGATTACAGAATACATCCCTAAGAAAAATTCGATGTGATTCGTCTAAGTGCGGCTACAATCTTGTCGAATTTGACCCAATCACCCGAATTTTCTCAGTAGACACTTCACTTCTTCTGCGAACTTGTTTCCCTTGGCTGTATCCATAAACGCATTCAAAAGACATTGTTATTTGTATCTCTACAATTGACCACATTGTTGAAATAATGTCAGACTGAGTAATGCCTATGTCTTATGATGATGAAATAATAGCGTGGAGAAAAGAGCGAGAGAAGGAGTTGAGTAAAGGAGTGATGATAGGGGATATCTTATGGTCTCCGGTTCCTGAATCTGAACGCGAGGATCTGAAGCTGAATTTCTTTCCAATTAATCCCAAGTTTAAATTCAATGCTAGACTAACTCTATTCGAAGACAAAAGAGAGAGAATCCTATCAAGGGCAGATGGAACGCCAACTGATCCATTTCTTGAATCGGGCCATGTAGAATTTACATATGAACATGAAGACATTCGCTTGTTCATTATTTATGATAAGCAAACTGATGGCTACTATGTGGGATTTAGGGACTCTACATGTAGTACAGAGAGCTATCCTAATGGACGGCTGTTACTCATTGAAGAAATAGACCAAGAAATCATCACTTTAGACTTTAACAAATCGTTCAATTTTGCTTGTGCCTATAATGAATCATTTCCATGTCCGATAACTCCTCAAGAGAATTGGTTGGAATTTCCTATTAGAGCAGGAGAGAGAAAATATCATAAATCTTGAAACACTGTTTAAGTATTATTAGAGTCTAATTGAATATCTTGAACTAGAATTAGCGGATTATTGATAATTGAACCGTTTGAAGTCAGGATCACTCTGTCAATCTGTCTGGCTATCTGGCTTGTTTAGATTCTTGATTTATTGGAGATTATACAGTTTTTCGTGACCAAAAACCATGAGTATTACTTTCCCCTCATCTTTTTTCGTCTTTCATGCTGTTCTCTGCGTTCATCTCGTTTCTTTCGTTTAGACCATGTTATATAGACAGCTGGAAGAGATATAATGAATGCAATACCCATAAGAGGAAGACTATTGACTAAGAAAGCAGCTATGTCGATGTTGGGCCATATTGGATGGACACCATTTCCTGTGTTGGTTTGAGTTCCAAAATGCTCGTTGATATAATCGATATACCATTGGGGAGTAGTATATACTGGATGTTCAATCAGAGTGATAGGTTCTTCTAGCAGATCCAATCTGTCGCAAAGATCAAGTATATGTACAGCAGCTCTACACCATTCAAGTCGTTCACTATCATAGTCATAATTTGGTATTGGAAGAAACAAACCATTGCGTGTATTCTGACACGCCAAAACCCATTCCAATGTTTTGTTAATATTGATTTGACTGAGTGTACCCAGTGTCTTAAGTGACCAAACGAACCGTTCTGTATTTACCAATGTGCCATCAACAACATGACCAGTATTGTTGTCCCAGTACTGTAAGAGATAGTTGGTCGTATTCGTCACTCTCACGAGATCGAACCTATTGAGAAGCTCTAAACAAAAGAGGCCCAATGGAACTACATCCGGATTGGAGTCATAATAAGGAACATTCGAGAAGCCACCGTTCGCAGTGTAGCAAGACATAACGAAGTCAACTGCCTTTGAGGTGTCAATATCTGATAGATGATTGAGTGTGTGCATTGCTCTCAGTGCGGACCAAGTTGTAATCATGTCAGGCGGGTCTGAATTATCCGGCCGCAACCTAAAACCACCGTTTGGTGTCTGTGCCTGAACTATATATTCAGCTATCTCTTGTTCAAAAATCAAGCTCTCCAGACCGAGTTCTGGGAACAACTCAATTGCAACATCACATGAGATAACACTGGGCGAGGATGTAATAGAAAGATTGACCAAGCCATAATATGATGGTGAGACTGGGTCGGTGTTCACAAGACTTCGTAGAAACTCGGTACAATTGGTCCAATCAAGCACATCTGTTCTATCAAGCATATTAAGAACTCGATATGCATCATAGACATCGAAGATATTAGGAGTGGATCCAATTCTGAGGTCTGGTGGTGTGTCCCTTAGCCATCCATAAAACATGCCCTCATCCAAATACAAAGATAAAATATAGTCTGTAATTGCATCTATTCGAGTGGTTGCATAGCTTAAGTGCACATGAACTTGTGTAGTAGGTGTTGGATAAGATATACTCGTATTCGATATACAAGTAGATTGTAGTATAGAAACAACGAGCAATATCAATAGAGTTTTCCTTGGAGTTCGAGATATAGTTTTGTTCATGTTGTTCAACTCAAGAAAAGAGGGGGGATAATCCCCCTCGCATTAATTGGATTTCCAATGTTGCAAATGCCCTAAGACCTGAAAAGTCACTATCTTGATTTCTAGAAGATTGGTTCACTAAAAATACTAATGAACTCATAAAGAAAGATAGGGTCAAGAGAGGCATCAGTACATAGACGGCAATCAGTTCCCTATTTGAATTTTTCATTACACATTACTCCTTTATAGATGACTACACAATCTATGATAAATCACGACTTGTGTTTGACTTGTGTGCTCCCCATTATTTTATTGATGTATTGAATATTAAAACTTTTTAATAGTAAATTATGGATGTTTAGAACATATACTGGAGTCACTAATGACACAATAATCAAGTAAGATATAGCAGCTGGTTTTCAATCCAGATACGATTACAGTATATACAGTATGAAACTCATAATCTGATTGGATTTGGCCCTATTGCGCGTATCTCGTCAGCAAAGGTGTTGACTTCTTCTGCAAACTTATCGCCCTCCGCTGCTGAAACAAACACCATTTTCACGCGACGCTCGTCGATTCCAAGGCTTGCAATCAACTTCCTCGCAAATCTGACACGTCGTTCTGCCCCCAAGTTTCCGGTCTTGTATGCGCAGTCCCCAGGATGACATCCAACGATCAGTACTCCATCTGCCCCCTCTTGCAGTGCTTTCAGGATGAAGTTGAGATCCAATCGTGCGGTACACGGCATTCGGATTATCCTCGCACTCACATCGTACTGCAGCTTCATCGTTCCTGCAAGGTCTGCTGCTGCATACATACATTGCATGCATCCCAACACGATGATGTTCATATCCTTAGGGGGCATAGTTGTTTGGAATCCTCCTGTATTGAACTGGGGGGCAGTATAGCAACATATAACCTTTCAGTCATAATATCAAAATTCATTCTGCATTTTCGCTTAACCAATTATGTATGTAAAATACACCTTCTGAGCTAAGTTTCCATTCACTATTACACTTTTCAAAGAATGCTGCATGTTCACCGTATGCACCTGAAAAATACTTGCTGACTGTTGGATGACCGACACTAGTTTCCTCAGATACTGTCGAACCTTTCTTACCCTCTGGATATGAGTCTAAAAGAGATAAAATGATAGAGATGGGTGTATCATCAATACCAATGAGTTTTCTTTTGCCTTCTGCTTCAACCCAGTAACGACTTGCCTTTTCTTTAGCCTCTTCAGCGATTAGTAAAGCTTGGTGCTTCCTCTTGATTTCTCCTAGCTTCGTTCTCGTATATAGGAGTGACAAATAAGCACTCTCAAGATTTGAAATTCCATCTGCTTGAACTTCTATTTCAAGTTCATCGATTTTTATTCGAAGTGTTATTTTTGGATTTGTTTCACCCATCGTCTACCACCTGTAATCTAATTACTAAGATTGGTCATATATATTATGGATAATAGATTAATTTTCAGGTTGTATGAGCTATATTTTTGAATCTGCAATACAAAGATGAGGCTTACTCATTAATGTTCTCGGCTGCATGCACCGACCTGTCTTAGTCTTTAGAAGGTGAGTGAACCCCTTCTATGACCTCTGACTTCCGCGTTCT
This sequence comes from uncultured archaeon, assembly GCA_964458565.1. Lineage (GTDB taxonomy): Archaea > Asgardarchaeota > Thorarchaeia > Thorarchaeales > Thorarchaeaceae > CAYWJO01. The sequence continues at coordinate 2,061 of CAYWJO010000049.1, read as the reverse complement.
ACCCTTCTCGCGACTGCTGTCACCAGCAAGAGTCGAGACCGCTCCCGACCCGTGTACACGGGCTTTGTCCAAGGTCACCGAAGCAACACTTCTCTCTTGGCACTGAGCTTCACTCCGCTGCACTGTACTGCCATGACTGTCAGTTGCCTTTCGGGCGTCAACGGCGGCAGACGGTATTTCCGCGGCACTTTCCATGGCTGGATCGGTAGTACCCTCAAACTCGGTCAAAGAAGCCTGAGTATGGCACTCAGCCACGGACCCCCTTCCTGAAGCTGACAACTTCGAAGAGGGTCTGGACTTCCTCTTAGAGCGCGAGCTCCTTGAGGCCTTCAGGGTTGACCCCGACCTCTCATGAGGCAAGAGCCACTGCCCTAGTCCATTGTCTTCATCCCTCAGAGAGGGTATGAACCTGATAAGGCGCCTTGCTATGTTGATAGCGCCGTTCTTGTCGGCATTGGTACGATATCCGCACGTGTGACAGATGAACAACGACTGCTTTGGCCTGATTCCGATGTGCCCACACTTGTGGCAGGTACGACTTGTCCAATATTCACGAATTGTGAAGAATCGCGAGCCGTAACCGGAGACTTTCCAGCCCTGCTGAGCAAGGGAGTGCCTGAGCCAGTTTGTGAATCGTGCAAAGGTCCACCGGGCAACTTTTGAGCGGAAGGACTTTTTCTTCCCACTACCTCGATTGGCACTGTCACGAATACCCGTAAGTTTCCCTATAGCAACGTAGAGGTCATATTTCTTTGATAACTCAAGAATATGCTCAGTGAGTTGTTTCACTAAGACTCTGTCATCATCGATACTGACATTCTTCCGTTTCCCGCTGAGTGCTCTCAATTTTAGGACAATATCATCAGCTGGAATACCATTGTTCAATCGTGTGTCCATCTCATGTTGTAGAGCGTCTACCCGTCTATCTAATTTCTCGATTCGCTTCACCTTATCATGCTGCGTGAAATATCTCGCATGTCGTACCTTACTCCTAGTCAATACCACTGAACAGACAGCCTTGTCTATTCCAAGGTCTATCCCTAGGATAGCAGGTGACTTCGAACCGTTTGAGATATCGGGGACATTGACGCGTACAGAGAAGACCGCCCACCACTTCCGTTTTCTGTCCTTGAGAAGGCGAAGTGATGTAACCTTTCCTTCATTCATCTTATTCAGATGATAAGAGGAAGGACTGAGAGGAATCATAAGGTAGTCGTGGTAGTGCCCAGGTGTCTTTGCAGAGTCGAGGGAATCCATGAGCCTGAGCCAGTGGTTGATCTCTTTCTCAGGAGTATAGATGACCTTGAACCTGCGATTGAATACATATCTAGGAAGTTTACGGGGTCTGTATCCCTTGCTCTTCATAGGATGTTCGCCCTCCAGAGCAAGATAGCTGTTCCACATGGCAACAGCGACCTGTCTGCATTCCTGTAGTTCATTCAATGATATATTCGGGAATCTCTCTTTGAAGTCATGAGGGACAATAGTCCTATGTTTGGACTCATCTCTAGACCTCTCAGCTGTGAGTGTTATCTTCTCCAGCTTCGCACCGTTGACTTTCTTGTTTCTCTTTCCGACAAGAAGTTCTTTCTCGTGATATGCAATCACTCCAAGGAAGGCTTGAATCACCCGTGTATCTCTACTTGTTATTCGAGAGAGTCGAGTCTTCTGCCTCTCGGTCATAGCATCCCACTTTATCGGGACTTTTACACTGATGACCGTACCCTTTGAAGTTCCCATGCGTCTCACCTGAAAGTAATAAACTTCCGACCTGTTGGGTCAGAGGGGTTCACTCATCCTTTATTCAGGAGGATAGGTGATAATCCCCACTCATTTCTATACATAAATAGTAATAAACTTATGAAGATAATTTTCTGAAAACGGTCATAAAGCATATTTAAAGGCATTCTATTAAACTAAAAAATGCATATAAATACAATAAAAGACCGCATATTTATATATAAACGAGTAAATAGGCAGGTACATGACTCAGGAGGGCGAAATTGAGCACTCGAGCACTGATTGCTATCCGTACAGTCCAGCAAGGACACTCGCCAGAGC
>CAYWJO010000048.1:0-25846 GCA_964458565.1 uncultured archaeon | reverse complement strand
ATGCTGCAGTCGGTGGCCTCTATTTCAGAGAAATCTACATTGTTTGAGTATAACATAAAGAATCCATTATCACAGGAGTCTGCTTTACTCTCTGTCACGATGATATTATCAGTATCATACATGTAAAACCCAACCATTTTCTGAAATACAGTGACATTTTCTATCACAGCATTAGGAGTTAGATAGAGGTATACCCCAAAATTACTGAACGGTGAAAGGTTCGGTTGTAAGTAGCAGTTACGAATAATGAAATGACGTGATGTTGTCCAGATGCGGATGTTAATATTATCAGATGAGACATCATAATTCTCAATGATATACGGATGAGTAGAATTACCACCTCCAGCCCAGCCTTCTGCTGCAGCCACATCATCGAAATGTGTATCATTAAGAATCTCGATTCTGCCATGTGTCTCCCAGGACTTTTGGAAGTTCATTGTGGGGGTGACTTTCAAGCTCTCATCGACGACAGACGTATCTTCTGTAGCAGTTGATGAAAGAGTTAGAATTAGACATACACTCAAGATTAGAATTATTCTGGCTTTTCGTATCAAATTTCTCCCTCGGTGCATAGCGAGTACCTCCATCAAGAAGAAACATGAACAGATATGTCTTGTTATATTTGGTTTCAAAAAGAAAAAAGTGAGGAGCCAAGATGGCTCCAGAATCTTTCTATCAACGTTTTTTCGAAAAGATTACAATAATGACAATAACGACAATAACACCACCTGCTCCGATAATGATTATAATTAGAGTCAGATCACCAGGAGTCGTTGAAGTTGATGGCGATGGAGTGCTACTTGATTCGGTACTCCATTGTGTTGTCGACGATATCGAAGTTATCGTTGTAGGGGTAGTCGAAGTCGCAGTTGTGGTTGATGGATAGACACGAATCCTAACCTCCCAGTCTTGAAGATTTCCGTAAACATCCTCGACGCACACACGCAGACCATAATCACCCATCTCGAGTATTGTGTTGTTTGTAAGAAGCCCCGTTGCAGAAATAGCAAAATTAGTTGTGTCATTCACATACCATATCAGAGACGAATGATCGAAAGCTTCTAGTTGCTGACTTAGAGATTGATAAGGACGAAGTAGTTCATCATGTGGTCCGATTATCCATTCTGGTGGGGTAAGATCTGTCACCGTTGCGGATGAGTATGCTGACCGGTAATGACCGGAGATATGGATAGCTCGGAACTCCATGACGCTATATCCGGCACCGAGTCCATCGACATCAGCAACAATGAGTCCTCCAATCCAATCACCCTCATCAATCAATGTACCATTAGCATACACTTCATAGACCAGAGGATTCAGAGCCTGAGCTGCAAATTCCATTGTGTTACCAGTAGACGAGATCTCATACGCAATCGGAGTGGGAGCTGACAGAATCTCAATGCTACGGTTTGGATGATTGTCCTGGTTCTGGAGAACATTAGAGAGGTCAGTGATATTGTAAGGGCCGGAACCTACTTGCCAATTGTTCCACCAATTTCCAACGCTATCCCCATCATCCCATACGTTACCCGAACCTTGGTCATCAATTGCATTGGCAATTCCGTTCCAACCGATATCATTGTAGAAGACCGTGCTATTGTCAGTAGTATCCAACCAGATACCATATGTCAATGCATCCCAAATGATGTTGTATGAGATGAGTACATTTTCAGACCACAGAATCCGGATACTGCTATTACCACCCTGAATTATGTTGTTGGTGATATTACTTCGGTGAGATTGTGTTAATCTAATGCAATTACTGAGATGGCCAATCAGATGGTTTCCTGTGATGACTGTATCTGTTGTCCAGACCAGTGCGATACCATAACCAACACTCCAGTTAACAAAGTTATTCTCAATGAGATGGCCATATGAATCATAGAAGATCATTCCTGAATGACTATTGTCGACAATCTCATTCCCGAAGACGCCCCACTCGTTACTGAAAGTGGCGTAGATGCCATTATCAATTGGCATGCTAGAATTCCAACCATTGCCATAGATATGATTCATCTCAACATGTGCATTATCAACGTGGTCAGCAAGTATCCCACATTGCGGATTATCGTAGATCTCATTCTCAGTGACTATTGGCTTGTAAGTTCCATTCATGAGAATTCCATTTTGCGAGTTATTGAAAATCGTATTCTTGTGAATTGTGAGGTTGATCATTACTCCCGAAAGAATACCACCAGGAGAAAGTAGAATTGAATCCCACCAGCCATTTTCGTAGACGGCATTTTCAGTGATGTTAATCATATTGCATGATGAGTCCATCTTGATTCCGGTCTCTGAATTGTTGTATACGTTGTTCCCCGTTATATTGTAGAGAAAAGCATTGTATAGGTATAGACCGGTATGGTAGTTGTCGAAGATATTGTTGTTCTTAACAGATGAGTTGCTAGAGTTTCTGAACTCGACACCGCTAGTACTATACTCACCATTGTCATAAACATCACAACCATCGACCATTGTGTTCTCACAGTTACTGACATATATTCCACGGGCATAGCTGTCCCAAACTGTACAGGTTTGAATGGTGACAAAGTCCGATGAACCAATGTTGAATCCATCACCACTATGGAAGACATAGCAATCAGTGATTGTGACATAGTCTGAATTGGAGAGTTGGATGCCAGCCTCCGAGCCATAATTCACATTGCAATTGGTTATGAAGTTCCCTGGGGATTCATAGAGGCTGATGCCTATGAAGGAACTCTCGATAACACATTGTTCCACTCTTCCATTTGTGACATTGTCAAACGCAATTCCCCTCATCCCCATATCAAAGCCTGAGGACAGATAGCAATCTCTGATGATAAAATACACCGATATGTCGTACATGGAAATGCACGTAACATCTGCTGTGATGTTGTAACCCTCTATGATATACGGAGTATCACTACTTCCATCTCCGTCCCAATTCTCTGCTTGAGATTTTATATAGAAATCAGTATCATTCAAAATCGATATTGTTGAATGAATTTCATAGGAAGGCGTCATTCTATTACTCATTGAAGGCTGGAGATCACTACGAACTTCCTCAATTAGCAGAGAGTTAATCCCGTTAGGTAGCCAGATAAAACCCGTAAGTAATATGAAAAAAAGGGGCAGGTATCTTATTTTGAACACATTTATCCCTCGGATTCCAACGCGATAATTTCCCTAAAATAGTGGAATACTAAGATATGCTTTCTTATTTTCATATTCCTTTCTAAAGAAATAGATTTGAGATGAAACAAAAGTCAGAATAAAAAGAAAGGAGGGAATTTTGCAGCGTTGGATTCTATTGGCAATCTTCTTAAAGATGGTTCAAAGGAAATATAACCAAAAATAGAGGTAAAGGAGCCATATAGGCTCCTATAGTTATTTTATCTACCTCGGGTTTTATAGAGAACGATTATCACAACAATTACGACAATTCCACCTCCAACTCCAATAATCAACATCATAGTGACAAAACCATCTCCCGGAGATGGTATAGAGGAAGTAGTTGATGTCGTTGGTGAAACTGTAGTCGTAGTTGTTGTTGTAGATGTTGTGATTGTTGAAGTTAAACAACATGTTGTTGGTGAGGTTGGTTCTGGAAGAACGTGGACCTTAATTATATGAGACCTCGTGTTTCCGAATGGGTCCCACACACTGATATTGAGAGTATAGTCCCCCACAACCAGGCTAATAATATTCGTTATCAGACCTGTATCATCGATGTCGAAAGCAGTTCCATTTATGCCCCATCCACCAATTCCAGATAGATCAAATGCTCCAAGCTGATAACTGAATGGTAGACCCTCGTAGGTCTCTTGATCGGATGGCGTGGTCTCCCACTCGGGTGGAGTCAGGTCATAGATTTCGAGGAATGAGGTTGCGTTCATAGAATGTCCTGAGATATGATAGACCTCCATATATACGGTATGCATACCACCTGCTAGGTCGTCTACAACGATTGTGATTACCTCACCATCCCATTCCCCATCGAAATATAGTTCGTCATCTACGTAGACCACGAAGTAGGTTGGGTGTAAAGCATAAGCTTGCCATGTCATCTGTTTTGAAGTCCAATCCTCACTCACTTCATAGGAGATCGGCAACGCTGGAAGAAGATATAGACTCCTTAATGGGTAGATATCAGCATTGACAATAGCGGATTCATTATAGATATCGTAAATCCCAATCCCAGACCAATCACCCCAGTGATTCCCAATTTGAGTTTCATTCTCATACCACATTAGTGGCATATCAGGGAAGGTGAGGGTCTCCATAGCGTTCTGATCATTCCATGCAAAGTCATTGCCATATATCCAGCAACTACCACTATTTTCCATAATAATACCGTACTCGTTATCAAACGCGATGTTGCCAGTGACATTCGTACCGACATTTACAACAAAGATTCCAACCGTATTGCCGTAGACGATATTATTAGCTATGGTGTTGTTATAGCATTCAAATGTGCTAATACCTAATACAACGTTGTTGAAGATTTTGTTGCCAATGACAGTGTTATAATCACCATACCAGGATATTCCATTCTCACTATTGTTGAATACAGTGTTACCCTCAACCCACCATTTGTAGCAGCTCTGAAAAGACATTCCACCACGATCCATTGCCTCTCCTAGCCAGCCATTACCCCAGATTCTATTTTCCAAGACCTGGACACCATCTGCGTTTGAAGCAAGTATTCCAAAATCGGTGTTATCGTAGATATCATTGCCAATGACGATATGGTCATCATCATACATCGTGATACCGGATGGTGTGTTATTGTGAATCTGGTTATTTTCAATGACCCAACCGGTTGAGGGTCCTAGGTGGATACCACATAATGAATTCAAGATGATAGGCCACCAACCGTTGGAATGAATATCATTCTGACTGATAGTCCCATTATGTGAGGTAGCTGCATCAATTCCATGGTCGGAATTATTGTAAATAGCATTGTCAAAGATATTGGCATATTGAGATCCATAGACAGCGATTCCGTTTCTTGCATTGTCAAAGATGTCATTTCCAACAATTGAGCAATAGTCTGATAACCATAGATGAACACCGCATGTAGGTGCAGTGAAGTACCAGTTGTCATAAATCGTATTGCCTTCTATTGTGCAGTTGTGTGCATTATCGAGATACACACCACTCCCCAGATTTGAATACACATCATTATTCTCAACGTAGCAAAAGGATGAGTGATAAACAGAAATCCCATAATTGTCACAATTATAAACATGGTTATTAACTATGATTGAATCATTGCTGAGGTGGACAGCAATGCCATTCATACCTATATCATATACTTCACAGTCAGTGATTGTCAAACCGGGGCTCTCTATCAGTGTCATTCCCACATTAGACATGTCAGATACTGTTACATTCTGAATGAGTAGGTTTGGGCCCTTAGCAATATCAAGACCATAAGCCATCTGGTAGATACCAGTATCTATTATCGCACCATGAGTTACATTCCACATTACTATTGCTGAATTAGGGTATGGAGTACCGTTATTGGTTATGTAGCAGTTACGAATCTCGAAATAGACAGATATGTCCGTAAAGGAAATACAGATTCCATCAACTGCAAAACTATATCCTTCAATAACATAGGGAGTAAACTCAGATCCATCTCCAACCCATGACTCATTCTCAGCCATTTCATGGAACATCTCATCGCCACCAATTGAAAGTGGACCTGGAAATTCCACATATGAAATCTTCAGGTCCACATCGGGAGATGACACTAATGGTGTTTCGATATTCCCAGTCGGCGTCATCATAGCTGACATAAGAAGCGGTGTTATGAATAACACCACTAACAGCGTTGCCTGCCGCTTGTGCAATATTATTTCGCCTCCAAAAGAATCTAATTAGTTCCCACTCAAGATATTCTGAAGTCAGATATACTTTCTTGTAATTAAATGAGAAAATCCACGGATACCTTTTTACATGAAATCATCCATGGTTCAGTCAGATATTCAATATATCGTAGTCATTGGATGTGCATTACTGTGACAGACCCTGACAGTCTGCATCGGTTTAAGGTCACATTATTACCTATGGACAAAAAGGTGCAATCAGAACCAGATTCAACATGTCTCGAGGTGATTAGACAAGCAGGCATCTACCTACCTTCTGATTGCGGAGGAATGGGGAATTGTGGCAAATGTCGGGTAATCTTCGAAACAAACCCAAGTCCGACATCCATAGAGATGGAGTACCTCACATCTGAGGAAATTGAAGAGGGAATCAGACTTGCGTGCGAGCACAAGGTGGAGTCTGACGGGCACATACAGATTCTCATGCCATTCGGACATTCAAAGATTTTAACACATGGAGCAATAGTTGCATCAGAGGTTCAAATCGATGAAACTCCCGAAAATCAATATGGCATCGCTATTGATATCGGAACTACAACTATAGTCTGTTACCTTGTAGAACTTGAAACTGGCAGTCAGGTTGGAGTTGAATCCGCTTTGAATCCTCAAATGTCGTTTGGTGGAGATGTCGTTTCGAGGATTGCATATGCGCTGGGAGGACCAGAGAGCGTCAGCGAATTACAGGATTCACTATTAACCAAGCTTGATCAAATGATAACAGCTCTACTAGACAAATATGACATTAGCCCCAAGAGCGTAGTAAGAGCAACTGTTGTAGGAAATACTGTAATGCATCATCTCTTACTCGGGCTTAATGTATATTCATTATCAAGATACCCCTATACACCAAAGATGAGGGAATCACATATTACAGACGCGAATGCTCTGAAACTGAATTCTCTTGACCGGACGCAATTTTTTGTAGCTCCAAATATCTCCGGTTTCATTGGGGGCGATGCAGTTGCATTCATATTAGCTCAAAGATTGGACGAATATGAAGGAGTTGCCTTGGGTATAGATGTTGGGACTAATGGAGAGATAATACTAGCCAAGAATGGTAATCTCTCTTGCTGTTCAGCAGCCGCAGGTCCTGCTTTTGAGGGAGCAGCAATAACGAATGGGATGCGTGCTCAGATAGGAGCGATTGAATACATTTCAATAATTGACAGAGATAAGAGACCCAAGATTGCAACGATTGGCCATACCAAACCCGAAGGGCTCTGTGGTACAGCGATAGTCGATTTAACTTATCAGCTATGGAAAGTTGGGCTAATCGATCAGCGAGGAAGAATGGGGGAATCCGAGAGAATAATTACATTGGAGAATAATGAGAAGGCGTACATTGTCCTAAAGAGAGATGAGTTTGGTGGAGAAAGAGATATTCTATTCACACAAGGAGATTTGCGTCAAGTTCAGCTCGCTAAAGGAGCAATCCAGGCAGGATTTACAATTCTGATGGATATCGCAGATGTTTCACTATCACAGCTCGATGGGATCTACCTCGCTGGTGCTTTCGGAACTTACCTGCGTCCGGAGAGTTGCATTGGTATAGGATTGTTACCAAATATTGGGATTGAGAACATTGTTCCAGTTGGAAATGCGGCAGGAGAGGGGGCTAAACTTGCCTTAATATCAACCTCTCAGAAGAAACTCATGACTACCATTTCTGAAAATACAAGATACGTTGAACTCGCAAACCAACCTGAATTTTCAAAGATTTTTACAGAATCAACCAAGTTTCCGGATAGATAGAGAATTGGTATTGTTTCGTCTAATAGAAGTTTGTCAAATTTGTGAATTACTAAATAGATGATACATGTGATAACCAAGTTTGATTTAAGGTAGTCTTACAGATACGGATTTCATGAAAGACATTGTTGTAATATCAGCATGTAGGAGCCCGATAGGGGCTTTCGGAGGTTCTTTAAAACCATTGCAAGCGCCTGAACTCGCAGCTCAGGTAATGAAAGCCTCTGTTGAAAGAGCTGGTATAGATGCATCATTAATTGGGGATGTCAGATTTGGTAACTGTCTCGAGCCTCCAAAAGCTCTCAATATTGCGAGAGTATCTGCACTTCTAGCGGGGATTCCATTTACCGTACCTGCAGTAACAATCAATCGCGTCTGCACATCAGCTATGGAAGCAATCGTAAGCGGAGTACTTCAGATTCAAACAGGCTATACCGATGTTGTACTCGCTGGAGGAGTGGAATCAATGTCGAATGTTCCGTATTGTCTAGAAGATGTCCGATGGGGACAACGTCTATTCGATGGAGTACTGGTAGACGCCTTAACAACAGGTCTACATGCAGGGAGTCACTTTTACCCACACCCTGAATCTGGCAAACATTACATTATGGGAGAAACTGCTGAGTTCCTAAATGATAAGTATGGATTCACAAGAGAGGAACAAGACATCGTGGCATTAAGGTCACAGAACAATGCTGAACGTGCCACAAATAATGGTGACTTCAAGGATGAGATGGTTCCAATAGAAGTCAAAGATAGAAAAGAAATCAGACTAGTTGAACGTGACGAACACTTCAGGCCAGGGCTTAAAATGGAAGATCTTGCGAAACTCAAACCAGCTTTTAGGAAAGATGGAACAGTCACAGCTGGGAACTCAAGCGGAATAAATGATGGAGCTGCTGCAATGATTTTAATGTCAGCTGATAAAGCCAATGAGTTAGGATTCGACCCTATAGCAAGGTTTGTTGGATACGGAATGGGATGTAGCGAACCTCATCTCATGGGTGAGTCCCCAATTACAGCAGTAAAACAACTTATAGAGAGAATTAGTGAAACCTTCAAGGATTGGGACCTTATCGAGTTAAACGAGGCATTTGCCAGTCAGTACCTGGCTGTAGAGAAAGGACTCAAACCACTAGGATTTGACCGAGAAAAAACCAATGTCAATGGCTCAGGAATAGGGCTTGGGCATCCAGTTGGAGCGACGGGAGCAAGAATTGTTATCACTCTCATTCATGCTCTCAAGAAGCGAGGTCTCAAGAAGGGAATGGCGACACTTTGTGGTGGTGGAGGTGTTAGCATAGCAACTTCATGGGAAATTATGTAAGTGAAAGCAGAAAGCATTAATCTTTGCTGTTATGCAAAAAAATCGAATGTACATCATTACGTAGATCTGCGTTTATACACAGGAAATATATGGCACATGATACTCAGTAAATAGTGTGGATAATATGTCTGAGATACCGACACCAGGACCAGGAGGAGCATCAACAGGTGGAAACCTGTACCGTTCAACACGTGATAGATGGATTGCAGGAGTATGTGGGGGAATTGGAGAACACCTAGGAATAGATCCGCTCCTAGTTAGAATTCTCTGGATTCTGTTTTCTCTAGTATACGGAGCAGGCTTGTTAGTATACATAATCTGTATTTTTCTCATCCCAGAAGAAACCTGAAACACTCTATGATGATGGTAACCAAAAATCATGTCATTGTAGGAAGCCTTATCACGGTAATTTACAATAGTTAATTAATATCTGGTAGAGTAGATGATAGATGAAGAAATATGATGTTATTGTTGTCGGTTCTGGAGCAGGGATGAGTATCGCATCAGCTGCCTATGAACGGGGGATGAAAGTCGCCGTAGTAGAACATGGACCCATGGGAGGTACATGTCTCAACAGAGGTTGTATCCCTACAAAGATACTGACATATGTCGCGGACCTAATTGTACAAACAGAACATATGGAGAAGTTGGGTGTTAAGGCAAGAATCGAGGAAATCGATTTCGGGCGGATTATGGACCGAATGCGGCATGAGGTTCAAGGAGATAGTAAAATGCAGGGGGACTCTGTTGATGCGGCCGTGGGTTTGGATTGGTATAAAGAAACTGGGGAGTTTGTAAAGGACTACACACTTAGAGTCGGCAATGAGGAAATCACTGCGCCAAATATATTCATCGTATCTGGGGAGAGACCATTCATTCCTCCAATCGAGGGAATTGAAGAAATCAGTTTTCTAGACAGTAAAACTGCACTAGACCTGACTGAGAAACCTAAGTCCATGGTCATCATTGGGGGTGGTTTCATAGCGGCTGAATATGGACACTTTTTCTCAGCAGTTGGTGTAGATGTGACAATTGTGGGAAGAAATCAGTATTTGGTTAAGCAAGAAGACCATGACATATCCGAATTACTCAAACAGGAACTGAGTAAACGAATGAGTGTTCATACAAACAAGGAAGCTATCCGCGTCTATGAAAAAGATGGCATGAAATTTGTAGTAACAAAGGACAAGAGTTCCGGAGAAGAACGTGAATTTAAGGGAGAAGTTGTGCTTGTCGCTTCAGGACGGATTCCAAACTCTGACCTTTTAAAACCAGAGAAGACTGGAGTAAAAACTGACAAGAAGGGGTACATCATTGTGGATCAACATTTACGCACTAATAAGAAGGGAATATGGGCGTTTGGTGATGCCCGAGGAGGATACCAATTCCGCCATGTGGCAAATGACGAGTCTCAGATTGTGTGGTATAATTTCTTAATCGCACAACAACATAGCGGACGGGAGGAACCGGACCTATACTCAATGGACTATCATGCTGTACCTAGAGCTGTGTTTTCATATCCACCAATTGCTACAGTAGGTATGACACTGCAAGAAGCTAAAAAATCAGGAAGAAAGCTCATGGTAGGTGAAGGGGATTACAGTATTGCTGCAAAGGGAATGGCAATGGGAAATCCACCGAGTCTTGCAAGAATCATAGCAGATGCGGAAACAAGAGAAATCTTAGGAGCATCAATAATAGGTCCATATTCACCCATTCTGATTCACGAAGTAATCAATCTATTGTACACTCAGGATAGAAGTTATTATCCGCTACTTCAGTCGATGCACATCCATCCATCACTACCTGAAGTTGTTCAAAGGGTAGTCGGTAGAATGAAACCGTTGGATGGAGAAGACCATAGTCATCATCAATAGAAATAGAAAACTCATTCCAAAAAAAGGATAGGATCAGGACCAAAAGGTCCTGATAGATTGATTATTTTTTAGCTTCGTATGCTTCCATGCACTTCTCAGAACAGAATTGGTATTTTTTATCTCCAATATCCATCTGGTAGTGTCCACCTGGACGCATTTTTCCTTTACATTCGTCACAGGTAACATCCAATTTTCCACCAATCACACTCACAAATTTCTTTACTTTCTCTGACATATTATTACCACCAAAGCAGTATAGCATTATATGTTAAATATTGTTAATAAACTATGCTATATAATGGTGTACTTGACCAATGATTGAGGAATTATTTCAGGAGTGAGTCAATCATAAATTCACGGTCAGTGCGCCACTGATTATTATCTTCATCATATGTTTCAGGCCAGAGGTAATACACCTTGGTATGGCTATAGTCAACAAGGCATACTGACATAGATTGAAATTTCGCATAGATATTGGAAATTAATGTTGACAAGTGACTAGACTGAAGACGTATCCACCAAGATAGTTCATTCCCACATATTTTGAATGTAGATGCGAAAGGAATTTGCACTTTTTTCAGACGCGACCAGAGTTCATTGATATGGCCATCATCTGCCTGACCACGAATCAGAACGGTATTGTATATATCAAAAATCCCTGGGTCGCAATCCATTACGAATGTCTGAATGCATTCATCTTTCATTCGTTGGATTCTTCGACTAAATGTCTGAGGAGTTATTTCAACTCCCTGCCTTTGAATTCTTTCAATGATATCCAGGTTTTTTCGACGCGAGTTTCTCATTAGTTCATGAAGAATGTAAGCATCCTTCTTGTCGAACCAATCAGGGGATTTTGTTGTACTCTGATTGGAATCCTGTGGTGAAGTTATAGACACTTTCTTCTTGAACCAATCATTCCAGTCAAACTTCCAGGTCATTGCTTCCGAATCCCATCCTTTTATCCTCATCGAAGTATAGGTGGAGTAGCAGTTCTCAGTAGGTAAGATAGTATATTGAATTACTTTACTCTCAGTAACGAGGGAATTGAATAATTCGTCAATCAGTGCTTTTGTTCCATAAGGAATCCGAAATTGCATGTGTAATCCATTCATCTTCCCAAAGCATCGGCCACGATATGCTGTGTACGGATGGTCATCACCAAGTTTCTCCAGGAATTTCAGGGATTGATAGTCAGATGGCTCAACCATCACTTCAATCAACTCTAACCCAAGACTCTGTTCTTTAAGAATAGGTTTCACATAGAAAAACAGTTTTGCCTCAAGCTCTCTCAGTCGTTTTGCTACTGTTGGGTTAGAAGCATCTGTTTTCTCTGCTAATTCCTCTATTGTTCCAAGTGGTTTCTCTTGGAGAGCAATTAGAAGAGACAGATACTCTCGAGAGAGCCCGTGTGTCAATCCATTACATCCCTCAATATTTTCAAAGTTGATCTATTTCGACGATATCTATGGTAGGTCGTCCTGGATCACCACCGGGTGGATCAAATATGACTTTATCATAGCCAGATGATGGACAAGGATCTCCATATGCCTTAGCATATACGGAGAAGTCGAACCAGCCCTCTTCAACAACACCATTGTACCAAACTTCCGTTACAATAAACCCGTTACACATATTTTGTTTGAAAATGTAGGTTGTTCCTTGTTGCGTAAGAGGATAAAGTGCTGTATAGACCTTTATTGTACCATACCATTCGAATCTCAGACCTTTAACCTCGATTTGAAAAACAGTAATAATATCGTCTTCATAACCGTCCAGGTCATAATCGGTATAGTAGGCTTCAAGAATATCGACATTCAGATAACCGTAGTGATTGTCGTCATCATCTTCATCATATGCTATGACATTCGTTGGTAGAAATGACATCAAATATACCGCGATGAGGAAAAGAAACACTATGTTTATCTTCTTCTTCAGGTTGTGCACCCCGTTTCAGAGAGTTTTGTAAAAACATCATCATGTTTTCTAGTAATAATACCATATATTGGTAGAATAATAAAGATTTATATCGTGTATATTAAAATATTCTCAATATCATCCTAAATTAGCACGCTTCAATAAATCAACGAAACCTGGAGGAGGCACCAAGCATCAATGGGTGATGAGGACAAGGGCTCTCTCACGAGTTCAAAATACAGAAAAAAGAATGATAGAAATTCCAATAAGTCCAATCAAGATAAGCAAGACGAGCTAATAGCGTGCGAGGAAAGATATACCACTCTTTTTGAAACAATGAAACATGGAGTTGTCTATCAGGACGCTGAGGGAAATATTATTTCTGCAAATCCTGCGGCTGAAAGGATTTTAGGTCTTTCTTTTGAACAGATGGTTGGTAGGAAATCAGTTGACCCCAGATGGAGAGCAGTCCGGGAAGATGGGACAGATTTTCCAAGTGATGAACATCCTGCGATGGTTGCACTCAAGTCAGGAAAAACTGTAGAGAGAGTTGTTATGGGAATTTTCAATCCAAAGCAGAATGATTATCGTTGGATACATGTAAGCGCGATTCCGTTATTCAATCCTGGAGAATCTCGCCCCTATCAGGTGTATACAACATTTGAAGATATAACCACGAGAAGTTACATCGAACAAGAACTGAGGGAAAAGGAATTTGCCATTAAATCGTCTATAAATGCAATAACCTTTGCAGATACTGAAGGCAAGGTGACTTACGTAAATGATGCATTCTTGAAAATGTGGAGAATTGAAGATGCAGCTGACGTCATAGGAAGATCGGTTGTCGATTTTTGGAAAAATAAACAAGAAGCCCAGAAAGCCTTGGATGAAGTATTACAAGGCATAGGCAGAATCGGGGAGCTTGTTGCTAAGCGAGATGACGGAACCACGTTCATGGTTCAAATTTCAGCAGGACCTATTATGACCTCTGATGGAAGTATAAAATCTATCATGGCATCATCAATTGACATCACTGAATCAAAGAATGCAGAGATGGAGAGAAACCGTCAGAACAGAGAGATGGAATTGTATGCATCATTACTAAGACATGATATTGGAAACGACCTCCAGATTTTACTAGCATATATTGAATCCCTAGATACACGTTATTCTCAAGACCAACCCGAGAATCAAGAAAATCTAAAGCCTATCAAAGCATCGATTTATAGGATGTCAAAATTATTGAATGCTTTAGGTAAACATTCTGAGATAGAAGAACGGACCTTAATCCAATTATTAGAGGGCGTCGCAAAAACCGCTACAGAAATTCATCATGGACTCAAAGTGAACATTCAAGCGGACAAGAATGTAGGAGACTTACATATCACAGGGTACAGATTTTTAAGCACTGTTTTTGAAAATCTAATACGCAACACTGCTCAAAATATCTTGAAGATTCCAATAGTGGATATTCAGGTATCAAGAGAAAATGGGAATGCAATCATTGATTTTGTTGATAATGGCAATGGCATACCAGATGATTTGAAGCCAAACCTCTTTCAGAAGGGTATAACTACCAACGGAGGAGGATTGGGACTCTATCTCACAAGACAAATTCTTCGCATCTACAATGGTTCAATTGAGCTAATGGATTCAAGAGAGGGAGAAGGAGCGAGATTCAGAATTATGCTACCTCTTGGTGCTTCTTGAAGCTTGGATCTAACAGATTATAACCAAATTTGAGTTTTATAATTTCTGAAATCAGTATAAAATATCATTTTGTTATTCGCTTAGATTTTACTTCTTTCTCCGTTCATGTGCGATTCTTGCACCGAGTATTATTATTACAACAACTGAACCTATGGTTACGGTTATTCCAATGGTGGAAAAGAACATACCAATCCAATCGTTTTCTAAGTTTACTGTTGGACTAGATGTGACTGTGGAGTCTGTGGAGGATATTGAAGTTAATGTTTGGGGCTCATGACTTGTGCCAGGATTTGTCATGGTAGAACTCGTGGTTGAGGGAATAAAACTTCGGTCTGCAGAATAGAAGTAGTTTTCATTCCAAGAAAGCGTAACATGACTTCCCGATTCATATTCGGAAACCACCCATGGACCTGAAGTCACGATTTCATCTTCTGGAGGATGGGGATTCCAAGTATTCCAACCCTCCAATCCAATATCGATAAAGATGTGCTTAGGGATGATAGGCTTTGATGTGAGCTTACTGATATGCCAATATGATTCACTGTTGAACTCCACTCGAAGTCGGAAATCTGTTAATGCGTAAGCTGCAGTCATCTCCTCAAGGTCAGGACCATACGGATTCCCAGGAGCATCATTATAATAACTCAATGTATAAGCAACGTCATAAGCTGTAAGAGGAGTACCATCTGTCCAAGAAGCATTCCGGATAAGATTGAAATCAAAGCGAGTGTGTCCCTGCGGAACAGAAGAATCATCCTGATGGGTATTGATGACATACGATTTCGCAAGCCAAGGTACTACCAGCCCTTCTGAGCTATACCTAAACAGAAAATCATACATCTCATCAGCAAATCGGTCACAATAACAGCTAGATACCATAAAATTGAAAGTACCAAAATCTAGAGGATTAGTAAACCTGAGCTCACTTCCCCACGGAGCTCCTGTTTGTCCATCTTTAAGATGTGCTCGATATTGAGTCCACCATCCTGGCACACCTTCAAATATATCATTAACAAAACCCTCGTATCTATCAGTTCGATATGCATTCAAGAGAGCATTTTCATAGCAGACAATCACCGGACATGAGTGAACCCATATCCGCTGCATTTCAAAAGCAGCTTGGTACACTTCTTCATAATCAATTGAATGTATCAACTGATCTCTCCAGCTATCGTATGTGGCGTTCCGCCAGTTGGGGGCGTTGTAGTATGGCTCATCATCGTATTCTGACCAATATTCAAGAGCTAACCAATCTACATCAATACTGCCAAAGCTTGTTCCAAGAAACACCATGTCATAATCATAATGGTAGTAGAGCTTATTCGAATACTCGTAGTAATCGGTTGGTACTGAGGTTGCATTAAGGTGTATCTTTTGGAGGGCTTCAGCAAAAATATTACTTGTTTCAATAGCGATATTTGAGGACTGTGCAGTTTGAATGATAATATTCAGCGGGTCTCCATTTGGTTTCATTCTATACTCAGTTATGGGATTGATTTCGAATCCAGCTCTATCAAGAAGTTCGTTGCCCTTATCCTCATTTTCGTTGTAATAATTATAATCGAGAAGACCTTCGCTTGAAAAAGGATTAATTTGAGGAACACATGAATCCTGGGGTTTAGAGTGTCCACTCCAAACCGCCTCAGAAATATAGGTTTTATTCAGTACGAATGCACACGCTCTTCGAAAATCTGTAATATTATAGGGATATTTCGCTGTATTTATGCAGATGTATCCATATCCATTTCGCAATGACTCTTCAACTATTATGTTCTCAGATTGTTCCAAGAGACCGAGGAAGGCAGGATCGACGAAGTCCTTGATTACATCAACATCATTGTCAACCAAAGCCTGGACTTGTTGTTCGTCCCCTTCTATGACAGAAAATTTGATGCTGTCAACGAAAGGTCCCGTTTTGAGAGGATATGTTCTGAGTCCAGAAACAGGAAATAACATCTGAGAGAGAAGCATGAACATTGGTAAAAGTATAAGCCACAGGAAAGTACCAACACGTTTTTTCTTCATCCACAAATCTCCGCCCTAAGTCACCTATTGATGTAAATTTTGTTTCATTTATATTAATTCTATTGTTATGATGGTCTACTGAATTTTGAGTTACGAAGTATCTGGACACTTAAAACCACAATGACTGTTAATGAACCAATTGTAATAGCTAACCCTGCGCTCGCAAGAAGTTCATCCAAACTTGGCGCTGGAGCTACAGGTTCAGTTGTGGATGCAGTCACACTAGTCGTTTGTGTAATTATGCTTCCCGTATTTGTCGATGGAGTTACAGCAGTTGACGTAGTTGTCTGAACAGTCGATGGATAAGGTTCACGAATTCTTGGAGAGTAAAAATAATCTTCATTTCTAACAAGCGTTGTGTGATTTCCTGGTACAAATTCGTAAATTTTCCAAGGACCTGAAGTCACTATTTCTTCCTCCATTGGGTTTGGGTCCCAGGTATTCCACCCCTCAAGCCCAAGATCCATAAGAACATGTTTTGGTAAGATAGGTTTTGAAACTAAAACGCTGAGATGCCAATAAGACACCGATGAAAATTCCACAACAGCCCTTCCTGTAGACGGAGTATATGCAGCTGTCATTTCAGAAAGGTCTATCCCGAGAGGACTACCAGGTGCATCTCTATAATAATTCAGAGCATAGACGACATCTTCTGCATTTAGCGGTTCCCCGTCAGTCCATGTTGCATTGTCAAGAATCTTGAATGTGAACCTTGTATGCCCATCAACTATCGCAGGATTATCATCATGAGTTTCAATGGTGTAGGATTCAGCCAACCATGGTAACAGAATCCCGTCAGGACCCGGTTTTAATAGAGAATCGTATATCTCGAATTCAAAGCTCTGACAATAACATGATGCTGTTAAGAATGTGTTTAAAGAGTCAAAATCTAGAGGACTACTAATTCTATGAGCTCCACCCCAAGGCGCTCCAGCTTGACCCTGTTTTAACCTAGTATTGTAAAGAGTCCACCATCCATAAGCGCCACTATCAGATGTTGTCACGAAATTTTCAAATTTGTCAGTTCTATATCCAGTTAAGAGAATATTCTCATAGCAAATGATAATTGGACAGTCGTACGCTAGAATTTCCTGCATCTTGAAAGCAGCCTCATATACTGCCTCAAAGGATGTTCCATGCAGGAGCTGATCTCTCCAGCTGTCATAGGTTGCATTGCGCCATTGAGGATAGTTACAGTAACAATATGGATCATCCGCATAGACAGACCAGAACTCATAAGCCAGCCAATCTACATCATAGCCATTAAAACTACTACCAAGGAAAACCATGTCGTAATCCCCGTGGAAATAAAGACGATTAAGATACTCGTAGAAGTCAGTAGGTACGTTAACAGCATCAACATTTATGGTTTGAAGTGCTTCTGCCATCAAGTCACCGCAGATTATTGCTATATCAGAAGATTGTGCGCATTCAATAGTAACTGAAAATGGATTACCATGAGGATCAAGACGATATCCACTAATGGAATCAATGCTAAATCCTGCATCATCCAGAAGTTTGTTTGCAGTTTCAATGTCACCATCGTAATAGCAGAAATCAAGAAGACCTTCACAGGAGAAGGGATTCATTTTCGGGATTGAAGCATCCAAGGGTTCAGCAAGACCAGCCCACGCAATTTCGCATACTGCTGTTTTATTATATGCAAATGCAGCCGCTCGTCTGAATGATGTATAATTGAAAGGGTTCTTCGCAGTGTTAATAGTCAGATAGCTATAACCGTTCCTAAGTGTCCGGTCCACCTTAATGTCGTCTGCTGCTTCAAGCTGTGTCAGCGACGAGGAAGAGATCATGTCTCCAATAACGTCAATTTCACCGTTAATGAGCGCCTCGTTCTGGAGGTCATCTCCCGTCAAAACCTTGTACTCAATGTAGTCAAGATAAGGTCCGTGTTTGTCAGGATAATCCAAGGCTACAGCTATACTTGGTATCACTAGTTGCGATGTGAAAAGTAGAACCGAAACCAGACCAAGAGAGAATAATCCTGCAATCTGTGAGATCTTCATGTTAAAACCTCTAGACCTTATTGATTATGAGGATGAATCACTGACATTAATCTGTTTGTGCTTGAAATGACACAAAAGGTTCCAGAAATTATGAACAAAAATAATCCGATACTGCCTCAAACCGAAACAATCAACAGAGAGTAGGCCATTTGGAGAAGGTACATAGTCTTACTTTGACACACTCAGCGTTGTCTCAAACTAGTTTTTGTAGCGGAATAACCATTTAAGGGTTAAATCCGATTTGAAGCAGTATCGCTATATTTATTTCCACACATCACAATATAAAGTATATTAGAGTGTATTATATTATATTCCTTTGATGTTTCCTGTACTAGTACCACTCGAGGTATATAGGGAATTAGAGAAGAAGTATCCACAGAACCTAAAAAAAAGAAGAATGGATGAATGAATATCACAGACTGATATCACTCATCACTTCAAATACTCTATCTTCTTCCACGAATTATTACGATTACCACAATGATAACCACCGCAGCACATCCAAATACGATAACCATAGTGATAGTATCCATTGGATTGAATGTAGGTAATGAACTGGTCGGTGAAGTACTGCTTGTTGTAGTATTAGATGTCGATTGTATTGTGCTACTAGATGATGTAGGTGAGGGGACTTGAATTCTTATGGATTCCACCAAAGCTTCATTCATGTAAATCCCAGATAGGTACAGATTCAACAAACCTGTTGATTTTGATTGCTCTCTCGTCAAGGTTAGGGTGGTATTTAGTAGAGTCAATGATACACTTATGGAAAAAGAGGTGTCAGTTTCAACCACATCATAAACACCTATCACTTCCCATAGAGATGCGTAGAAGCTCCAGTTTCCTAAGGGCATTGCCATCAATGTGCTTAAACTTTGGTCCACCCATTCAGTCCCATTAGCCCAATAGAGCGTTGCGTTTAGAGGAGGAATATCCATTATTGATGATATGGAATCTGGAATAACTGGAATCCCATCTGCAATGAAATATGCGGATTCGACACCATTGGTTTGTGGGATTGTAGTCATTAGATACGTTGATGTTATATCGACTTCGACGTCTAGTCGGTCACCAACATCTACATCATAGTAAAGACTATGGTTCATAGGTTCTGGTTGAGTAGGAATTGTTGTTGTTGTATCAGTCGTAATTGGTGTGATTGTCCCATCTCTATAGTAGAATAGATTTTGAGATAGCTCGATATATTCACCAGATGAATATCCGGATACATAAAATGGACCAGAAGTAACGAGTGATGAATAAGTAGGATTCCAAGAACTCCATCCAGACCCTATGCTCAGTAACGTACTCTTTGGTAGAATTGGTTTGAATGCAAACGAGGAGAGATGCCAATATGATTCCGAATCAAATTCGACAACTACTTGATATGTTGATGTTGTATAAGCTGCGGACATATCAACTAAATCGATCCCATAAGGTAATCCAGCACTATCCTTGTAATAATTCAGACAATATGCAACATCCTCAGCTGTAATTGGTGTTAGATCTGACCATGTTGCATTCTGAAGTAAATTAAGTGTAAAGCGAGTGTGGTCTGCTGGAACAGTTCCATTATCTGAATGTACTTCTGTCTTGTAGGTATTTGCTAACCAAGGAATCGGAGTTCCATCTGGATCTCTAATTAAGAGACTATCGTATAGCATCTGCAAGACATTAAGCGTAGCAACAGAGTTCGAGGTCATAATGTTGAAACCGTCGATATCATTGGGATTGCTCCATCTAAGAGTGCCACCTAAAGCAGAGGGTAGATGAGTCTTGAAGTTCGTCCACCAAGATGGGAGTCCCTTTTGAACATCGTTTACAAATCCCGTAAATTGATCTGTCCTGTGAGCAAAATATTCGATGTTTTCGTAACAGATGATCTCAGGACATGCATGAACCCATATTTTCTGCATTTCGAAGGCTGCTTCGTATACATCCTCATACTCGGTTGCATGTAATAATTGATCTCTCCAACTATCATAAGTGGAGTTCTCCCAATTCGGATAGTTGTAATAATCTACATCGGAATAATCTGACCAATAGTCATAAGCCAGCCAATCAACATCAAAATTACTGTAGCTCTTTCCTAAAAATGCGATATCATAGTCATCATGGAGCTGGAGTCTAATAATATATTCAAAGGCATCAGTGGGAACTGAGGTCGCATTTATCTGAAGTAGACCAAGCGTGTATTCAAAATGGTTACCAATCTCGATAGCGAGTGTGGACGTAGAGGCAACTTCAACCTTAATGGAGAATTCATCGCCTTGCGGCGTCATCCTAAATCCTGTTGTTCCGCTAATTGTAAAACCCGCATCTTCAAGTAACTGATTCGCTATTGCAATGTTATCAGCGTAGTAGTCGTATCCCAAAAGACCTTCGCATGAGAATGGATTGATATCTGGAACGACTGAATCAAGTGGATAAGCAGTACCGTCAAAAACATCAGATGCGATACCTTCTTTATCAATAGCAAAAGCCAGGGCTCGTCTAAATGCGGTATAATTCAAAGGATTCTTTGCAGTATTGATTATCATACTTCCGTATCCATTACGGAGCTTCTGCATAACTTCAACATGTTCAGTTGCCTCAAGAGTTGGAATATATGATGAATCAATAACCTCGCCGATCATATCTAGATCATTATTTTGAAGGGCAGTCACTGCTTGGCTTTCTGTTTCAATCACATTATAGACAACCTTGCTGAGGTATGGACCATCATATAGCTCGGACTGCGTATAATCTGAAGCAGTACTACTCGATATAAACGAGAAAGATGGAATTGTCAATATTGCTAGTGTTACGATGAGGATTAATGAAGATGTTCTATTATTCATTACATATCTCCCTTTTTATATGTCTGATATCATACGGAGTTAAAATTGTTTCCAATCAAGTCTTGAGATACTTAAACTGAAACTTCATCCTTTGAATTGACTTCCCTCAATTTATCTAGAGCTTCTTTTGCTTCTATCTTTAACCGCGCATCAGATTCCGCTTGTGTTCTAATTCGCCTATACCTCAGAAGAACATACGATGAAACCACTACTACTACCAAGCCAAAGATAGAAGGAATAAGAAGTGGACTCCCAAGTATAACTTCCAATGGAGTCACTGTTGGATCTAATGGATTGAAACCAAATGTATACTCAAACCAATCAGAGTATGAATCCATATCGGAATCTGGAGAATCACATAATGTTCCGATATTAAATTCGATAAGATTTGAAAGACCATCCTCATCCAGGTCAAGCATTGTATCATCCGTTAGAGGATCAAGATCATATTGTACTTCGTAATTGTCAGGCATGGAATCGTCATCTGTATCAATTTTATATCGACTTGACTCGTACAATGACTCTCTGTAGTCACTTAACGTATCACCATCTGAATCAGTTAAATCAGCTAATTTGAATAGAATGACATCTGTATACCCTTGGTTCTCAGCATAAAGGGGGGACCGAGTAGGAAAATCAGCCGATCTACTCTCTCCAATGATAAATGAGCTACCATAATCATCAACTACCATTCCATGAACATAGTTTGTTGATGTCCCACCTACTATAGTAGAAAACTGCAGAGTCTTTGATGTTGATATTTTTGATACGAAGATGCTTCGAAGTCCACTTGTTGAGTTTGATACATGCGTAAATAGAGTTGGAAAATCAGCTGATTTTGTTTCACCGGTCACATAGATTTGACCGATTTCATCAATAGATAGATCGACTGCCTCATCTGAGTCAGACCCACCAAGAGAAGTTGAGAAAGAAAGAGACGAAGTAGATATATCCATTTGGAATATGAAGGCATCTTCACCATTGATCTCATCACCAAAGCCGCCAACCTGAGGATAGTTAGGTGAACTTGTCAATCCACAAGCTGAAACCTTATTGATATCGGTCACATATATCGAATTAATGAGATCACTACCTGACCCGCCAATATATGATGAGTAAAGAAGATCACTTAAGCCTGAATTTATTTTTAGAATGAATCCATCTTCGTCCTGCCCATGTGTTGTATCAAAAGCATTGATCACTGGAAAATCATCTGATAACGTGTATCCACCAATGTACACATTATCTTCTGAATCAAGAGCTATGGATGTTGCAATATCATGAAAAGAGCCACCAATAAGAGTAGAAAACAGAATATTTTGTCCGGAAGGATCAATCACAGTGAGAAAAGCATCTTGTCCTATGTTCTTCTCAAATAATTGATTGACCAAAGGGAAATCATTAGATGATGTATATCCGACAATGTAGATGTTATCATTGGTATCAATTGCAATATCTGTTACAATATCATATGCTGAACCTGCAATTGGAACATTGAACTTTTCATAGAATCCATTGGAAGCCATCTTTGCAACAGTAATATACCCATAGTTATTGAATGCTACAAGAATATCACCTTCAGAATCAATAGCGATAGCTGATACTTCTACTCCGGACTCCCAAACATTGTTGTATAACAATACTCGATTTCCTGAAGGAGAAATTTTCGAGAGAAAACTTTCACCAATTTCCCCCGCAATATATATCGAACCTGAATCATCTCTGGTTATGGCTCTCCCATAATCATACATCTCAGCATATGAGAATAGGGGTGGCATAGACTCGGGAGAATCATAATATGTAGAAAACACAAGCGGGTCAATTTCATCTTGTGCTTGGATAACTCCACCATCTGGACGGATTTCGGATAAATTAGGAGAATAGGGCACGCTTGGTGTCACAATAAGAATCTGAAATAGTAATAGAGTGAGAGAATAATAAATGCATGTTTTCGTTGAATAAACCATCATTACCAAAGACAATCAGGAAACAAGCTAATTTGTACTTTACTGAGCAAATGGGATGGTTGAGACCATCACAAGATGGAGAGAGATTAACCTCGTGTTGATCGTATAATGAGCCCACCAACAATGATAATGATAACAACAGAGCCTATGGTAATAATCAAACCCAGATTCGCTAACAGAGTATTTAACCAAGATGATGATGGTGTTGCAGTCGGTGAAGTTGTAGAAGAGGAAGTCTCAACTATTACATCAATTCTGAATTCTCCAAGTAATAACGATGCTGTATCGAATATCCTTATTGAGTATAATGAGAGAAACCCTGAATTCTTAGAATAAAGTGCATGAAATTCTAAAGTTCCAGTTGTCCCTTCAATTGTCATCGTATATCCAAAGACTTGCGAATTTTCATTAGTAGTGGTATAAGCCATTTCGCTCCATGCTTCAATATACAAATCTACATTTCCAAGTGGAACTACAAAAGCTCCGGGTGCTATTGGACTTTCCAAATAATTCCACTCAGTTCCATTTTCCCACCAAATTGTACCATCAATATATGGAACATCATAAATAGAAGAGATAGTTTCCGGTATCGTCGGTGTATTAGTAACAAGGAAATAGGCATTACCAGAATCCTCTGAGTATATAGTGACCATCGCATCAACTAGAGTATTAGTGACCTCAAAATCAAGGCGATCACCAATGCTTACTCCCCAATAAAGACCATGTTCAATTGGTACCGTGGGGGATGTGGTTGAAGTTGTAGTTGTTGTAGTAACACTTGTCGTTGGCGAGTAAGTGGGAATTGTTGAAGTTGTAGGTGTAGTGGTTGTTGTGGTTGTCGTAACATATGAAGACTCATCAATGCCGTAGAAATAGTCAGGATTTTTTGAAAGTTCACAGAACTCACCAGCTGCATAGTCAGATACATTGAATGGACCAGAGGTCACCATTTCCTCTGCTGGAGGATTAGGATCCCATATATTCCAGTTCTCAAGACCAATTGTCAAAAAGATATGTTTTGGAATGATATACTTGTATCCCAATGAATGAAGATGCCAGAAAGACTCGCTTGAGAAATCCACCACTACACGGAAGGTTGAAGGAGCGTATGCAGCCGTCATCTCCACAAGGTCAGTACCGTAGGGGTTACCTGGTGAATCACGGAAGTAGTTGAGCGAGTATGCAACATCCTCAGCTGTCAGTGGAGTGCCATCAGTCCAAGTGGCATTCTGAATCATATCTATTGTAAATCTGGTATAGCCATCTGGTACTGATGGATTGTCGTCATGAGTTTCAGCTATGTAGGTCTCTGCAAGCCAAAGGAGGTCATTACCTGAAGGATCCTGAATCAAGAGACTATCATAAAGCTCCTGTAGCACATTCATCGTGTAAGCAGAGTTGCTAGTCATGAAGTTGAAAGAGTCAAGGTCGAGTGGATTACTCCAGCGGAATGTACCACCCCATGGAGCACCAGCCTGACCTGACTTGAGGTGAACTTTGTAGTTTGTCCACCATCCAGGTACACCATCGCTTACATCATTAATCAAACCCTCGAACTTGTCAGTTCTATAGGCTGATAGGAGGGTGTTCTCATAACATATAATCATTGGACACGCATGGACCCATATCTCCTGCATGGCAAATGCAGCTTCATAAACATCCTCATATTCAGTGGCATGGAGGAGTTGGTCTCTCCAGCTGTCATAGGTTGCATTCTGCCAGTTGGGGAAGTTGTAGTATGGCTCATCAGCGAACTCTGACCAATACGCGTAAGCAAGCCAGTCAACATCGAAGTTGTTGAAGCTTGTGGAAAGGAATGCGATGTCATAGTCACCGTGGAAGTAGAGCCGGTTCAGATACTCGTAGAAGTCAACTGGTTCTGATACTGCATCAACCTGTAGAGCACGAAGTGCTTCAGCAACCTTTTCACCGACTTCAATAGCAATGTTGGATGACTGTGCACACTCAACTAACACGTCAAATGGATCACCATCTGGTGTGAGTCTGAAACCAGAAATAGGATCAATTGGGAATCCTGCAGCATCCAACATCTGATTTCCAAGAGAAACCTGTGACTCATAGTACGTGTAAGGTAGAAGTCCCTCACATGAGAATGGGTTTACCTTGGCTACACATGAATCCTGTGGTTCTGATAGACCATCCCAAGCATCGTCTGAGATTGCCTGCTTGTCAAGCGCAAAGGCAAGTGCTCTTCTGAAAGAAGTGATGTTTAGAGGATATTTGGCTGTATTAATCGTTACATACCCATATCCATTCCGGAGCACGTTAGCAACATCAATATCCTCAGCTGCTTCTAGAGTAGGAAGATGTGTTGGATCGACCATATCACCGATGAGATCTATCTCATTATTTAGGAGAGCGAGGACTTGCTGGTCATCACCTTCAATCACGTTATACATGATTTTGTCCACATATGGACCATTCTTTAATCCGCATGGAGCAGTGAGCAGTGCTTCTGTGACAGGAGTCATGTAGAACAAAATTCCAAGAACAGATACGAATAAGATTGCTATTGC
>CAYWJO010000047.1:0-26266 GCA_964458565.1 uncultured archaeon | reverse complement strand
AATGGTGGGCCGGAGGCGATTTGAACGCCCGATCCCGTGGATCCGAACCACGAATCATACCAAGCTAGACCACCGACCCATATGAATTGAATCACTTGGTGGAATTGATAAAGATATTCCATCAACGGATATAAGACAAGCTCTATCTAGTAATTAGTTTCTCTTCTTTCATTACTTTGATACATTCGCTCACAGCTCTGGCCCTATCAACATCAGTGAGATTATACTCTTCAAGAAGTGACCTAACTTCACTCTCAAATTCTGCTCTCCTAATTCGACCAATCTGCCGAATATCATGCAGGTGTCCAGTGACAGGGACCTTGTGAATTTCAAGTTCCGATACCAAGACTACAAAGAGAATACGCCCACCTACTGTATCTTGTTCAATAATCACACCATCAAACTCTACCTCTGCCTTGCCTTCTTTCAACCCATATATCTCAAGAGAGTCAGATATCGCTCCCTGAATCTCTGATGTTAATCTCCTGTTTGGCACTATTCCCAATTCTTCCAGAAGACCCTTCATCTCACCTTCTAGTAGTTCTTGTACTTGAAATCGGTACTTCAGAGCAACATTTCTTTCAGAAACTCTCTTCTCTCTGGTCTGTCTGGTTTCCTTCTTTCTCAGACCAACCGTCACATACTCTGGTTCGATGATGATGTAGGGGTTCCATGTATCAGGATTCTGCAGGTACAATCCGGGAAACTGCGAGTCGTACCTCTGACCGGTCAACTCTGCCACCATCATGCGAAGGTGCCAGGACTCCTTTACCTCTTCAATACAGCTCTCTCTGACCACTAGTTTGAAAGTATGGGTCACCCATGTTTGTCGCTCTTCAGACCAGTAGATAATTTCTTGTGAACTCAAGAGTGACCGTACCTGCCCATCAGTGAACCGGGTTTCTATTATCTCCCGTAATTCTGGAGTAATCTTGATTGGAGTATCAATATGAACTCTCCAGCATGAGCCATGATGTACACCTGGTTCGTTACTGACATGGACGGGCTCGCCATAAGAACTCCCAGTGTCGAAGAGGTAGTGATGCTTTACTGACCGTGCCAAGCGATGCTGTCGGTCTATGTCTTCCAGAGAGATATGTTTCAGAGGACAGGTCCACGGATCATGGTATAATTCTATAGTGATATCCAATTCCTTGGAGGAAGATAGCAGGTCTTGTGCCGTAGGTGGAAGGTTCAGACTCATTTCTGGAAAAGGGTTACGTCTGGCGACCCAGGGTTTGAGCAGTGCCACGTCCTCATCATAGGAGATATCCCTGAACCTGTTCCATATCAGACGTTGTTCTTTCACAATGACGGGCTCACAGTCCGTATCAGGACGCCTGAGGATTTCTAGAAGATCCACAGTTCTGCGGATCAATATCTCTCCAATCACATTCTCGGAATCCCTATCAGTGAAGACAACTCTGTACATCTTCGCTCTTGTGTCAAGCATGACTTTACAGGTAGATGATACACATCCCTCCAGTCCTCTGTTGAGGATGAGCAATGCTCTCAGAATCATGTCCTCTAGCCGTTGGTATGGTCGTCGCACATCATCATATTCGAGAGGTTGCAGATAACGGATTTCTGAGAGTTCAAGAGTACGTAGTAATGTGACATCCTCAAAGCGTCTGGTAGTATAGTGAAGTCGTCCAAAGGGAATCCATTTTCCTATTCCAAGCTCGTCCAGCGAAAACTTGCATAACTGAACCTTCATAGACTTGGTTGCTTCATCTATGGATGTTGGAATACTGAGAAGAACATCAACAGATACAGGAGTCACTACGATTGTATCCAGCTCTCTATCAATATGCGAGGGACCAAATTGGACTCCTGTTATTTCTGAAGCGTCAATCCACGAAGGGATTTCACCATCATATAGAACTTTCAAATCCCTAGGTTCAACATTCTCGAATATTGCATTGATAATCATTTGAAGCATGAGAGTTCAACGTACTTGGATGATTTCTTGATTATTAAATACAATCACAATTCTACCTTGTTTGTTTCACTTCTGGTATAATCGTGAGTTCAAATCTCACCCGGCCCACCATCTCTCATAATTGTAATTGAATTGTGTTTCAACAACTGTTTCTCAGCAGGGAAGAAACAGCATATCTATGAGCTCGCCAATTATTGTTATCTGCCCAGAATCCCATAGAGTATGACAGCTATAGTTCCAGCAGGACCAATGTCAATCTTAGCATCAAGACTGACACACTCGCCCAGATCCATTTCTTTTCGAGAGAAGGAGCTATTACTTCCGGATAGCACAATAACTATCCGTTCTTTGGACTTGACCTTTCGTTCTAAATCCTGTAAATCAATACGTTCTTTGGTTAGAACTGGTGATGTGATCAATAGAGGGCGTTCTACGCTTAGAAGTTCTATTACATCATTCAGACTAGGAAGAACCATAAAACTACGGTTCATCTTCATTGCAATTTTGTTAGCTTCTGGAACACCAGTCTGAGCGGCAGAGCCTTCAGCTTTTGACACAATGAAGTGAGAGAAACCAAGTCCATAAACAACTTGGGCAGTTTCAACTACTTTAGACACTGCATGAATATTATGCAGAACAACATATACATTTTCTATTGATTCATTCAATTGCAGCTAGAACCTCCTGTGCAATAAGATGGGAAATTATAGGTGGCACCGATTCACCAACTTGATTGTATTGACTTGTCAGATGTCCCTTAAAGATAAAATCATCGGGATATGACATTAATCGAGCGTGTTCTCTAACAGTTAGAAGTCGATTCTCATATGGGTGGATATACCGAGCGAGCCCAATGATTGATGTAGCTATCTGGTCAGGTGCTAATCTCACCCAGTTTGGTATGGTTCTATCACGAGCCACACGAAAGTGTTTGGCACCATGACGCCAAGGAGTTTTCCTGACTTTCTTTATTCTGTCTTCTGTAAGTGAAGGGCTTTCATGATTAGGGATATCTTCGTATACATGAAATAGCGCATCAATCCCTTTGGGAGGCAAGTCCCCAATGGTATCCATGACCGTTTTTGGAGGGCTTTTCCGGAGGTTCAACTTGATGTTGCTAATAAAAACACGAAGCCGTTTTGATGGATTCCCATGTTGATGAGCTCGAATCATATTGAAATGAATATTTTCCAATCCAGCTTGTTTCATTTCACTTTGAATAATCTCACGACCTCCAGATTTCAATATCGCTGCCACATTCTCAATCACAAAAACAGAGGGTTCTAAATCACCAATGATACGAATCGCATCTAAAAGCAATCGTGCGGTACCAGTACCATAAATACGTTCAGCAGCAGATATCTCACTTTTTGGATTTGCCAGACTAAATTCCTCACAGGGAGGAGAGGCTAATATTACATCAGGAATTCCGAACGTTTGTTCAAGTTCTAACGAATGCAGACTGCTAATATCACGTTGAAATATCTTAGCTTTCGGATAGTTATACTTGTATGTTTCAAGTGGTAAGGGATCTATGTCAACTGCAAGATGATGTCTTGAGGGACTTATGAAACCAGACGAGAAACCACCTGCACCACTGAAGAGGTCGAGTATCCTGAAGGGCATGATAAAGATAATGGCACTTGGTGAGAACTTAACTCTTTGCTGAAGAATAGATTCAAATGCACCGAAGGGATAAAGCGGCATCAGAACTCGGAGAAGAGTGTGCACCAATGGGACAAGGAAGTGGCAAGGGTAAATCAATACTCTTTGGAGAACATTTTGTTGTTTATGGAATTCCAGCTATAGCAGCAGGTATAGCATTGGAAACTGTTGCTATAGTTACAAGAAAGGACACACCAGGATGGTCACTAGATGATAATAGACCAGCAATGTCTGGCTATAAGGAAAAGAAAGCAGATGAACAGAGAGTTTCAATCGATAATGTTCTGAACTACTGCGATATAGACCTATCACGAGAGGGAATTCATATCGAGCTCGCCGGAGATTTAGTGTGCGCATCAGGTGTTGGTGCGAGTGCTGCGAGCTGCGTAGCTCTTGCCAAGGCATTAGATGCTGAGTTTGGACTTGACTTTAGTTTAGAACAGATAAATCAAGCAGGATATGAGGGTGAGAAAGGATATCATGGTGTTCCATCAGGCATAGACAATACAGCCTCAACATATGGGGGACTCATATGGTTCATCAGGGACATGGGAGGAGGGTCACCTGCATTTGAAGCATTGAAATTAAAAGAATCGATGCACCTTGTGATAGCGACAACCGGTCTCACTGCCAGTACGAAAGAAGTAGTGGGAGATGTTCGAACAAAGAAAGAGAATGATCCTGCATGGTTTGAGAGAATAGTCAGTGAGTACAAGGAACTAGTGAATGATGCTCGTGATGCCTTAATGAGAATTGATAGAAATAGAGTAGGTAAACTCATGAACAAAAATCATGATTTACTCCAGCAGTTGACTGTTTCCTGCACGGAATTAGATAATTTGGTGAATATAGCTCGAGAGAATGGTGCATTGGGTGCCAAGATGACTGGAACAGGAAGGGGAGGAAATATGATATCTCTCGCCCAGGATAGAAAGTCAGCTGAAAGAATCGCAGAGGCTCTTGAAAAGGGAGGAGCTGTTGCCTCATGGATTACAGAATTTGGATTGTGAGGTGGAACAATGATACTTGAACAATATATAGAGAAACTATCTAATGATGAGAAATTAATTAGGATTCAAAACGGAATCTCAAAAAACCTTGAGATTGCTGGGGTTCTGAAGGCACTGGAACCGACACCAGTCTTGTTTGAAAATGTAAATGAGTCAGAGTTTCGTGTTGCAGGAAATCTCTTCTGTACCAAGGAACAGATTGCAGACTATTTTGGAATCAAGACAGAAGAAATAATCCCAACTTTAACCACTGCAATTGAGAAAAGAAGTAGTCCTACTATTGTCGATTCAGCCCCATGTCAGGAAATTGTAGAAGAAACTGTCAACTTAGATAAATTACCGTTGCTTCTGCATAACGTGGTGGATGGAGGCCCCTATATCTCATCAGGAGTTGTTGTTTCAGTTGATCCTGAATACGGTCAGAATCTAGACTTTCATCGTGCGATGCAGATTGGAAAGGATCGGATGGTCACAAGAGTTGTTCGTGGTAGAGATTTTCATAAATATCTAGAAAAGAATGGTGAGGTCGAGGTTGCATATTGTATAGGAAATACTCCAGAAGTCCTAATAGCGGCAGCAACATCGGTGGAAACTGGGATAAATGAGCTAGAGATTGCCAATGCATTGAAACCAATAAATGTCACAAGAACCAAGACTAATGATTTGTTGATACCTGCAGACGCAGAATTCGTTCTTGAAGGAAAAGTTATACTTGATGAGAAGCATGATGAAGGGCCATTTATAGATCTGACAGAGACTGTTGATGTGGTTAGGCAGGAACCAATCTTTGAAGTAAAGAAAATAACACATAGGAAGACAGCTATCTGGCAAGGACTTTTACCAGGTAGGTATGAACACAAAATCTTAATGGGAATGCCCCGGGAACCGACAATTTTTCGAAAAATTAAGGAAAAGGGAGTTGATGTGTTGGATGTCAATATTACTCCGGGAGGAACAAGTTGGTTACATGTTGCAGTCAAGATTCGAAAGAAGAACGACGATGATGGCATCAAAGCATTAGAAGGCGCATTCGAGGGGCATAGAAGTGCAAAGCATGTTTGGGTCTATGACGAAGACATAGATATCTACAACGAACAGGAAAGAGAGTGGGCAATGGCAACTCGATTTCAAGGCGATGAAGATATGCTCATCAAAGATAGAGAACCTGGTAGCTCGTTAGATCCTAGTGCTGAACCTAAGACTAAACTCACAACAAAGATTGGCTTTGACGTAACGAAACCGATGGAAACAAAGGGGAAAAGCTTTGAGAAGGCAGAATTCCCTGATGTTGATATAAAGAAGTATATGGGTGAGTAAAGTGGGACTACAACTTACTAGTGAAGAACAGGATATGCTTGATGGAAAGCAGGGTAAGGCAACTAGAAAGTCTATGGAGATAATAACCACGCTTGGAGAAATTTATGGTGCTGAGCGACTTATACCAATATCCAGCGTGCAGATTGCGGGTGTGTCATACCACAATCTAGGAGAGGCAGGACTTGAATATCTTGATGAGATGGCTGACGATGGAAGAGTACGAACTTTGACGACATTGAATCCTGCTGGAATGGATTTGATTGAATGGAAAAAACATGGCATTGATGAAGAGTTCGCCATCAACCAGCAGAGAGTAATTGATGCATTTGCCAAGATGGGGGTCATCACTACATGTACTTGCACTCCTTATCTTATTGGAAACTTGCCACACTATGGAGAGCATATATCTTGGGCTGAATCATCAGCTGTTTGCTTTGCGAATTCGGTTATTGGTGCTCGTACAAATAGAGAGGGTGGTCCTAGTGCATTAGCTGCTGCGCTTACTGGAAGAACCGCAGAGTACGGATTTCATCTTGATAATAACCGAATAGCACAGGTGAAATATGAAGTAAAAGCGAAACTTCGTAACACAGATGATTTTGGATTACTAGGTCAAGTAATTGGTGAACGTACTCGAAAAAAGATACCTTATATTGTAGGTATCAATCGTGCAACATCCGAAGAGCTGAAATCTTTCTGTGCTTCAATTGCAACCTATGGTGGTGTGGCTCTATTCCATATGGAGGGAATCACACCAAACAGGACTAGTATTCCTGAAGAAACTGAGATTGTCACGCAAGAGGATTTAATTGCGGCCAGAAGTCAGCTTGATGATGCCGATGCAGAGATTGATTTCATAAGTATTGGGTGTCCACATGCAAGCATCAGAGAGATTGCACATATAGCAGAGCTACTTGAGAACAAACAGGTGACTGAGGGAAAGACTGTGTGGATAACAACTGCAAAACCCACAAAGGATCTCGCGATTAAAATGGGATTCTATGATAAAATCGAAGAAGCTGGTGCATTTCTAGTCAGTGATGCATGTTGTGCAGTAGCACCACTCAAGGGACGATTTAAGGGGCTTATGACAGATTCAGCAAAAGCATGTTTCTATGCAAGAGGGAAAAACTCTTTCAAGACAGAGATTCGAACTATAGAACAATGTATCAAGGAGGCAACAACATGAATCTGAAGGGCAGAAAAATCTACAAAGGAAAGGTAGTAGGTGAAATTCTAATTACATCACATGACATCTCATTCTATGGGGGCTGTGATCCAGATACAGGAGAGATTGTCGAAAAAGGACACGAATTGGAAGGAAAATCAATTGCAGGAAAAATACTGGTCTTCCCGACGGGTAAGGGCTCCACGGTTGGCTCATATGTGCTCTATGCACTTAGGAAAGCTGGAAAAGCACCCTTGGCAATCATCAACAAAGAAACAGACCCTGTTGTTGCAGTGGGAAGTATAATCAGTGAGATTCCAACTATTGATAGAATTGATATAGAAAAACTTGAGAATGGACAAAAAGTGGAAGTTGACGCCGATAAAGGCGTCATATCCATTATTGAATAAATCAAAAACGTTGAATTTGTGGTTCAAAATCTTCAGGTGTGAAAGCTGCTTCAGCATCTAGTGGTATCTCGCCACGTTCTCTGAGAACTTGTCTGGTTAGAAGAAAATAGACAAGTGCAAGAGCCTTTCTACCTCTATTGTTTGAAGGAATGACAAGGTCAACGTTTGTTGTGACGTTGTCTGTATCACAAAGCGCTATGACTGGAACACCGATTCTTGCCGCCTCAGATAAAGCCTGTTGATCTGTCCGAGGGTCTGTCAAAATCACTAGTTCTGGCTCAATATAGATACGAGGCCCAGCAATATTGGGATTGGTAAGGGTCCCAGGAACAAATCGATCAGTGAATGCATGAAAGCCAGTATAGTGTGCAAAGGAGAACACAGGTCTCTTTCCATATACACGCCCTGAGATAGCAACTATCTTCTGAGGATCAAATCTGGCGATGAATTTACCAGCTGTTCTGATGCGTTCATCAGTTTTTCTTACATCTAACACATAGAGACCAATGGGTCGTTGCCTATACACGAAGGGCTCCATGTCCTGCGTCTTAACTTGAGTGCCTATGTGACAACCTGCTGCTAGATATTTGTCCATTGGGGTCAATAGGTCTACTTCTGCGATTTCACTATCACCTAACATTACTTAACCTCCGTTAGCTCTTCAGTAGAAGCAAAAGCCATGAAGCTATCAATGATATCAATATGAGATAACAACATTCGGCGACAGCAATATCTATTTAGCCCCAAATCATCCAAGACTGCTGCGGGGTCTTCGCCCTGTTTAACGCGTCGCTTGAACGGTTCGAATTTGTCAGCTACTACTTTTCCACATGTGAAACATCGTATAGGAATAATCATCTTCTCATCGACCTACCTGTATGATTTCTGATATCGGGAACGTGCTGAGGGCCCACCAAACTTCTTTGGTTCCGTACGTCGTGGGTCTCCAACCAGCATTGTTCGGTCATGTTCAATCATCCTAGAACGAGCTTCATAGTCCTGACTCATTTGAACGAGACCAGTTGCTATGGCCATTCTTACTGCATCAGCTTGGCTCATGAAACCTCCTCCTTTTACTCGGACTCTAATATCGTACCTTTTCCAATTATTTCCGAATATTATTAGAGGCTCCATAATCCTCATCTTTGCCATTTCTGGCTGAAGAATTTCAAGTGGACTACCATTGATTCGTATCTTTCCGGACCCGGATTTCAATGTGGCCTTAGCAAGGCTTGTCTTACGTTTACCTACACTAACAATGACACGCACTTTATGCAACCTCCGGGTTTCTCCAGCCGAGCTCTTGACTCAATTCTTGTACTGTAATATACTTCCCAGATAGACTTCGGTATTTAGATTTCTCCAGAATTATTTTCTCGGAATCTGCATATTTTTCCGGGATACCAATATAGCAATAGATTCGTTTGTATGCGGCTTTACCTCTTGGAGTAGGCCACGGTAACATTCCCCGTAGCATCTTTCGTACCATCTTATCCGGACGGCGTTCATGAAATGGACCCCTTCTGGGATTGTAGGAAGTTCGTATTTTGTGTGTCTCCTTGAAGGCATCGATCACGGTTCTTCGATCACCTGTGATGATGGCTTTTTCGCAGTTCAGAATGACTATTTGCTTCCCTAGTAAAGCAGCCTTCGCTACCTTGGAGCCTAGTCTACCTACGACCATGTTTTCTGCATCGAAGACCTGTATTTTCTTTTCACTCATCTTTTTCACCTTCAAGTGATTATCATAACACCTGTACCCTTTGGATGATTGTTCAAAAGCTCATTAATTGTAATCAGTGTTCCACCGGATGCGACAATAATAGATCTGGCAGTTGTGGATGCATTAAGTGCTGCTACTGTAACCTTATGTGGAAGAACCCCAGAACCTAATACTTTTCCAGGGACGATTACTATATCGCCATCATTTGTGTGGCGGCCTATTTTTCCCACATTTACTGCTGCACGGTTCCTAGCAGGACGAACAATAAGTTCAGCCACTCGTTTCCAGATTCCTATATTGTATTTTGTGGACGCCTTTTTCAGTGCGTTGACTAATGCACGTGTATTTGGATCAGTTGGTCCAGATTTTACCATCTTTTGACACCTCACAACTCGTTAGCGAAATCCAATGCTATGCGGATTCGCTCTTTAAGTACCTCAGCTGCTTTCTCTACAATTTCCTCAGGCTTCAAAGCACCAGAGGATTCCACTTTGAATAGGAAGGTGTCTCTCTTGGAATCAATTGTTATCGCTCCGGGTTCGCATGACTTGACGCAGATTTCACAGAGACTGCAGTCTAGTGTGTTTTGAGTGGAGATTGTATCACCATCAATTTTCAGGATATTCTTGGGGCAAACTTCAACACAGTCACCACAGAGATTGCACTTTGATTTATCAATTGTAACAACTGGTACATTCTTGTATGCCACCGTGGCTACGGGTTGGAACTTGGCATTCTCGCTGCCAGTACCAAGTCGAGCATATGCTTCGATAATGAGATGTTGATGTGGGGCTAGTTTTACCAAGGGTATGTCACCAGATGCGGGAACCACGTTTGGATCCTGTGGTGATAGGTCGCGAGTATAGACTGTCAAGTCTTCATCTCCGGCCTCTATCTCTAATGTGAGTGTAACTTGGCAGAGGCTACATCCCTTACCCTCGCATTCACATTCCTCGGGAAGATTATACGATTCTAGGTCAGTGGTCAAAGGTACTAGTCCTAACCTGTGTGCTAGGATTTCATCATACATGACGCTTGTATTCTCAATGACAAGCACTTCATCTATAGCCATTGACGGTAGATGGACTAACATAGTCCTTCGAAGCGCATTTGCGAATGCAGCATCTACACCTTCGACCAAGAAGTGTATATCAGCCTCGGTCTTGTGAATTATTGTAATCTCCATTTTGTCACCTGACCATATGGACAGTTGATATTACCCAAAAGACACTGTTCCCGGACGGACTCGCTGAAAGACAATTGCTACTTACAGCTCACGCGCCCGTGTCCTAGGCATCAGAGTCACATCGTGGATTGCATAAAAGAGTTACGAAACAGCGTCTAAATTACTCAAGCTGCTACTTGAATTAATTCGCGAAGACCATTCACAATAAGTCTGTATCCATTCACTCTTTGCTTTGGATCAATTGCTACCATTCCATAAGTAGGAATACCTAACAGATCTTGTACAGACTCTGGTTTCATCGAGCCAGGAATATCTTGTTTGTTGGCTATCGCAATCACCTGTTTATCATCAAGATAGGTCTTATATTTCTCAAGGAGCTGACGAGTTTTTAGAACCGCTTTTGGTGAACTCTCTGTGATTACAACTACCATTCTGCTGCCTCGAATCAAATCAGGCCACAAGAACTCAAAATGTGTCTGACCACCCATTTCCACAAGTGAAATTTTAGTTGTCGTGTCCAATGTAATGGTTCCACAGTCCATTCCAACTGTTGGTTTGTAGGGTTGATGATGCGTCTTTATCTTTGATACATTATCAGTGAGCAGACGAATCAGAGTGGATTTACCCGCATAACCAGAACCAAGTAATGCGACTTTGACATATTGAGTCATATTGGCTTTCCTCATTAGGTGGTCATGTCAGGTCTTGTTTCAAGAGCATAATAGCTAGAGTATTACCAGAATAACGCTAAGTCCCAAGGTATATACAGACCACTAAACGTAAGTAAGTGGAATTCGAAGAGTTTAGATGTGTATACTAACCGGTGAATTCGTACCCTAAAGGAGTATATCATAATGTCCCCTAATTCATCAAACAATGTTATTATTGCAGAAGGGGCAATCCAAAAACTTACTGATCTTCTCAAGAAGTTTAAGCATGTACTGATTGTAACAGATGACTTGATTTATGCTCAATATCATGAGGTCATCGCTTCTGTGATAGGTCGTGAGCATAATTGGTTGAGGTTACCTCAGTTTAATCAGGTGATATCAACAGACCCATATGATGGACGTGTTATATTTGGAGCAAGCAGAGGTGCTGAAATCAATGTATCTGAATTTAAGGACGCAGATATCATAATTGGTTTTGGTGGAGGTCGTAGCATCGATGCGGCAAAACTTCTCGCCAGGGAATCAGGACTTGAGTGGGTATCGATTCCAACTGCTGCATCCCATGATGGTATTGCGAGTGATGTTGCATCAGTAACACATGATGGCTACAGATATTCAGAGTTGTGTAAGAAACCTATAGCTGTCCTTGCAGATCTCTCCATAATGTCAAAGGCTCCATCGAAATTGGAAATGGCAGGACTCGGTGATATTA
The DNA here is from genome assembly GCA_964458565.1 of uncultured archaeon. Classification (GTDB taxonomy): domain Archaea; phylum Asgardarchaeota; class Thorarchaeia; order Thorarchaeales; family Thorarchaeaceae; genus CAYWJO01. The sequence goes on along the minus strand of CAYWJO010000047.1, from coordinate 14,462 downwards.
TTAGTAAAGCATCAAGTCTTGCAGAATGGCGTTTAGCACATGAGCACAATGAAGAGGCATTTAATGAGGACATCTATTCAACATTAGCCAAAACATTAGATACTATCTTGACTGATTATAGCCTCGTAACTCTTGTCAGAGCAGAAATCGATGCTGGGGAGGCTATGTGTCAATTTGGTAGCTCAAGACCATGTTCTGGAACAGAACATGCAATTTCACATGCAATGGACCGAAGATTAGAAAATCTTCATGGCATTCAGGTTGCTTTTGCTACACCTCTATGTGTGAAGTATCTGGAGGAGGTAGGCTATTCCAAGTACAAATCTGAGTTCATACAAGATTTCATGAGAAAACGGGGATTCCCCATGACCTTTGATGAATTGAATGTGAGCCAAGAATTGTTCATAGATGATGTCCATCATGCATTAAAGATAATGGAACGAAGGAATAGGTACTCTGTGCTCAGGCATCTGAAACTTGATGATAGTGATATAGTTCGAGGACTCCAAGACCTTGGATATTGATTCATCTATAGATGCTTCGACAGTTTTAAAAGAACCAAAGAAGTGCCGCCCAATAACTATCCAGATAATGTGGGTAGCTCAATCTGTATTCATACCAATGAAGTGAGAACAGAGGTAAACAGAAATGCCAAAACCATCATTTGTCGATTGGGATGCTACTGAGGAACTTCAGAAGAAGGCCTTAGATGCTCTCGAAATTGCGAAGGACACCGGTCGAATCAAGAAGGGTATCAATGAGGCTACTAAATCAATCGAGCGTGGAATAGCGAAGCTTGTTGTAGTAGCTGAAGACGTTGAGCCTCAAGAGATTATTATGTACCTACCCGGTCTATGTGACGATAAGAAAGCCCCTTACATCTTCGTACCTCATAAGAAGGATTTGGGTGCATCAGTTGGTATCGAACGACCAACAGCTGCAGTTGCGATAATTGTCGAAGGTAAAGCGAAGGATCTCGTATCAGATATTGTCGAGAAGATTGGCGCTCTACGTGCATAGAAAATCCCTCTAGGTGATGAATATCCATGAGTAAAGAGGATGACTCAAAGACACCATCAATCCCTGCAGAAGTAATTCAACTTCTGGGCAGAACTGGTGTCACTGGAGAGATTACCCAAGTACGAGTTAAGATACTCGATGGTAGGGATAAAGGTCGTGTCCTTACGCGTAATGTAAAGGGACCCGTAAGAATGGGGGACATTCTCATTCTTCGTGAAACTGAAAGAGAAGCAAGAAAGATGAGGAGGCGCTAGAGTAATGGTTGGAACACAGAAATGCGATTTCTGCGGGAAGGATATCGAACCCGGTACGGGCTCAGCTTTTGTACGAACAAAAGACGGGTCAGTTATGTGGTTCTGTTCCAACAAGTGCAAGACTGCACAAGTCAAGCGTAGAATGAAGCCTAGACAGACCAAATGGACTCAAGGCTTTCAGAAGGGTGGTAAACCCCGATAAAGACTCGTCATTTTATCAATGTAAATATAACAGAGTGAAGGGTGGCACGTTGTGCCACCATGAATCACTCCCTATACTTTTTCTACTTCTTCTTTGATGAAATCAAAAATGGCGACAGCAAGTGCCTTGATTCCATCCTTTTCGATACCGTCCGCATCCTTTCCGAACAGCTCTTCAAGTGAGATGAGTACTTCAGGGGATGTGTCCTTAGAATCAATAGCAGATTTCACAACCTCACGAATCTGCATGGTATAATCTGCATCACCAATCTTATACTTCTTGATATATTCATGAGCCTTTGCATCAGCAGATTCTGATTCAGAAACTCCACCTTCATTAGTCCAGAGTGTTATCTCAATAGCAGCAGTTTCAGGAGCGTCTGATGCATGTGCAATATTAATTCCTGCCCAGATTCCAAATTTGCCTCTCAATGATGTAGAGTCAGCCTTCTGAACGAAGGTTGCGCCTAATGCGTCTCTCACTCCTTGAATGACATTATCGCCCTCAAGAATCAAAACAAGAACTCGACCTGATGATATGAAATCCACAAGCCATGGAAAGAATGGTTTCTCCTTGTGTACTGCATAATGGAGCTTGGCTACCTCCCTTGGTACCTTCATCTCCTTGAATGCACGAACCTTGTAGCCTCGGTCAAGTAGTGCTTCAATAACAAGTGCACCAATGCGTCTTCTTACAGTCCCGTCTGGTTTTATTATCACTAATGATTGTTCCACTAATCTCACCTTTCATAGATGATTATGCCAATAACATAGTGAGAAATTGATGACATTAATATTAGCCTTGTGAAGAGGGATGTAACGACAGTTTCTTATGTTCTAATTGTCGTCACGCGGCCAGTCGTTTTGCGAGGTGCCTCTAATGTCTAAGCCAGAAGCAGAAACCGGAAAATTACGCTCACCAATTGTAACGGTTCTCGGTCACATTGATCACGGAAAGACTTCTCTCTTGGACAAAATGCGAGGTACCGCTGTGCAGTCACGAGAGGCTGCAGGTATAACTCAGCATATTGGTGCCTCCTATTTTCCGACTGAAACTATCAAGAAAATCTGTGGTCCACTCTTAGAAACCATGGGTGCTAAACTAAGTATTGAAGGCCTATTGTTTATAGATACACCTGGGCATGAAGCATATTTGAATCTTAGAAGACGGGGGGGTGCAATCGCAGATATTGCGATACTTGTAGTAGATATTAATGAAGGAGCTTTGACACAGACCTATGAGTCACTCAAGATACTCCGATCTGGAAAGACTCCTTTCATTATTGCTGCAAACAAGCTGGATAAGGTTCCTGGATGGAGGTTGAAACCTGGTATGAATCTACTCCAATCAATTAAAGCACAAGGTATGTCAACTCAAACAGAACTAGATAGAAGATTGTACGAGATAGTTGGTGCTTTATCTGCTAATAACATCATGGCAGAACGATTTGATAGGGTCACAAATTTCACCAAAAACATTGCGATAGTACCAACGAGCGCAAAAACAGGAGAGGGTATTCCGGAATTATTGACAGTTCTTTCAGGTTTAACACAACAGTATATGAAAGATCGGCTCAAGGTGTCTTCTGGTCCTGCACGTGGTGCAATACTTGAAGTGAGAGAAGAAACAGGTCTGGGACTGACCCTTGATACCATTATTTACGAAGGTATACTGAAAAAGAGTGACACAATTGTTGTTGGAGGTCTTGACAAAGTAATTGTAGCTAAAATCAGAGCGCTCCTTCTACCAAAAGAACTTGACGAGATTAGAGACCCAAAGGAGAAGTTCACCCACGTGTCTGAGGTACATGCAGCTGCAGGGGTCAAGATTGTTGCACCAGACATTGAGGGAGTAGTTGCAGGAGCTCCAGTCTATGCTGTATCAAATCTTGAAAAATTAGCGGAAATCGAGGAAAAGGTCAGAGCCGAAGTAGGAGCGATTCGAATTCAGAGAGACTCGTCAGGAATTGTTCTTAAGACTGATACATTGGGCTCTTTAGAAGCAGTAACCCAATTTCTCCAGGAACGAAAGGTTCCTGTTCGCGTAGCTGATGTTGGCCCAGTCGTACGTCGAGATATCCTTGAGGCTAAAGCAGCAGGAGATACAGACATTCTCAATGCGGTTGTATTGGGCTTCAATGTGAAAGTTGCACCAGAGATTGAGGACCTTGCTGCTGAAGAGGGAGTAGAACTCTTCATGAATGAGGTCATTTACAGGCTGTATGATGATTATAATGCGTGGTTGATTGTCAAGAGAGAACAGGCAAAAGCATCATCATTGGGATCAATAATAAGACCCGGAAAAGTGGAAATCATTCCCGAATATATATTCAGACGTAATAATCCAGCTGTGTTTGGTGTTAAAGTGCACGGGATTATTAGACCCAGAGTTCCATTGATGACATTGCAAGGAAAGAGAATAGGAACCATTCTTCAGATTCAGGATAGAAGTGTAACTATCAATGAAGCAACTGCAGGGATGGAAGTCGCAATATCAGTCAGAGGACCTACTATTGGGCGACAAGTGAAGGAAGATGATGTGCTCTACGTGGATATGCCAGACTCTCACATTATCGCTGCTAGGACCAAATTCAGAGAGGATCTCACACAATCCGAAATTGAAGTTCTTGAAGAACTGACTCAGATAAAACGAGAAGCTGGGGCATTCGTATAGGTTTTTGCCATGTTCTGTATTTATGTTGTTGATTGACAATCTTTTTAGGCAGACACGATAAAAAGTCGAATTGCAGCGGGAAGGACGGGCCGTTTGCCGCGGCTGTTATCCATAAAGGCAATAATGGCGTCAGTTAACTCCGTGGAGAATGAAACCGGCCCTGCTGGGTTTCGTTGCCGGACTATGATAGGCAGTCTCTGGAGTCTGTCACGAACATAGCAGCAGTCGAAGGTCTGCTGGGATTGTCTTAAACCGTCGAACCGTGTCAGGCCCTGGCGGGAACAGCACTAAGGCGGAGTGGTGGAGCCCCAGAGGTAGCTGCTTTGAGAAAAGCTTCGATTTAGCTCAGTAGGAATGGACATCCGATACTGTGAGAGCCGCTGCACCTCTTTTATCAAATCCCCACGACAATGTTTAAGAGAAAAAAGAAATCCGCAAATCAGTAAGCTGAGGTATCCAAGCCTTCTTAATAGTTTTAGATTTCGCTTCAACGTTTTCTGAGAAGATAAACAACAGCTGCAATCAGAACTATTGCACTACCGCTAATTATTCCTATAGTGAATACAAGATTTGCATTGTCCATTGCAGGTGAAGTTGAAGTAGTTACCACTGAGGAAGATGTGGTTGGAGTCGAAGAAGTTGTCACCAAGGTTGTTGTTGTGTTGAAGGAGGTTTCTGGTGTACTGGTAGTCGAATACGGAAATGGAGGAATATATTGAATTACATAGAATGCTGTTGCTGTATCGGATGGAAATTCATCTATAGTAAAATTCCATTCTCCAATGTGTCTACTACCATTAATGGACTGTGATAAGAAGGAATCAGGTATAAAATGAATCGACTCAATGGTTGTTTGTACATCTATGTCCATTACAACGATTTCTCTTGTATTTCCTGCCCACCATCTTGCAGTTTCGACCATGTAAAAGAAATAAAATAGGTTATAAATCGTTGAGTATTCAAATTCACCAAAGATTTGAATCTCAGAGGTTCTATTTCCTTCGAGAGTTATGTTGAAAATCTCGAAAGTGAACGCATCGTTGTGCCAACTGAAAGCATCCTGTATCTCAGAAGGTATCTCATTCCATGTTTTGGTTTCATGATATACAGGAACACTATCAATAGAGATGTTATATTCACCAAGAATTGGACCTATTTCCGTACTCACATAGTCATCTGAAGTGTACCATGGATAAACGAATGCTATCGTTTCATTACAAGTGTTATTACTTCTTACCATGTAAGAGCAATTGATTTCAAAGTCGTAGTCCCAGTTGGATGTGACTACCGCATCTACATAGACATACGCTTCGGGCATGCTGATGTTTGGATTTGATGTGACGATTCCCATTACATTGGTGTCATCATAGAAGAAAATATCCGCCCTCACAGGTACACCCATCATTGATGTATTGATTAGATTTAGAGAGAGTAAAATTGCTAAGAAAAAAATTATTGAGCTTTTGGAATGATTCAAATTCCCATTCCTCCATTGATACACAATAATCATAGTTATTGCATTGTATAACGGTTGTTGTGTTTAGTTACACACAAAAAATCTGCTTCTGATTTGTACTTCTGTTCTGAGTTGTCTGTATCGTTCAAACATACTGAAGCAGCCTAGGAGGCGGTTTATCACGTTACAGAGACATTCTACAAATCAAGACCTTGTTGACTTCTTTGCTTAGACCCAATTCTGCTTCGTATGATCCAGAGTGTGATGACTACGACCACTGCAACCCCTGTTAGACCACCAATGATAGATAAGAAGATAGGATCATTCATGCCAGTCCATAGCCGCATATCAGTAGAATTTCCTCTGGTTGTACGAAGGATGTATCCACCTGATCCAACAGCCCATCCATGAGTCTGATCCACAAAGTCTACTGCATATAGTCGATAATAAACACCTTCAGAGGTGCTCTGTTCATACCAGCTCAGTCCACCATCGGGTGTATACATGATTGGGACTTCATCGCCCACTATCCACCCGTTGTTTGCATCCACATGATTATGGACTCTCATAATCAGGTATTAAATTCAGCTCAAATACATAATTTCGACTTTCCAAGTAAATCACTCCTGATGATAGAAGTGCATATACTTCTTCTCCTGTCATTGGAGGAAACATATCCTTCATATCCATCACAATATCTGAATCGGGGATTACTCTCCAGCACGACCCATGTCCAAAAAACCGTCTTTCATTACAGGACAATTTGCTTCATCATGTGTCAGTACAAGTTCCAGATGTTCTTGTTCAGAATCCAATAAATCACATAAGAGAACGGGAATCCTAGTTTTTGTTCTCACTGCAGAATCTGTTTCAACAAATGGTTTCAATGAGTCAAAATCACCATAATCAACATCATGATATGAATTCCATGTCATGCTTTTATCAATACTAGATTGTAATGAGTAACCACTTCTAAGAATAGATATGGCATCTGATGTGCACCTCACACTTATTTCACGAATTGTCGTTTCTTCTTGAGAATCTGAAAAGGCAATTTTACACTGTTCATTCACTTCTTCTAATGAAACTTTAACAGGGATTTCATGTTTCCGTAAGCTGTAAAATCGTTTCACGGATATCCAATCTCTCTGTTCTAAGTCAGACGGATATCCTATATCAGGAGGATTTATGCCTTCGAGGTCGTCACTAAGGCACTAAGGCGGAGTGGTGGAGCCCCAGAGGTAGCTGCTTTGAGAAAAGCTTCGATTTAGCTCAGTAGGAATGGACATCCGATACTGTGAGAGCCGTTGCACCTTTTTCCATTCATTCGTTGTAAGAAGCTTTAAGAACCATTCAAAAGTGTTGTTTTGCTATAACCCTTCGTTAGTAGCATGCTATGTTTATTGGTCACTAATCTAGGTGCATAGTGAATAGATGTGACATATCTCATGTTAAGAAGACAGATAATGAAACAAGAAGTAAGAATCTATTCACTTGGAGCAATTATAGGTATTGTATCAGGATTTGTGGCTGTAGGTTTTAGATGGTTGATTATTGGAATCAGTACGATCTTTGTCTTTATTCCACAGAATTGGGGACCTATAGGGTGGGTCATCATTCCTGTTTTAGGAGGGTTGATGGTTGCCTTTATAGTGATGAGGTATGCCCCTGAGGCAAAAGGGCATGGTGTACCTGAGATTATGGATGCATATGCAATGAAAAGGGGGCGTATACGAATGCGGGTCCCAATTTTGAAAAGCCTTGCATCTGCAATCTGTATAGGATCCGGAGGATCGTGTGGTCGAGAAGGACCAATCGCTCAGATAGGTGGAGGTGTGGGATCAAGCATTGCGCAATTATTGAATCTCAATAGTCGACTGACCAAAACGATGGTTGTCTGTGGGGTTTCATCTGGTATTGCAGCTACATTCAATGCTCCTCTTGGAGGGACACTGTTTGGAGTAGAAGTAATTGCAGGGGGTCTTGCAGGTTTCTCAATAGTCCCTGTCATTCTCGCATCTGTTCTAGCAACAGCTGTTGCTAATGTCTTTCTGGGTCCGCAGACATCATTTCTAGAAACATCTTTTGTTTTAAACAACTACTTTGAGCTTCTGTTGTATCTGGGATTAGGCCTATTGTTAGGTCTTGTAAGTGTGATCTGGACTAGAGGTTTTTACAAGATAGAGGATATCTTCGAACGAATCAAGATATCCGGATATCTACTCCCAGCGATTGGAGGATTAATGATTGGTGGTCTTGCGATTGTTGTCATAATGCTAGAGAGTACTTTTGCATACGCTGGTGAGTTCGGTCTGTATGAGCCTTATGTTCCAGCAATTATGGGAGTTGGATATTCATTCATAGATTCAGTATTGTTAGGCAATGTAGCTCTAATTGCACTCATCGTTTTTGGTATATTGAAGGCATTTGCCACAGCATTCACTCTTGGTTCTGGTGGATCTGGTGGTGTCTTTGCTCCAACACTGTATATAGGGACTGCCCTAGGTGGAGCGTTTGGATTGACCTTCTCGATTCTTTTTCCTGGAATTGTACCTCAGCCAATGTCTTTTGCTATCGTTGGAATGGCAGCATTATTTGCAGGTTCTGGTAGAGCACCAATCACTTGTATTGTAATGGTAATGGAGATGACCAAAGACTACTCCTTAATACTTCCCCTAATGATTGCTGTTTCTACTTCCTACCTGATCTCTGCATCAATTGAGGAAGAGAGCATATATACCCTCAAACTATCACGAAGAGGGGTTAAGATACGTCGGGGAGCCTATATTGGTGCATTGAAAGAAGCGAAAGCATCTCAAGTTATGACTTCGACACCTACAGTATTAAACCCTGAAATGACTAAGAATCAGGTCTTGAAGATCGTTGATATTACACAGCACACCAAGTTTCCTGTGGTGGATGCTGATGGGAAGGTAGTTGGCACTCTGATTACTGAGGATTTATTCTGTGAAGATGAAGACTGTGAATATGTTGTAGGGGACCTCATGAAACGAGATTTCCTGCATCTCAAACCAGATGATTCGATGGACAGCGTCCTACATGCTATGCTTGAAAGAGATGAAGGCCATGCTGTTGTGGTCGACCCGAGATACCCAGATAAGATGATTGGTTTCATCACAAAGGCAGACGTACTCAAGGCATATGAAATGGCGATTTTCAGACTTCGAGAAGAAGGAGAGGACCTCGAGGGGATAGATCCATTGGAAGAGTTCGAAGATTTTGATATGTAGTAGATGTGGTTTTGTTTGGTATTATTGATACCAAACACAAATGTTGTATTTCGTGTCTATAGGAAATGACCAATCAATATCTCCACGTCACAATCTTTATGAGAACATGAAGTCCGAATCTGCATCGTTCAAACATGCTGAGGTATCCTATCAGTTTTTTTCAATTAAATTTATTAAGTAATTGAATGATAAAATCACAAACCAATAGAAGATATTCTAATTGTTTTGAGAGGGAAAGTTTGAATGAAGGTCAAAATAGTGCATGTACAATGCATTCTTCTTATTGTGTTAGTGGGAATTTTGATATTTCCAACACCATCTTTTCAGAGTGAGAATACAAAATATATGATGATGGGTGGAAATGATGGTGCAATATATTCACAAGATATATTACAATCTGAATTGAACAATGACATTTTTTCACCTGAAACGTATTTTATGTCTGCAGAATGGCTAAAAGAATTGCCTTCTGAGAGTGAAATAATATCAAACTCCCTAAACATCCCAAATCCAGAAGGAATTGATAGAAGTGAGTATTCTGCCTTTGTTAGTGAAGACAATAACAAAACAACAGAAACGGATTTGGATTTTCAACTACTTTCTAGTCCTACAGGAACAGATGAGGGAAATCCATATACTCCATCGGAATGGCGACGCCAAGAACTTCAATCACCAGCGAAAAATGGACACTGGTTTCCTTTTAAGGGCCAATCAGTTCTTGCCTTTCTTATTGACCTTCCAGCATACGTTTGGGCATTAGATATATTCATAGATATCGAACCTGATCAGGAAACTATCTACTCAAGGATGTTTTATGTCTATTTTGATGGAAATGAGGTATATAGCAGTGAAATTTTTCCTCAAGGAAGTAATTCTGGTTTTCATAGTGCTGTCACTGTATGGGGAGTAGGGGCAGGTGAACACGAAATCGAACTTGAAATTAGCTGGGGAGCGCATAAAGATCATGCATGGAAGCTGACATATATTCAACCTTTTGAGAGTCAGTGGCCAGCTTCAGGTAATCCAATTCTAGCATTTTGGGAATATTTCCCACAAGAAGATAATTCACTATTAGAGTATGAAGTAAAAGGAGGTACATCAACAATAATAGATCTCTGGACTGAAAATGATAATGATCCATACTCACGAAATTTAAAGGTATATGTTAATGGAAACTACAAATTTACAGTCACAAGTCCAGGGTCATATGAAGAAAGCCTTAGCTATGAACCATCTGACGGAACAGCATTTGTTCTTGGTTTGGAACTTGTTGGGTCTAATACATATTATGGAAAGAGGATTAATTTTAATCATGTTACATATCGAGTTCAACAGCTTGAAGTCGATAGAATGCAAAAGATTGGAAATAGTGGATATATTCTTACAAAATCAAAAATCAGGAATATGATAGATTATACTCGCACATATCACATTCTTCGAGGATTCACTAGATTCGATTATGATATCGATAATGATTTTATCCCTTATGATGGTGCTATAAGTAATGGAGATTTCAGCAATCTTCGCAATCAATATTTCACTCATGATTATGACCCATGGCAATGGTGCCTGATAGGTACTAGGAAATATTTAGATTCTGGATATGCAGTCTTGGGAATGTATGGAGTAGGAGAAAGATTAGGATTCTGTATTTTCGAAGATGCATGTAAATATCAATCAGAAATAACTGGGAATCCTTCGATTCTTGCTTATAGAAGAACGGCATTCCTTCATGAATTTAACCATAACACAGGCATCTTGATATTGAATAGCCAAGGATATGAGGTTTATTGTAGTAATCCTGAATGCTGTATGGATAGTCATCATCCTGAGAATCCTCAAAATATCAAAGAGAGTCCTTGGTGCTGTCAGTATTATTGGGCTCTAAGAGATCCACCTTGGGTGTAAAATTCTAAATCTCAAACCGCTTTGACATATGTAGGATTAAAATAGAGAGGAAAAGATAATTGAAAATGAAATTCCGAATCAATGTCTGATTTCATAGATTAGTGTATATCAGGAAATTGAGTGGTATAAAATGGATGATGATTGGATTGATAGAAAATCGCTTGAGAAGAAATTGAGTGGGACTACATTAAAAGTATATTATGTCCTTCTCAAAGAGAGAAATCAGCTAAGTCTAAGAGATATTCAGCGAAAAGCACGACTATCAAGCGCAAGTTTAGCTTTGCATCATCTTGATAAATTGAAGGATTTAGATCTAGTGAAAATGAATCCTCATGGAGGATACTATGTTTCAAAAGAAGTACGTGTCGGAATTCTTCGATTCTTCATAGGACGACGAGGGTTAATTCTACCACGCTATTTAATCTATTTCGTATTTTTTCTATCAGAGATTGTCGGGTTTCTCTTGATATTCGGATTACGCTTGGACCCATCCAATATTGTATTGCTCATCACTTTGTTAATTGCATGTTGTATTACATTTTATGAAACTTTGGTGATGTGGAAATCACAGCCGCTTTATGATTAAGCTCTATTATTTGAGCTTCATTATGTAAAGAATATGTGGTTATTTGAATGGGAAGCTCTAGACGTAGAATAATATAGTTATTAGGAATGTATAATATGAAAGGTAATGATAGAATCAAAGAAATTGAGATTACTTCAATCAGTTATTTTAGTTATATTGATTGGTGTTGCGGGATTCTCAATACCAACAGTTGCATTTAATTTAACACGCGCCCGAGAAGATCAGATTATTTCCAGTGGTACTCCGATTCAAGAAACAGAATTCTCTAATATCACAAGTGAAGCAATAGATCCAGTGATATACAAGGGAGTTTTCAATAGAAGTAATACAAATCCTTCTCTTTTCTCAGTTTCTTTTGTACGCCTAATGAAACTTAACAACAGCGAGTTATATTCAATTGCTCGTGACTTCATCGGTGACACGTTGTTTTCTTTTCTGGAACCCACTCCACATTATTTCAATACGTCAGTTGGACCACCTTTGGTATATCTCAGGTTCATAGGCAAGAATCAATCAAATCCTAATGGTGTTCTTGTTGGAATCAATCCGATAAGTAAGAAGGTAGCTGTCTATATACCTCGTTTCGAAAATGGATTGGATATATGGCCGGTGGAATTAAGACAAAATTACATAAATGAAAATCAATTGCCGGCGGATGAAGATCAGATTAAAACTGTATTTGCAGACTTTCTCAAGGAAAAAGGGTATACCTTACATGTAAACATGCGTGTGATTGAGATAATCCCTTATCCAAATGAAAACAATCCAAGCATGTATAAAATCGAAATAGCATATGAAAGAAATTCAATAGCACCTGATGAGATGTTTCAGGGAGTGACTGTTTACTTAGATGCACTAACAGGTTACATCATTAATTTTGAATACAGGTGCATAGAGATACCAGAGATAGATGTAACAAATGTAATAAATCCGGATCTTGTGCGCAGCTATATTTCAAGTGATGAAAAGTCTATCGAAGAGAATTATCAATATATGGGAGCGAATCTAAGAATGCTATATTTAGGTCAAGAACCAGATGAATATTCTTTAAGATTTCAGTTAGGGTGGGTATTGAAATATGCTAATTTTAATCTAACACAGGAGCCATTAGAATTTCCACGGGATGCATACGATGGCAATTTGATAGATTTTACAAATCCTAGGTATGTATACTTTGGAGATATACCAATAGATGCCAACATAGTGGCCCTTCTCATACCTGTCAATAGTATGGTAATCGTATCAATCCTATATTTTACTATGTTTAGAAGAAAGGAGAAATACTAAATATTCTGAAGAGCCTTAGTTTTGGTTGAGTGTAGCAGAATCTCATATCTGAACCAGTATCCTGTCACAATCTTTATGAGAGAATTCTATCCGAGTCTGCATCGCTCAAACACGCTGAGGTATCCCAGCCTTTTTTACTTCAAACCTTTGCTAGTTAGTAGTGATCTCAGCTTATTTGGAAATAATTCAAAATCAACTAAATCGTCTTGAGTCATGTGTGACAATATCTGCTCAGTTGTAGCTTCAACAATATCATCAATTGAATCCAAGGTGGAGAACTGAATTAGCACTAATCCATCACCATATTGTCTACCTGTAGTTTCAGAAATTAATACCCATGTCAGGTGAGTTTTTTCGACATTAACAACAACCTTCCACTTTTCTTCTTTAGAAACAATGAATGATCCAACAGGCATTCCAATCAAATTCATGCCTTGCTCTCTCAACAATCTCAATATCCATCTATCCTCTTGAAATACAGAAAAGGCAGAATTACCATATTCAGGTATCAATTCAAGATCAAACGAATATTTCTGGGAACCCGAGTAGATTTTACCAGAAGCCAATGTAGCATATACTTGCTCACCATTAAGTGGTGATGGAATATCTGAAAGGTCTAACATATTGTCTTCATGACTAATTATTATCCAACACGAATCGTGTTTCTTCATGCCCCTCTTTACCACTGGACAATTTGATTCATCATGAGTCAAAACAAGTTTGATTCTGTCGTCTTCAGGTTCCAGCATATTCTGCAATAAGGAAGGAATTTTAGTCCTTGTTCTTAATGCTGTACTAGTTTCCACAAGTGGTTTTAGAGCTTCAAAATCACCATATTCTATGTCATGATATACATTCCAAGTCATAAAATTATCAATTGTTGTTTGAAACAAATATCCGGCCCTTAGTGTGGTAATGGCATCTGGTACACTTTCTATCTCTACCTCATGAATAGTTGTATAATTTTCAGAATCTGTAAAAGAGATTATGCAGCCGCTTCCTTTCTGTTTCAGAGAAATCTCAACTGGAATTATCTGTTTTCGCAATATGTAAAATCTATTTATCACCATCCAAGCTTTTTCTTCAAAATCAGGAGGGTATGCAATTTCTGGGGGATTTATTCCTTCAAAAGAATCTGATGTGACTTTCAAAGCATCAAGAAGTGCAATCCGTCCTTTATGTCTTGAAATCAATTTGATGTGTCCAAGAAACTCCCAACCAAGGTTTGCGATATTCCAAGTCCAACACAAGATATCGTTGTCTGACTTCTCGATAATGAGCGGTTTTGTATCAATATATTCAGGCTCAAATCTGAGAACTCTCTCAAGTCTGGTGACATCATTATCCATCCTTGAAAATCCAGATTCATGAGAGATTGTTGATTCGGTGAATAATCCTATCAGGAAACAACCAATATTTCTTGGATCTTGACAGACAAACATTTCTGTATGAGAATCGGATTCTTCCAAGATAACAGCTTGACCAAAAACAATGGATTTGGTTGACTTTCTGTACCCATAATATCAATCAGTGTAGACTCCTCCTCATTACACTAAATGAAATTCGATAGTATTCATTAATGCATTAATCGCATTTGAATTTTGAGGAGTAAAACCATGTCACAATCTTTATGAGAGAATCCTGTCCGAGTCTGCATCGCTCAAACACGCTGAGGTATCCGAGCCTGGCAAGGAGCTGGATTGCTATTGAACGTCTTTAGCAGTTCAGCAAACATCCAGTGTGCTCTGCACGCGAGAGTTCAAATCTCTCCCTCAGCGCCATTTTACTCTGTTCCTCTGCTGTTAGATTTCACCTCTGTTGTTTA
>CAYWJO010000046.1:0-26298 GCA_964458565.1 uncultured archaeon | reverse complement strand
TTTGCGTGGTGAGCTCTAATGAGTGATTTATTAATCCAAGCACAAGAGATTGCTAGGGCTATTGCTGAAGAAACAGATGATATTGATCTGATTGTAGTTTACGGGAGTCTTGCTCGTAAGACAGCAAATGATTTCTCGGATATCGATTTACTTGTCATCTCAGATAAAATCTCAGTTTCTTGGAACTTTGTCCTGAAAGAACGTCCAATTTCAGTACATACTATGTCTTGGGATGAAACTATTGGAATTGCAAAGGGAGTTCATGGAACTTGGTCCGTTGGGGCATCTATCTTTGAAAACCATGTTGTTCTCTGGTCCAAATCAAAGAATCTCGAGAAACGGTTCAGAGAAGTGTCCCGATACATACCTGATGGAAGTGAAGAGGTACTAAGAAATGCAGTTACCAACTTCACAAATCTTTACGGACAATTATGGAGATTGCAAGATTCTGTGAATCACGATGATAATCTTACACCTTCATTTCTGATATGGAATATAGCAATTGAAATTTCCCATATATTATCTGCACTCAATAAGAAACCAATGAAACACAACTGGGGAAAACAGCTTTCAGAATTGCGTGAATTTGAAATTGTTCCTCCGGAGTTCACTACACGTTATGAAAAGCTTGTTACCAGTCCCCCAGAAGAGTCTCTTGCTATAGCTACGAACCTTGTATTGGATATAGATCTCTTGCTCAGGCACTGGTTCAATGAACAGAGATTGTCTAGAGAAGACTCCATTGACATGATTTCAGGCGAGTGGTCGGGGATAGTTGATTGCCTAAACAAAGTATATTCAGCTGCTCAATCACAAAACTTGGTTTTTGTTAGATATGCCGCTGTTGAATTTGCTGAATTTGGGATCTGGATTCTGATGAGTATTCAAGGTAATCAATCAGATCCAAAGCGTTTCGATAAGACACTTGATGAAATTGATAGACTTCCACTAGAGTGTCAAAAGCCTTTGGAATCGCTTCTTACATCGATGGACATAGAGCAACTAGTTGAAGCAAGTGAAGCACTAGCTAGTTTTCTCAAATCCAGTATGGAAAAAGTGGGAGTGAAGTCAACTACCGCAGAATCTATCAGTGAGGTAAAGTCGTATCTTCGAATCACATCCAGATGACTACATCTCACCCTCCACACCATCCATCTATTCTAGTTGAATCTCTTCCATCTCGAATTCATTGATTCGGTCATCAATAATCTTTGAATGTGGTTCAAGGTATAGATTAGCTCCCTGCATTAATTCAGTAGGACAAGTACGAGCAATTGAGATACATTCCTCAATTTCCTCTTTAGAGAGATGTTCGGTTAGAGGACAGTGAACGAGAAAGTGTTTCTTATTGTTGAACGTGAGAATGGGGAATTTCCTACATACCTTTGGTCGAATGTCATAGATTGTACAACTAGCATTCTCTAAGTAGGGACAGATACCATATTCTCCCCAGATTGTCGTGTAGCAATTACTTGAGATGCCTACAAAGTGATTCTTATGACCAGCTTTTAGAATCACATCTACTTCCTCTCTTGTAGCTATAGTTCCACCAAAGCTACAACAATAACCTCCGCATTCTTTGCAGATTTCATAATGATTTGAAGAGTCCATCATATATCAGAAACGATTAATCTTGCTTAAAGGTAACGAATTTAGTTCTTGTCATCTACAAACTCTATTTTCTTGTGACTGTTGTCACAGAATGGTTTGTTTTTGGATACTCCACACCGGCATAGGGTATAATGCTCAAGCGCTTCTGGTTTAGATTCCATCTCATCGATGAGCTTTATCCAACCTACAAATTCAAGGGGTCCATTCTTTGCTACCTTGATTGCAGGCTCGCGATCCAAATTCTGAATACGCTGTGTACCAATTCTATAGCTAAGTGCTCCTGACGGACATTTTTCAATCGTTTCAACGGTTTTCTTGATGTTATCTTCATTTGGGAATATCCACATTGGTTTCTGGTCCTTTTTGAATACATTGGGACTCTCTCTTACACATGCTCCATCTGCAGAACATACTCCTCGGTTGTCATAGATTGTTATATCAGTTCCAACAAATTCTACAACTTTGTCTTCTCTTCTGTCAGGTTCTTTTTCGCCAGAGAAATTAGCTGGACCATGACTCCCATCACAATAGGGCTTGTTTTTAGATTTCCCGCATCTACATAGTGACGCGACCGGATCCAAATCAAGTTCATCACCTTTTGAGTTGGTGAATTTTGGTTTACCCACGACCATGTATGGACCCCATCTATCGAATACAACCATTGCTCTTCGTTTCTTATGTTTCATTCTCTACACCACAAATGCAAGATTGAGATATCATTCCTTTTGTATTTGACGAAATTATAGTTAAAAATCATACAAGCCTAGTGTCATTAAACTATGCACTTAATAGATGTAAAATTTATCCCGAGCAAGAAAATTTCAATGATGACATGTATGAAGCTATTGGATTCATAAATGCATTCGGAGCAAAATTTCTCTAAGTTGAGTTTGGTCTTATGCTCACTACTCGATAGACATTGGCTACTCGAAATCCAACATAAACAAGTGATACTAAGAATCCACTGATTCCAGCCGTGAAAACATCAAACGGAATATATCCCCCCAGAGATAAGAGAGCCGCAACAATTGGTGTCAAAGTAAAAGTAGCAGCCATCCAGAGGTAATCCCTACGTGTGAAAAGGCTTCTTTTAGAAGAGACAGTAGCAATCTCAGACAAATTATCACCATGATATGATTGGATTAGTATTATTAAAAGGAAATTCTTTCGAGCATCTGTTGTCCTTATTTCGTTGAGGAAGTGATTGTAAGGGCCATGAACTTTCATATAAAACGGGGTGTGGTGGAACATGTGTCGTATTGAAACAGAGAACAGGCATGGGAGTGCAATCTTGCCTGTGGGTAAGAAAGCTCATGGGCCCAGGCTTGCATCATTGGGCAGCCAATATTGAGTTCTTGCCTTTGAATTTAAGGTCATTCGAACAGATGCGCAAACTTGACATTTGAACAATGACAACCTATAAAGGAGATGGCATTAGGTTTCACCACATCAATGAAAGGGTGAACAACCACGACATCTCCCAAGATTGGAATCATAGGTACCGGAAACATGGGGCAAATTCACGCACGGGTCCTTAGTAGTCTACGAGCACTTGCCGGTGTCGCTGATATTGATTTTAATCGTGCCAAAGCTATAGGGGACGATTATGGGGTGCCTGCGTTCGAAAGTTTCGAATCAATGATTGAAACCACTAATCCTGATGGAGTAATAATAGCTACTCCCACATCCACTCATGCAAAAATAGCTCTCAAAGTAGCTGAGAATTATGATATCAAAGGAATTCTTATTGAGAAGCCACTTGCTAGTACCCTAGAGGATGCGAAAAAGGTTGCTACTATTCTAAAAGAGAAAGGGATTGCCACAATAATATCGCATTCTGAGATTTACAATCCAGTGGTTAATCGTGCAATAAGCCTCATATCTGAAGGAGCAATTGGAACACCCCGAACAATAATTCATGACAGACGAGGGTTTGTGCATCCAGGCAGAATTCCATCACTTGGAGACGTGTTTGAGGATATCGGAGTCCATGACTTTGATATTATGGCTAGAATAAGCACCGGAAAGGCAAGACTCTTTGCACAATGTCTGAAGAAAGATGAGATTTTAAATTCAGGTACCGTTTTAGTCAAGTTTGAATCCGGAGTGGAACACATTTTCCTGCTGTCACGTCAATATGTAGGTAGAAAACGGGCTATGGATGTTTCTGGAACCAAGGGAACTCTTACTCTGGATCTATTTGGTCAAATAATCAAGGTTCAAGATTTGGATCAAGAACCAACTGCTGATGGCAGGTCACTCAGACTTCCTGAGAGAGGCACTACAATCAAGGTATATGGTGAACCACTAGGAGAAGTCATCACTGATTTTCTAAAATGCATTGAGACAGGTGATAAGCCGAGAGTTGGTTTGGATGACGGCTTAGCTGCCTTAGAAATCGTTGAATCGGCAAGACTCAGTGCAACATCGGGGAAAGCTGTTGATATTCACGTCAAGAGCCGCTAGTCACCTGTCCAATCAGATGTGTCTGCTCAGAATCAACAACTCTCACAGTGAGGATTGCTCCAAGATTAACGGTTTCATTAATTATAATTGGCTTGTATGATGTTGTTCGAGCAAGATAGCCACCTCGCGGAGCTGATTCCGTCACCATCACAGGACCACTCCATCCCACCCATGATTCATTCGTCTGAAGCGATAGAGTTTCTACAAGTTTTGATAGCGCTCGACTACGATTTTTCTTGAGAGTTGTATTTACCTTTTTATCAGATTTTGATGCAGATGTATTTGGCCGGTCCCCGTATTTAGATATATTCACAATTTCTGGATGTACATCTGTAACTACTTCCATTGTCTGAGAGAAATCATCATCGGTTTCACCCGGAAATCCTACTATAATATCAGTAGCGATTGTTGAATCCGGAAGTCGTTGACGAATTCTTGAAACGATATCTTTCCAATCTGCAACTGTATACTGTCTGTTCATAGCACGAAGAAGTTCGTCACTGCCAGTCTGGAGAGGTATGTGAAAGAATTGAAAGAAATGAGTTGATGACATGATGTCAACTAATTCATCAATAGTATCTCTGACTAGATTAGGATTGAACATACCGAGTCTGAATTTATGTGGTCCGGGGAGTTCATTTAGGGTTTGAAGAAGTTCAGTCAAAGACTCACCTGTATCACTTCCAAAAACTCCAGCATCCTGAGAAGTTAAACGAATCTCACGATAACCAAGATGAACACTTCTTTTGACGACTTCGTATATCTCTTCAATTGAATGACTTCGTACTGCACCTCTAGCAAATCTGACTGCACAATAGGCACAAGCACCTAGACAACCCTCGCAGATAGGAATAGTGCAAATTTTAGTATTCGGAGGACCTTGAAAGAATCTTAGCTTCGAGCCCGAGTCTGATTCAAGATGAAGGATACTTCGCTCACCGTCCAAGACTCTACTGAATACATGTGCAATAGATTCGATAGACTGAGGTCCTAGAATAGCAGCATATTTGGGTGCAGCCTTAACAACACGATCATATGATATCTTGGGAAGACAGCCAACAATAATAAGTGGCTGAGGCATATGGGACAGTTGTTCTAACCGATGAATAATTCGATCTTCAGTTGGTTCCTTCACACCACAAGTGTTGATGATCAAAACATCAGCTCTTTTCAGATCAACTCTATTATGTCCAAGTTGTTCTAATCGCCCAACTATTAAATCAGAATCAGCCGTATTCAGAGAACAGCCGAAGGTTTCTAGATAGAAAGACCCTGTCACTTACCAATCCTCCTATCCACCTTGCACATGAGGAAGAAGTGCAATTTCATCACCTTCTGAAACAAGGGTATTTAGTCCATCAAGTCGATTAGTATCACGCCTATTAAGAAGAATGATGAGATTACCGCTTATGCCGTCATTTTCTAGGATAATTTTAGCCAACTGAGTACCATACAAGACAATCACAGCATCAATGACATCTCGTATAGTGGACTGCTCTTCCACAGATAATTTGATAACTGGTTCTCCGACCACACGCCTGATAGGACCAAAGGACTTGAAGTGTACTCGCAAATTAGAATCCCTCGATTTTCATGATGAAATAGGCGATTTGTTGGAATAGTGAGCTATGATTTCATCAGTCATTAAATGACTCGTTTCAACTGCTCTTTTGATATCATCCTCTGTTGCATTATCCATATGAATACCTACGACAACAGTAACAACTCTTCTGAGAGCTTCAGCGAGTTTCTCCGCTAAAGAATTAGCAAGAACATAGTCCTTATGACCAGGAAGTGTTATTGAGTTCAGGCTGATCGTAAATGCATCTCGATAATGACTCTTAGTCGGATAAGCAACGGATATACCACCAATGTGATGCTCATCACCACCATAAATGATGACGATCAAATCGTTTCCAATAGCTTGCGAGTCTGAAACGATTGTATGGCCTCCAGCTTTACGTTCAATTCGCATTCTTTTCAAACCCTATTTTTTCGCTTCTTCTTGAATTTTGAGATGTGCTCTCCATGAGAGCGTGAGCGTTTTCGGATGTGCAGCCATGTACTCATCAAGCTCTCGTCTTGCAGTTGTATGTGGTGCTGTCTTGACAGTCTCAGGTTCATCATAAGCTTCTTTTGATATCTGTCTCATGGTTTCAATGAAATAATCCAATTCTTGGCGTGTTTCACTTTCAGTAGGTTCAATCATGAGTGCTTCGGGGACTATCAGAGGAAAATAGACGGTAGGAGAATGAACTCTATAATCGAGTAATCTCTTTGCTACGTCCATAGCAGTAACACCAGTGTCTTCCTTTAACTTCTCAGCTGAGATTACACATTCATGCATTCGTGGCGCATCTTGAGAATAAGGAAGGCTAAATCCTTTGATGTTTCGTACATGCTGGGCAACATAGTTTGCATTCAGCACCGCAACCTCAGAGGATCGCTTGAGCCCTTTCTTACCAAGTGCATAGATATATGCATACGCTCGAACTAACACTCCAAAATTGCCGTAGAAGGACTTGACCTTACCTATAGATTGTGGACGATTGTAGTCTAGATTAAACTCACCTTCGGTCTGAACGATTCGTGGAACGGGCAGAAATTCAGCTAGTTTTTTGTTTACGCCCACCGGTCCAGCTCCAGGACCTCCACCACCATGTGGTGTTGACATCGTCTTATGTAGATTAACATGAACAACATCAAATCCCATATCACCGGGTCTGGTAATTCCCATAATGGCATTGAGGTTTGCACCATCGTAGTATAACAAGCCACCTGCATCATGTACCGTACCAGCAATCTCTTTGATGTCCTTTTCAAACACTCCAATTGTATTTGGATTTGTCAACATTAAACCTGCAGTCCGAGGTCCTGCAGCTTCTTTCAAAGCTTCAATATCAATAAGACCATCAGTACTAGAAGGAATCTCCAAGATTTTGTATCCAGCCATAGCTGCGGAGGCAGGATTGGTCCCATGAGCGGCATCAGGAATAATCATCTCATCTCTCTGATTGCATTCGTGAGTCACACACCTGTGATACTCTCGCATCATCAGAACACCAGTCCATTCACCGTGCGCTCCTGCAGCAGGTTGCAGTGTGACTGCATCCATTCCTGTAATCGCTCCAATCCATTGTTCAAGTTCCCATAATAGTTCCAAGGCACCTTGTGTCATGGAAGGATCTTGGAGAGGATGAAGCCAGGCAAATCCTGGATGTGATGCAGCCCAATCATTGATTACAGGATTGTACTTCATCGTACAGCTGCCGAGAGGGTATGTACCAGAGGATATTGAGAAATTCATCTGAGATAGACGAGTGAAGTGGCGAATGAGTCTTGGTTCTGGAACCTGAGGCAATTGGGGTGGTTTTTTACGCTTCATCGAAGAGGGGAATATCTTCTCAAGATTTCCAACTTCTTTCAGTATCTCTTTCTCAGTCGTTGGAAACTGATGACCTGTGGTTCCAGACAAAGTCATCTCGAATAAAAGCGGTTCATCCCACTTCGCCTGTTGTGTATTGGTTTGTTTCATCTGGATACACCTCCATCCGTAACAATTGATTGTAAGGATTGTATCAGATTGTCTATTTTTTCTAATGAGTGAAACTCCGTAACAGAAAGAAGGAGCGACTCTTTAGCCCACTGCTTATCATTATCGAGAACAACTCCACACTGTATTCCTGATTTGAGAAGTTCTTGAAATACATACTCTGCAGACATACCATTGCTGAATCGAATAACGAAATTCTTCCAAATATATTCACCAATAGCAGGTGCTTCGATTCCAGGGATAGCGTCCAGTTTCCTTGCAGCATAGGCGGATTTGTATGCTATTGTTTCACTTAGTTCCTTTATACCATCAGGTCCAAGTGTTGACATGTATATTGCAGCAGTTACAGCAGCTAATGCTTGATTTGAGCAGATGTTACTTGTGGCTTTCTCCCTGCGTATATGCTGCTCTCGTGGGCTGAGAGTAAGTACAAAACCCCTTTCATAAGGCTCTTCCATAGTACGGGTCATCCCCACAAGACGCCCTGGTAGTTGATATACAAGTTTCCGATCCATTGTGCATCCGAATACGCCTAGTAGAGGGCCACCATATGACACAGGAGATCCCAATACCTGTCCTTCTGCAATCACAATATCCGCACCATAATCGCCAGGAGGACGGAGTAATCCCATTGAGAGAACATCAATCCCTGCTACCAATAGGGCACCAGCATCATGTACTATCTGATTGATTTTGTCAACCTGTGTTTCAATAAAACCAAGATAACTAGGATTCTCCAGGTATACTCCAGCAACATCATCATCGAGTTTTGCTCTCAGGTCATCAAGGTCCATTAACCCTGTGGATGAGTCATAACCAAGTTTTACGATTTCGATATCAGCGGGTTCTGTATAAGTAATCATCACCTCATAATGCTCGGGGTTGATTGTACCGGGAATGAGAAATTTTGATCGTCTGCGATTCACGCGGACAGCCATTCGGACGGCTTCTCCAAGCCCTGTGGCCATATCATACATTGAAGAGTTGACAACATCCATATCCAGTATTTCTGCAAGTAGACTCTGATATTCGAAAAGTGTTTGTAGCATTCCCTGGCTTACTTCTGGCTGATAGCTAGTGTAAGCTGTTAGAAATTCAGAGCGTCCAGCAAGGGACGGAACTAATCTAGGGATATAGTGTAACCCAACACCAGAACCTAGGAAGATCTGGCCATCATCTGCAGGACTGTTCTTCTCAGCTAGTTCGCGAATCCTAGCCATGACTTCGTATTCAGAATGCGAATCAGGAAGATTGAGATCTCGCTTCAAACGAAATTCATCTGGGACATTGCAAAATAAATCCTCTATATCCTTCTTACCAATTGATTCTAACATTTCCCTTTCTGTTTCTACGGTCATAGGAATATACGGATGTTTGAACTCCATGATTTTAGCCACCAGAGATACTATTTTTGACTCGAACTAAACCATCCAAATAGACTTTCTCATTTGTCGGTAGATGATAAAGAGTTTCTAGAATCATTTAAATCGTATCCAAAGCATGATTCACAATTGCTGGAGGCATCATAATATGAAGCGATGGTTAATGGACATTCTCGCTTGCCCTGCCAAGGATTGCCGAAATGTACTTGATCTAGAGGTATTTGCTTCTCACATGATTGAGTCAAATGAAGAGCAAATTGAGGAAATAGACGAAGCTCTCATCACCTGTCCCAATTGCAATCGTTGGTATCCTGTTATTGATGGTATAGCGTGTATGCTCCCAGATGATAATAGGCTGAATGATGAAATCCAAAAGAAGTATGAAACAGCCTTCTTAGAAAGATGGAAAGAAAAGATACCAAATGCCATCCTAGATCAGGGCATCCCTTTTGGTCTCGATTGATACTATTCTGAAAGGTTCTACAGAAACAACCTCATGACAACTCTTTAAGTGAAACAGGATATATTCCGTTTCATAAGGTGAATCATTTGACAAGTTCTGATGCCTCTATAGTATTAGCTGGTGCCGCGGGGCAAGGGATTGAAACAGTAGCCGGAATGTTGGCTACCGTGGTGAAAGAAGCTGGATATCATGTATTTGTGACAAGAGAGTTCATGTCTAGAATTCGAGGAGGGACTAACTCTCTACAATTGAGGATATCATCAGATAGGAGAGTCTCGTATCTAAGAAGAACTGATATCGCGGTGCCATTAAGTGTTACAGCAATTCCTCATCTTGAAAGATACTCTAGACTTAGTACTGACACACTTTTAATCGGCGAAAAGGAATATCTTCACAACAAGAGAGGGTCTGAATCAGGAAAATCAATTGAAGTCCCCTTTTCGGACATCGCAAAAGAAATTGGTGGATCTATCTATACCAACACTGTTGCATCCGGAGTCATTGCTGCCATTTTTGAGGTTACACCAAACCTGGTTTATGAATACCTGACAAAAAGATTTGCCAGGAAGGGAGAGAAAATTGTACAGCAGAATATCGAAGCGTATGACAGAGGTCATAAGATAGGTTCGGACCTAGTAAAGTCGGAAGAGGTATCGTTCCAAATCAGAAAGAATCCTGAGATTAAACATGAACTCATTCTTGGTGGGACAGATGCAATCGCATTAGGAGCAATAGCGGGGGGCTGCAACTTTATTGCATCCTATCCCATGTCACCCTCCACAGGTGTTTTGACTTTCTTAGCACAGCAAGCTTGTAAGTTTGGAATGGTCGTGGATCAGACTGAAGATGAGATTTCAGCTATAAACAAGGGAATAGGAGCCTGGTACGCCGGTGGACGTGCTATGGTGACAACTTCGGGGGGTGGATTTGCATTGATGACTGAAGGATTGAGTCTTGCAGGGATGATGGAAAGCCCAATGGTCATTCACCTTGCTCAGAGACCTGGTCCTGCAACAGGACTGCCAACTCGAACTGCACAAGGAGACCTCAGACATGTAATCAATGCAGGTCATGGTGACTTTCCAAGAATTGTTTTCGCTCCAGGGACGTTGGAAGAGGCATTCATCCTTACTCAACAATCATTCAATGTGGCCGCAAAATTTCAGGTACCAGTGTTTGTATTGACAGATCAGTACTTTGTGGATTCCTCCTATAATATTCCGAAATTGGATTTGTCTGCCATAGAAAATACATCATACATATCAAAAACAAAGCAGGATTATCAAAGATATCGTCTTACAGCAGATGGAATATCTCCCAGAGGAATTCCAAATAATGGACAAGGAACTGTCGTTGCAGATAGTGATGAGCATGATGAAGACGGTCATATCACTGAAAATCTCATTACTGCACCAAAGATGGTCGAAAAGAGGATGAGAAAATTCGAAAAGATACGAGATGATTTCATCAATCCTAGAGTGATTGGCCCTGATAACTATAAGTCCCTGATAATTTCATGGGGATCAAACTTCCATGTTGTAAGGGAAGCACTTGATGAATTGCAATCTGATGATGTGGCATCGATGCATTTCAGTCAGGTTTATCCTCTTCCAGATATTATACGAAATCCATTGGAAAGAGCTGATGAGGTTCTCATTGTTGAAAACAATGTAACAGGACAGTTTGCGGATGTTATTCTAACAGAAACGGGATTTCAAATACCTCAGGAAAACAAGCTGCTGAAGTATGATGGACTACCCTTTGCTGTTGAGGATGTTATCGAATTTATCGAGGGTGGTAGTAGACAGGAGGTGTCATGATTGGTGAGAAACGATTTTGAAATAATGAATGATGTGAACTATGACATTGCGTGGTGTCCTGGTTGCGGTAATTATCAGATACGCGAAACACTACAAGAGGCACTGACTGAACTCGAACTTAGACCACAAGAGGTTGTTATTGTATCTGGTATTGGACAGGCTGCAAAGATGGGACATTATGTGAAAGCAAACGTGTTCAATGGTCTTCATGGCAGAGCCTTATCACCAGCAATGGCAATAAATGCTGCAAATCCCGATCTCAAAGTCATTGTTGAAAGTGGAGATGGTTGTTCTTATGGGGAAGGGGGAAATCACTTCGTGCATACAATTTTGAGAAACCCAAATATCACGATGTTTGTGCACAATAATATGGTCTATGGGCTCACGAAGGGCCAGGCATCTCCAACAAGCCAGAGTGGTTTCATAACCTCAGTCCAGACAGCGGACAGACATGGAGTTACAAATACACCTTTCAATCCATTAGCCATAGCAATATCTCTTGATGCATCATTTGTAGGAAGAGCATTCGGTAGTGATAAAGAACAAACAAAACAACTCATGATGAAGGCGATACGTCACAAGGGGTTCGCAATTCTTGACATATTTCAGCCATGTGTGACCTATAATCGTATCAATAATTACAGGTGGTATAAGGAGAATACCTACTACTTACCTGAATCCTATGATCCTACAGACCATGTTGAAGCGTTTAAAAAAGCAATAGAACGAAACAAGTATCCATTAGGAGTTCTATATGAAAATTCGAAACCAACATTTGTAGATAATTCTGGTGCATATGAAAAAGACAAGAAACCATTATTCGAGAGAGAACTAGATAAAGAAAGATTATCAGAATTGATAGATTCAATGACTGAAATCGGTTAGATGGAATCTACTTTATGACAAGGCCTCTACAGAATGTTTTTTACACTAATCATAATTCAAAAAACTCAACAGCCCCGTGGTGTAGCGGTCCATCATATCGGGTTTTGGTGGCAAAGAGCATCAAGCTCCTTGGCGAAAAACCCCGGTGACCCAAGTTCGAGTCTTGGCGGGGCTACCATTATTTCTCCTTAACTGGAATTGTATCTGGAGAGGGGTGGATCTCAACTCGAAAGAGACGTTTTACTTGAGAGAGTTCGAGCTCATCACCATTCACTAACACAATAATTTCGACGTGATCTCGAAGACCAGATGTTGATATTTTCTTCTCCAAAACTGCTTGGACTTGAAATACTCCAGCTGGGTTGTCCATAGCAACTGTGATTTGCAGTGGTTTTTCTTTTCCAGGTCTAAGAATTACATTCCGAATAGCAAGAGCGCTCACTGAATGAATGTCTACTTTCCCTTTGTGATAAGGAACTATAGTTCGACCTTTAGTTAGGTCACAACCATCACCTATTTTGGTCATTCCAGCTTCTAATGTAAGACATTGAGTGTCATCATCATGTGCATAGATGCTATGAAGAATCATAGAGAGAATATCGGTTGCTTGGCCGGGATTTGGATAGATATCTTCTAACTTCTTTTCTAAAATAGGTGCAGCCAGATTAACAGAGGCTTGAGTGTGTTCATTTCTATGTATTGTCATACCCATATCATGTATGTAAGTAGCTGCAGCAACGACCAAACGGGCATCATCGAGATCTCCAATTTCTTCTGCAACAACATTCGGTTGGAATGTTTGAGTAAGGATATCGAAAACTCTGAGAGCATTCCAAGCAGCTACTTCGGCATGCGTTGGACCATGATCAGTATACCCAAGTCGGGAAACAGCCATCCTATTAGCAGTGCGAAGATACGATTGAATCTTTGGATTGTTTTTCAGGTATTGGTACATCTGCATCGCCTTTGAATCCTTAGGAATCAAATCAGCAGCGCCTACATTATCTCTTTCAAATACTTGGATATCGTCCATAAAATCACCAATAATGGATATAAGCTAAAGGGCTTTTCTTTGATAAGATTTCCTCAAGAGGAGGTTTGGGGCCTTATATGTCCCCAGCCTCTTCCTGAAGGGTGAGTAAGATACGGTCGGTTGCAGTTGTAGCCTTCTTGATTGTCTTTAGGTAATCCTGACGGATTTTCTCAAAGGCGGCTCTGCTAATCTGGGCTTTCTTCTTCCTACGGAGAAGTTGTCTAAGCCCAGCTTTTGCACCTTCAATCTTTTCGTTTTCTAGCTCAAGCTGGCCAATCATATCACGATATCTTGAACCGTATCCAAGTAGTTCACCACGTACTCCCACTAATTCTGTATCGATATTTTCAATCTGGGATTTGATATCACGATCACGTAACATGAATTCCCGCTGCTTAATTTTCCCTCTCCGACGGGAGGCCTCTAGTTTCTCAAGATCGATATTTAGTGATGTCTTTCGAGAGTACAGAGTAGCGAATTTGCGAACAATCTCAGGAGGCGCTCCGGTAGGACGAGAATCAGCAGCATCGTAATCATCATCAATACGTGGGCTGAGTGTTTCAGCAGCTACTTCGACCTTCCTTAGAGCCACGTAAGCTAGAGCAACTAGACCTATTATTAATGCAAACAAGAGAGGTCTTGAAAGAACAGCTATAGAAACCTGATAAATCACTGAGATTTGAAGAGGATTGTATTTAGTCCCATTATATTGAGTGAACCTGTAAGTTGAATCAAAGACGCCATATAGTCTTCGATACCCATCGGTGATATCCACAATACCCAATGAATCAGGGATTATGACATCAATCTGATGTTCAACAATTCGTAGTTCACCCATTGTTCCTAATGGTATGTCTAGTTTGTTACCAGTATTGATGGCTTCTTGATGTTTTTCGGTTTGGATACTGTAGGTTATGAAGAAGGTATAGCTATAATCTGGCATGAATCCATCCACACCGAATCTATCAGTTCTTAAATTGATTTGTAGGTTCAATGTTTGATTCCAGTTATAATCACCGGGTTGTGATGCAGCTAATACACCAACTTGATCATAAATCTTGATACCTGTGGAATATGCAGGTACAGTGAAGAGTAGAATGTTCTCCCTTGAAGGACCGATATTATCAAGAGTGATTGTTTCCTTGTAGTTTAACCAGCCCCATGAATCCATAATGATTTCTGTTGTTCGGTGTCCAACTATTAGGGGTGTATAGGAGGTCATTGTCATACTGAAGACACTAATCGTCATTGGTGCAATGTTGGTTTCAGTTGTATCAGGTGAAGCTCCTTCTAGTGAGTCGCCACTACGAGTGTTTATGGTTAGAGAAGCTTTAGTTAAGACGTAAGGAACAACTGGAAATCTCAGAAATTTCAAGCTATATAGGTTTTCATCAAATTCCAATATTGACGTCAATGAATGATAGTTTGAAACGACTGTAAATTGATAGTCCTCATCATATCCAACGGATTGGAAGAAATAGACTCGCCATCGCATAACATCCTCTGAATCATCAAGACGGACAATCTTGAGTGATTTGCCGTTTTCATCATTTCCGTAGATGGACAAGAAATTGTTAGCATATGAAAGAGGTAAGTAAAGTTCTATTGCGCCAATCGGTGCTGAGCCATTATTCCGCACAGTAAAGGTATCATCCACCGAAGTTGTTTGAAAGAGCTCAGTATTTACTGTTCGCGCAACCTCAACGCGCATACCCAAGAAAGGCACATAGGGACGGTCGATTAAGAAGTCGAGGGTTGTATAGCCTGTTGTATTTGATGGATCAATTGCACGGAACGTCGCTACATGATTATCCTCAGAATAAAGTGATGCATCGAGTGTAATCTTCCAGAGGTTGGACAGAAAGTCGTACTTCAAAGGTTGCCATTCCTCTTCATCATCGATTTTGCATTCAACTCTTCGGACATATGTATTGTCGCTCGCTTCAACTTGGAAATTAGCAACCCATTCAATAACCTCATCTTGTTCGTGACTGACAACTTCTACAGTTGGTCCCACATTAGGTACAAAATTAATCATGATTGGCTTGGACCAGTCTGAGTGCTGCACAGGTAGCTGAGTAATGTCTTCAGTCGCACCAAACAACAGTGTGAGAGGATAACGTAATTCAGTTGAATTGATTAGCGAGATGTCATCACTGTCGGAACTCATCATTTTAATGAAGTACTCCAGCTGAGTTCGTGTACCGTCATCACTAGCATTAGCTGCAAGAATTTGCTCTTGGTTACTATCTGGAAGATGCTGATAAGTGCTCAATCCGTGCTGGTCACTATAAACAACCTCACTAGAATCAGTAGGATTATCATAGTTGCCTGCAATTCTGTTGAGCGTAATGATATATTCTAGGTCCTCCCCGTATAGGAGTTCTCCAACTCTATTGTAACCACGTTCTGCAGGAATAATGAAATGTCGAGTCTCACCAACTCGCATACCATAAATTTGATCCCTATAGTCCGGAAGAAGTAATTCATCGCTAATTGGAGTTGTGGAATCATCACCTGGTACATCCCCTTCTTGGAAGATTGTTCCATTTTGGAACTTCAGGATATAATGTACTGTAACCGGCTCACTTCCAGTTACTCTGGGCACATCTGCATGGGGTTCACCAGGAGCATAACCGAAGATTAGGTCGCTTCCGTTGAGACCTTCAGTGTTAAATCCGGATGTGTAATTTTGCCATCCAAAGGCAATCCAACCAGATGTGGGTGCTTCAAGACCAACGAAAAGAACTGTACCGTTATGCTCCATATGTACAGTTATTCCAGTAACTGAGTCCGTATACTCGACAGAATATTCAGTTGGATCAATTATCCCATCTGCAGATCCATAATGGGCATCGATGTAGGGGATTGCTATATCCATTAGTGACTCAGCAATTTTATAGTCTGATGAAACATCTGTGGTCACTATTGATGAATTAGAGTTTTCAGTGATTGGTGCAATTGCGATCACACTACCTGTTACAAAGAGTGTGAGGAGCATCATTGTTACTAGTCGTTTATGGAGCAGGTTCAATCCATTTCACCATTGTCTGTCGAGTGCTCACAGTTATAGTATCATGTCTAATTGAGCTGCAAGCATTGCGGTTCAACTTCGAGTTCGCTTTTTATTGGTTTCGGACGTACAAATGTTGCACCTAAAGGGTCTTACCCCGAAAAGTGTAAAAGAGGTTTGAAAATTCTCACAATAAGGAACTGATACAAGTGTACGGTCTACTCATATCTTTACTGGTTTCGTTTCTGATTGTAATCTTCGCTCTTCCTAATACTATCAATCTGTTGCGGGAGAGGGGGAGAACCGGTATTGACGTTCACAAACTGGATAGACCTGAAGTACCCAAGGGTGGAGGATATATTGTACTCTTTGCTATTGTCGCATCCTTACTCCTTGTCATAGGAATAAGCACATTCGAGTTTGAAGGAGTGGCTAATCCAAACCTTCTAGCAGCACTTGTATCCGTCCTGATGGCTGGAATGATAGGACTCCTCGATGATATGCTTGATTTTAAGAATCGAACCAAGGTACTGCTACCCATTGTTGCGTCAATACCAATGATGGCAATGAATGTCGGAACCACCACAATGGACATTCCATTTATTGGTACTCTAAATCTTGGGATAATCTACCCACTTGTGATTATCCCATTAATGATGACATTCATAATCGATTCCACCAATATGTACGGTGGTATGAATGGACTAGAAGCGGGGTTAACGAGTATAAATGCCTCCGCAATCATCATCTATATTCTATTATTACCCATTTTAAACGGCGGATTATCTCAAAATGAACTTGATGCTGCTACTGTAGGAGCAGCGCTACTAGGAAGTACTATAGCATTCTTTTTGTTCAATAGATATCCTGCAAAAGTACTACCTGGTGATGTTGGACGCCTGCCCATGGGAGCGGCAATTGCAGCTGCTCTAATACTAGGAAATATGGATCGTCTTGCGATTGTGCTTTACCTTCCGTTTGGAATTAACTTCTTGATGTATTTGATATACAAATATCAAGTAAAACGTCTAGGAATTCAATACGCTAAGTTTGCGCAGGTAAAAGAAGATGGAACATTAGAAGTCTTAGGTCCATACACAATGTACTGGGTATTCCCACACTTCTTTAAAATAACGGAGAAGAGGAATGTACAAATGCTTCTACTACTCCAAGCAATAATTGCATTTGGAGGCGTGATTTTCCTCCTCCTTGTATACCCTTTTGGTGTTGGGATGTTCTAGTAAATGGGTTGGAGAAATGTATCTAATCAGTGGCTTCCCAGAGTTCTGTACTGTCGCGTTTCATCTGGCGCCTCATTCGTTCTAGATGGGAATATACTGCACTGTGTGGAGCACCCTCAATAATCATTAAGATAGCACGTTGAGCATGATCCAATCCGGGGTCAATTCCAATAATAGACACCGTCTTTCCGTATATTGATATTTTAGAACCTGTGATTTCTTCAATCACTCTTCGCGTTCGTCCATTCTCTCCAATTATTCTACCTGCGACGCGTTTTATCTGGGTAGGAGAGGAACCAACAATCTCTCGAAGAGAGATTACAATTAATCTTGCGTCTTCCTCTATCAAATCAAGAGCGCGTTTTGGGCTAAAGCCACGACCCATAGCACGTACAATATCACGCGCCTTCCAGACCAATACGGGATCATCTGCTTGTTCACTGCTGATGATTGTTACTACGCCCTCACTAGTGATTTCTAATTGTGTATTAGTGAGCTTTTCGATTCTTTTTCTCACTCTACCATTACGTCCAACAATCACACCTACTCTATCTGCAGGTACACGTAAAATCTCACGCATTTGCATCTGTTTCCTCACCAGATTCCAATATATGGTTTGTAATCACTTTGGGGTCCTCGGATTCTACATCCAATCGACTAAAGAAATTCACTATGTTTTGAATGTCACGATAGAGATATTTTGCAGCATTATCATGAGTCTTTACAACAGCTTGGGAAACATCTATGAAAACAGGTGTTCCATCATCCCAGAGAATGTTATATTCACTTAAATCAGCATGAACCAATCCTGCTGATTTATACCCGATTTCCATCA
Source organism: uncultured archaeon (assembly GCA_964458565.1). GTDB lineage: Archaea > Asgardarchaeota > Thorarchaeia > Thorarchaeales > Thorarchaeaceae > CAYWJO01. The sequence continues at coordinate 7,996 of CAYWJO010000046.1, read as the reverse complement.
TTTCAATAATCTCATCGAATGTATCAACTGGTGATGGAATGTTAATATTTCGTAACAGAGGTGCAGGTAATCCTGTTTCTAGATTCCCAATGAATTCCATCACTAGTACATTACGTTCAATATCTATTGGACAGGGTACTCTTATTCCTGATTCATGATATCGTTTAAGATTCTTGAATTCCTTCAAAGCCCATAGAGGGATTAGAGAACGAATTTGCCGTCTTATACGTTTGAATCGTGGATCTCCGGTAATGTATTCCAGCATATAGTCAGCTTCTGCTGTACTCACGCGATAAATTTTAACAGCTATGGGAAGTCCATCCGAATCCTCACCACGATAGACATTTGCTTCTTTCCCTGTGCTAATGGCGCCATGCAACACATTGATTGTGCCACGATTGAGTAGTTTGTATAGAGCCTTGAGCGTTGATGAATCAATTACACCCTCAACCACCTTGAATTCATTGTCGTCCTTTCGACGCTTCATTTTACGGCGATCGAGCTCATCTTCAATCCGCTTTCGTTTGATTTCTGCTCTCTTCACGACAATTAGTCTCTCCAAGGAGGAAAATGACCTCTTAATCAGATGTAATAATATAACAAGAAAAACCCTTGTAATTTTAGAACATTTTCAAAATGCCACGCTTTTTGAGCCATTCAATCTCGTTTCCTCGATATCTCCAGATGACATCTGCTTTTTCATCACTCTGAAATTCCCAAGGGACGACCAAGACAGTATCTCCAACACGCATCCAGACTCGCTTCTTCATCCGCCCAGGAATTCTGCCAATCCTCATATTACCATCTTCGCACCTTACTCTCACTCTATCATAACCGAGCATCTGAATGATGATGCCAAATAGTTCGCCATCATCGCGATTTGGAACACGAACTCGAACTGGCTCTCCTTGTGGTGGGGTTGGACTTTTTCTAGACAAAATAATCCTCCAAGAATCTGGACCGATGGTCCACGATATAACTCGGATGTTATGATTTGAGCTTTTAAGAGTACCGACAGAGCAACATAGAACACCATTAAGAAAGAATCGGGTAGAGGGTTTCATCGATGGTGACAGCTTGTATTTTTTGTCCGTTTTCGATTTCTGGTGGAAAAAGATTATCTTCTATTTCATGTATCTCAAAGGTTTTTGAATCCATCAACTGTACTGATTCGGAGGGATTCCTAGAGATCACCATATATTCTCGCGCTTCATCTTTTTCAGCTAGAAATTCAATTGTTCTCCACTTGGCACTCTTTGGATTCACATTGAAAGCACTACCATCCAAAAGACCTGCACAGGAAACACCCCCTTTTCCAATACCACGCACCTGACAGGGCTGTCCTGATACTCTGATGAAATCTCCGAGGGTATATCTTTGCAGTCGTATCAGTATTGTTGTTCGAAACTTATCTTTTCCGCCCTTATGTTGGCCAATGAGTTTGAAATTCTCTTTGCGGTCAGCAAGATATTGACTCTGAAGTTCGTCTGCAATCTGTTTGCATAGATGTTCAGAACCAATCATAAAATCAAGACCGAATTTCGTTTCAGAGATGTTAGTCACAAATGCCTTGCTGTCCTTTCCGTATTCGTCAAAAGTCCTCGTCGCAACAATCTCCTGAATCTGCATCAACTCTTCTTCAGATAGTGAGCGACTATCTGCACGTACTTGAAGAATGGCTTCGTGATAACCACCACTCATCATTCCGCAGCTGTCACAGGTCCCATATTCAATACGAATTTCTAATGGATATTGCTCCTCATGCGGTTCTAATGAAGGATCGGATTGGCCAGTTACAAAAAGCGTTGTTACTAGGACACGATCTAATCGCTTTGTGATTTCAATCTGCATTTCTGGTTTGCCAATGAGTGTACTCACCTCAAGTCCGAGGGCGATTTCCAGTTGGTGTTCTAACATTTCATCTGTATTGGGTTCAACTCCGGCTATAGCCTTCCAGCCCCCTGGAACTTTCACAGCACCACAACGTTTGCATGAAAGAAGGTTTATCGTAGACGGGGTACTTACTAATGGGTGTTCTTTTGCAAAACAATCACTACAGAGCCCCTCGAGTACAGAGGGTACACCACAGAGATAACACGGAGCAACCATAATCTATTCACGATGGTAAACACATTTTTCCCTTAAAACGTGGTTGATTGGTCAGTGAGTATTTCTTGACCAAACGCAATGCTTATGGCGTAATGTTTTTGCAATTAGTCGTGAATGATATGCTATCTTTGCATAGGTGAGATTTATGAATACATTAACAATTGCAGTACCAGTCGAACATAATGAGGGCCTTAACAGTCCTATCAGTGCGCACTTCGGGCATAGTCCAGGGTTTGTTATTGCTTCAATAATAGATGGGAAAGTCGAAGATGTTAAGGTCATATCAAATTCCTCACATTCGAGCTGTGCGGAACCGGTTCAGATGTTGGCTGAGAAGGGGGTTTCTGTATTGATAGCAAGAGGGATGGGAAGACGTCCATTGATGCACTCGCAGAATATGGGAATCAAGGTTGTTATTTCATCAGGAAACACTGTAAGAGAAGTAATCGAGAATTATCTATCAGGAAATAGTACAATCATGGACATTGATCAAACCTGTGGTGGGGGTCAACACCACTAGAAGAACTAGAGCTTGACCCATTGGGCATGTGGTTGCCCTTCGATGTAGAGTACTGCATTCTTATTTACAAAACCTGCATCGATAGCTGCGGTGACTGTGTTCTTACCAATCATGTTCACAATTGTAGCTTGTTTCAGATGTTCCAAGTAAGTTGTGAGATCCACCAAATCGCCGCCATAGAAATCCTCAGATATGTTGAATTTGATATCTCCCTCTTCAAGCGTCCTACCAAGAAGGGATTCATCACATATTGCAACTAGATAATGCTCCATTCTAGGATGTATCTTTAGATAGAACAATGTCTTGGATTTCGTCATGTTTTTCAATCCTACTTCTCGTTAATCAATATGAACTATCCGAAATCAGCATGTAAAGGTCATACCGGACGGACGGCGGTTCTAGCACCACATGCTGAACAAGATAAGTAGTAGACGTTTTTGTCCTTTATCATACTAGTGTCAGGACGTGTACATACAGGACAAATCACATACGCATCAATATACCTCAAGAGAACATCATTGACTGTTTCTTCAACAAAAGTACCGTTGAAAATGGCATTGCTTCCTTCAATTATACCTGCTGTGGCTAGTTGACCTGCCATATACTTGAGAACTTCCTTACCGGGACGATTGAGAATAGTAATTATTTCTTGGAAGTTCTGCCATAATGTTCTGTTTCCTTGCACTATCACCTGTACTGGAGGTACTTGAAATCGCTCTCCAGATTTTTTGAATGCATCTTCAGGAATCTGTGATCTTCCTCTTTCTAAGAGGCCCTTGTAATCGTCCATATTCATCACTCGTCAATCTTTCTTTTTTGAAGCTTATGTTTTAGTATTATCCATCACCTAGAGTATAGTGGCCTACTTTTATCTCTTGTAAGAGACCCTGTTCCTGTAAGTCTAAGACTTCAAGGTTTACAGCGGTTTTTTGATATCCCATCGGGAGAAAGTGCGCAACAATCTCATCTATCTTGATTCCGTCAGGTCCTAGATTTTCCTGAATGTAGTCGTATATCAGTTTTCCAAGCTTTCCCGTTGGTTGAACAGATACCTTGGTTTTTGATGCATTCTCTAGGGTTTCTTGGAGTATATCCTCACTTGGAGGAGTGAAATCGAAATCAGCTGAACCAGCCATAGTAAGCAGTGTACGATATCGTTCCATCATGTGAAATGTCATGAAATTTGGATCATCTAGTTTGCGAATTATTTCTGGTGCAACATAGACATCATCCTTGAAAGACTTGAGTTTTCCAATAATCAAAGCGAGGATATTCTTTTCTATTTTCTCAAGTGACTCAACATGGATATCCCAAGCCCATGCTTTAATTGCCCCAGAACCATCATCAATTGTAATGTACGCATATTTTCCTTGTGACCCTTGACCTGATCTTTGATCTGTAATATATCCCACAAGAGCGATTCTTCTTAATTCAACTCCGTATGGAGAGATGACATATGGTCCGCTATCCTCTCCGAATTTGCCATTAACAATATCAGATACTGATGCTCTGATTGCGGTCATTCGCTCTCGAAATGTCAATGTAGTCACCTTAGTTTTCTCAATACCAATATTGGGTATACTATACTACTTGGCATATTATCACATATGATGCGCTTTATTTGTGCTTTGTTGTAGATGTTGGATTTCCTTTTTTAAAAGAAGTCATCTAGTGAGCTTTGCTTTGCTTCTTCATGCATCTTCCTAATAGATTCATCAAGTCGCTGCAAAGAACGTTCGACCCTATCTTGGCTAAAGGCGTGTTCATTGCATAAGATTTCTAGAAGCACATCATGGTTAGGTTCTGTCCAGACTGGTTCATCTATCTTTACATCTGGGGGATTGAGGAATATATCACGAATCTCATCATAGGGCATAACTAAATCGATGCCTTTCTCACTCTGAATCGTCTCTAAAGTTCCGTATTCTTTCACTAGTTTTAGGGCTGTCTTTGGACCAATACCTGATATGCCATCATTATAGTCGGTTCCGACTAATATTGCAATATCCACTAATTGGGTTCTAGTTATCTTGAGAAGTTTGAGATTTAAATCCAGATCGACTATTTCAGGATGAATGGTCTTGTACGTCTTTGAGCGCCCAGCTCTACGGCGTCCAGATATTGATAGATTTCGAACCATTCGAGGACAATTATACAACAATGAGTCATTATCCTGGCTTGCACTAGCCCAGACAATTTTCTCTCGAGACATTTGAGCAGCCAATGCCTCACCTTCGGAGGGCGCCTGTATCACTGGGATACCAAGTGCACTTAGAAGCTCTTTACTCTCCTCAACCATTTCACTTGTTAGTCTGGAGCTTGCTTGTGCGGCTTTCCGAGCATCTTCGATTCTCCCTTCTTCTTTAGCTCGTGCCCATTCTTTTCGTGCAGCCTCCCGAATTTCTTTCCTGCGTTCCTTTTCGGGAGTTTTTAGTTTTGGAGAAATGCCATCAAAGACATAGACTGGACGAATTCCAACCTCCAATAGATTGAGATTTCTATAGAAAAGCCCTGAGAGATGGCTTGTAATCCGACCCTGCCTATCTTTGAGAGGTGTTCCATCTGGCTGTCTGATAATCGATAAGAATTGATATAGCGTGTTGAATGCATCTACTGCGAGTTTACGATCCGAGAGGTCACTGAGTGTGATTGTCTCAGCATTCATTATTTCAGAGAGCTTTGTGCCCATTGGAACACACCATGATTAAAGAAGTTGGATAGCTCATATATGGATTACACTTGTATACTACGAGCTTTCTAATAGGCAGTTTCTGCGCCCCTTCGACACATTTATAATAATACTAAAGATGAGTGCCAAAACCCAGTAAACAACAAACCATCTGGTGATATTTTGTCGAATATGAGAGCTATCAGATGCACATCGTGTCACTGTTCTATCTCACCAAAAGAAGATAGTGTAAAGTTTCAGTGCCCATCCTGTGGAGAATTCATTATCTGGAGATGTGAATCATGCAGAAGATTCTCTAACAGATACCAGTGTCCAAACTGTGGCTTTGATGGCCCATAGATTAGGGGGATAAATCGTGGCTAGAGTAATCATTACTTTAAAGATCATGCCAGAGGATGTCGATGTTGATTTAGATGACCTACTTGAGCGCATCAAAACAGCAGTACCTGAAGGAACTGACGTCAGAGCCAACGAGATTGTTCCAGTAGCATTTGGCCTGAAAGCCCTTAGAATGAATGTTGCACGTGAAGAATCGATGGGTGGTACAGATGATATTGAGGAAGCCATAACTCAACTAGAGGGCGTTGCTCAAGTAGAGGTGGAAACAGTTTCTAGAATGTAATATATCAATTTACATCAGATTCTAACAATATTTCCACTAACATAGAACTCATAACATTTCATAGAGGAATATCAGTGTCCCAATTGTGGATTTGAGGGTCTGTAGAATAAGGGTGCTTGATTTATTTTCAGAATTCTTCGTTCTTATTTCAGTGTACACTTCCCACTTGGGCTAGAAGTTGACAGACAGTAAGATAGGATTCGAACGGTTTCTTACAGTCTAGTTCTAGAAATTATCTTAACCTCTTGACGCCTATAACAATGACAATTAGAGTGATTACTCCAATTCCTACTGCAAGAAGTGCAAGTGGTGGTAACAGCTCTGGGTGCGTAGTATTTGAGGGGAGAGTAAGACTAAAGACAAATCCATCATAATAATTCTCCGAACTGATTTTTATTGGCTCGATGGCATTCTTCACTGGAATATCGGTAGAGTCTGTATAACCACATGAAACAAAATTATTCGACGAGTCAACCTCAAAACTAGACATAGTATCCCAATTGCTCCCACCAAAGAAGGAGGAGTAGTTTAGAGTGTTCCTGATAGGGTCTATCATAGTCAGAAATCCCTTTTGTTTAGACATAGTCGTATCAAGTGCGTTCTCTGAGACAGGAAACTGCTCATTTCTGGTAGTACCACCCAACCAAATCTCATTCTCTGAAACAACTATTATAGAACCAACACGAGTACTCACACCTTCTTGTTTAGAGTCCTTCATGATTCCTGAGTATTTTAATGCAGTTCCTTGTTTATTGAGAATTGAAAGAAAAATACCAAAGGACCCGCTAAGGAAGGGATTATTAACACCTACAATAGGGAAATCATCGCCACTAGTACCTCCTGTGATATATATATCATTATGAATATCCACAGAATATACAACATCTGCATCTGATCCCCCAAAGAATGTGGAGAAAATAAACGATCCATTTGAATGTACTTTGACTATGACTCCCTCAGTGTCCCCGGACAACTCATCATCATAAGCATTCACTATAGGAAAGTCTGAGGACCACGTGAAACCGACAAGTACAATATTATCTTCGGAGTCTATCGCTGCATCAAAAATATCGTCCCTTACTCCATCTCCTCCAAGATACATGGAATAATCAAGACTATCTCCATTATCACTTAACCTAAACACAAATCCATCCTGATCTCCCCCAAGTGTGTGACAGGAATCCTGTTCATTGGGGGTATCCACTGGAAAATCAGGAGAATATGTGTTTCCAATAACATAGCAATCTCCATTTCCTCCCAGCACTATACCAGAGGGATTCTCATACTCTGAACCCCCAACATACGTGGAGAAAAGCAGCTCGCTCCCATCCGGTGAGATTTTTGTTACAAAACAGTCAGACTCACCTACATTATATGTACGGTCATACGCACCTTCTGTTGTTGGAAAATCATCACTGGATGTACGACCTGTAATGTAGACATTCCCCTCCTCATCAACCGCTATACCTGTCACATACTCTCCATGGTCGGAACCTCCAAGGAAGGTGGAGTAGATGATCTCCTGTCCATCATTGCTCAGCTTCATCACAAAACAGTCACTTGAGTCCCATGAGACCCCACCATTATGCGACCTGTCATAGGCACCCTCAGTGGTGGGAAAATCGCTGGACTCTGTCCATCCCGCAAGATAGATGTCATCATTATCATCGATTGCTATTGCGTATATCTCATCGGAGTCAGTTCCTCCGAGATAGGTGGAGAATCCGAGCTCTATTGTGTCTGAAGCAAGTTCTCCGTCAGACAAGAACTGAATCTCGTCCGCAGAACCATTCACTAAACTTGGTAGCAGCAGACAACCCACTGTCAGAACTAACCCAAGGATAAGCCATGTTTCTATCTCTTGTTGTTTCATTCAATGCCCTCCAGCATTAGTACACACATCACTGAATATACATAATCTCTCTTGTGTTGAATTAAACATATCGACCTCATGCATACAGGACCTCCACACCACCCCAACCACCATGCCCTGGTTCAGTCTCCACATATTTTCTGACATAGTAGTCGTCAATCCATATGTCCTTGCCAGTATGAG